>MFFQ01000107.1:12429-24141 GCA_001780165.1 Candidatus Eisenbacteria bacterium RBG_16_71_46 | reverse complement strand
CGCTACGGGGATTCGAACCCCGGTCTGATGGCTGAGAACCACCTGTCCTGGACCCCTAGACGATAGCGCCACGGACCCGCGTCGCGCGCGTCGCAGGCGGCGCGCAGGATAAGCATCCGTTCCGGCGAGGTCAACCCGCGGACCGCGCGCGGTCGACCGCGCAGAGGCCTCCGCGGCGCGCCTCCGCCCCGGCGGGCACCACCATCCCGGCGGTCCCGCGAGACATCAGGCGCGATCCCCGCTCCCGCGCGGGACGCCGGCGCGGAAATTGGCTGCCCGGCAAGGATTCGAACCTCGACTAACTGGTCCAGAGCCAGCCGTGCTACCGTTACACCACCGGGCAGCGGAGAGGCGCGGAAGTTATCAGAGCGATCGAAGGCGAGGCAAGCCGCGCGCCCCGGGGGCTGCCCTCACACCCGCGCGTGTGGGGATTCGCTCTCCCAGCGGGCCGCGGCGTCCCGCAGCCGCGCGAGGGTCCGTTCCCGCCCCAGCAGCCACATCACCTCGAACAGCCCCGGGGCCACCTTGCGCCCGGTGAGCGCCACGCGCGCCGCCGACATCAGATCCCCGGCCTTGATGTCGAGCGCGACCGCCAGCCCGCGCGTCTCGCGCTCGAGGCTCTCGAGGGAGAAATCGCCGTCGGCGGCGATCCGCTCGGCCAGCGCCTGCAGGCGCGGGCCGACCTCGCCGCGCTCCAGCAGCTCGCTCCACGCCGCGGGATCCAGCGTCAGATCGTCGCGCAGGACGAAGCCGCCGTAGCCCTCGGCATCGGTCAGGGTCTTGAGCCGGCTTCCGATCGCCCGCACCAGCGCCGCGCGCCACTCCGGCGACCGCGCGGAGAGATCGTGGCCGCGGGCCGCCAGGAACTCCTCCACGCGCCGAACGCGCTCGGGCTCGGGCAATAGCCTCAGGTGCTGGCCGTTCATCCACTCGAGCTTCTCGAGATTGAAGATCGCGGGGTTCGACCCCACCCGCTCGAGGCGGAAGCGGCGGACCAGGTCTTCGAGGCTGAACAGCTCCTGCTTGCCGTCGTAGGACCAGCCGAGCAGCACCAGGAAATTCACCATCGCTTCCGGGATGTAGCCGAGCTCGCGGTAGGCGGCCACCGAGGTGGCCCCGTGGCGCTTCGACAGTCGCGAGCCGTCCGCGCCCAGGATCATCGGCACGTGGGCGAAGCGGCTCGGCGTCCAGCCGAATGCCTGATGGAGCAGCAGCTGGCGCGGGGTGTTCGAGATGTGATCGTCGCCGCGGATGACATGGGTGATGTCCATCTCGTGATCGTCCACCACGCAGGCGAAGTTGTAGGTCGGCAGCCCGTCCGAGCGCAGGATGACGAAGTCGTCGAGCAGCTCGCTCTGGAATGCCACCCGCCCGCGCACGATGTCGTCCCACGCCACTTCCGCCGCCCCCGGCAGCGCGAAGCGCAGCGCCGCTTGCCGGCCCTCGGCCTCGAGCCGCGCGCGCGCGGCGGCATCCAGTCCGCGGCAACGCCCGTCGTAGCGCGGCGGCTCGCCGCGCGCGGCCTGCGCCTCGCGCCGCTGCTCCAGCTCCGCGGCGGTGCAGTAGCAGGGATAGGCGCTCCCGGCGGCATGCAGGGCGTCGGCATGAGCCCGGTAGCGTTCGCGACGCTGCGACTGGAAGTACGGTCCGTGCGTCCCACCGACCCCCGGGCCCTCGTCCCATTCGAGCCCGAGCCAGCGCAGGCCCTCGAGGATCGCGGCGAGCGATGCTTCGGTGGAGCGGGCGGCGTCGGTGTCCTCGATCCGCAGGATGAAGACGCCACCCTGGCCGCGCGCGAAGAGATAGTTGTAGAGGGCGGTGCGGGCGCCGCCCACGTGGAGAAAGCCGGTGGGGCTGGGGGCGAAGCGGACGCGAACACTCATGGCGGCGATCTCTCCCGGGCGAGACGCGACGGTGGCCGCGCGCACACTACGAGCCGCCGCGAGGACCGGTCAAGCCGACGGGCCGAACGGATACGGGCGAGCCCCGCAGAGCCCGCCCGCGCCTGCTCGCGACCGTGCGCCCGCCGCCGGCGTTAACGCATGACCACGAATTTCGCAGTCGAGAACACTTTTCCGCCGATCGCGAAGCGCAGGAAGTAGATCCCGTTCCGCACCGGCGTGCCGCTCTCGTCGCGCAGATTCCACTGGGCCGAGAAGCGCCCGGAGCGGGCGATGCCCCGCTCGACCCGCTGCACCCGGCGTCCCGAGAGATCGTAGATCGCCAGCTCGTACGGCGCTCCGGCGTGGTCCGCGGGAATGGAGTAGCGAAGACCGGCCGAGACCCGCGCCGGGTTCGGGTAAGGGGGCGCCAGCTCGACCCGCGCCGGTGCCGGCGGAGCGCCGTCGACGGCGACGAACGCCGGGCTCGAGGCGAAGCCGGTGCGCCGCGCGTCGTGGTGGAACTGCGGCCACGGTGGCGTGGCGCCGGGCGAGAACGGGAAGTCGTAGTCCCACACGTAGAGGTTCTTGTCCCAGCCGGCAAGCACGATTTCGCTGAGCCCGTCGCCGTCGATGTCCGCCAGCGCCGGCGTGCTGCGGACTTCGCCGTCGAGCGCGATCGGGAATCCGGGCAGGATCGTGCCGCTGATTCCGCTGATCGCGGTGAGCGTGACGTCCTCGCTGCCGACGACGATGTCGGGGCGCCCGTCGCCGTTGATGTCGGCGACCACCGGGCTGCTCTCGCTCGCGCCGCTGGTGTAAGTGCTGTATCGCACGTTGTTGAACGGCGCGATGATCGCGCCGTTGCGATCGTAGACATAGACGCCGCCGTTGGTGCCGGCCAAGACTACATCGAGGGAATCGTCGGCGTTCATGTCCGCGAGCGCCGGTGAAGGCGTCTTGCTCGATCCGCCGGTCTTGACCCCCTTCGGCCAGCCGGTGCGGCGGGCCGCGTTGGCCTCGAAGACGTAGACGGAGTCGCCGACGGTCGGCACGACGATCTCGAGCATCGGGTCACCCGCGCCGTCGAGGTAGCCGACGGCCACGGACGCGGTGACGGGGGCGTTGAGCTGCACCGGGAACCCCGTCACGTTGGTCCCGTTGGGATGCCAGGCATAGAGCTTGGCGTCCGCGCCAGCGTAGATGATCTCCTTCTGGCCGTCGTTGTCGAGATCAACGATCGCCGGCGTGCCGTAGTTGGCTCCGGCACCGATCACCTTGAACACGCCCACCGTGGCCGGGTTGGAGTCACCGTCCATCCACTCGGTGCCGTTTCCCCGCATGACGTAGAACATGTTGCTGTTGCTGCCGAAGGCGATCTCCTGCTGGCCATCGCCGTCCAGATCGCCGATCACCGCCGACGACCAGATGTTGTCCGCCGCCAGCAGCGGCCACCCGGGGAGCAGGTTGCCCAAGCGATCGAACGCGTACGCCGACTTGGAGGTCCAGGTCGTGCCGACGATTTCAGCGATCCCGTCGCCGTCGAGGTCGCCGATCGATGGACCGGCCGCGTAGTAGTCGCCCAGGATCGAGAAATCGCCCGAGGTGGTGCCCTGGCCGTCGGCGTCCACCGGGAACGTGCCATCCGGGTGCCAGACGAAGAGCTTCGTCGCGCCCGCCGCGATCGCCATCGGATAGCCGGAATAGACGTGATCCACCGCCACCGATCCCGGCGTGTTGCCGTCCATCGGGATCGGGAAGATGGCGTGCGCCGGCGGGTTGGTGCTGGTCGAGATCACCGCCGAGGGGCTCGACTCGTTGCTCGAGGAATCCACCGCGGTGACCCGGAAGTAGTAGAGGGTGAGGGGGGCGAGTCCGTCGGCGAGGTAGTACGCGATGCGGTCCGTCGGCACCGGGTTGCGCTGGACGAAGGGTCCGGAGGGCAAGGTCGAGGAATAGACGTTGTACCCGAACAGGTCGGGGACCGACGACTTCGCCCAGGTCAGCTTGACGTCGTTCGTGGCGCCCTGGCCCATCAAGTCCGTCGGCGGGGCGGGCGCCTGGATGTCGATGAGACGGCTCCCGAGCACCCCGTACTGGTCGGACAGCTCGAGCTCCAGCTTGGCGGCATAGCTGCCGGGGCTGAAGGTCACGCCGTCCGCGGTCTTCTCCTCCCCGGCCAGGATGTCATTGAAGATGGACATGCTGTCGGTCACGGCCGCGAGCCCGTCGTGATTGCGCAGCTTGGCGACCACACCGCGGGCGATCCCGGTGCCGAGGTTTCGCAGCTTGATCGTATAGGTCACGGTCTCGCCGGGATCTGGCTTGCCGTCGGAATTCCCCGCGAGGTCCTGCACGATGTACCCGTTGTCCCGCAGCTCGGGCGCTCTCAACACCAGCTGCAGATCGCGATCGTAGACCCCGCCGCCGCCGTCGGTGAGATGGAGCGCGAAGGGGATCTCGTGCTGGTCGGGCGCGTTGAACGGGACGGTCACCCGGAAACCCGCGACCGGATTCACCGTGGCCGAGGCCGCGACGTCGCCGTAAGAGGCGTTCGGCACCGCGATCGTGGTCAGGAAGTCCGTGGTGCTGAGCGTGCCCTGGACGTTGGTCGCCGTGGATCCGCCGTTGTTCTTGAGCGGGATGATGAGGTCGACGGTCTCCCCCGCATCGAACAACCCGTCCCCGTTTCCGACCGTGCCGCCGACGTTGTCGTCGTCCACCACGCAGGCCTGATTGGCGAGCACCGGCTGCCCGCTGGCCGTGATCGGCACCGTGGCCTGGGAGGGCACGCAGTCGAATCCGGTCACCGTGAGCGTCAGGCTGCCGGGGGCGTCGGGCCGGAACGAGATCCAGGCGTTCCCGGCGCCGTCGGTCAGCGTGCTGAAGTAGTCCGCGCCCGGCTTGTAGGCGGTGACGCGCGCGCCGAGCAACGGCTGGCCTCCCACCATGACGTTGACCGCGAACCCGGTGTCGCTGGCCACGATCGAGGCCGGCGCGCCGACCGCGAGCGTGCGCGGGGTGCCGATGAACAGGCGCAGCTCCGGATCTCCGAGCAGCAACAGGGTCATCTGGGTCCAGCGGTTGACGCCGTCGTAGGTGGAGAAGGCGATGAACGGCAGCTTCTGCCTGGCCTGCAGCTCCCCGACCGCGGTGACGCTGTCCTCGTACAACAGCCGGAAGTATTCATCCTGGTAGGCGCGTCCCGCGGTGGGGAAGTCGAAGCGCGTCGAGCCGACGTTCGTCACCGCCCCGCCGTTGGGGGCGTGGATGAACGCCTCGCCGATGCAGGGGAAATCGATCGCGTTCGAGGTGCAGTTGATGGCATAGAGGTTGATCAGCCGGTTGCCGTTGGTGAGCCCCATCGCGTCGGCGTTGCCCAGGGCGCCGTCGCCGACCGACATCACGTTGCGGTAGCCGTGCCCGATGTGGACCGCGATGTTGTAACCATAGTTGAGCGAGTCGAGCACCGCCGCGCGGGTCTCGCGCAGTGCCCCCGGCTCCCAGCGCGGATCGGTGTAGTTCTCGTACAGGCGCGCGTAATGCATCGCCGGGTTCGTCTGGACCGACGGCAGCACCTCTTCGGCCAGCTCGGCGCCATCGAGCGAGGTGCTCATGCCCGGGGACCAGTTCTGGGGGAACAGCACCTCGGCGAAGAACAGCATGCGGGTCATGTAGTCGGGCACCGGGGTGCGCTCGTACATGAGGGTCTTGTCCACGAACCGCTGGGCTTCCTGCACGGTCGTGGGCGGGGCGCGTCCGACCCACACCTCGGGCAGCAGGTCCACGTCGTCGCCCGGCATGCTGACCGAGAAGTACCCCTCACCGTAGATGCTGTCGGCGTCGGCGTCCCAGTTACCGTCGAGGCACGAATAGTAGAGGTCGGTCGCGATGTACTCGCTGCCATAGAAGGTGGTGTAGCCCTGGCGGGTGGGGATGATCTGGGTGTCCCCTCCGAGCAGGACCCATTGCGTGCCCCAGCGGGCGTAGGCGTCGCGAATGAAGAGGCGGATGCGCTCGGCGTCGTCGGCGCCGAAGGGGTACTCCTGGCGGATGAACGACGTGGTGCGCACGACGGCGGGCAGGCCGCTCTGGGTCTTCCAGTCGGCGAGCTGCTGGAAAGTCGCGGCCATGGCGTCGTTGGTGATGATCAAGTATTCCACCGGACTCCCCAGCAGCGACGGGATCTGGGTGGGTTTGAACGGCGCGGCCTGGGGCCGGCCCGGCGCAGACGCCGACGAGCGGCCCGGCGCGGAGCTACCCGGCGAGACCGGCAGGCCGTCCCGACCGCGGTCGGGGACCACGCGCTCGCGCCGCAGCGGCGTCGCGTCGCTCGGCTCGAGCGCGAGGCGCACGCGCACGCGGCTCACCCGCTCGAGTCGTCCGCTCACCGGATTCCAGCGCGTGGGACTCACCTGGAGCCAGGCCACGGCGGTGCCGCGCTCGAATCCCTGGGGGCCGAGACGCACCGGCGCCTCGGGCTCGAAACGATCGACTCCGTAGACCGCAGGATCGGGCGGGGTGCGCTGTACCGGACCGAGTCCCGGCGTGGGTTCGATCGCGCTCGGGACGCGCACGGCGTCCGCCAGGGGCGAGGTCTCGAGGGCAATCACCTCGATCCCGGAGACGCGCTGCCCCGCGGGCAGGTCCACGCGCTCTGCCTTCCACGGCAAGTCGGGCCGGCCCGGGGCAAACTCCCGCATTCCTCCGCGAAGGCGGACTTCGGTGGCGTCCGCGCCCCGCACGATCGAGATGTCGTCGGGGCCGAAGCGGTACTCGCGCTCGATCGTCGTGGCCGGCCATGCGGGCGCCGCGCACGCGAGGGCGGCGATGGCCGCCACGAGGATGAGAATCTTCCGGGACTCCATGGGTGAGGACCCTCGCGGTGGTGGGAAGACCTGGTCGGTGCTGGGCTGACGGTGTTGGGAAATCGCGGCCGGAGGGAGATGCGCACAACTCGGGCGCTGCATAGATGTGGTCCAGGGTTGGGGGGGGTGCCCGTAAGGTCGGTGCGTATAGCCTAACGATACGGAACCATACGGGCCCGGGTCAATGCATTAACGGCTGCTGGGCCTCGCCGTGACCCGGGGCGCGAGATCCGGCCCATAATGCGGGTGAAATCCCGCGACCGGGCCCCCCTGGCGGGCCACCCAGGACCAGGGGAGTCGGGCCAGCGGGAGCGCCACCCGTTCCTCCTCCAGGCGACCCTGGGCCAGCCTGGTCTCGGGCGACCGGGCCGCCGCGGAGGGCGCGAGCCAGGGATCGAAGGCCCGGGTGCGCCAGCCGGTGCGGAACGCGCCCAGCGCGGGCCCGCGCGACGGGGTCACCAGGGCGGCCAACTCGGCCGTCACGTGGTCGAAGAGCGCCTGGCTTTCCACCAGCAGGAGCTGCGCCCTTCCGCGCAGCATCTCCTTGGCCAGGGCCTCCCCCCGGAGCGGCCGCAGCTCCACCGAGAGGCTGAATCGCGACCATTCCCCCTGGAGCTCGCGTGCGACCGCCTCACCCATCCCGTCGGCGTCGTAGGCCATGGCGACGTGGAACGAGCGGCCGAATCGACCGCGGGACATCCAGACGTTGACCGCACGGGTGTCGAGCCGCGGGAACGCGAAGGCCGGCGCCCCGGAGATCCAGGCCCCGAGGTCGCGGCCGCCGGGACCCAGCGCGCGCAGGATGTCCGCTCGATTCAGCCCGTGCGACAGCACCTGCCGCGCGGCCGGCCGCGAGGTCGGCGGCACGTCCGCGCGCATCACCAGCAGCAGGAACCGCAGCGGATCGGCGACCCGCCGCTCCCAGCGGTAGCGGCCGGGCAGGGCCTCTCCGATCATGCCGGGGGGCGTCGGCCACAGCAGGTCGGCCCGCCCGGCGCGCAGCAGCGCCCGGACCCGCGCCTCGTTCGTCGCGAAGCGCAATCGCAGCGTATCGGACCCGCCGAAGCGCCCCCAGCTGCAACCCGCGAAGCGCGCCAGCGTCATGCGCTCGCCGTCCGCGGACACCACCCGGTAGGGGCCGAGGCCGCGCATCCCGTCCCAGTCCGCCACGCCCGAGCGCTGCGACCAGGGCGCGCTCACGCCGGGCAGTGCGAGCTTGCGCAGCAGCAGCGAGTCGGGACGTGACAGTCGCAGCACGAGCGTCCGGTCGTCGGGGGTCTCGATGCCCAGATCCGGCACACGCCCCGGCCGCACGCGGTCCACGCCGATCACCGAGCCCAGCAGCCACGCCTGCGTGGCGTGGTCGGTGCGCTCGAGCCCCGCCTCGAGGGCGCGGCGGAAGTCGGCGCTCACGCACGGCGAGCTGTCGGCGAACACCAGCGCCGGCGCGAGGTGAAAGGTGTAGACCCGGCCGTCGTCCGAGACCTCGTAGCGCTGCGCGGCGGCGGGAACGATGCTGCCGCTCGAGTCCTCGTCCACCAGCCCGCGGGTGAGCAGGCGCTCGATCGCCCAGCGCATCGCCTCGGGAGGCGCGCCGGGATCGCAGGCGGGCCGTGGGCGCGCGATCACCCAGTCCACGACGGTGGGCGCGGACGGCGGCGAGGCGCAACCCGCGGCCAGCGTGAGCCATGCGGCCGCGCCGAGGGCGCGGGCGCGAGACGCGGCTCCGGGGCAATGCGGCGATCGCATGGGCATGGGCGCCGGGAGTCTAGTCAGAGCGGGCGCGGCTCACAAGCCGAAGTGCCATGGCGCCCTGCCGGGGCGCGCGTTGACCGACTTTTCTCCAGCGTGCTAGCGTCGCCCAGGTGACCGCATCGCGACACCAGGAGCGCTTCGGGCGCGCCCGCCACGCCCTGCAGGAACTGCGCGCGGACTGGCTGCTGGTGCCGCCCTCGGCGGACTTCCGCTGGCTCACGGGCGCCGTCGCGCGATCCACCGAACGGCTGGTCGCGCTCGCGTTGCCGCGCCACGGAGAGCCCTTCTGCCTGGTCCCGCGTCTCGAGTCCGACGCGCTGGCGGCCGCCTGCCCCTGGCTCGAACTCGAGGTGTGGGCGGACGGCGAGGATGCCTTCGCCCGGCTCCAGCGGCGGATGGACCTCACCCGCGGCCCGGCGGTGCTGGTCGGCGAGGGCCTGCGCGCCGAGCCGCTGCTGCGCCTCGCGGCCCGCGCCCGCTGCCGCCCGGCCACCCGCGCGCTGGCGCGGATGCGCGCGGTCAAGGACTCCCTGGAGATTCGTCTGATGGAGGAGGCGGCCGCCAACGCCGACCGGATCATGGAGCAGGCCGCCGACTTCGTGCGGCCGGGGATGACCGAGCACGAGGTGGGCGCATTCATCCTCTCCCGCTTCGAGGTGGCCGGCGACACGGACGCCTGGGAGATCGTGGGCAGCGGCCCGAACTCGGCGCTCCCGCACCACTTCACGTCGCGGCGCACGATCGAGGAGGGGGACGTGGTGCTGCTCGATCTCGGGGCGTTCACTGGCGGCTACGGCTCGGACATCACGCGCACGTTCTGGCTCGGCGTCCCACCGCCCGACGCCGAGCGCGTCTACGACGTGGTGAACCGGGCCCGCGACGCGGGGATCGCCGCCGCGGGAGCGGGCGCCGAGCCGCAGGCGGTGGACCGCGCGGCGCGCCAGGTCATCGAGCGCGCGGGCTACGGCGAGTACTTCGTCCACCGCACCGGGCACGGCGTGGGGCTCGAGGTGCACGAGCCTCCCTACATCGCCGCCGGCAATCGGGAGCCCCTGGTGGAGGGCATGGTGCACAGCATCGAGCCCGGGATCTATCTGCCCGGCCGCTTCGGCGTGCGGCTCGAGGATCTCGTCGTGGTGGAGCGCGGCGGCGCCCGCCGGCTCAACCACGCGCCGCTCGACCCGCTGCCGCCGCGGTTGCGGTGATGGCCGCGGTCTCGCCGCCCTCCTCCCCCACCTCCTCGGTCGAGAGCATTCCCGAGGGCCTCAACGACGAGCAGCTCGCCGCCGTCACTCACGGCGACGGTCCGCTGCTCATCGTCGCCGGCGCCGGCACCGGCAAGACCCAGGTCATCACCCGGCGCATCGCCTGGCTCATCGCCACCAAGCGCGCGCGCCCCGAGGAGATCCTCGCCCTCACCTTCACCGAGAAGGCCGCGGCCGAGATGGAGGCGCGGGTGGACGTGCTCGTGCCCTACGGCCTGGTGGGCGCCACGATCTCGACCTTCCACGCCTTCTGCGACCGCTTGGTGCGCGAGCACGCCGTCGAGCTCGGCCTCACCTCGCAGCTCCGCGTCGAGACCCCGGCCGAGATCCTGGTGTTCCTGCGCGAACGGCTGTTCGAGCTCGGCCTCGACCGCTACCTGCCGCTCGGCGATCCCGACGCTCACCTGCGCGCGCTGGTGACGCTGTTCGACCGCGCCCGCGACCAGGACGTGTCACCGGAGGCGTACGAGGCCTTCGCCCAGCGGCTCGAGGCCGAGGCGGGCGACGATCCCGCGCTCCGCGATCGCGCCGCCGCCGAGCGCGAGAAGGCGCGGGGCTACGCCGCGTTCCAGCGCCTGCTGCTGGCCCATGGGCGGGTGGACTTCGGCGCACAGATCAGCCTCGCGTTGCGCCTGCTGCGCGAGCGGCCCTACCTCCGGCGCGAGGTCCAGGAGCGCTTCCGCTTCATGCTCGTGGACGAGTTTCAGGACACCAACCACGTCCAGTTCGAGCTGGTGAAGCTATTGGCCGGCGAGCGGCGCAACCTCACGGTGGTGGGTGACGACGACCAGAGCATCTACCGGTTCCGCGGCGCCAAGGTCGAGAACCTGCTGGGTTTCATCGAGACCTTTCCCGGTGCGCGCGTGCTCGTGCTGCGCCGCAACTATCGCTCGGGCCAGCGGATCCTCGACCTGGCCCACCGGCTCATCCAGGAAAACAATCCGGCGCGGCTCGAGGCCACGCTCGGCTACGACAAGCGCCTCTTGGCCGACCGCGGAATCCCGGGCGAGATCGAGCACCTCGCGGTGCGCACCGCGAGCGACGAGGCGGACGCGGTCGCGGGCGAGATCGAGCGCGCGCTCGCCGCCGGCGAGCGGCGGGCGCGCGACTTCGCGGTGCTGGCGCGGGCGCACGCCAGCCTCGACCCGTTCGCCCAGGCGCTGAAGCTGCGCGGCATTCGCTTCCACCGCGTCGGCCTGCGCGGACTCTACGCGCGCCCCGAGGTGCACCTGTGCCTCAACCTGCTGCGGGTGCTCGCCGACCCCGACGACGGGGCGGCGGTCCACATGGCGCTGGGCGATCCGCTGTTCGGCGCCGACCCGGCGGACCTGGCACGCCTCGGCGCGCGCGCGCGCCGGCTCAACCGGGGCTTCCTGGCGCTCGCGGCCGAGGCCGTCGCGGGAGACGACCTCGCCGCCGTGACGCGCGAGGCGGTGGGCCGCTTCCTCGACCTCCACCGCCGGCTTTCGGCCAGCGCGCTGCGCCGGCCGACCTCGGAGGTGCTCTACGAGTTCGTCACCGAGAGCGGGCTGCTGCGCCGGCTCACCAAGAGCGAGGATGCGGAGTCGCTCGAACGGGTCCAGAACCTCAACAAGCTCTTCGGCATCGTCGCGCGCGTCGGGCCGCTGCTGCAGGTGGACCGCGTCGGCCCCTTCATTCGCCACCTCGATCTGCTGATCGAGATGGGCGACGACCCGGCCGCGGCCGAGATCGAGGTCGAGGACGACGCGGTCCACCTGCTCACCGCCCACAACGCGAAGGGGCTCGAGTTTCCCGTGGTCTACCTGGTCCACCTGGTCGAGGGCCGTTTCCCCCGCTACCGCCAGGGCAATCCGATGCCGTTCCCGCCCGAGCTGCGGGCCGGGAGCGGCGACGACGCCGACGACCACTACCGCGAGGAGCGGCGCCTGTTCTACGTCGGCATGACGCGCGCGCGCGACCGGC
>MFFQ01000107.1:0-12419 GCA_001780165.1 Candidatus Eisenbacteria bacterium RBG_16_71_46 | reverse complement strand
CCGCGGACTACGGCGGCAAGCGCCTGCACAAGCCGAGCCGCTTCGTGCTCGAGGCGCTGGCGCTCCCGGCCTTGCCGCCGCCCGCAGCCCCGGCCTCGCCGCGCGAGTCCATCGCGCGCTACGCTCCCGCCGCCGAGCCGCCCCCGGCCGAGATCGCGCCGCTCCCCGGCGACGCGCCGCTCCAGCTCTCGAACAACCGCATCGACGACTACCTCACCTGCCCGCTCAAGTACCGCTACGCCCACGTCGCCAACGTGCCGCTGGCGAGCGACCCGGCGTTCATGTACGGCAACGCGGTCCACCACGCCATCAAGGTCTACCACCAGCACCGCATGAAGGGCCTTCCGATCACGGCCGACGACGTCATCGCCGCGTTCGAGGGCGCGTGGTCGAGCGAGGGGTTCCTCTCGCGCGACCACGAGGAGCGCCGGCTCGAGGCCGGGCGCGCGACCCTGCGCCGCTTCGTCGCGCGCGAGCAGGCCGCGGCACGCGTGCCGCTCGCGATCGAGATGGACTTCCGCTTCCGCCACGGCGCCAACCTGATCGTCGGCCGCTGGGACCGGATCGACGAGCGGCCCGAGGGGATCGTGCTGGTGGACTACAAGAGCTCCGAGGTGGACGACCCCGACAAGGCCGACGAGAAGGCGAAGGAGAGCCTGCGCAACGGACAGCTCGGGCTCTACGCGCTCGGCTACCAGGAGACGCGCGACGTGACGCCGCAGGCGGTGGAGCTCGACTACGTGGGCCCCGGCGTGGTGGGGCGCGCCGAAGTCGAGCCCGATCATCTCGACCGCGCGCGCGCGCGCATCGACGAGGCCGCGGCGGGCATCCGCGCCGCCCGGTTCCCGCCGCGGCCCGACCCGCGCAACTGCGGCTGGTGCCCTTACAACCGCTTCTGCATCCACAGCGCCGCGCGGGGCCCGGCGTGAGCGACCGCGATCCCGCAGTGCTGCGCGCGGCGGCGGTCGAGTTCGCGCGCGCCGCGGGGGCCATCCTGCGCGAGGGCTACGGGCGCACCCACGCGCCCGAGCGCAAGGGACGCATCGACCTCGTGACCGAGTACGACCGCCGCGCCGAGCGCCTGCTGCTCGAGCGCATCGTCGAGCGCTTCCCCGGCCACGCCGTGCTGGCCGAGGAGTCGGGTGCGCACGCCGGCTCGGCGGTGCGCTGGCTCGTGGACCCGCTCGACGGCACCACGAACTTCGCTCACAATTACCCCTTCTTCGCGGTCTCGCTGGCGGTCGAGGTCGAGGGCGACCTGGCGGCCGCCGCGGTCTTCGACCCGGTGCGCGAGGAGCTGTTCGCCGCCTCGCGCGGAGGCGGCGCCACCCTCAATGCAGACGTCCTCCGCGTCTCCGACGTGGCGCGGGTCGAGGACGCGCTGCTCGTCACCGGCTTCCCCTACGACGTGCGCGAGCACCCGGAGCGCAGCCTGCCGGCGTTCCAGGCGTTCCTCTCCCGCGCCCAGGGCATCCGCCGCGACGGCTCGGCGGCGCTCAACCTGTGCTACCTCGCCGCGGGGCGGTTCGACGGCTTCTGGGAGGGACACCTGGCACCCTGGGACATGGCGGCCGGGGTGCTGATCGTGCGCGAGGCGGGCGGCCGGGTGACCGACTACCTGGACGGTCCCTTCCGCCTCGACGGCCGGCAGATTCTCGCCAGCAACGGACACCTGCACGAGGAGATGCGGGAGATTCTCGCCGCGGCGCACGCCGGGTCGGGCGCGCCGCGCGCCTGAAGGCTGCGGCGCTAGGCAGCCTTCTTGTCGCGCTCGGGGAGGCGCAGCCGGGTGCGGATGCGGCCCACCAGGTCCTTGAGGTCGTAGGGCTTGGTGATGAAGGCGTCGGCGCCCATGTCACGGGCGAGACGCCGGTCCTGGTCGCCCGAGCGGGCGCTCAGGATGAAGATCGGCATCGCCTTGTAGCGCACGTCGAACTTGAGCGCGCGGCACACCTGGTAGCCGTCGAGCTTGGGCAGCATGAGGTCGAGCAACATGAGATCCGGCCGTTGCTCGCGCGCCAGGCGCAGGCCGTCTTCGCCATCCCCCGCGTCGAGCACCTCGAAGCCTTCGATCTCGAGCCCGAAGCGGAGCACGGCGACGAGGTCGGCCTCGTCGTCCACGATGAGAATGCGGGTCTTGGTCTCGCCGTCGGTCATGATCGTCCCTGTGCGGCCGCCATCTGCGGTCCACACCAAAGGTATCGGACGGGCGCGGCGGCACCTTCAGCGGAGTTTCGCGGCGTGAGCTGGCCGCCAACCTATTGCCGTAACATCAGTTGCGGAGCGGCTCCGGGCCGGGCCGCACGAAGGACGCCCGGCCGCCGGCCTCGGTGCCCGCGATCAGGTCGCGCACCGTGATCTCCAGCCAGTAGCGCCCCGGGGGCAGCGACTGGACCGGCACCGAGACGAACTGCCGGCGCAGCGGCCCCGCGTTCTCCTCCTCGCGACTCGCCGAGATCTCGGGCGGCTGCGCCCGCGGCGCCAGCAGCCGCTGGATCCAGATCCGCGGGTCCTTCTCCGCGGAGCGCACGGTGTAGACGTACTGGAAGCGCGACTGACCGTTGCTCCCCGGGCGCAGCCGGTAGACCTCGAAATAGGCGACCAGTGGTTCGCTCCCCTCCACCCGCGCGGCCGGGTTGGGTGCCAGGCGCACCGTCCGCTCGCCCACCGGCGGCGAGCCGCAGGAGACCGCCACGTCGCTGAGCGCCAGCCCCTCCGCCGGCGACCCGAGGGTCACGTTCTCGCGATAGACCCCGCGGCGGCCCGCCTCGTCATTCACCGCGATCCCCACGGTGTAGCGGCCCGCCGGCAGCTCGGTCGCGAAGTCCGCCACCCGCAGCTCGGTCGCGTCGCACGGCGACGGCGACAGCTCCCGCCCGGCGCGCGCCACCTCGTGCTGCGCGCTGTCCACCACCACCCACTCGGCCTTGAGGTCCCCGCCGGGGCCGCCCGGGGTTTCGATCTGGGCCAGCAGCCGCGGCGCGCCGGCGGCCTCGAAGCGGGTGATCGCGCCTTCCACCGGAAGCGGCCGCACGCCGGGGGGCAGCCGCGGGAAAACGCCACGACCGCCGCGCGTGGCGAGGGAGCCCGAGCGCGCTGCGAGCGAGTCGGGGTCCGGCCTCGGATCGGGATCGTAGTCCCGCGTGATCGGCAGCAGGTAGTACTCGGAGAGCAGCCGATCCTGCATCGTCACCGTCATGCCGAGGCTGGGGTAGTCCCAGCGCAGCACGTTCGCGGGGAACTCCCCCACCGTGCCGAAGCGGACGCTGAGCCGCTCACCGAGCGGATTGTACTCGGCACCCTCGGGCGGGCCGTAGCGCACGTAGACCTCGCCGCGCTCGTCCCATTCGCGACGGTGCGCATCGAAGAACAGGAAGTACGCCTGGGTCACGCGCGCCCAGTACTCGAGCTGGGCCTCGCTCTCGGGCGTCGTCAGGTCGGGGTCGTGCTCTCGCCAGAAACGCCGGACGAACTCGCGCTGCCCGGCGGCATCCAGCCGGTGCAGCGCCACCGTGTCCTGCTCGCTCGCCACCGGGCTGATGTCCTCGAACCGCTCGCGGGCGAGCTTGGGCAGACGCGGGATCGCGCGCCGGAACAGATCGGCGGCGCGACCCGCCTGACCGCTGCGATAGGAGGTCATGGCCAGCGCCAGCTCCGCTTCCGGCCGCTCGGGCGCCGCGTCCGCGGCGTGCTCCGCCGCGGCCGAGGCGGCCCCCAGGTTGTGCTGCTCGAGCAGTAGCGGCACCAGCATGAGCCAGGGGTCGCACTGATCGGAGCGGAGGCGCGCGGCGGTCGAGAAGTTCTCCACCGCACGGTCGAGCGCGGCGGGTTCCAGGTACTTGAGCCAGTCCCTGCGCCACACCTGGCCGAGACCGAAGCGCGCGTCGGCGTCCGTCGGGGCGAGGCGGGCCACGCGCTCGAAGCGCAGCCGGGCGTTCTTGAGGAACCCGGCCTGGTAGTAGACGCGGGCCAGCGTCAGCTCGATCTCGGGGTTGCCGGGATCGATCAGCGTCGCCTGCTCGAGGTCGGCGATCGCGAGGCGGCGGGCTTCGATAGTGCTGCGCGCGATGTAGCCGAGCGCTTCGTCGTAGAGACGCTGGGCCCGCGCCGCGCGCCCGGTCGGCGGGCGGTCCGTGCGCGCCTCGGCTGGGTACGCGGCGGCGAGGAGGAGCAGCACAACGCCGGCGAGCGGTCTCACGTCATGAGGGTTCCAGGGCCGCGAAGCAGTATGGGCGGCGGCGGGCGAGGCGGTCAACCGCTTGGGCGTCTTGACGGCGCTCCTGGCTTTCGTCCAAGGTGCCGCACGAAGTGAGCGGGCGCGGGGCCCGCGGCGTCGGCGAAGGCCGGCCGAGCTGCGGCTCGCCTCCGCCATGCACCTGCCGGAGCCCGAGGTCGGGCTGGCCGCCGGCCGCAGGGAGCACATCATCGATCACGAGTTCACCCACGGCATCCGCTCCTTCCCCGGCCATCCCCGCCGCTGCCCCCACGGCGAGCCGATCCCGGTCGTGAACTGCCGCGACGTCCCGTCCGACTCCCGAGCGTCGTGATCGAGCGCCTCGATGCCGCGGACGTCCCCGGGCGCAACCCCGGCCGCGCGGTGCTCGACGCGCGCTCGCCCGAGGCGTTCGCCGCCGGGCACCTCGCGGGCAGCGGCAACGTCCCCGCCCCCGAGTTCCGCGAGCGCCGCGCCGAACTGCCGCCGCGTGACGCCGCGGTGCTGGTGGTTGCGGACGATGCTGCCGCGGCGGCGCGCGCGGCGGCGGCGCTCGCGGCCCTGGGCTACCTCCACGTGGCCTGGCTCGACGCGCCGCTCGAAACCATCGAGGGCGGCCTCGCGGACCGCTCGCCGCCGGCACGCCTGTGGCGCCCGTCGCCGTTCCTCGAGCGCGAGCTCCCCGGGCTGCCCCGCGGAGCGGCCCTGGACCTCGCGGCGGGCTCGGGACGCGAGGCGGTGTTTCTGGCGCTCCACGGCTTCACGGTCGAGGCCTGGGACCGCGCGCCCGAGGCGCTGGAACGCGCCGCCGCGCTCGCCGCGCGGCACGGCGTGGAGATCCGCTGCGTGGTCCGCGACCTCGAGCGCCGCGGCGCCGCCCTCCCGGCGGGGTGCTACGACCTGGTCACCGTGTTCCGCTTCCTCCACCGCCCGCTGTTCGACCGGATCGCGCGCGCCCTGGCGCCCGGCGGCCACCTGGTGTACGAGACCTATCTCGTGGGCCAGGAGCGATTCGGGCGACCCACGCATCCGCGCTTCCTGCTGCGCCCCGGCGAGCTGGCCGAGGCCTTCCCCGGGCTCGAGAACCTGCACTACGAGGAGTCCGACCCGCCCGAGGGCCCGGTGATGGCCCGGCTCCACGCCCGGCGGAGGTGAGCGAGGCACGGCGGCGCGCCGGCCCACCCCGAGCCCACGGTCGCAGGTCGTGGGTCGGCCGCGGGGCGCCGCATGGTGGCGCGCGGTCACGCTCGGGGGCGAAATCCCCGCGCTGGTGACGAGAAGGCACGAAACCGGATGCGGGGCGGGGGTGCCAACGGGTACTCTGCCGGACTCATGATCCCCTCCCTGCCGTCCATCCGCCGCCCCAAGCCCCATCGCCGCTCCGCGCCGTTCGCGGTGCGGCCCGCGATCCGCCGTTGCACCGCCGGGCGCACCCTCGCTCTGTTCGTGGCGTCATTCGCGCTCGCCTCCTGCGGCGGCAAGGGCGCCGGCGGCGGCGGATTCCAAATGCCGCCCACGCCGGTCGAGGTCTCCCGCGTGGAGCCGCAGACGGTGCGTGACCAGTTCCACGCGCTCGGGAGCATCGAATCGGACGAGAACGTGCAGATCGTCAGCGAGCTGAGCGCGATCGTCGTGGCACTGCCCTTCACCGAGGGGCAGTCGGTCGAGAAGAACGCGCTGCTGGCCCGGCTCGACGATCGTGAGTTCCGCGCCGCCGCGCAGCGCGACGCCGCCGAGCTCGATCGCGCGCGGCTCGCCTACGACCGGGCCGTCAAGCTCTCCGAGCAGAAGGTGATCTCCGCGCAGGACCTCGACGACGCCCAGGCGACACTCAAGATCGCCGAGGCGAACGTGGCGCTGTCCCGGGCGCGGCTCGACAAGACGCGCATCCGGGCGCCCTTCGGCGGGTTGGTAGGACGGCGCCGGGTCTCGCCCGGCGCCTACCTCAGCACCGGCGACGTCATCACCGAGCTCGCGCGCGTGGACGAGATGAAGGTGACGCTCTCGATGCCCGAGCGCTACCTGGGCCAGCTCCATCCCGGCCTGCCGGTGACGATCATGACGCCGGCCTATCCCAACGAGTCCTTCGCCGGCCGGCTGAGCGTGGTGGACCCGATCGTGGACCCCCAGACGCGCACGGTGCAGCTGGTGGCGCGTATCCCGAATGTCGGGCGCCGGCTGCGTCCCGGCCTCTCGGCCGACGTCAGCGTGACCTTCGCGGAGCGCACGCGGGCGCTGGTCGTGCCGGACGAGGCGGTCTTCGCCGAGGGCAACCGCAGCTTCGTCTACGTGGTGAAGACCGACAGTTCGGTCACCCGCACCGCGATCGACCTCGGCTCGCGCGACTCCAGCCACGTCGAGGTGTTGCGCGGCCTCGAGCGCGGCGCGCTGGTGGTGCGCGCCGGGCACCAGAAGCTGTTCGAGGGCGCCAAGGTGATGCCGGTGTCCTCCGCCGGCGGGCCCGCCGCCGGTCCGAGCGGCAAGGCCGCCGCGGAAGCGCGGAAGTGAAGCTCAGCGAGATCTCGGTCCATCGTCCGGTCCTCGCGACCGTGATGAGCCTCGCCATCCTGCTGTTCGGCATCCTCTCGTTCACCTTCCTGCCGGTGCGCGAGTATCCGGACATCGACTCGCCGATCGTGAGCATCACCACGGTCTATCGCGGGGCGAGCCCCCAGGTCGTCGAGACCGAGATCACCGAGCCGATCGAGGAGCAGATTTCGACCATCGAGGGCGTGAAACTCATCACCTCCTCCTCCGCCGAGCAGGTCTCGCGCATCACGGTCGAGTTCAAGCTCAACCGCAACGTGGAGGAGGCGGCCAACGACGTGCGCGATCGCGTCTCGCGCATCCGCGGCGCGCTACCCCAGACCGCGGACGACCCGATCGTCGCCAAGCAGGACGTCAACGCCCAGCCCATCCTGTGGCTGGCCCTGAGCGGCGAGAACCACGACCCGCTCGCGATGTCGGACCTCGCCAACAACGTGCTCGCCGAGAAGCTCCAGCGGCTCGACGGGGTGGGCGCGGTGTTCGTGGGCGGCAACCGCCGCTACGCGATGCGAGTGTGGCTCGATCCCCAGCGGCTCTCCTCTTATGGTCTGACCGTCGCGGACGTCGAGCGCGCGCTGCTCACCGGCAACGCCGAGATCCCCTCGGGGCGCGTCGAAGGTCGCGGGCGCGAGTTCTCGGTGCGGACCCGCGGCGACCTGTCCCGTCCGGAGGAATTCGCGGCGATCGTCGTCGCCCAGCAGGGTAACCGGCCGGTGCGCCTGAGCGAGGTCGCCGACGTGCGGCTCGGAGCCGAGGACGAGCGGACCATCGCCCGTTACAACGGGGCCCAGGCGGTCGGCCTGGGCGTGGTCAAGCAGCAGAAGGCCAGCACGGTGGAGGTGGCGCAGAACGTGCGCAACGCCCTGCCCGAGCTGCGCTCGCTGCTGCCGCCGGGGCTCAGACTCGAGGTCGCCTACGACTCCTCGACCTTCATCAAGGATTCGATCCACGAGGTGGTCGTGACGCTGGCGATCGCGTTCTTCCTCGTGATTGTCGTGATCTTCGTCTTCCTCGGCAGCCTGCGGGCCACGCTCATTCCCGCGGTGGCGATCCCGGTGTCGCTCATCGGCGCCTTCACGGCCACCTACTTCCTCGGCTTCAGCCTCAACATCCTGACACTGCTGGCACTGGTGCTGGCGATCGGGCTGGTGGTAGACGACGCCATCGTCATGCTGGAGAACGTCTACCGCCACATGGAGATGGGCAAGGACCGGGTGCGCGCCTCTCTGGATGGAGCGCAGGAGATCGGCTTCGCGATCCTCGCCACCACCGTGACGCTGGTGGCGGTGTTCGTGCCCGTGGCCTTCCTCACCGGTCGCATCGGACGCCTGTTCAACGAGTTCGGGATCGCCGTGGCGGTCTCGGTGCTGATCTCGGGCTTCGTGGCGCTGACCCTCACGCCGATGCTGTGCTCGCGGATGCTCAAGCGCCACGCCTTCGGCTCCCTGTCCCACGACGAGGAGGAGGCCGCCGCCCACGGGCCGCCCGCGGATCGGGTCGAGCCCGGCGAGCCGGTCAAGCAGCCCTCCCGCTTCGACCGCTTCTTCCACTGGCTGAGCGACGATTACGAGCGCCGGCTGACGGGCGCGATGCGGCACCGGCGCTGGGTGATGGCGGGCCTGGTGGCGACGCTGGTGGCGATGGCGGTCCTGTTCCGCATGCTGCCCTCCGAGCTGGTGCCGACGGAGGACCGCGGGCTGGTCTTCAACATCATGTTCGCGCCCGAGGGCTCCACCCTCGAATACACCGACCGCTACGTGCGTCAGGCCGAAGCCATCTACCGCGGGGTGCCCGAGGTGCAGGGCATGTTCACCGCGGTGGGACTCGGCTTCGGCGGCCCAGGGCGGGTCACCGACGCCTTCATGTTCGTGCGGCTCAAGCCCTACGACGAGCGCACGCGCAGTCAGCAGCAGATCGTGCGCCAGGTGTTCCCGCGCATGCTCGGCATCCCGGGCGTGCTCGCCTTCCCGATCAATCCCCCGAGCCTCGGCGGCGGGTTCGGGCGGCCGGTCCAGTTCGTGCTCCAGGCCGAGAGCTACGACGAGCTTCGGAACGGCGTGGGCGTCATGCTGGCCGGCGCCCAGAAGCTGGGCTACCTGGTCAACATGGACACGGATCTCAAGCTCAACAAGCCGCAGCTCGAGATCGACATCGACCGCGATCGCGCCGCAGCGCTCGGGGTCTCGGTCACCGACATCGGCAGCACGCTGCAGACGCTGCTCGGCGGTCGCCAGGTGACCAACTTCAAGCTCGGCGACCGCCAGTACGACGTCATCCTCCAGGTGCCGCCGCGCGAGCGCTCGAGCCCCGCGGTGATCGAGGGACTCTACCTGCGCGGGCGCGAAGGGCTCACCCAAATGGCGAGCGTGGTCCACGTACGCGAGGAAGTCTCGCCGCGCGAGCTCAACCATTTCAACCGGGTGCGCTCGGCGACGATCAGCGCCAACCTGGCGCCGGGCGTCACCATCGCCAAGGCGATCACGGACCTCAGGCAGATCGCCCGCCGCGACCTGCCGCCGGGGATCCGCACCGACCTCGCCGGGGAGTCGCGCGAGTACGCCGAATCGAGCGGCGCCCTCTACTTCCTGTTCGTCATCGCGCTGGTCTTCATCTACCTCGTGCTCAGCGCCCAGTTCGAGAGCTTCATCCATCCGCTGACCATCCTGCTCTCGGTGCCGCTCGCGGTGTTCGGCGCCCTGATCGCGCTGTGGGTCTTCGGAATGTCGCTCAACATCTACTCCCAGATCGGGCTGATCATGCTGATCGGCCTGGTGACCAAGAACGCCATCTTGATCGTCGAATACGCGAACCAGCGCCGCGCGCGGGGCGAGCCGCTCGAGCGGGCGGTGATCGGGGCCGCGCGCATCCGCCTGCGCCCGATCCTCATGACCACGCTGTCCACCGTCTTCGGCGTGCTGCCGATCGCGATCGGACTGGGCGCGGGGGCCGAATCGCGCAAGCCGCTCGGCACCGCGGTGGTGGGCGGGCTGCTCTTTTCCACCGTGCTCACGCTGGTCGTGGTGCCGGTCTTCTACAGCGTGCTCGCCCGCTTCCAGAAGGTGAAGGTCGCGACCCCGCAGCCGCGACCCGAGCGCGCTCCTGGGTCGCTCTCGCCGGCCAAAGCCTCCGAGCAGCCGTAGGCTTCGGCCGCAAACGCGCGAGGGCTGCGTTGCGCGGCCGGCGCGTTGACCGCGCGAAGCCCTGCATTTAGACTCTTTCCGGCTCCCTGGACCCCCCTCGCGACCCCACCTCGCCACGCAGGCGGAGGCATCGCATGCACCCCGTTCGGAGTCTCTGCCTCGTCGCGCTCGCGGCCCTGGGCCCTCTCGCGCTGCTTCCGCCTCCCGCCACCGCGACTCCCGCCGCCTCGGCCCGGGCGCGGGCGCTGATGGCCCGCGCCGAAGCCTGGGAAGGCGCCTCGCTGGTCGCGCTCGGACGGGTGCGCGCCGACGCCACGCCCGAGGAGAGCGCCGGCAACATCCTCGCCGTGTACCTCGATCGAGGGGACGACCTGGCGGTGCGCGTGAGCCTGGTCGCCCCGCTCGGGATCCGCGACCGCGTGGACTACTTCGGCCGCCAGGGCGTGCGCGTCATCGTGCTGCTGGACGAGGGTGGGAGTCGCAACCGCCGGCTGCCCGCACCGCTCTCGGGTGCTGCGCCCTTCGCCTGGGACCGGATGCTGCTGCTCGACCGCGGCGCGGGGGTTCCCGCCCGGGCCGCGGCCGGACCCGCGGAGGACGGCGAGGCGCTCGCGGCCGATCGCGCCGCCTTCCACCTCGAGCGCGGCTGGCTGGCGGCCGCGCTGCCGCGCGCCGAGTCCGGCGCGCCGCGGCGCATCGCGGTGATCACGGTCGCCGGCGGGCGCGAACTCGACCGCGTCGTCGCCCCGCTCGGAGCCCAGGCGCCCACCTACTCCACCAGCGTGGCCTGGGTGCAGCACGGCAATCAGGGGCTCGCCTACACCGACGTCTTCACCGGCCGCCCCGGAGCGGAGAGCACGAGCGGGTTCGACGAGATCCTGCGCGCCCACGAGGCCAGCCCGGCGATCCCCGGCAACTTCCACCTCGGCGCGCTGCTCCAGAGCGCGGCGGAATGGAGTGCCCGCAACGGCGATCCCACCGATTTCAACGCCTGGCTGCGCGACGGGGTGCAGCAGGGCTGGGCGGGCATCGTCAGCTCGGCCTATGCCCAGCCGATCATGCCTTTCCTGCAGGGCGCGATGAACGAATGGGCGGTGGACCGCCACGTCGCGATGGACGTCTACCGCTACGGCTACACGCCGCGGGTGGCGTGGGTGCCGGAGCGCGTGTTTCTCAATCCCGGCCACTACCCCGACGCCGGCGTGATCGACTTCAGCGGCAACCACTGGACCAATCACGGCATCCAGGCGGTGGTCCTCGACGATTGGCCGCATTGCCAGGGCTACGACAACCACCAGATCCACACCTTGGCGGGCTCGTCCCTGCGGGTGATCCCGCGCGACGGCAACTTCACCGGCCTGATGCACTCCGGCAACGGCGCGGGCGCGCTGCAGGTGCTCACCGACCTCGCCAACTCACCGGTCGGGCCCTACCGCATCGTCGTGTTCGCCGACGACTGGGAGCAGACCGCCGCCGTCGCGGGCTGGCAGAACACCTACCCCTTCGCGCTCGGCACCTACCAGTGGATGATCGACAAGTGCCGGACCGAGAGCGCCTGGCTCCACACCTGGAAGCTCGCCGACGCGCTCGGCAACCCGGACTTCAACGGCTCGCCGAGCATGTTCCCGACCTACGGCACCTACGGCGGGATCGGCGACGTCAACGGCTATGGCGGCTCCAACAACGCCTGGTACACCGACTATGCGGGCTACGTGCCGTACGCCAACGGCGGCAACGGCAACGGCGTCTGCGCCGGGACCGGCGGCAACTGCAAGACCCACGGCCAGCTCTGGAACGACGCCCATCTCGCGCTGCAGAGCGCGCCCGACAACAACATTCGCGAGGCCGGCTGGTACGTCCTGATGACCAACCTGCACGAGACCGGCTGGCACGACTACCTGGGCGGCCCGCTCTCCGGCTGGCAGCGCCAGTACGCGGGCCACATCAAGAACGCCAACGTCTACGCCGAGGCGGCGCGCTGGGCCGGCGGGCTGTACGCCAGCCCCACCGGCGCGTTCTTCAGCGACATCGATGACGACGGCACCAACGAGCTGGTGATGCACAACGACCGCGTGTTCGCGGTGTTCGAGTCCACGGGCGGCCGCCTCACCCAGCTCTTCGCCAAGGGGTCCGGATTCGCCTACTCGGTGATCGGCGTGGACAACGCCTACTGGTACGGCACCGAGGCCGACTACAACGACGGCAACCACGTCGCCGGACTCTCGGACGTCGGACCCAACTACCAGAACGACCTCTACGGCATGAGCGTCGACCTCGGCACGGGGAACACGGTCCAGGCGACCTTCACCCACTCGGGCACCCGCAAGACCGTGCGCCTCACCCTCGGACAGCCCTACCTGGACTGCATCTACCGCGTGGACGGCGGCACCCAGTACATCCAGAGCGGCTGGTCGCCCGACCTCGTGGCCCTGGTGTGGAACGCCCGCATGGACCGGATCTACGCACCCGGCGCGGCGTACATGGGTCGCCGCAACCCCGACACCGGCGCCAGCGCCGCC
>MFFQ01000106.1 GCA_001780165.1 Candidatus Eisenbacteria bacterium RBG_16_71_46 | reverse complement strand
CCGCCGCCGGCGACCGGCTCCGGGTCTCCAACCGCCTCTGGGCACGGACGGTGTTCGACTTCGCCGCGGCCCACCGGCTCGCGGTGATGCACCGTGATCACCTGCTGCAGGCGATGGTGCCGATCTACCTCGGGCGTGTGGCGTCGTTCGTGGAGAATTGCGGCGCCTGCGACGCGGCGGCCGTGGACACGCAGATCGATGCGCTCGGCCTCGAGTTCGAGCAGGCCAGGGACTACCTGATCGAGCGCTGGAACCCTCTTCGAGTGAGGTGACCGATGGCACAGATCATCGCGGATTCGCTCCGCCAGGCGTGGATCAACTTCCTCGACTCCGTCCGGTCGGTGTTGCCCAACGTCGTGGCGATGCTCAGCATCATCGTGCTGGGATGGCTGATCGCCATGGTGTTCGGCTTCGTCATCCGGCGCGTGCTGGGGTGGCTCAAGTTCGACGCCCTCAGCCGGCGCCTCGGCGCGGGCGACGTGTTGAAAATGCTCGACCAGCCGAGCGCCGAGGCTCTCGCCGGGTCCGTCATCTTCTGGTTCGTCTGGGCGGCCTTCCTGCTCTCGGGTTTCGACGCGCTCAAGCTCCCCGGAATGGAGAGTCTGGCGGCCGGCTTCGTCCACTTCGTCCCGCGCCTCATCGTCGCGCTGGTCATCCTGGCTCTGGGTTTCGCGGCGGCCAACTTCGCGTGGCGCGCGGCCCTGCTGGCGGCGGTCAACGCCCGGCTGCCCTCGGCACGCCTGCTGAGCGCGGCGGTGCGGTTCCTCATCATCATTCTCACCCTGGCGATGGCGCTCGAGCAGATCGCGGTGGCGACGACGGTGGTCCTCACCGCGTTCGCGATCGCCTTCGGCGCCGTGATGCTGGGGTTGGCGATCGCCTTCGGCATCGGCGGCGGGCAGGTCGCGCGCCGCATGCTGGAGCAGCAGTTCCCCGAGCGCGAGAAGGACGATCCGGGCGGCATTTCGCATCTCTAGCGCCCCGGCGCGTACGATCACGGTGACCCCATGATGAGCGGAGACCCCACGGTGACGGCACCGGTCGATCGGAGGCCACGGCTCGAGGCGGGGCTCGCCGCTTCGCTGCCCGGGCTCCTCGAGTCGTTCCTCTCGCGCCAGCGCTGGTTCGCGGGCAAGGCGCGCACCATCGAGCGCGCGGCGCTCGAAGACGTCGCGTGGTTGCCGGGTGCCGGCGAGCCGCGGGCGCTGGCGCTCATCGGCGTCCACTACGCCGACCGGGCGCAGGAGCGCTACACGCTGCCGCTGGCGCTTGCGGACGACCCCGGCGCGCGATCGGGGATCGGCCGGCTCGATCCCGCCGCGGGGGGCGCCTGGGTGGTGGACGGAACCGGCGATATCGCGACGCTGCACGCACTGCTCGCCGGCTTCGCGCGCGCCCAGGATCTGCCGGCGCGCGCCGGGGCCCGGCTGCGGTACGGCGACCTCGGGCTGGCCTCCGGTCCGCTTTTCGATCCCGCGGCACTCGACCCCGACGCGATTCGCCCGATGGGGGCCGAGCAGAGCAACAGCTCGGTGCGCATCGGCCGCAGCCACGTCTTCAAGCGCTTCCGCAGGCTCCCCCCCGGCGAGAACCCGGAGCTCGAGATCGGCCGCTTCCTCACCGCCGGCGGCCGCTTTTGGGGCAGCCCCGCGCTGCGCGGATCGCTCACCTACGTGGACGCGGCAGGGGCGGCAACCACGCTCGGGGTGCTGCAGGATCTCGTCGCGAGCCGCGGCGACCGGTGGGCGACGACGGTCGGAGCGCTGCGCGGGATCCTCGGCGCGGCCGGAGCCCCCGAGCCTCTGGTGCGCGACATGCTCGTCCTCGGCGGCCTCACCGGGGAGTTCCACATGGCGCTCGCCTCCGACCCGCACGACCCCGACTTCGCGCCGGCGCCGATCGAGGCGGCGGACGTCGCGCGCTGGCGCGAGCAGTACGACACCCTGCTTCACCGGGTGCTCGACACCCTCGACCGCCGCGCCGCCGGCCTGCCGGAGCAGACGCGCGCGGACGCCGAGGCGGTGGTGCGCGCGCGCGCGCTCCTCGCCCGGCCGCCGCGACTCCCCGAGCCGGGCGAGGCGGTCGGCTTCGACCGCATCCGCGTCCACGGCGACTTCCACCTCGGCCAGACGCTGCGCACCGAGGACGGCCACGTGCTCATGGACTTCGAGGGCGAGCCGGCCCGGCCGCTCGCCGAGCGGCGCGCGCGCCAGTGCGCGCTCAAGGACGTCGCCGGGATGGCGCGCTCCTTCGACTACGCGATCGAGGCCGCGCGCGCCGCCGTGGGTGCCGCGGCCGCCGCCGGCGCGCCCCCCCTGCGCGAGGCGTTCCTCGAGGGTTACCTCGCGCACACCCTCGAGCGCGGGGCGGGATTCCTCCCCCGCGACCGCCAAGCGCTGGACGCGTGGACCGACTTCTTCGAGCTCGACAAAGCGCTCTACGAGGTGGAATACGAGTTGCACAACCGCCCCGACTGGGTGGGGATTCCGCTGCGCGGCGTGCGGCGTATCCTCGACCGCGCGAGGGACCGATGACGCGCGCGTCCGAGGTCGGGCGGCGCGCCGGCCCGCGGGCCGGAGGACGAGCGTGAAGATCCTGCCGGGCGAACCCTACCCGCTCGGGGCCACCTGGGACGGCCTCGGCGTCAACTTCGCCATCTTCTCGGAGCACGCCGCCCAGGTCCAGCTATGCCTGTTCGACTCGCCCGACGCCGAGCACGAGTCGCACCGCTTCGAGCTGCCCGAGCAGACCGACATGGTGTGGCACGGCTACCTGCGGGGACTTCGTCCCGGGCAGCTCTACGGCTACCGCGTGCACGGTCCGTACGACCCCGGCGCCGGTCACCGTTTCAATCCGGCGAAGATCGTGCTCGACCCTTACGCCAAAGCGATGGGACGCAAGGTGCGCTGGCGCGACGAGAACTTCGGATACGTCATCGGCGGCCCCGATGAGGATCTCGAACGCGACGACCGCGACAACGCCGCCTGGGCCCCGCTCGGCGCGGTCATCGACAGCTCCTTCACCTGGGGCGACGACCGCCCGCTGCGCACGCCGTGGTCCAACACGGTCATTTACGAGCTGCACGTGAAGGGCTTCACCCGCCTGCATTCCGCGGTCCCCGAGCCGCTGCGGGGCACCTACGCCGGGCTCGCCTGCCCGCCCGCGATCCGCCACCTCACCGACCTCGGGATCACGGCGGTCGAGCTGATGCCGGTGCACCATCACACGGTCGAGCGCCACCTCCTCCAGAGCGGGCTCACGAACTTCTGGGGCTACAACACGCTCGCGTTCTTCGCCCCGGAGGCGCGCCATGGATCCGTCGCCTCGCCGGCCGAGATCGTGCGCGAATTCAAGATGATGGTGCGCGCCCTGCACACCGCCGGGATCGAGGTCATCCTCGACGTCGTCTACAATCACACGGCGGAGGGCAATCACCTCGGCCCCACGCTTTCGCTGCGCGGCATCGACAACTCCGCCTACTACCGGCTGTGGAGTGGTGACCCGCGCCACTACATGGACTTCACGGGGTGCGGCAACACCCTCAACATGACCCACCCGCGCGTGCTCCAGCTCATCATGGACAGCCTGCGCTACTGGGTGACCGAGATGCACGTGGACGGGTTCCGCTTCGACCTGGCGAGCGCGCTCGCGCGGGAGCTGTACGAGGTGGACAAGCTCGGGGCCTTCTTCGACATCATCCACCAGGATCCGATCATCTCCCAGGTGAAGCTCATCGCCGAGCCCTGGGACCTCGGCGAGGGCGGTTATCAGGTGGGCAACTTCCCGGTTCTGTGGACCGAGTGGAACGGGAAGTACCGTGACGCCGTGCGGCGATTCTGGCGCGGGGACGATGGCGTGGTGTCCGAGATCGCGACCCGGCTCTCGGGCAGCGCGGACCTCTATGCCCATAGCGGCAGAAGGCCTTACGCCAGCATCAACTTCATCACCTCCCACGACGGGTTTTCGCTCAACGACCTCGTGAGTTATAACGAAAAGCACAATGAGGCGAACCTCGAGAACAACGCCGACGGGGACAACCACAACCTGAGCTGGAACTGCGGCGTCGAGGGACCGAGCGACGATCCCGAGATCGCGGCACTGCGCGAGCGCCAGAGACGCAATTTCGTGGCGACCCTGCTGCTCTCGCAGGGCGTGCCGATGATCCGCGGCGGCGACGAGTTGGGCCACTCGCAGCTAGGCAACAACAACGCCTACTGCCAGGACAACGAGATCAGCTGGCTCGACTGGAATCTCGACGACCGGGGTCGCGAGTTTCTCGAATACGTCCGCCGGGCGATCGCGCTGCGTCGCGAGAACGCGGCGTTGCGACGCCGGCGCTTCCTGCACGGCGCCGGCGTGGACGGAAGCGGGCTCAAGGACATCACCTGGTTCACGCCCGCCGGCGCGGAGATGCGGGCCGAGGACTGGAACGCGGACTTCGCGCGCTGTCTCGGGGTCCGACTGGTGCGCCCGGCCGAGTTGACCGACAGCAACGGCGGGGCGGTGACGCCGCATCCGAACACGCTCATGTTGCTGTTCAACGCCGGCCACGAGCCGATCGCCTTCAAGCTGCCGGCCCACGGCCCGGCCACGCGCTGGGAGCTGCTGCTGGATACGACCGTCACGCGAAGCCAGCGCGCGCACGTGCGCGGCGGCTTCCGCTACCGCCTCGGCGCGCGCTCCGTCGCCGTCCTGAGGCTGGAGTACCGCGAGCAGGAGGAATGATGGACCCCAAACGCCACGGTCGCGCCGAGGCCAAGGCCCCGGCGCGACCGGCGAGCGCCCCGGTGGCGCCCCTGCGCCGGAGCCGCGCGCGTCCCGCGCCCGCGGGGCGCCCGAGCGACGGCGCCCCCGCGGGACGCCTGCGTCTCATAATCGAGAACCTGCGGCCGCGGGTGGACGAGGGCCGCTACCCCGCCAAGCGCGCGCTCGGCGAGCGCATCGAGATCCTCGCGGACATCTTCACCGACGGGCACGACCGCATCAGCGCGGTGCTGCGCCACCGCGTCGAAGGTGAGGGCGCCTGGGCCGAGACCGCGATGGAGCCGCTCGCGAACGACCTGTGGCGCGCCAGCTTCGTGGCCCAACGCATCGGCTTCTACGAGTTCACGGTCGAGGCCTGGGTGGACCGCTTCGGGAGCTGGGCCACCGAGCTCAAGAAGAAGTGCGACGCCGGCCAGGACGTCCGCAGCGAATTGCTCGAGGGTGCCGCCACGCTGCGTGCCGCCGCCACCCGGGCGCGCGGCGTCGAGCGCGAGTGGATCGAACAGCAGGCGCGGCTGCTCGAAAGCGACGCCGCCCCCGAGACCTGCGTGGAGCTGGCGCTGGGGAGCGAGCTGGCGGCGACCATGACGCGCCTCGCCGACCGCACCGAAGCCTGCCTCCACGATCGCGTGCTCCGCGTGCGGGTCGATCGTGAGCGGGCGCGTTTCGGCGCCTGGTACGAGATGTTCCCGCGCTCGGCGGGCAACGATCCCGCGCGCGGCGCCACGCTGCGCGAGGCCGAGGCCCGGCTGCCGGAGATCGCGGCGATGGGCTGCGACATCGTCTACCTGCCGCCGGTCCACCCCATCGGACGGACGCACCGCAAGGGCGCCAACAACGCGCTCACCGCGCGGCCGGGCGACACCGGGAGCCCGTGGGCGATCGGCGCGCGCGAGGGCGGACACAAGGCGGTCGCTCCCGAGCTCGGAACGCTCGCCGACTTCGAGCACTTCGTGGCCACCGCCCGCGAGTTCGGCCTCGAGATCGCGCTCGACATCGCCTTCCAGTGCTCGCCCGACCACCCCTACGTGCGCGAACACCCGGAGTGGTTCCGCCACCGTCCGGACGGCAGCATCAAGTACGCCGAGAACCCGCCCAAGAAGTACCAGGACATCTACCCGTTCGACTTCGAGTGCGAGGACTGGCGCGGACTGTGGGAGGAGCTCAAGAGCGTCGTGCTGTTCTGGGCGGCGCGCGGCGTCGAGGTGTTCCGCGTGGACAACCCGCACACCAAACCGTTCCGCTTCTGGGAGTGGCTGATCGCGGAGGTGCAACGCGAGCACCCGGGGACCGTGTTCCTCGCCGAGGCGTTCACCCGCCCGAAGGTGATGAAGGCGCTCGCCAAACTCGGCTTCACCCAGTCCTACACCTACTTCACCTGGCGCAACACCCGCGGCGAGCTGACCGAGTACTTCACCGAGCTGACCCAGACCGACGTCCGCGACTACATGCGGCCGAATCTGTTCGCGAACACGCCGGACATCCTCCACGAGTACCTGCAGTACGGCGGGCGCCCGGCGTTCCAGATCCGGCTGGCGCTCGCCGCGACGCTGGGCGCGAGCTACGGCATCTACGGCCCCGCCTTCGAGCTGTGCGAGGCGCGCGCGGTCCCCGGGACCGAGGAGTACCAGGACTCGGAGAAGTACCAGGTGCGGGTGTGGAAACGGGACGACCCGGCGCACATCCGTGACTTCATCACCCGCGTCAACCAGGCGCGGCGGGGCGAATCCGGCGCTCCAGTACGACCAGCGGCTGCGCTTCCACGACAGCGACAACCACCAGATCCTGTTCTACTCCAAGAGCACACCCGACCTCATGAACATCGTGCTCGTCGCGGTGAACCTCGATCCGCACCGCCTGCAGGAAGGCTGGGTCCACTTGCCGCTCGAGGAGCTGGGCATCCCGGCGCACGAGCCTTCCAGGTGCATGACGTGCTGAGCGATGCGCGCTACCCGTGGCACGGCGGGACCAACTTCGTGCGTCTCGAGCCGCAATCAATGCCCGCGCACATCCTCGTCGTGCGGAGGCGGATCAAGACCGAGAAGGATTTCGACTACTATCTGTGAGACTCGGGCGGCCGAGAGGCCGTCCTGCGGAGGATACGTGATGAAGCCCGAGGTGCTGAACCGGACATTCCTCACCGACTACGATCTTCATCTCTTCTCCGAGGGCACGCACCTGCGGCTCTACGAGAAGCTCGGCGCGCACCTGGTGGAGGTCGACGGCGTCTCCGGCGTCCGCTTCGCGGTGTGGGCGCCGAACGCGGAGCGCGTCTCGGTGATCGGCGACTGCAACGGCTGGAATCCGGGCGTGAACGACATGGTCTCGCGCGGCGGGTCCGGCGTGTGGGAGTGCTTCATTCCCCGCCTGGAGAAGGGCGCCCTCTACAAGTACGCGGTCGAGTCGCGCTACCAGGGGTACAAGGCGGAGAAGACGGATCCCTTCGGGTTCGCCAGCGAGATTCGTCCCCAGACCGCCTCGAAGGTCTGGGCGCTCGACGGCTACCGCTGGGGCGACGAGGAGTGGATGGCGCGTCGTGAGCGCGCGCATGCCCTCGACGCTCCGATGGCGACCTACGAGGTGCACCTCGGCTCGTGGATGCGCGTCCCCGAGGAGGGCGATCGCTGGCTCACCTACCGCGAGCTGGCGCCACGGCTCGCGGAGTACGTGCGGCACCTCGGGTACACCCACGTCGAGTTCATGCCGGTCACGGAGCACCCCTTCGACGGCTCGTGGGGCTACCAGACGGTGGGCTACTTCGCGCCCACCAGCCGCTTCGGCACCCCGCACGATTTCATGTACCTGGTGGACACGCTGCACCGCCACGGCATCGGGGTGATCCTCGACTGGGTCCCCGCGCACTTTCCCACCGACGGACACGGCCTCGCCTACTTCGACGGCACGCACCTCTTCGAGCACGACGATCCAAGGCTCGGGCAGCACCGCGACTGGGGGACCTTCATCTTCAACTACGGCCGCACCGAGGTGGCGAACTTCCTGCTCTCCAACGCGCTCTTCTGGCTCGACCGTTACCACGTGGACGGGTTGCGGGTGGACGCGGTGGCCTCGATGATCTACCTCGACTATTCGCGCAAGGAGGGCGAATGGCTGCCGAACCGCTTCGGGGGCCGCGAGAACCTCGAAGCGCTCGAATTCCTCCGCCGGCTGAACGAGAAGGTCTACGGCGAGCACCCGGGTGCGTTCACCGTGGCCGAGGAGTCCACCGCCTGGCCGATGGTGTCGCGACCGGTCTACGTCGGCGGCCTGGGCTTCGGCTACAAGTGGGACATGGGCTGGATGCACGACATGCTGCACTACATGTCGCGGGAGCCCGTGTACCGCCGGCACCACCACAGCGAGCTGTCGTTCCGCATGCTCTATGCCTTCACCGAGAACTTCACGCTCCCGCTGTCGCACGACGAAGTCGTGTACGGCAAGGGCTCGCTGATCGGCAAGATGCCGGGGGACGACTGGCAGAAGTTCGCCAACCTTCGACTCCTCTACGGGGCGATGTACGCGCAGCCGGGCAAGAAGCTGTTGTTCATGGGCGGAGAGTTCGCCCAGTGGAGCGAGTGGAGCCACGATCACAGCCTCGACTGGCACCTGCTCCAGCATCCGGCCCACCTCGGGATCCAGCGTCTGGTGCGCGATCTCAACACGCTCTACCGTGGGGAACCGGGGCTGCACCAGCTCGACTGCGACCCCGCCGGGTTCGAGTGGGTGGACTGCAACGACGCCGATCAGTCCGTCCTCACCCTGCTGCGCCGGGGACGCGATCCCGACCAAGCGCTGCTCGTCGCCATGAACTTCACCCCGGTGCCGCGCCACAACTACCGCGTCGGCGTCCCCTACGCCGGTCACTGGGACGAGCTGCTCAACACCGATGCGCCGATCTACGGCGGCAGTGGCCAGGGCAATCTCGGCGGCGTGGATACCGCGCCGGTCGCGTGGCATGGCCGGCCGCAGTCGCTCAACCTGGTGCTGCCCCCGCTGGCGATGATCGTGCTCAAGGGCTGTCGCGCCGCCGATCCGCCCGCGATCGCCGCCGGCAGCAAGACAACCGCTCGCCCGGCGGGCAACGCCGGCGGAGCCCCGCCCGTGGACGCGCCCAAGCCGGCGGCCAAGCCGGCCGCGAAGCCGATGCGCGCCTCGGACACGCCACCGCGCCCAACCGCGCCCCCGCCGCGTGCGCTCGCCTCGGGCGCCGTCCCGGCACGGCGCCCGGCCGGCACCGCCGCGCCGCGGCCCACGCCGCCGGCGAGTCCCACGCGCACCCCACGCCGCGAGGCGCGCCCTCCGAGGCCCATCCCTCGGAAGCCGTCCACCGAGTGACCTGGCAGGCCTCGCTCGGCGCGCTGCTCGAAGCCGAAGGCGCGCGTTTCCGGGTGTGGGCCCCGGAGGCGCGCTCCATCGTGGTGCTGGCCGAGCGCGCGGGCCGCCCGCTCGCGCGCGCGCAGCTGCAGCCGGGCGATCACGGACTGTTCGAGGCCTGGGTTCCCGAGGTCCGCGCCGGAGACCGGTACCGCTTCCAACTCGACGGCGAGGGGCCGTTCCCCGATCCCGCGTCGCGCTTCCAGCCCGACGGCGTCCACGGCCCCTCCGAGGTCGTCGACCCGGGGACGTTCGAGTGGACCGACGGGAAGTGGCGCGGCGTGCCGCTCGAGTCGCTGGTGCTCTACGAGCTACACGTCGGCACGTTCAGTCCCCAGGGCACCTTTGCCGGGGTGGCGGCGAAGCTCCCCGAGTTGCGTGACCTCGGGGTGACCGCGATCGAGCTCATGCCGGTGGCCGACTTCCCCGGCATGCGCAACTGGGGCTACGACGGCGCCGCGCTCTTCGCCCCCGCCCGCTGCTACGGCACGCCGGACGACCTGCGCCGCCTGGTGGACGCCGCCCACAAGCACGGCCTCGCGGTGCACCTCGACGTGGTCTACAACCACTTCGGTCCCGACGGCGCGTACGCCGCCGCCTTCAGCCCGAGCTTCTTCTCCGCGCGCCATCGCAGCCCGTGGGGCGCGGGCATCAACCTGGACGGCGAGCGCAGCGAGCAGGTGCGGGACTTCTTCATCGAGAACGCGTTGCACTGGATCCACGAGTACCACATCGACGGACTGCGGCTCGACGCGACGCACGCGATGGTGGACGGCGGCCCGCGCCTCTTCCTGGCCGAGTTCTCGGACCGCGTGCGCGCGGGGGCGGGCGAGCGACCGGTCCTGATCATCGCCGAGGACGCCCGCAACCTGGCCCACGCGGTGAAGCCGGTGGACGCCGGGGGCTGGGGGATGGACGCGGTGTGGTCGGACGACTTCCACCACCAGATGCGCCGCCTGCTCGCGGGCGACCACGAGAGCTACTACCAGGACTTCAGCGGGACGGTCGCGGACGTCGCCGCCACGCTGCGCCGCGGCTGGTTCTATGCCGGCCAGCGCTCGGCCTACCACGAGGCGCCGCGCGGGACCGATCCCTCCGGCCTCCCGCCACGGCGCTTCGTGTTCTTCATCCAGAACCACGACCAGGTCGGCAATCGCGCGATGGGCGAGCGCCTCCACCACCAGATCGACCCCGCCGCCTTTCGCGCGGCGAGCGTCGTGCTGCTGATGGCCCCGCAGACGCCGCTGCTGTTCATGGGCCAGGAGTGGGCGGCCCGCACGCCGTTCCGGTTCTTCACCGACCACCACAGCGACCTCGGGCGGCTCGTGACCGAGGGCCGGCGCCGCGAATTCCAGCGCTTTCGCGCGTTCTCCGACCCCATGGCCCGGCTGCGCATCCCGGACCCGCAGGCGGCGACCACCTTCGCCTCGAGCCGGCTGGTGTGGGAAGAGCGCATGCGCGGCCCGCACGCCGCGACCCTTCGCCTCTACCGCGAGCTGCTCGCGCGGCGCCGTTCCGAACCGGCGTTGCGCAGCGAATCCGGCGCTGCCTTCGAGGCCAAGGCGGTCGACGCCGACACGCTGGTGTTGCGGCGCCGCGGCGCCGGGGGAGCGACGCTGCTCGCGGTGGCCCGCCTGCGCGGCGCCGGCGCCGTGGAGCTGCGCCCGCCGTTGCTCGACCCGCGGGACGCGACCTGGACCCCGGCCTGGTCGAGCGAGGATCCCGCCTTCGCCGAGGATCCGCAGCCGATCCGGGTGGAAGCGACGAAGAAGAAGGGGCTGCGGATCGAGTTCGCGCGGCCCTCGGCCCTGGTCCTCCAGCCGGCATGAGCACGGGGATGGACACCACGCCGGACGTGGGCACCGGGCCCCGCGAGCACCTCACGCCGGCCGGCGGCGCGCGCATCCCGGTGAGCACCTATCGCGTCCAATTCCAGCCCGCGTTCACCTTCGCCGACGCCGCGCGCGTCTCCGGCTACCTGCGGCGCCTCGGCGTGGGCGATCTCTACGGCTCCCCGTGCCTCGGGGCGCGGCCCGGGAGCCCGCACGGCTACGACATCGCCGATCACAGCCGCCTCAACGCGGACCTCGCCGGGGAGGAAGCCTTCGCGGAGCTGTCGCGGGCGCTCACCGAGCACGGGATGGGCTTGATGCTCGACTTCGTTCCCAACCACATGGGCGTGGACGACGCGGCCGCCAACCGCTGGTGGTGGGACGTGCTCGAGAACGGCATCTGCTCGCCGTTCTCGCGCTACTTCGACATCGACTGGGACCCGGTCAAGGACGAGCTCCAGGGGCGCGTGCTGCTCCCGTTCCTCGGCGACCAGTACGGTCGCGTGCTCGAGCGCGGCGAGCTGGCCCTGACCTACGCGGACGGGGCGCTGGTGCTGCGCTACTTCGAGCGCACCTTGCCGATCAACCCGCGGCGCATGCCGCTGGTGCTGCGCCACGGTCTCGAGGCGCTGCAGAAGGCGGCCGACGACGACGATCTCGACCTGCGCGAGCTGTTGAGCGTGATGACGGCGCTCGACAACCTGCCCTCGAAGGCCGAGAGCGACCCCGCGCGCATCGCCGAGCGACAGCGCGAGAAGGAGGTGGCGCGGGAGCGCCTGGCGCGCCTGGTCGAGCGCTCAGCGCGCATCCGCGACCACATCGAGTCCTGCGTGCGCGCGTTCAACGGCACACCGGGGGACCCGCACAGCTTCGACGGCCTGCACCGCCTGCTCGAAGGCCAGGCCTACCGCCTGGCGTACTGGCGTACCGCCTTCCACGAGATCAACTACCGGCGGTTCTTCGACGTCAACGGACTCGCCAGCCTGCGGATGGAGGATGCCGAGGTGTTCGCGGCGACGCACGGACTGCTGCTCCGGCTCGTCGCCGAGCGCATGATCAGCGGCCTGCGCCTCGATCACATCGACGGCTTGTACGATCCCGCCGCCTACCTGGATCGGCTGCAGGCGGCGGCCCGGGACCTCGGCCGCCCGGCCGGGGCGGACGCGGAGCGGGCCCCCGGGCCCGGGCATCCGCTCTACCTCGTGGGCGAGAAGATCCTCTCTCCCGGCGAGAGGCTACCGCCCCAATGGGCGCTGCACGGCACCACCGGTTATGAATTCCTCAATCTGCTGAACGGGCTGTTCGTGGATCCGGCGCGCGGACGCGCCCTCCACCGCATCTACACCCGGTTCACCCGCCGGCCGGCCGACTTCGACGAGGTCACCTACCAGAGCAAGCGCACGGTGATGGAGAGCACTCTCGCCAGCGAGATCAACCTGCTCGCCCACGCGCTCAACCGGGTCTCCGAGGGCGATCGACGCTGGCGCGACTTCACCCTCAACAGCCTCCACGACATGCTGGTCGAGGTCGTGGCCTGCTTCCCGGTGTACCGCACTTACGTCCGTCCCGCCGGGCACACCGAGGAGGACGTGCGGTTGCTCGAGACCGCCGTGACGCGCGCGCGCCGGCGCAACCCGACGATGGACGATTCGATTTTCGAGTTCTTCCTCGACACCATGCTCGACCGCGACCCGGCCGACCTCGACCCCGTGGAGCGCCGCAAGCGACTCGAGTTCGCGATGAAGTTCCAGCAGTACACCGGCCCGGTGCAAGCGAAGGGGCTCGAGGACACCGCCTTCTACCGGCACTTCCCGCTGCTGTCGCAGAACGAGGTCGGCGGCTCCCCCGAACGCATCGGACATACCGCGGCGGAGTTCCACGCCGCGAATCTCGAACGCCACCGGCAGTGGCCCTACGCCATGCTCTGCACCGCCACCCACGACACCAAGCGCGGCGAGGACGCCCGCGCGCGACTCGACGTGCTGTCGGAGATCCCCGAGGAGTGGAATCGCGTGGTGACGCGCTGGTCGCGCCTCGCCGCGGCCAACCGCACGCGCGTGGGCGACGAGTGGGCACCCGACCGCGGCGACGAGTACCTGTTCTTCCAGGCCCTGCTCGGCGCCTGGCCGCCGGGGGAGCCGGATCTCGTAGCACTCGCGGGGCGGCTGCGCGCGTACATGGCCAAGGCGATCCGCGAGGCCAAGCTGCATAGCAGCTGGATCAACCAGAATGGCGCATACGAGCAGGCGGTGTCGGACTACGTGGAGGGCGCGCTCGTCGGCCGGCGGTCGGCGGCGTTCCTCGAAGCCTTTGCGCCCTTCGCGCGCCGGGTCGGCGCCCTCGGGGCAGTGAACTCGCTCGGCCAGCTCGCGCTCAAGATCGCGGCCCCCGGCGTGCCCGATTTCTACCAGGGCACCGAGCTGTGGAACCTGACCCTGGTGGACCCCGACAACCGGCAGCCGGTGGATTTCGAGCGCCGGACGGCGATGCTCGCCGAGCTCGAGCCCCTTCTCGAGGGTCGCGTGCCCGCGGGCGAGCGCGGCGGGCGGGTGCGCGAGCTGCTCGAGCGCTGGGAGGACGGGCGAATCAAGCTGCTGCTCACCGCCGCCGGACTACGCCTGCGGCGGGCGCGCCCGGCGCTCTTCCTCGACGGCGACTACCGCGCGCTCGCCGCCGAGGGCGCGCTCGCCGCGCACGTGGTGGCGTTCGCGCGAGCGCACCGCGGCGAGGTCGCGGTCGTGGTGGTCCCCCGCCTCTGCGTTCAGCTCGGAGGCGGTGCGCCGCCGCTCGGCCTCGCGGCCTGGGGCGACACGCGGCTGCCGCTGCCGCCGGACCTGGCGTCGGCCCCGCTGGTGGACGCCGTCACCGGCCAGATCGCCCAGCCGCGCGACGGGGCGCTGGAGCTGGGACGGGTCCTGGCCGACTGCCCGGTGGCCCTGCTCGCCACCGCGGCGCGGGACGGTTGATCGCGCGCAGCGGGCGAGCCGTCGCTTCGACTGGGCTCCGTGCCCGGCGGTCCTCCGCGGGCGCGGTCCTCCGCGGGCGCGGACCTCCGCGCGGGCCGCTCGACTCCGAGCTCCGTGCCCGGCGGGCCTCCGCGGGCGCGGACCTCCGCGCGGGCCGCTCGGCCTCGCTGCGCTCTGAGGGGCGCCCTGCCCCGGGCGAGCGTCGATGGCATCCGGCGTCCTCGTCGCGCCCGCCATCCCTGGCTCCTGCGCGCCTGCGGAGCCCGCGCTCCGGTCCCCGCCCGCTCCGGCCCGTTCGCCAACGTCGCGGCTAGCGCCCGTCGCCGTCGATCAGGTTGCCGAGCCGGCCCAAGATCGATCCTTCCTCGCGCCGCCGCCCGCCGGTCTGGGGCGCGGCGGCGTAGACGCGGCTCGCGAGCCGGCTGAACGGCAACGACTGCAGCCACACCCGGCCCGGTCCCTTGAGCGTGGCGAAGAACAGCCCCTCGCCGCCGAACAGCGCGGTCTTGATCCCGCCCACCAATTGGATGTCGTAGGCCACGGTGGACTGGAGCGCCACCAGGCAGCCGGTGTCCACGCGCAGCGTCTCGCCCGCGGCCAGCGTCTTCTCCTCGAGCGTGCCGCCCGCGTGCGCGAAGGCCCAGCCGTCCCCCTGGAGACGCTCCATGATGAAACCCTCGCCGCCGAACAGCCCGGCGCCGAAGCGCTTGTTGAACGCGATCCCGATGCTGACGCCGCGGGCCGCGCACAGGAAGGACTCCTTCTGGACGATGATCTCGCCGCCCAGTTCGGCCAGGTGAAGCGGCTGGATCTTGCCGGGGTAGGGCGCGGCGAACGCCACCCGCCGTGGCTGCTGCGATTGGTTCTGGAACACGGTCATGAACAGCGACTCGCCGATCAGCAGGCGCTTGCCCGCGCCGAGCAGCGAGCCCATGACGCCGCGATTCTGCGGCGAGCCGTCGCCAAAGATGGTCTCCATCTCGATGCCGTCCTCCACGTACATCATGGCGCCGGCCTCGGCGATCACCGCCTCCTGCGGGTCCAACACGATCCGGACGAACTGCATGTCGTCGCCCTGGATCTCGTACTCCACCTCGTGCATGATGGCCATCGGAGCCTTCCTCCCGTCAGGATGCGCGCCGCGGTCACGGCGGCGGTGCACGGCTCGCTCTACGCGGCGGCGCGCGGCCGGGTTGCGTCAATCGGCCTGCAGCAGGCCGTGCTCGCGGGCCAGCGCGTCGAATCGCGCGAGCCCTTCGAGATCCTCCGGGCCAAGCCGGTAGTGGAAGCGCCGCAGGTAGGCTTCCATCTCCTCGACGCTCCAGCCGGCGTCGGTCTGCCGGCGCGCGACCTCGCGTAGATCGCCGACCCCGGCGGCCAGCGACGCGTCGAGAAACGCGCTCAGCTCGGCCCGCGTGGCGGGCTCCAGGCTGCGGCGCACCGCCCATACCGCGTAGACGAAGGGCAGCCCGGTCCACTCCAGCCAGTCGGCGCCGAGGTCGAGCGTCTGCGTGAAGCCCTCGGGACGCCGCTGGCGCATGCGCATCGCGCCGTCACCGATCAGCAGCAGCGCGTCGGCCTGCGCGGGCTCGAGGCCACGCACGTAGCGCACGCCCTCGAGGCCGCGCCGCACGTCGAGCAGCAGGTGGAGCAGGCGGATCGAGGTCGAGGTCTCGGGCGTCACCGAGATCACGGCGCCGCGGAGCGCGGCGGCCGGGCGGCGCGAAAACAGCAGCACCGACTGCACCGCCCCCCGCGCCGCCACGCCCATCGGCGGCGCGAGCAGCTCGAAGCGGTCGGCGAGACGCAGGTAGTCCGCCGCGGCCATCAGTCCGAGGTCCACGCCTCCGGCCTCGGCCTCGCGGCCGAGATCGCGGGGCACGAGGTTGCGCACCGCGAACGGGGCGTCGGCCCACAGCGCGTAGAACGGCGCGGCGTTGGCGTAGGGAATGCGCGCGGCGACGGTGGCGGTGGCGGGGCGGCTGACGGGGCGCATGAGGGCGGACGATACACCCCGGCGGCGGCGAGCGTCGAGCGCGGCGGGCCGCGCCGAGCCTCGAGCACGGTGCCCCCCGCGATCCCATGCAGCCGGCGGCGGCGATCGTTGAGCGCGGCCTCCGCGACCCCATGCCGCGGGCGGCGGCGAGCGTCGAGCGCGGCCCCGGCGATCCCATGCCGCGGGCGGCGGCGCGCTGTCGTAGACTCCCCATCCATGATCGCGCGTGCACGGTCTTCAGGGTCTTCTCCGGCTGCCTCGTCTTCCACCTCCATCTCGTCGTCCGGGCATCCCTCCCGGTCACCGTCCTCCCGCGCCGCCGCGGGCCGCGGCCGCCGGCGCGCGCCGGGCGGCATCCCCCGCCCGGTCCGCCCGCGCTCGATCGCGGCGTGGATCGCCGCCGCGTTTCTCGGCGCCTGCGCCGCGCCACCCGCCGAGCGCGTGCCGGCCGCGGGCGAGCCTCAGGTGTTTCGCGAGAGCTACGTCCACTCGATCGCCGCCCTCGGTTACCCCGGTGCCCGGCGCGCGTTCCAGGTCGGTCCCGGCGCCGTCGTCTCCAACGGCGAGGTCGCGCTCGCCTGGGATCTGGGGTCGGGCGGCGGCGCGGTCACGGTCTCGCCGGTCTATTTCGAGCGCGACGGTGTTCCGGTCGCCCACTGGACCGTGGCCGACTCGCTGCACCTCGTCACCTTCGAGGCCGCGGCCGCGCCCGCCCGCGCCCTCGGAGACACCGCCCTGATGCTCTCGGTGCGCGTGGAAGTGACGCGGCGCGCCCCGGGAAGCGGGCCGTGCGAGATCCTCGCGCGCCTCTCGACGCGGCAGCCCGACCCGCATCACCTGCCCTGGGACGCCCCCGCTCCCGCGGGTCGCCGGCTCGCGTGGAGCGGCCGCGCGGTGCTCCTCGACGGGCTCGTGGCGGCCGGCGTGGATGGCGCCGCCGCGCCCGAGCCCGGCGCGCAGGAAGCATCCGGCGCGCCCCCCCACGGGGCGCTGCTCACCGCGCGCTGCGTGGCCCGGCTCGCGACCGGCGAGCGGCGGGCGTGGACGTTCTGGATGCCGCTCTACCGCTCGGGGCTTCCGCCGCAGTCGCTGGCGGGCGCCGCGGCGCACGCGCGCGTCGCCGGGGATTCGCGGCGCTTGTGGCGCGGGTGGCTCGGGCGCGCGACGCGGCTCGAGACTCCCGATACGCTGGCGAACGCCGCGTGGCGGGCGGCGCTGGTCACGCTCATCCAGTGCCACGAGCGCGACGGCGGGCGCTGGGTGCCGATCGGCAATCCGTTCCAGTACCGGGACGTCTGGCTGCGCGACGGTGCGCGCGTGGTGCGGGCGCTGGCGGTGGGCGGGTTGGCCGAGCTGGCGCTCGACGACGCGCGCACCTTCACGCGCTTCCAGCTCCCGAGCGGCGCGTTGCTCTCTCAGCGCGGGCAGCTCGACGGCACCGGCCAGGCGCTGTGGGCGATGGACCAGGCGACCGCGCTGCCGCCGGCGCCGGACGCCGCGCGCGAGCTGTTGCGGTTCGCGGTCTCCGGCCGGCACTGGATCGAAGCGCAGCGCACCGCGACCCGCGAGCTGAAGCTGCCGTGGGCCGGCCTGCTGCCCTTCGGCGATCCGCGCGACGCCGAGCTGGTGCGGGCGCAGCTCGTCGGCAACGACGCCTGGGCGATCGCGGGCGAGGCCGCGGTGGCGTCGCTGGCCGCGCGCGCCGGCGAGCAGGCCCTCGCGCGCGAGGCGCTCGCCGCTCACGCGGACTACCGCGCGGCATTCCTCGCAGCACTCGCGCGCATCCGGCACGCCGACATCCCGCCCTCGTGGCAGGGACCGGGACGCGATTGGGGCAACGCGGCGGTGGGCTATCCGACGCGCGCGCTGCCGGCCGACGACCCGCGGCTCGCCGCGCTCGCCCGGCGGATGACGGCCGAGGCCGGCGGCACCGGCCTGGTGCGCTACGGCCCGCGCGACTCGCTGCACACCTACCTCGGCGCCGACCTCGCGCAGTGGGCCCTGCTCGCGGGCCGGCCCGAGATCGCGCGGCGCTGGCTCGGCGATCTGCTGTCGCACAGCAGCTCGACGCTGGGCCAGGCCGAGATCGTCCACCGCGACGGGGGCTTCGGGGCCAACATGCCCCCGCACTCCACCGCCGCCGCGGTGATCGTGGACGTGCTGCGGAACATGGTGGCCAGCGACACCCGCGACACCCTCGAGCTCGCCCTCGGCGGCGCGGCGGAGTGGTGGAACGGGACCCGCCTGCTCGGCGCCCCCACGCGGTTCGGCACGCTCGACGTGACGCTCGAGCGTCCCGCCGACGATGTGCTGCGCGCGCGCTTCGGCACGGTGCGCGTACCGGTGCGCGTGCGGGTGCCCGACGGCATGCGGGCCACCGCCGCCCTCACCGAGGGCGCGCGCGTGGTGGACGGCGTGTGGGTGGAGGGAGCGGGCGAGCGCGGCGAGATCGCCTTCCGCGTGGTCCCCGTCGCGGGCGGCAGGCGATGATCCGACTGCGGCCCGGTCGGGAGCCCGGCGTGTCGCGCGCGCCGCGGGATGCCCGGTGATCCGATCGCGGCCCGGGCGCGAGCCCGGCGTGACGCGCGCGCCGCAGGGTGCCCGGTGATCCGATCGCGGCCCGGGCGCGTGCCGGGCGCCTCGCGCCCGCCACAGGGTGCCCGATGACCGCCCGGGGAAGCGATCGCGGGCGCAGAGCGGGGCGCGGCGGCGCGCAACGCAGGCCGACGCACGCGGCTCCGCCGCCAGCCGCCCAGGGCATCCCGGGGCCCTCCGTGCGGCGCCCGATGCGCTTCCCGCCGTGGGCGGTCCTGCTCGCCGCCGTGGCGCTCGCCCTCATCGCATGGGCGATCCTGCGGCTCAAGCCGTCCCCGCCGCGAGACGTCTACGCTCCGGTCGTTCCGCTCGCCGCGATGGCCGACAGTCAGCGCGCGGCGCTCGCGGCGCAGGATTGGCGGGGCGCGCTCGACTGGGCGGCCCGGCTGCGCGCGACTCAGCCGGGGAACGTCTCGCTGATGATCGGGCTCGCCACCGCGTGGCACAACGTCGCCTGGGGCGGCCTGGGATTCGGTCGCGCGCGCAGCGCGTGCCGCAACAGCCTCGAACGCTTCGGGCTCGAGCAGCGCTCGCTGGCACTGCTCGATTCCGCGGCCGCCCTCGCCGGAACGCGCGAGGATTGGGCGCGGGCGATGATGTGGCAGGCCAAGACCTACGAACTCGAGGGGTTCCCGATCGAGGCGCTCGCGCACTATCTCACGGTCGCCGCGCGCGACTCCGCGTCGGTCGAGGCGCGGCAGCGGGTGCGCTATATCGCCGCGCGGCTGCGGGACCCGCTGCTGCCGAACTGACGCGGCCCCGAGCAGCGGTGGCCCGCCGGTGCGGGAGACGCCCAGCCGGCGGAACGCCTGGCCCAGGGGCGCTCGGCCCACGCCGGACGCCAGGCCCGCGGCGTAACGCTCAGCCCGCTTTGGACCCTTCCAGCGCGCGCATCTGCCGCATGACCGCTTCCATCGCCTCGGGCGAGAGCATCTCGCGCGCCATGGGGAACAGGACCTGCTCCTCCTTCGCGAAATGCAGATCGAGCAGGCGCACGATCTCCGCCCCGGTCGCGCGCAACGCTTCCGCGCCGGCGCCGCCCGCGGCGAGCTCCCGCAGCGAGCGGCCGTGGGCCACGATCGCCGGATGCTCGATCTGGTTCAGCTCGTGGAGGGTCTCGCGGAAGCGCGCGGCCTGGGCGTGGATGTCGGCGTGCTCCCGGCGCATGACCCCGGTCGGCGAGCCCTCGCGGCCGAAGATCTCCTCGAGCGCGGGGAACAGCGCCTCGTCTTCCTTGCGGGCGTGCTGGAGGAGCTGTCCGGCCATCATGCGGCCGACCGCGCCCAGCACCGGCAGCGCCTCGGGCAGCGCGGCCTCGCCCCGCCGGCCGAGGTCTTCCACGGCGCGGCGCAGGTCCGCGACCTGGAGCATGATGTCGCGGTGCTCGTCGAGCAGATGCTGGATCGGGTCGTTCATCGTCGTCCCTCCCGCCGCGTCGCGGCGCGCGCTCACTCCTCGCTCAGCGCCTCGAGAAACGCGGCACCGTAGCGCCGCAGCTTCACCGGTCCCACCCCCGGCACCTCGAGCAGTGCTTCCTCCGAGCGCGGCAGGCGCGCGGCCATCTCGCGCAGCACGGCGTCGCTGAACACGATGTAGGCCGGCACGCCCTCGGCGTCGGCGAGCCGGCGGCGCACCGCCCGCAGCCGCTCGAAGCACGCCGATTGCTCCGGCGTGGCCGCCCGCACGTCGAACGCCGACGGCGACGCCCCCCGCGCCGCGCCGCCCGCCGCCGTCCCCCGCGCGCGCACCTCGACGGGCCCGGGTGCCACCAGCGCCTCGATCCCCGCTCCGCGGCAGACGTCGCACGACGCGCCGCACGGCTCGATGGTCTCGTCGAAGTGCCGCACCAGCGCCTGGTGCCGGCAGCCGCCGCCGTCGAGCAGGCGGAACAGGTCCACCGTCCGGCGCCGGGTCTCGGCCTTCAACGCCGGGTCCTCCACTCCCTGGAGGAAGGCGTCGTAGCCGATCACGTCGGCCCAGGAGTACATGACCACGCAGTCGCTGGGCAGCCCGTCGCGCCCGGCGCGGCCGATCTCCTGGTACCAGGCCTCGACGCTCTTGGGCAGGTCGCGGTGGACGACGAAGCGCACGTTGCTCTTGTCGATCCCCATGCCGAAGGCGATCGTCGCCACCACCACCTCGGCATCGTCGCGCGCGAAGGCGTCCTGGTGACGCGTGCGCACTTCCTCGGGCAACCCGGCGTGGTAGGGCAGGGCGCGCACCCCCTGCGTCCGCAGCCAGTCGGCGACCGATTCGACGGAGCGCCGGCTCATGCAGTAGACGATGCCGCACTCGCCCGCGTGGCGGCGCACGATGCCGAGCAGGTCGCGCCGCGTGTTGCGCCCGGTGCCCTTCTTCTGCGAGGTGATCACCAGGTTGGGGCGATAGAACGAGCCCTTGTAGCCGGCCGGCGACTTCATGCCGAGCTGGTGGATGATGTCCGCCGTGACCCGCCGCGTCGCGGTGGCGGTCAAGGCCAGCACCGGAATGTCGCCCAGCTCCTGCTTGAGCCCCTGGAGCCTGCGGTAGGCGGGGCGGAAATCGTGCCCCCAGTGGCTGATGCAGTGCGCCTCGTCCACCACCACCAGGCTCACCGGCGCTCCCGCGATCAGCCCGCGCAGCGAACCCTCGAGCCCCTCGGGCGCCACATAGACCAGCTCCAGCTCGCCGCGCCTAAGCTGCGCCAGCCGCCGGCGCCGCTCGTCGAAGTCGATGGTCGAGTTGAGCACCGCGGCGCGGAAGCCGAGCCGCGTGAGCGCGTCCACCTGGTCCTTCATCAGCGAGATCAGCGGCGAGATCACCAGCACCGCGCCCGGCATCAGCCGCGCCGGCAACTGGAAGGTGAGCGATTTGCCGGCCCCGGTCGGCATCACCCCGATGCAGTCCTGCCCGCCCATCACCGCGTCGATGATCTCGCGCTGCCCGGGCCGGAAGGTGCGGTAGCCGAAGATGGTCTCGAGCACCTGCTGGGGATCGGTGAACGCCGCGCCGTGGAACAGCGGGGTTCCGGTGTCGGCAGGTCGGGCCAAGGTCCCTCCATGGACGGGAGCGGGTGCGGGGTGTCACGGGCACCGACGATAATGCACGGCGCGCGCGAATGCACGCGGGGGCGGCGGGCGGTCGGGGGCGCGAGCGCGTTGCACGCCGGCGAGGTGAGCGGCCGACCGTAGCGCGGGTGGACCGCTCGGCTTTCGGCGCCGCTACAGCGCCAGATCGAGCTGCTTCGGCTGAGCCGGCGGGGTGAGCGGGGCCGGTCGGCGATCGGCGATGCCGTGGAGCACTCGAAGGTCGCGGATCCGCGCGAGCGCGGTTTCGCTCTCGCGGCGTTGCAGGTAGGCGCGCTGGCCGTAGAGCCGCTCGTAGTCGCGCACCCGGTCCGGCCACTCGCGCCCCACGAGGTCGAGGAAGTGCTCGCGCGTCCCGGGCTTGAGATGGAGCAGGCTGCCCCAGACGAACGTCGCGCCGGCCCCGCGCGCCGCGCGCACGACCTGCTCGAGCTGCTCCGGGCGATCCGAGATGCCGGGGAGGATCGGCGCGATGGCGACCCCGGCGCGGATGCCGGCGGTGACCAGCCGCTCCAGGGCGCGCAACCGCTGGCGCGGCGGCGGGGCGCCGGGCTCGGTGCGGCGCCATATGGCGTCGTCGAGCGTAGGAATGGAAAGACACACCGAGACCTCGGCGCGCCGCGCCGCGTGCTGCAGCACGTCGAGATCGCGCACCACGAGCGGACCACGCGTGACGATGCCGAATGGAGTGCGGGCCTCGGCCAGCGTCTCCAGGCAGGCGCGCGTCAGGCGGTAGCGCCCCTCGGCCGGCTGGTAGGGATCGGTCGCGGCACCCACCGCCACCAGCTCGCGCCGCCACGAGGGTCGCGCCAGCTCGCTGCGCAGCACCTCGGCCACGTTGATCTTGACGCGGATCGAGTTCCCGTAGCGCGCGTCCCCCGGCCGGTCGGCGCGCCGCTCGAAGGCGCGCACGTAGCAGAAGGCGCAGCGGTGCGCGCAGCCCATGTAGGGATTGAGCGACCAGCCGAAGCCCATCCCGCGCACCTGGTTGAGCGCGGCCTTGCAGGGTTCCTCGCGGTAGTCCGAGCGCATGCGCTGGATTATCGCGCCCGGGGCGCTGATGCACAAGTGTGCAGTTGGCTCGATGCGACCACGCGCGATCTGGCCGTGGCCCGATGCCCTGCCGCGCCCGATAATCGAGTCGCTCCGAACCGTTCCTCTGCAAGCTCCCGAATGGAGGTGCCGCCGTGAACCGACCTCGCCGTCTCGCCCTGGTACTCGCGCCGCTTCTCGTTTCGCTGGCCTTCTTCGGGTGCGCCGGACCGCACCCCACGGCCCCGGACGGATCCGCCGTCCCGCCGGGCGCGGGCGTAGCACCCGACGCGCAGGCGCTCATCCAGGACGCTCCGACCGGCGCGCTCGCGCCCGCGCTGGCGCCGGGGCTCGCGTTCTATCCGCTCGAGATCGGCAACCGCTGGCACTACGCGCGGAGATTCGCCTACCGGATCTTCGACGGCACCGATCCCGATCCGGCGCCGGTGGTCGTTCGCTCGACCGTCGAGCGCGAGCTGACCTGCGAGGAGGAGCTGCTGGGCCGGACGTACGTGATCGAGACCTACGTCATCCGCCAGGAAGGCGGGGGAGTCTTCCCCGGAAACATCGCGTTCCGCCAGGATCGCTCGGGGCTCTACGAGACCGACGGTCCGCCGCCGCCGTGCGCGCCGAGCCAGGTGGCGAGCGCCGTGGCGCCCGGGGCCGAGCGGATGCCCGCGATGCCGGCGGCCGGCGTACCCGCCGACGCGCGCGAATCGGCGTGGACCGCACTCGAGCGCACGCTGCCACTCGGGGCCGAGCGCGCCGCGTACCGCGCCGCGTGGGAGCGCCTGCGCGTTCGGAGCGAATGGATCGAGCGCGCGCTGGGTCGCTCGCCCGGCGAGGCCGCGGAGGGCCTCATGCGCCGCGGCGGCCCGCAGCCCGGCGAGATCACCCGCCTCCGCTACCCGCTCCACCCCAGAGCGCGCTGGGTGATCCGCCCCTCGCCGCTGTTCGCGGGCTTGGTCGAGCGGTTGGACGTCCTGCAGCTCCCGGTGGGCCGCAAGCTCGGCTTCCGCATCCGCATCACGTCCGATCTGTTCGGACCCAATGACCGGGTCCACGTCTGGTACGGTCCGAGCGGCTACCTGCGCCTCGAGGCCCACCTCGAGTCCGAGGCCACGGACATCAACGGGAACCCGCTCGGGCTGATGGTCTCCGAGCAGTCGGAGGTCCTCGACGGGATCCGGATCGCGGGGCATCGGCCTTGAGGACGGATCGGGCGGCAGGCCGGGGACACCCACTGGCCGCCGCGAGGGCTCCGGCGGCGAGAACGGGTCCGCGTGTTCGGGGACTGTTCTTCACCGCGGTGATCGTCACTCTCCTGCCCGCGGCGGCCGGCTTCGGCGCGCCGCCCGGAGCGACCGCGTCGCCCGAGCGGTCCAGGCCGCAGGCCGGGCCAGCGATCGAGGGCGGCTACGCGATCGAGGGCGATAGCGCCGAGGTGCGCGTAAAGCGCCTCTTCGGCGACGTCTACCACCTCACGTGCTCGGCCGGCTGGGAAGGCGTGGGCATCCTCGAGGGCACGGTCTACCGCGGCGTCTTTCGCCATCGCGGCGCCGCCGATGCTCCGGACGGCGCCGGGGCACCTACACCAGCCTCCGCTCCGGGACGATCATCCAACGATGGCGCCGCGTCGCCGGCTTCGCGCGGCGCGCGCCCGAGCAGTCGCCGCCCCCCGGCCAGCCGCCGCGCGAGGGCCCGGCGCCGCCCGGACGCCGCCCGGCGATCGGCGATTACGTCTACGTCGAGGAACTCCCCGAAATCATCACCAAGGTGCCGCCGATCTACCCCGACGAGGCGAAGCGCGCGGGGGTCGAGGGCACGGTGATGGTGCAGGCGCTCGTGCTCGAAGACGGCACCGTGGCCGACTGCGGAGTCACCCAATCCGTGCCGGCGCTCGATGACGCCGCGAACGCAAGCGTCCGCCAGTGGATCTTCAAACCGGCGCTTGCCAACAACAAGCCTGTGGCGGTGTGGGTGGCGGTGCGGGTGCGGTTCGGTCTGCAGTAGGTGGGTGGCGGTTGGGCCGCCGGCGGCGACCCGGCGCCTCAGCGCGACGA
>MFFQ01000105.1:22069-29498 GCA_001780165.1 Candidatus Eisenbacteria bacterium RBG_16_71_46 | reverse complement strand
CTCTATGCGTGCGGCTACTCCAGTCACGAGATCCAGACCATCGCCCGCGACATCGACTGGAGCGGGATTTTCGGCCCGCGCACCGATGCCTACGGCTGGCGCTCACCGCCACGCCCGCGGGTGTGGATCAAGCTGGTGGGGTTCCACTCGGGATGGAGATTCCCCTCCGGCCTCCTCGACGATTCCGAGCTCAACTTCACGCTCATGCGCATGTTTCTCGACAGCGACGCCGCGTGCGCGGGTGAGTTCGACCTCCTCCCGATCCGTTTCCGCACCGTGGCCACCGATCTCGCCACCGCACGCTGGGTCCTGCTCACGCGGGGCAGCGTCGCGCGCGCGGTGCGCGCCACCATCAGCATGCCGCTGCTGTTCACGCCGATGTCCGACGGGGAGCATCTCCTGCTCGACGGCGGCATGTCCGCCAACATGCCCCTCGATGCGGCCCGCATCGCCGGCGCCGATCGGCTGCTCGCCGTGGACGTGGCGCTGCCGGTGCCGAAGCTCGACGAGCAGACGTCGGGCGTCGTGGTGGCGCTCCAGCTCTTCGACATGCTCAACAAGCGTGGCCAGCGCGACACGCTCACCAGCCGCGACACCTACGTGTGGCTGAAGCTCCCCGGGATCTCGGCCACGGGATTCGCCGCCACGGACACCATCATCGAGCGCAGCTACCGCGAGGCGCGGGGGCCGATCCACCGCTTCGCGATCGCCGCGGGCCTGCCGCGGGCGAAGACGCCGCTGACCCGGGCGGTCCCAATGCTGCCCCGCCTGGCGCAGTCGATCGAATGGCGTGGGGGCGTGGTCGCGCGCGGCCGGGCCGCCCGGGCGGTCATGGGGCGCCTGCCCGAGGGCCCGTTCCTGCCGCACGAGCTGGTGCCGGCGTTGGACCGCCTCCAGCGTTCGGGGCTGTTCGAGAGCCAGTGGCCCACCCTCGAGGTGCGTGGCGATTCGACCGTGCTCGCACTGGAGGTGCGCGAGCAACCGGCGCAGGAACTCGGCCTGGCGGCGGCCGTCGGGACCGACGAAGGCGCCCGCGTGCTCGCCGGGCTCGCGCTGCGGCCGGTCTCGGGACCCCTGCCGGCGCTGGTGCGCGTGGATGGCGTGCTGCGCCAGTTCAGCTGGGCCGTGAACGTGAGCGGTGAGCCGTACGCGCTCGATCGCGGCGGCAGGGGATGGTTCGTCCGCGGCACGCAGCGCGGGACCAGGCCTCGCGTGTTCGCGGACGGCGAGCGCATCGGCCTGCTCACGAGCAATCGCAGCGAGGCCATGCTCGGCGGTCAGGTCGGACTCCTCCACCGGCAGGTCCTCCAGCTCGGCGCCGGTTGGGGCCACGTGACCGGCCCTGGGGACGCCTGGAGCGGGGCGCTCGTGGCGTTCCGCACCGAAGGCCAGGGCGCAGCGCACCGCCTGATCGAGGGCGACTGGGCCCCGGGCGCCGACGGGTACTCGCGCGTGAACGCCTGGTTCGATATCGACATCAAGCGCGGCAGCTACGTCGTGCGTCCGGGCGCGCGAGCCGGCGGCGCGTCCGGCCGGGCGCCCGCGGACGCCTTGGTCGGACTCGGCGGCCCCCCGACCCTGACCGGGCTCAGCCTCGACGAGTGGCTGGGCCATCGGATGCTGGCTGGCGAGCTGCGTGTGGTCCGCGAGTTCTCGAGTGTCTTCAGCCTGTATCTGGTGGGGCAGGTGGGAACGGTCGAGGGTCTGGTGAGCGGCGCGGATCTCGGCACCGGGTCGCGCGCGGGGTTCGGCGCCGGTGGGGAAGTCGCGACCCCCTTCGGGCCCCTCCGGCTGGACTGGGGACGCACGGATGGGGGCCGACAACGCTTTGACCTGATGCTGGGCGATCGGTTCTGAGTCATCGCCGGCGCCTCTCGGGCGCCCGTTGCCCGCCCCGCGGGCGACGCTACGGTGCACTCTTCCCGATCGGTGGACCTCACTCAGCGCGGCGCGCTCTTCAGCCCTGCTCGGCGATCCCTCGCGCCCAGTCGAGCAGCGCGCCGCGCCTGGTCAGGTCGTCGAGCACCAGGTCGGGGCGGTGGGCCTCGAGGTCGGCACGCGCGATGCCGCCGGTCGCCACCGCCACCACCCGGGCGCCGGCGGCGCGCGCGCAGGCGATGTCGTGCTCGGTGTCGCCCACCACGATGCAGCGCGCCGGCGGAATGCCGTAGCGCTCGCCGAGCCGCGCGACGGCGAGCCGCGCCAGGGCGTTGCGATCCTCGGCCTGCTCGCCGAACGCCGCGAAGGCGAAGCGCCGCTCGATCCCGAAGCGCCGGAGCTTGATCTGCCCCATCTCGGTCATGTTCCCGGTGAGCAGGCCCATCACCCAGCCCGGCTCGCGCTCGACGGCGTCGAGCAGCGCGGGGATGCCGGGCATGAGCCGGCCGCGCGGCGGCACCAGGAGGACGCGCATGCGGTCGAAGACGGCATTCCAGAACGCCGCCTCGTCGCCGTCCAGGAAGTGCCGGCCGTGCTTGTCGAGGATGTCGCGCAGGATGCGCGGCTCGGTGCGGCCGGAGAAGGCGATGTCGGTGAGCGGGTCGTCCACCCCGAGCCGATCGTGCAGCGCGGCGGAAAAGGCCTGGCGGGCCGCCCCCTCGGTGGTGAGGAGCGTGCCATCCACGTCGAAGAGCCAGGCGAGGCGGGGCGTCATGGGCGAAAGATGCATCCCTCGGTTGCGGCGCCGGACATGCTAGCATAGGCGCGCATGCGGACTCCCGGATCACGCCGCGAAAGGACTGCGCCGCCGTATCGCGCCCAAGCTCGGGTGCGGCACTTGGCGGCGTCGTTCGCCCGCGCCGCCCCGCTCGCCCCTCCCTCGCCGCCCGCCCCCGCGGCGTCGCTTGCCCCTGCCGCCCCGCTCGCACGCTTGGCGCTGGCCGCGGGCGTGGCGCTGATTGCCAGCTGCGCGCTGGCCGGCGCCAACCCCCACGTCGCGGCCGCCTCCGCGCCGCGCTTCTTTCCGGTGACGCCCGAGGTCGCCGCCGACGAGGGATTCAACTGGCCGATCGGGCTCAGGCTCGTGAACCCATTCGAGACTGGAATCTACCTCGACAGCCTGCGCGCGGTGATCGAGGACACGGGACCCGGTGATCCCCGCTCGGAGCGGGTTTCGCGCCAGGATCTCACCGCGCTGCTCGGCATCCTGCCCGCGGTCGCGGGGCGCGATTCAGGAGACCTGAGCCTCACGATGTCGGCCGCCGCCGAGCGGGCGACCATCACGTTCGAGCTGCTGGCCCACACCGCGAGCCACGAGCCCCTGCACTTCGCGGCCACGGTGCACGCGGTGCCCGGCGCCGGCTGGGGCCACTACCCGTCGCTGTTTCTCACGGTGGACGGGCGCCGGGTCGAGGTGGTGACGGTCCGCCCGCCCCACCCCGAGGCCTCGATGCCCGGGCTGCTGTTCGTTCACGGCCACGGCGGCGACGCGCGCCGCATGCTGCGCATGGGTGCGATCTTCGCGGCGCGCGGCTACGCGGTGACACTGGTGAGCATGCCCGGCTACGGGCAGTCCGACGGCCCCGCGGACCTCATGGGACCGCACACGATGCGCGCGCTGATGGCGGCCTTCGTCGATCTCACGCGCACCCCGGGGGTGGACACGACGCGGCTTGCCGTCTACGGCATCTCGCGCGGCGCCGGCCCGGCGGTGGAGCTGGCTATCCAGCGTCGCGACGTGCGGGCGGTGGTGGCGCAGTCGGGCATCTACGACCTGTGGGCCGTCTACCGCGGCACGCAGCTTCCTGGCTTCCGCGACACCATCCTCGCCGAGGCCGGCAGCGACAGCAGCGCCTGGCGCGAGCGCTCGCCGGCGCTGCGCGCCGGCGGGGTGCACGCCGCGGTGCTCCTGATCCACGGCGAGAACGACACCCGGGTGCCGGCGGCGCAGGCGCACGCGTTCCAGCACGCGCTCGAGGCGGCGGGGGTGACGGTCGAGGCCCACTTCGATCCCGAGGCCGAGCATGCGGTGCCGCGCGCCGAGGCGTTGCGCGCGGTGTTCGACTTCCTCCATCGCACGCTCGCGGAGTGAGCGCCGGGACCCGCGGGGCCGCAGCGCGGGTCGGCCTCCCTGGGGCCGCGGCCGGCGGCGGATTCGCCGGAGCGCTGCGCGCGTCAGGTTCGCCGGGGCCGCACCGCGGGTCGGTCCACGCGGGCCCGCGTGATAAACTCCTGCATCGTCCTCGCCCACGATCCCGCGGAGATTCCCGCATGACCCGACCGCTCGCGTCCCTGGCCTTGGGACTGCTGCTGGCCGCCGCTCCCGCGCACGCGCAGTCGCCCGAGCCGCGACTGGTGCGCGTCGCCCTCGACCGCGTGGTCACCCTCGCCGGGCTGCTGGAAGCGGGGCTCGACGTGGTGGACGTCAAGGCCGGCGAATCGGCGACGCTCCTCGAATGGCCCGGCGACGCGGCGACGCTCGCCACACTCGGCGCGCGGGTCGAAGTGCTGGACGATGACCCCGCGGCCAGCGCGGCGCGGCGGGCCGCCGAGGAACTCGCCGCGCGCCCGCGCCCCCCGGGAACGCCGGTGCGCAGCGCCACCGGCCCCGACGGCGTCTTTCGCACGCAGCTGCTCCCGCCGTTCGGCTCCGGCAGCATGGGCGGCTACTGGACGCTGGACGAGGTCAAGATGAAGCTCGACCAGCTGGTCGCCGACGACACCCACGACGTGGTGGCGGACAAGCTCGACACGCTGGGCTACACCGTCCAGGGGCGGCCGATCTGGGGCCTCGAGCTCGGCAAGTCGGTGGTGGGCCCCGACACGCGCCCGGTCGCATTCTTCAACGCCCTCACCCACGCGCGCGAGCCCGAGGGGATGCAGACGGTATTCTACTTCGTGGACGACCTGCTCGCGGGCTACGCCCCGGACCCCTTCGCCACCTACCTGCTCGATCAGCGCGTGATCTACATCGTCCCGGTGGTGAACCCGGACGGCTACGAGCGCAACCGCGCGACCAACCCCGGCGGCGGCGGCAATTGGCGCAAGAACCTGCGCGACAACGACGGCAGCGGCACGGTCAACAGCCAGGACGGCGTGGATCTCAACCGCAACTTCGGCTACAAGTGGGGCTACGACAACATCGGCTCGAGCGGCACCCGGTCGGACGCGACCTATCGCGGCCCCTCGGCCTTCTCCGAGCCCGAGACCCAGGCCCAGCGCGACGTCGTGGCGCAGCTCGAGCCGCGCACCGGGCTCTCGTTCCACACCTACAGCGACCTGCTGCTCAACCCCTGGGGCTACACCCCGGCGGGCGTCCCCGACTCGGCGGCGTTCTACGAGTGGAACGACGAGATGAGCCTCGGCAACGGCTACATGACGGGCTCGGGGCCGCGCATCCTCTACGCGGTCAACGGCGAGTTCAACGACTGGTGCTACGGCGACGAAGCGCTCAAGCCGCGCGCCTTCACCTGGACGCCCGAGGTCGGCAACGACGCCGACGGCTTCTGGCCCGCCCCTTCGCGCATCGTCCCGCTGGCGCGGCAGAACCTGCGCGCGTGCTACACCGTGGCGGCGATCGCGGGAGCCTACGTGCGGGTCGAGAGCGCCGCGCTCGCGGAAGGGACGCTCGACGCCGGCGGCGCCTCCCACCTCGCGGTGCGGGCGCGCAACATCGGGCTCGATCCGGCGGGTCCCGGGCTCGGGGCCGCACTCGCCTCGCTCGATGCGGGCGCCAACGTGCTCTCCGGCCCGATCGCCTATCCCACGATCGGTTCGCTCCAGAGCGCCGACGCCACGGGCGGCGTGACCTTCACCGTCGCCGCCGACGACACGGTCACGCCGGGGCGGCTGGTGCGCTTCCGGGTCGAGTTCACCACGCCCGCGGGGTTCTACGCGCGCGACACGGTCGAGATCCCGGTCGGCACGCCGACGGTGGTGTTCGCCGACGGCGCCTCGGGCGGGCTCGGCGCCTGGGACGTCTCGAGCGCCTGGGGCATCGTCAGCAACGATCCGATCCACCCGAGCCGCTACTTCGCCGACAGCCCGTCGGGCAAGTACGCGGCCAACTCCAACGCGCGCCTCACCCTGCACGACCCGCTCGATCTCTCGGCCGGAGTGCACGCCTACGCCTTCTTCGACACGCGCTGGCAGATCGAGAACGACTACGACGCCGCGGTGATCGAAGCGAGCCTCGACGGCAGCACCTGGACGCCGCTCGCGGGGCGCGCGACGGTCCCGGGCGCGATCGGCGTGCAGCCCGCGGGCAAGCCGGTCTACGCCGGCGTGCGCAACTACTGGAAGCCGGAGCGCGTGGACCTGTCGGCGTTCGCCGGGCCCACCGCGACCGCCGCGCGCCTGCGCTACCGGCTGCTCTCGGACTCGGGTGCGCAGTACGACGGCTTCAACTTCGACTCGCTGCGCGTGGTGATCTACGACCCGCTGGCGCAACCCCAGCCGGTCGCGGTGGAGGACGGCCCGCCGCCGGCAACGCTCGCGTTCTCGCCCCCGGCACCCAATCCGGCGCGCGGTCGGGCGGCGTTGGGCTTCGCGCTGCCGCGCGCGGGCGAGGTGCGGCTGGAGATCCTCGACGTGCAGGGCCGCCGGGTGCGCCGGCTCGTCGCCGCGCCGATGGCGGCGGGCCGCTACGTCCAGGGCTGGGACCTGCGCGACGAGGCCGGCAGGCACGTGGCGCCGGGACTCTATCTGGCCTCGCTGAGTGCCGCGGACGGGCGCCTCACGCGGCGTCTGGTCGTGATCGAATGAGCTGCGCGCCGTCCGCGACGCGCGACGCGATCGGAGGAAAACAGCCACCGACCGCCGAGTCCCGCTCGTGCGCCGCCCCGTGCTGCGCTTCGACGCCGCGCTCGGCGATCGCACGCGGTCCCGGGGGATGAGCGCTCTCTCCTGGAAGCTCCAGCGCTTGCGCGCGATGCCTCCGGCGGAGATCGCGCACCGCACCCGCATCGCGCTCCGCGACCGCCTGCGCCCCCCCGAATACCTCGGCTGGAGCCCGGCCGAGGCGGGCCGCCGGCTGTTCGCCGTGCGCGCGGGCGAAGCGCTCGACGGCAGCCGGATCGGCGCGCTGCTCCACGCCCCGCGCCACCCGGCGGGCTTCGAGCCGGCGCTGGACGAGGCGGTGCAGCTCGACCGCGGTGAGTGGACGCTCTTCGGGCGCCGCGTGACGCTCGCCGATCCGCCGGAGTGGCGGCGCAGCCCGCTCACCGGCGGCGAGTGGCCGGATCTGCCGAGCGCGCGCATCGACTACCGGCGCACCGACCTCGCGGGCGGGGCCAAGGCGACCTGGGAGGTCGGACGCCTGACCACGCTTCCGGTCCTGGCGCTGGGGGCACGGCTCCGCGGCGAGCCGGCGTTCGCCGGCCGGGCCATCCGCTGGCTCGACGACTGGAACGCGCGCAACCCGCTGCTCCACGGCATCCACCACACCAGCGGAATCGAGATGGCGGTGCGCGTGCTCGCGGTGTGCGCGACG
>MFFQ01000105.1:11398-22048 GCA_001780165.1 Candidatus Eisenbacteria bacterium RBG_16_71_46 | reverse complement strand
TGTGCGCGACGCTGAACCTGCTCGGCGACCGCGCGCGCGAGGTGGCGCTCGAGCCCTGCCTCGGGCTCCTCGCCCAGCAGGCGCTCTACTGCCGCGATCACCTGAGCCTGGGCTCGAGCGCCAACAACCACCTGATCGCCGAATACGCGGCGCTCGCGGTGATGGGCGGGCTGTTCCCGGCGCTGCGCGGCGCCCGCGGGCTGCTCGAAGAGAGCCTGCGCGGGCTCGAGCGCGAGACCTTGCGCCAGATCCACCCCGACGGGGTGCCCGCCGAGCAGGCGTTCGGCTACCTGCCGTTCGTCTGGGAGTTGCTGCTGGTGGCCTTCACCGCTGCGGCGCTGGGGAGCCGCAGCGTGGCGCCGGTGGTGCGCGAGCGGCTGCGCGCCTCGCTCGAGTTCGCGCGCACCGTGCGGCTGCCCGACGGCTCCATGCCCCGGATCGGCGACGAGGACGACGGCCGCGTGCTGCTCGCCGCCGAGGGCTACGCGCGATTGGACCTGGTCGGCAACGCGCTCGCCGCGTGGCTCGGCACGGACGCGCTCGCGGCCGACACGCAGGCGCTGGCGCTGCTGCTCCCCGGCCGCGCCCCGGCGTCGGCGCGGGCCGCGGCGGACGGGCGGCACGAGTTCGCCACGGGCGGCTACACCGTCTGGCGACTGGATGGTCTGCTCGTGACGTTCGACCACGGACCGCTCGGGCTCGGCCCCATCGCCGCGCACGGCCACGCCGACGCGCTGGCGGTGACCGTCCACCGCGGCCTCGACGGCGTGGCGATCGACCCCGGCACCCTCGCCTACCACGAGGATCCCGAGGCCCGCGCCCGCTGCCGCGCGACCGGATCGCACTGCACCGTGCGCTTCGGCGACCGCAGCCAGAGCCGGATGCTGGGGCCGTTCCTGTGGGGCGCGCGCGCCGGCGTGAGTGCTGTGGACGGCGGCTACGAGTGCCTCTGGGCCGACGGCGAGCGCCACTGGCGGCGCGTGGCGGTCGAGACCGGGTGGGTCACGATCGAGGATCGCGTCGAGGGCGAGGGCGCCGAGCTGGTCTTCGCCCTCGCCCCCGGAGCGCGCATCGAGCGCGACGGCACGCGCGCGGTGGTGGTGAGCGGCGCGACGGTGGCGACCTTCGAGACCGACGGCGCCGGCGACTGGCGCCTCGATCCCGCCGAGGTCGCCCCCCGCTACGGCGCGCGGCTCCCCGCCGCGCGGCTGGTGGCGCCGATCGGCGGCGAGCGCGCCCAGACGGTCATCCGCATCGCGGCGGCCTGAGCGCGCGCACTCGCGCCCGGCGCGGGCGTCTCTTCCCTCGGGGCACCGCCGCCCTGCGCGGCTCACGGCCAGCCGGCCGACGCGCCCGCCGCCGGCCGTGCGCTCTCTACGGCTGCGCCGCCGCCACCCGCCCGTGGAACAGCTTCGACGGCTTCCCCTCGGTCCACGGGTGGTATTCGGTCGCGAACCGCACGCGCTCGATGAGCGGCGGGTGCGTGTACTGGAAGAACTCGACCAGCGCCGAGGGCTCGGGGTCCGACTTGTTCTGCGAGCCGAGCTTGATGAACGCGCGCGCGCCGGCATCGTTCAAGCGCGTCACCTCGAGACCGAAGATGTCGGAGTCGTGCTCGATGTGGCGCGAGAACGAGTTGGCCGCCGGCTGCACCACCAGCGAGGCGAGGCTGAGCGTGATCGTCAGCAGCGGCATGGATGCCACGTCGTGCAGCTCGGTGAAGCCCCAGCGCCCGCCGAAGCGCTTCACCGCCCAGTTCATCAGCACCCAGCTTCCGAAGAACACCACGAAGCCGAGCAGCGAGAAGACGATGATTCCCTGCCAGACGTGGCCGAGCACGTAGTGCCCCATCTCGTGCCCCATGACGAACAGGATCTCGTCGTCGGTCATGCCCTTGAGGGTGGTGTCCCACAGCACGATGCGCTGCGAGGCGCCGAAGCCGTTGACGTAGGCGTTGTACTTCTTGGTCTGGGCACTCTTGTCCACCTCGTAGACGTTGCGCCCGGGGATGCCGGCGCGCCCGGCGAGGTCGAGGATCTCCTGCTTGAGCTGCTGGTCGCGCAGCGGCGTGAACTTGTTGAAGAGCGGATCGATGACCAGGGGCTGGATCAGGCTGGCGATGACGATCACCGGCACCGTGCCTACCCCGAGCCACAGCCACCAGCGCCGCGGGCTCTTCCGGATGGCGCCGTAGGCGAGGGCGACGAGCGGGATGACGCCGAAGAAGAAGATGCCCACCGCCGCACCCTTCAGCTCGTCGCCGATCCAGGCGCCGAAGCCCTGGTTCGACAGCCCGAACTGGTGCTCGAGCGCGAAGCCCTCGTACCAGGCGAGCGGGAAGCCCAGCACGAAGGCCACCAGGGTGTAGAGGACGATGTAGACCAGCACCCGCGGGTAGCGGCGGCTGCCGGCGCGGTGGGCGACGTCGCGCATCCGGGCCGAGAGGCCGGTGAACAGGATGAGCAGACCCAAGGCGATGCCGTAGAGCGGATCGAGGAAGCCGAGCAACTGGCGCTTCGAGGAGTAGGACCGGTTCTCGGGCGTGAAGTTGGCCCGCACCTCGGCGACGCGCTGCTCGGGCGTGGCCCCCGGCGCCACCGCGGCCGCGAGTCCGCTGTCGGACGCGGCGGCGGACGGGCTGTCGGACCGAACGGACTCCGGCGTCTGGGCCCGCGCCAGAACCGGGACCAGGGCGAGGCCGAGCGTGAAGGTGGCGGGCAGCAGCGCGCGGGCGAAGGCGGCAGTGAGCGATCGGGGGAGCACGGGGTTTCCTCCTGGAAGATCGGGCGGCCTGGGTACGGTGGTGGGACGCTAGGCCGGCCGGGGCCCGTAGGCAAGCCGGCGGGGCCGCGCGCGGCGGAATCGGCGACCAGCGGGGCTCGCCACGGGGGCCCCCGGTCACTTCTTGGGCGCTCCCGGCGGGTGTCGTCCCTTTTTTTCCCGGGGCCGCGCCGCACCCGGGACCTCCAGGCGGGCCGCGGGCGGCCCCGCCAGCCGACCCATCTCGCGGCCCATCTCCGCGATGGTCATCGGCATGCCGCCTTCGGGCCGGGTTCGGCCTGCATTTTGCCTTCCCCCGGGCTGCAGATCGGGCCCGCCGGGGCCTCGTGACGCCGGCAGCGGCGCACGAGTCCCCCTCCCGGAGGTCCGCCTCCGGCCGGGGCGGCGGGTGAGCCGGCTCTGCCTCGATTCCCGCGCAGGCGCGCGGGAAAGGGTCACTCATTTGCGCAGCTGAACCGGCGGTCCCGAGCGGACCCGGCGGACGGCGCGTTCGAAGGAGCAAGCGATGGCATCCCTGTTCAATCGCCTGGTCGGGAACGGCTCCCAAGATCGGGAACTCGCCGAGGAAATGCGCACGGTCATCGAGGAGATGCGCCAGGAGCGCGAGCGTTTCCAGATGGTGTTCGAGTCCTCGCGGGCCGCGGCCGACCGGCTGCAGCAGCTCGGCGAGCCGATCGCCAAGGCGGGCAGCGACGTGAACGCGGTGACCGCCCGGCTCAAGGCGATGGAGGAGCGACTCGAGGCGATCGCGCAGCTCGCGACCCGGGTCGAAACGCTCGACGAGCGCTCCCAGGGGCTGGCGCAGAGCCAGCAGCAGGCCGATGCCCACCTTGCCACCGTGGTCCAGGACTCCCAGCAGATCCGCACGGTGTTCGAAACGCTGAGCGAGAAGGTGGATCTCGCGGCGAGCCTGCAGAGCCGCATGGAGGCGTTCCTCGAGGTCGACAAGCCGTTCGGCGTCCTGCACGGCCAGGCCGACGAGATCCGCGGTCAGGTCGAGGGCACCAACGAGCACCTGGGCCGCCTGCGCGCGCAGAACGAGCGACTCGTGGATGCGCACAAGCTCGCCATGTCCAAGATGGAGGCGCTCGACCGCCGGCGCGAGGAGCTGAGCCGCGACCTGACGGACAAGGAACGGCGCGTGGTGGCCGTCGAGATGGCGATCCGCGGGATGGACGGCGTGCGCGGCACGGTGGACGACGTCAAGCGCGAGCTGGGCACCGTGAAGGCGCTGGCCGACACGCTCTCCCAGAAGATTGCCTCGCTCGAAGTGCAGCGCGAAGCCGTCGAGCGCGCCCTGGCCCAGGCCGACAGCCTCGAGCGGGCGATGCGCCAGATCGACGCCGGCGTCCAGCAGCAGGCCGAGAACCAGCGGCGCCTGGGCGGGATGCAGGACGAGCTCGCCGCCCTGCGCTCGCTCCACGAGGAGGTGACGGAGCGCTCGGGCGAGATCAACCGGCTCCAGCTCCAGATCGAGGAGCAGACCGGGGCCCTGCGCCACGACCTGACCGCGGCGCGGGACGGGATGAAGAATGCGGTCGAACGGTTCGACTTCGAGAGCAAGGGCCTCGAGTCCGTCAGCCAGCGCGTGGGGGATCTGCGCGGCGCGCTCTCGGACTTCGAGAATCGCTTCCAGGGCCTGCGGGACTCGAGCCGCACCGTGAGCGAGCTGAATACCCAGACCGACAGTCTGACGGCGCAGCTCAAGGGCCTGCTCGACGAGTCAGCCCGGATCGACGCGGAGGTCAAGAGGTTCCATAGCGTCCGCGACGGCCTGGACATCGCGTTCCGCACCACCGCCGAGCTGGGCGCGCGGGTCGCGCGCATCGAGGAGGCGCGGCCGGCGGTGGACGCCGTCTTCCGCGACTTCGAGCGGCTCGGCAGCTCCCACGCGATGGTCAAGGACACGCTCGAGCAGACCAAGATCGCGCACGGCGAGATCGCGCGCATGCTGGACAGCCAGTCGAAGACCCGCACCTGGCTGCTGGACACCGAGCAGTCGCTGCGCGGGATGAAGGATCAGGTCGGCGAGCTGCAGGACCTGGCCCCGACGCTGGACCAGGCGCAGAAGCAGACCCAGCGCATCAACGAATCCCTGGCGTCCATCGAGTCGCGGCGCGACTCGGTCGAGGAGCTGCAGGGCCGGCTCACCGACTTGGGCGCCTTGGGCTCGGACCTGGACGAGCGCAGCCGGCAGCTCCAGTCGCGCATGGAGGCCGCGGAGGAGCGCTTCCACCACCTGGCCGAGCACGCCGAGGAAGCCGATCGCATCAGCAAAACGGTCGCGGGTGTGACCGCCGGCGTGCACGAGGCCGCGCGGCAGACCGCCGCGATCGGCAAGACGGTCACCGCGTTCGAGGCCCGCTGCCAGTCGGTCGAGGCGATCGCCGAGCAGACCGAGGTCCTGCGCCAGGAACTGGAGCAGCGGCAGCACGCGCTGGAGGAGGCGGGAAAGAACCTCAAGCGCACCTCCAAGCTGCGGCAGGAGGCGGCCGACTCCGCGCAGCAGCTCGAGGAGCTGGTCCGCCGCCTCGGCGAGGCGCTCGCGACGGCCGACAGCCGCGCGCAGAGCGTGGACGGGCTTTCGGCCAGCCTCGAGGAGCGGGTGCGCGATCTGCAGGCCGTGGACAATCGCCTCGGCCAGTTCGAGAAGCGTCTGGCCCAGTGGGAGCACGTGGACGAGGTGGTCTCACGCGCGCTGGAGCAGATCTCCGCTCGCCAGGGCACGGTGCAGACGCTGCAGGCCGATCTCGACCGCATGGTCACGATGGCCGAGCAGACCAGCGAAGAGGTCCGCACCATCACCGCGGCGCGCCGCGAGGTCGCCGAGAGCCGGGGCCTGCTCGACGAGGTCCTGGGCCGCGTGCGGGAGATCCAGGGTGCGGCCAGCGCGCTCGACGAGCGCAAGCGCCAGATGGCCGCGGCCGAGGAGCGCCTGGCGCGCGCAGACGCGCTGCTGATCGACGTGCGCTCCGGTCTCGAGGCGCTCCAGGGGCAGAAGGTCATCGTGGAGCAGGCGGTCGAGAAGGCCGGCTCGCTGAAGTTCCTCCTCAAGCAGGCCGAGGCGACGATCGACGGGCTGCGCGAGGAGCGGAACATGACGGCCGACGTCCGCTCCGCGGTGGCCGTGGTCCGGCAGGACGACGAGTCGGAAGGCAGCGAAGGGGGCCGCAAGGCGCGGAACAAGGCGGCCTGATCCCGGGGCCTGCTGCCGGCGGCGCGGCGCGGAGCGCTTCGGGGCTCCGCGTCGCGTCGCGCGGTGCTCGGGCCTCTCGCGCCGCGTCGCCGGAGTCGTCGGCCGGATGGTGCCGCGTGGCGACGCCCGTCGCGTGTCGCGAGCGGCAGCGCCCGTCGCATGTCCCGAGCGGCTCGCCGGACGGTGCGAGGCTCCGGGCCGCCCGGCCGTTGCGGGCTCGCGGGCGGTCTGCTCTAATGCGCGGCTCATGAGCGTCGAACCCCGCGGCGGGCGTGGCTCGCCGGGCTTTCTGCAGCGCCACCCGCGAGCGCCGTGGCCCGCGCTCCTCTCCGCCCTCGCGGCCGTGGGCCTGTTTCTGGCGCTGATGCCGGGAGTGCCGGGCATCGGTGATTCGGCGGAGTTCACCCTCGCCCTCGCCCTGGCGGGCGTGCCGCATCCGACCGGCTATCCGCTCTACGTCCTGCTCGGCCATCCGTTCGTGCTCCTGCTCCATGCGGCGGGCGTCGGCTGGGTCGCGGCCGCGAACGCCTGGAGCGCGCTCGGCGCCGCGATCGCCGTGGGTCTCTACGTCGAGCTGGCGCGCTGGATGATGACCGACGGCGGCGGGAACGCCGCGCTCGCGGCGAGCGCCCGCCCCGCGGGAAGTGCCGGCGGCACCGGGAGCACCGCGGGCTCGACCCCCACCGGCTCCGCAGCAGCGCTCTCGCCCGCCGCCGCCGCGCTCGTTCCCGCCGCGCTGCTGGTGCTCAACCCGGTGTGGCTCCAGGCCGCGACCGAGGCCGAGGTCTATAGCTGGTGGTTCGCCTGGGTGGCGGGGGCCGCGCTGTTCGTGCTCGGCCGCACGCGGGCGCTCGAGGCGCCCGGGGCCGCCGGCCCCGGCGGCCGGTCCACCGCACTCGCCTGGGGATTCCTGTGCGGAGTGGGCCTCGCCCACCACCTGATGGCGGTGATGTTCATCGTGCCCTTCTCGATCGTGCTCGCGGTGGCCTTCGCGCGCGCGCGCCGCTGGCGTGCCTCGTTCGCGGGGCTCGTGGCACTCGGCGCCCTGCCCCCGCTTGCGGCGTACGCGTTCCTCGCCTACCGCGCGTTCCACCCCGCGGCCGCCCAGTGGCCGCTGGACGCCTCGCTCGCCGCGGTGGTGCGGCACGCGAGCGGCGCCGCGTACGGAGCCTACCTCGGCCGCTTCACGCCCAATCCCGCCGAGCGCGCGCTGCTGGCGAGCGCGGTGATTCCGTTTCTGGTGCCCGGGCTGGTGCTGACCGCGGTCTACGCCCTGCGCCGGCCGGTGCCTGCCGTGCGCGGGTGGCTGCTCGCCTTTCTCGGGGGCGCGGCGCTGCTGGTGGCGTTCATCGTCAACTACGGGGTGCCCGACCCCGCGATGTACTTCGTCCCGGCGCTGATGGCCGGCCTGCTCGTGGCGGCACCCGTGGCCGCGTGGGTCGCCCGGCGCGCGCCGCGGCCGCTCGCCTATGCCCTGCTCGGCGCGGTGGTGCTGGCGGCGGCGTCCTGGTGGCTGCCGCGGGCGCTCGCCGCGCGCGCGCGCCTGGTCACGGTGGACCGCCGCATCCGCGCCGCCTGGCACGCCATCCCCTTCGAGCGCGGCTTCGTGCTGTGGCAGGACGACCATGCCCACCGGCTCCGGATCTTCGGCCTGCTCGAACGCGATCGCCCCGGCCTCGACGTCGAGAATCCCAACTGGCTCACCTGGACGGCCGCGCGCGCGCGCTTCGCGAGCCGCTTCGGCTTCGACCCGCTCGCGGGGCTGGTACCCCGCACCATGGCGGACGTGGCGCGCATCCCCGACAACATCCGGCGCCAGACCTCGCTGCCGGTCGCCGACTTCCCGGTCTTCATCGAGCGCGTGCGCGCCGCGGAAGCCCGTCCGCGATGAGCGCGCGGCGAGCCTCACGCGCCGGGTCGCCGCGCGCCGCGGCGGCCGCCGCGACCGCCTCCCGGTGAAGCGCGCGCGTCGTCCCTCGGCGCCTCGTGCGCCGCGGCCGCGCGCGGCGCGCGGCGCGGCAGTCCCGCGCGACACGGGCGCCTATGCGCGCATCCTGGCGGTCGTGCGCCGGATTCCGCGCGGGCGGGTCGCGACCTACGGCGAGGTCGCGGCACTCGCCGGATTCGCGCACGCCCCGCGCCTGGCGGGCTACGCGCTTCACGCGCTCCCCGAGGGCACGCCGCTCCCCTGGCACCGGGTGGTGGGCGCGGGCGGGCGGCTCAGCCTGGCGCGGCTGAGCCCCGCGGGTGCGCTCACCCAGCGCCTGCGCCTCGAGGCCGAGGGGGTGTCCTTCGATCCGCGCGGGCGCGTGCGGCTCGCCCTCCACGGATGGAAGCGCGGCCCCCGGGCGCGGCGCGCGGCGCAACCGCGCCGCGCTCGCGCCCGTATGCGACCGTGAGAGAATGTTCGCCCGCACGATACCCAGTCCCCCGGCCCGGAGGCGATCCATGACCGTTCCCGTTCGGCTGCGATGGCTGATGCTCGGCGCCCTCGCGATGTTGCCCTGCGCCGCGCCCGCTCGGGGCGCGCTCCCGCCGCTCGTGCCGCGGGCCGTGCTGTTCGGCGATCCGTCGCGGACCGGCCCGCGGCTCTCCCCCGACGGCACGCGCATCTCCTACATCGCCGCATCCGAGGAAGGCGTGCTCAACGCCTGGGTGCGCTCGCTCGGCGGCGGCGACGAGCGGCAGGTGACGCACGACCGCGGGCGCGGCGTCTTCGGCGCGTTCTGGGCCGGGGACGGCAAGCACCTGCTCTATGTCCAGGATCGGAACGGCGACGAGAACTGGCACCTCTACTCGACCGATCTCGAGAGCGACGTCACCCGCGACCTCACGCCGTTCGTGGGCGTGCGCGCCGAGAACGTGCTGCTGGACCCCGACCATCCCGACGAGCTGCTGGTCGGCCTCAACCTCCGCGACCGCAAGGTTTCCGACATGTATCGGGTGAACCTCGCCACCGGCGCGGTCCTCGCCGACACCCGCAATCCCGGCGACGTCGTCGAGTGGGTCGCGGACCACGCCTTCGTGATCCGCGCGGCGAGCGCGCTCGATCCCACGGACGCGAGCACCGTGATCCGGGTGCGCGACGCCGCCGACGGCCCGTGGCGCGAGCTGCGGCGGTGGAGCATGGAGGAGGCGAACAGCGACCGCTACCAGCGCATCATCGCCTTCACCGCCGACGGCGAGAGTCTGCTGGTGCAGTCACCGGAGGGCGCCAACACCACGCGCATCGTCGCCATCGCGCTCGCGAACGGCGGGGAGCGCGAGGTGGTGCCGGCCGACCCGCGCGCCGACCTGTGGGCCGAGTTCGACTTCGCCGGGGCGTTCGAGCCGGTCGCGGTGCTGCTCCATCCCGCGCGCGGCACGGTGCAGGCGTACGGGGTGAACTACCTGAAGCCGGAATGGCGCGTGGTGGATCCTGCGCTCCGCGCCGACTTCGCGGCACTGGCGCGCGTGCAGCCCGGCGCGTTCTTCATCGTCGATCGCGACCGCGCCGACCGCCGCTGGTTGGTCGGCTGCTACACGGACGTCGGCCCGATGACGTTCTACGTCTACGATCGCCGCGCGAAGCGGGCGACCAAGCTGTTCGAGACCCGTCCTGAGCTGCTGCGCTACCGCTTCGCGCCGATGAAGCCGGTGACGTTCCGCGCGCGCGACGGCTCGAGATTCCCGCCTACCTCACGCTCCCGGTGGGCGTGCCGGCCAAGCACCTGCCGCTGGTGCTCCTGCCGCACGGCGGTCCCTGGTACCGCGACGAGTGGGGCTTCGACGCCTTCCCGCAGTGGCTCGCGAACCGTGGCTACGCCGTGCTCCAGGTGCAGTTCCGCGGCTCGACCGGGTTCGGCAAGGCGTTCCTCAACGCCAGCACCGGCGAGATGGGCACCGGTGGCATGCAGCACGATCTCACCGACGGCGCGCGCTGGGCGGTGGCGCAGGGCATCGCCGATTCGAGCCGCGTGGCGATCATGGGGGGATCCTACGGCGGTTACGCCACGCTCGCCGGCGTGGCCTTCACGCCTGAGCTTTACACTTGCGGGGTGGACATCGTGGGACCCTCGAACCTGCGCACGCTGATCGAGTCGTTTCCGCCCTACTGGGCGCCGCGCACGCGCCGTTGGCTCAAACGCATCGGCGACGTGCTCACGGACGACGCGCTCAACCGGCGCATCTCGCCGCTCTTCCACGTGGACCGCATGCGCGCGCCGCTCGTGATCGGGCACGGCGCGAACGACCCGCGCGTCAAGATCACCGAGTCCGAGCAGATCGTGAAGAGCCTGCGCGCGCGCGGCCACGACGTCACCTTCGTGGTCTACCCGGACGAGGGCCACGGCTTCGGGCGCGCCGCGAACAACCTCGACTTCAGCGGCCGGATCGAGGAGTTCCTGGCGAAGCACCTGGGCGGCCGCGCCGAGCCGTGGACGAAGATGGAGGGCTCGACGGCGGAGGTGCGGTAGGGCGCTGTCCGAGAGTGCCACGCGCAGGTAGCGTTCGGGCAGGTCGCGCCCGGGCGAGCCGCCACGCAGGATCCAGAGCATGCGATCGAGCGCCGTGCGCGGCGGGATGCGCTTGCGCCCTCTCGTGGCGGCGATCGGAATGAGCGGCTGGAACGGCTTCCGCTGGTCATCCGTAACTTCGTAGCGTTGCGACCCTTCAGCCGTCCCAGCCTCGCCGTC
>MFFQ01000105.1:11084-11376 GCA_001780165.1 Candidatus Eisenbacteria bacterium RBG_16_71_46 | reverse complement strand
TCCCAATGGCTTGCGACCGTTCTCAGGCTGCCCGGGACGCCGCGGCGGCCCCTGCCTTCCTTCGCTAGCTTCCCGGCGCGGGCCGAAGGTAGAATTCTGCTCTCGACAGGCGGGCGTCCCCGTCACTCCGCTCGGCGATCTGATTCGTGCCGCGGACTGTTGGGCCCTCCGGTCGGTGGTTCCATTGCCGCGCACCGCATCTCGCACATGGGAGGCCGCTCTCATGAATCACCTGCCTCGTCGTTTCGCGATCACCGTTCTCTTGCTCGCCCACGCGGTCACGCTGCCCGCC
>MFFQ01000105.1:0-11065 GCA_001780165.1 Candidatus Eisenbacteria bacterium RBG_16_71_46 | reverse complement strand
CGGCCTACATCACGCAGTGGGGCACGACCGGCGGCGGGAACGGGCAATTCAATACCCCGCGCGGGGTGGCGCTGGATGCCAGCGGCCACGTCTACGTGGGAGACACGGGCAACCACCGCATCCAGGTTTTCACCGTCAACGGCGCCTACCTCACCCAGTGGGGCACCCTCGGCAGCGGGAACGGGCAATTCAACAGCCCGATCGGTCTGAGGGTTGATGCCGGCGGCAATGTCTACGTGGCGGACCAGGTGAACAACCGCATCCAGAAATTCACGAGCGGCGGCGTCTACCTCACACAGTGGGGCACCCTCGGGAGCGGGAATGGGCAGCTCCGTAACCCGGTTGATGTGGCGGCCGATGCCGGCGGCAACGTCTACGTGGCGGATGCGCTCAACCACCGCATCCAGAAGTTCACCAGCAGCGGTGCGTACCTCACGCAGTGGGGCAGCCTCGGCAGCGGGAACGGGCAGCTCAATAGCCCGCTCGGTGTAGCGGTGGATGCCAGCAACAACATCTACGTGGCGGATTCGGGCAACGACCGGATCCAAGCGTTCACAAGCAGCGGCGCTTACCTCACGCAGTGGGGCACCTTCGGCAGCGGGAGCGGACAATTCCATACCCCGGTCGGTGTGGCAATTGACGCCAGCGGCGACGTCTACGTGGGTGACACATACAATTACCGCGTCCAGATGTTCGGCCCGGTGCCGACGCCCAACCAGACCACGAGTTGGGGCCGATTGAAGAGCCTCTACCGCTGATAGGGTGTGACGGGTTTCAAGTGCGATCGAAGTCTCCCGGCGGCCACCCTCAAGAGAGGGTGGCCGTTTTTGTCGTGGGGCACGAACGGCGATGGACGAGGTCTCCTGACCGACGGCGAGTCACTCTGATATCCGCGGGGTGCTCCGTGAGGAGCCAAGCCGCATGACCGTGGTTCGCCGAGGTTGCCGCTGGACAGCCGTCGGCTCGTTCGCCACCCGCCATGCGACCGCCTGCTCGCCTCGAATCAGCATCGCCACCGCAATGTCCTGCCGATGAACATCCAGCGCCACGAAAGTGACAGGCACCCGCATGGACTGGTTCCCTGCTTCGCATGCGGCTCTGGGGCCGCAAGGTTCTTTCCCGCGACCGCATGTGGGGGCTACCCACCCGATCGCGACGTGACGCACTTCGGTGGCGACGCCAGGACCGGAAGCCGGGCACTCCATAGGGTCTGAGCCGAAGGGCCAACCTCGCGCGGGGTCGGTCGTCGCTGATTGGGCCGGTTCGGGTTCAGCATGGGATCGTCGGAGGGGGGCCGCCAAGACCCTCCAGGAATGCGGCCGACCCTCGCGGTCGCTCGAGGTTCGGGGCGGCTTTCAGACACACCCTAGTCCGAGCGCCGGGTGGCCGGCCCAAGCGCCGCGAGCACCGCGCGTGCCGCGGGCGAATCGGGGAACAGGGCGAGCGCGCGGTGCACCGCCTGCTCGGCCTCGGGCCGGCGCCCGAGGCGGGCCAGGGCCTGGGCGAGTAGCGTCCAGGCGCCGGCCGACTCGCGGTCGAGCTCGAGTGCGATGCGCAGCTCGGCGAGCGCCGCGCCGGCATCGCCGCGATCGAGCGCGGAGCGGGCGCGCACCTGGGCCCGCGCCACGGCCTCGGGCACCAGGTGCGCGCGTCCCGGGATCCACGGGAAGACCCGCATGACTTCGGGCTCCGGGGTCGCGGTGAAGAGCGGGGCGACGTTGTCCACCGTCAGCCAGTCGTCGAAGACGGCCACGTAGCCGACCCCGCGGCGCGTGAAGAGCTCCTCGAGGCGCCGCTCGTAGCCGGGCCGGCCGATCCAGGGAATGACCTCCGGGCTCACCAGGCCGACCGTGTCGACGATCCGCCGGCGCGACTCGAAGGCGATGGCCCCCACGTCGTGCGTGGCCACCACCGCGTCGGCCGGCGTGTGATCGGCGAGCCAGCGGCCGACGCGCTCGTTGCGCTCGGCGTGGTAGCGGCAGGCATAGAGGTACAGCCCGTCGCTGTCGGCCGCGGCGCGCGCAAGGAGCGTCGCCGCGATCAGCGCCACGCCCGCCAGGGCCGCCCGTCGCGCGGCGGGGCTGCCGATCCACGAACGCAGGGCGCGCGAGCGCCACGCCGCCTGCACGCCGCCGAGCCCCAGCACCGCGAGCGCCGGCAACGCAGGGACCAGGTAGCGCATGAAACGGTGGGCGTACGGCAGCAGCACCAGGTAGGCGAGCGGGAGCACCACCACCCAGCCGGCCTCGAGCCGCAGTACGCCGGGAGCGCGCCGGGCGAGTGACCGGACCTCGCGCGCCAGGGCGCCGAGCGCGAAGGGTGCCAGCAGCAGCCAGGCTCCCGTGCCGAAGCACTCGGCCACGTCGCCGGTCAGGAACCCCCAGCGCGATCGCCCGGCGTAGAAGGCGGTCTTGGCCGCGAAGGTGTCGGGCAGCAGCCGGCCGCCGACGGCCAAGTTGAATGCCCCGTAGGCCACGGCCAGCGCGAGAAAGACCAGCGCCGCGCGCCACGCGCCGTTCGCGACGCCGCCCGGCGCCGCGTCGGGTGCGCGCGCGGCGGCTGCCGCGCTCGCCTGGCCCGCCGCTCTCTCGCGCGAACTCGGCGCTTCCGGTGAGGCGGCGGCGACTGGCGTCACGCGCGCGAGCCCAGCATCGACGGCGAAGACAGCGGCCAGCATCAGCGCATCGGGACGCACCCAGAGCGCCAGCCCGAGCGCCGCCCCGGTCAGTACCGCGCGCCCGGAGCAGCGCGCGTGGAAGGCGAGTGCCACGAGGAAGAGGAACAGGCTGGTCTCCATCCCCGAGACGGCGAGGGTGGCGACGCGGCCGTCGAGTCCCACGAGCAGCACCGCGGCCGCGGCCCAGGCGTCGCTCCCGAGCCGGCGGCGCGCCCACGCCGCGAAGGTGGCGAGGAAGGCGATCTGCGCCGCGAAGCCGAGGCCTAAGCCGAGCAGCTTGCCGTTCGCAGTCGCGAAGGACCCGAGCGCCAGCAGCAGCGTGAACAGCGGCGAGGTCGAGCCGGCGGTGGTGGCGTCGCCGGGGAAGTAGGCGAAGGAGCCGTGCTCGCGCAGCGTGCGCGCGTAGGTGAGGTGGATCCAGGAGTCGTCGAGGGGGATCCCGAGCCCGCCGTTCGTCACCCAGGCGTGCCAGGCGAGGGCGAGCGGTGCCGCGATCGCCACCGCCAGGGCGACGGCGAGCGCCACACGCCCCTCCCCTCGCGCAGCAGGCCGATCGACGATGGACGCCACCCCCCGGAATCGCGGGCCCCGCTGGCGGGGAAACCGCCGTCATTGCGGCGCCCCGGGCCAGACCACCCTACGTCCCTCGCAGCATAGCTGCTTCCCGACGGGCCGCACAGGCCGCGGGCTCGGGCGTGAGTTCAGGCACCCGCACGAACGCCGCGGGCCCGGGTCGCGGGGTCACGCAGTGGACCCGGGCCGCTGGATCGGACTGCGAGATCGGGCGCCGCGCTCACGCCGCGGGCCCGGGTCGCGGCGTCAGGGGGCGAGGATGACGCGCCGCAGGAAGCGGCGATCGCCGAACACCGCCTCGACGAGGTAGACCCCGGGCGGCAGCGCTCGTCCCTGGTCGTCGCAAAGGTCCCAGACCAGGTCCTGGCTGCCCGCGCCGCGCGGACCCGACGCCAGCACGCGCACCTGGCGGCCCGCCAGGTCGAAGGCGCGCACCGCGACGTGGCCGGCCTGGGGCAATGTCACCGAGAAACTCGCGATGCCGCGGGCGGGATTGGGCCAGGGCGCGGAGAACCCCACGCTCGGCCCCGGGATCACGACGGACACCACGTTCGACATCACGGACCAATTCCCCCGCTCGTCCGCCGTCTTGAGCGCGAAGTAATAGACCTCGCCCTCGACCAGGTCGCGCACCGTGACGACTTGCAGCTGCCCGGCGGGAAGCGGGAGCGGCAGGTCCTGCGGCTCGGTGCCGGAAGCGAAGTTCTCCGGCGTGAGCGGGTCGCGCGAGTAGCGCAGATCGTAGAGGCTGGCGATGCCGATCATGGCGTCGTCGCCGGGCGCGGTCCACATCAGCGTGACCTCCGCCGCCGCGATCGGTCCGGCCGAGACGAGCATGCCCGCGGCCGCGAGGGCCGCGGCGATCAGCGGGGTGTAGCGGATGAAGCTCATGCGCATTCCACTGGCACGGGGGCTCCGGAGCGCACGGGCTCGTACCCTTCAACGCTGCGTGAACGCCGGTCAACGACCTGCGTTTCGCGGAACACGCCGTACGTCGCTCGCCTCGCGAGCAGGTGCCGGGGGATGGGCCCGAAACGCCGATGCGCTTCCTTGCGCGCGTGCGCGCGTGTGGGGACGCGCTTGCACGGCTAGCACTTCTATAGCAATTCGACGGCGACCAATCAAGCGCCAAGCGCGTTTCACGCCCGCCGATCGCCGACCGGGACGCGATCCCCCACCCCGATCGCGGGAGCGACGGGCGGAAGCCGCGCAGCATCCGGGTGGATCAGCGCAGCACGACCAGCCTCTGGACGAACGATGCCGGGCCGAGGCGCGCGGCGACGAAATAGACCCCCGCCGCGACCGCCCTGCCCCGCTCGTCGGCCAGGTCCCAGCTCAGCGCGTACGCTCCGGCCGCGCGCTCGCCCGCGGCGAGGCGCCGCACGCGCCGGCCGCCAAGATCGAGCACGTCCACCTGGACCGTCCCGGCGCGCGGCAGGGAGAAGCCGAGGCGTGCGGCACCGCGCGCGGGATTGGGCCAGGGCGCGGCCAGCGAAGCGCGCGCGCCCTGCGGTGGGGCGTCGAGCACCTGCTCGCTCGGGGCATCGAAGGTGACCTGGTAGGGCGGCAGCCCGGTGTCGAGCGGGCCCGCGAGCAGGTTGTCGGCGCCGGCGGCGAAGACGAAGAGCCCGGGCGCAAGCAGGTCGCTGTCGCACACGTAAAGCTCTCCGCGATCGTTCAAGGCACAATCGGTCAGGCTGAACCCCCCGGGCGCGAAGACGGTCCCGAGCCGCGTGCCGCTGGTGGCACTCCACGAGACCAGCGCGGTGTTGGCGGAAGCGTCGCTGACGATGGCGTAGGAATGCGCCGGCCCGTTCCACGCGAGGCTGCCCACGTCGCCGCCCAGCGCGGACTCGGTGATCGCGTAGCCCAGGCTCGCGAAGCTCACCGGATCGATCCATTCGATGCCGCCATCGAGCGCGCCGGGGGCCCCGGCGCAGCCGATCAGCAACCGGGTCGAGGGGCGGTCGAAGGCGAACGTCGTCACGGGATTTTTGCCCGTGAGCGTGATCGCCTGCTTTCCAGGCTGGATCGGGTACACGTCGAGCACGGTGTCGGCCTGGGTGTCGATCACCGCGATCAGGCTGTAGGCGGTGGGGACGAATCCCGCGTTGCGGTCGAGCCGCTGGAGCGAAACGAAAAGCCAGCGGTCCACCCGCACCATGCGGTGCATCTCGGGAATGCCGTCGGCGTCCGCGAAGGGTGCCAGCGGGACGACCCCGATCGTCCCCCCGGTCGAGGGGTCGACCACCAGCAGGTCCGACAGCTCGTAGCAGGTGACGTAGGCTCTGGTCGGCGAGACGAAGGCGATGTCCTGCGGGTTCGAGCCATTCCCCGTCGAGAACTGACGCACGGTGGCGTAGTTCTGCGCCGGGTCGATCACCTGGATGTTGTCCTGCCCGAAGCGGTTCACCACGTAGAGCAGGCCACCGTACCAGCGCATCACCGCGTCGGAGTGGACACTCGCCACGTCCACCGCCACCGCGCGGGTGTCGAGGCTCACGGCACTGAGCCCGCCGGTCGCGAAGTCGGTGGTGAGGACGAACGCCCGGGTCTCGGCGGCGGCCGCCGGGCCCGCCATGAGCAGGGCGAGGGCAAGGAACGGCGCGGGATCAGCGGGACGCACGGGGATCTCCTTCGAGTGGCTGGTGGGCATCGTGGCCGAGGCGCGTCTCCAGCGAGACGAACACGCCGCGGCCGGGAAGCGGGAATCCGGCGACGTCCGTCGCACGACTGTCGCCCAGGTTCTTGCCTTCGAGCGTGAGGCGCACGCCCTCGCCGAGCGGCGCGTAGGACAGCGACGCGCCCACCAGGCCGCGACCCGGCACGCGCTGGCGGTTGTAGCGATCGAGGTAGTCCTCGCCGATCCAGTGCAGGTCGGCGCCCGCGCGCATCCGACTCCGGCGCCAGTCGAGGCGCGCGTAGGCCTCGCGCTCCGGGCGCTGCGGCAGGCGCTTCCCGTGCCACGCCGGCACCGGGCCCTCGTCGCGCGCCGACTGCGCGGTGAACGACCCCGAGACCGCGAGTCCCACCGGCGTCGAGACATGGAGCGAGAACTCCTCGCCGCGGATCCGCGCGCGCGCGACGTTCTGCGCCTTGACGCTGCTCTGGGAGTTGCGCACGTAGAGGATGAGGTCCTCGCTCAGCGACTCGAAGTGCGTCCACTCGACTCCGGCGGCGAAGCCGGCGCCGGCGAGCGACCACCCGGCGCCCACGTCGCGGTTTTCCGCCCGCTCCGGATGGAGTGCCACGTTGCCGGTGACGCTGCCCTGGTTGCCGAACAGCTCGAGGAAGTCGGGTACGCGCGAAGCGCGCGTCCAGTTGGCCCTGACCTCGAGGCCGAGCGGCCCGGCGAGGCGCGCGCCGAGTTGCGGGGTGTCCAGCTCGCGCGCCACGGCGCTGCGCTGCAGCGACCCGGCGACGCCGAGCGCGTTGAGCCGGTCCTCCACCCGATCCCAGCGCCGCGCCGCGTGCAGCACCAGCCATTCCCCGAGCGGGCGGGCCTGGAGCCCGAGCGCCGCCCCGCGCGAGGCGCGCCGGCTCGGCGGCGGATCGGCGTACCCGTCGGCCGCATCGGCGGGTGCGGCGCGCTCGGCGCGCAGCGAAGCCGCGCCTTCGAGCGCCAGACCGAGCGGCAGCCGCGGCCAGCCGGCCTCGAGGCGCCCCTCTTCGGCGCCGAAGCGGTCGGCGGTGTCGTGCCGACCGAGACCCAGCTCGCCCTCGCGGTCGCGGAAGCGCGTGCGCTCGCGCTCGAGCGTTCCGCTCGCGCGGAGCCGAGGTGCGAGCCCCTCCTGGCGGCGCTCGGTCTCGAGCCGCGCGATCGCGCGGTCGATCGCGAGGCGCGGGTGTCGCGCGGGCACCGCGCCCAGGCCGGGCACGCCCTGCGCCTTGTGGAACCGGTCCAGCCGCGCGGCCACGCGGAGGCCGGGCGCCGGCAGCCAGGCCAGGTGGGCGAGGGCGGTGGCGGCGTCGAAGCGGTTGTTGAGCCGCACGCTGGTGCTGTCGTCCGCGGGATTGAAGGGCGTGCCGTTGTCGTCGGCGAAGCGGAAGTTCCCGGCCGAGCTCTGGTAGCCGAGGTGTAGCCAGCCGGCGAGCGGCCCACGGCTCGCCCCCGACGTGGCGCGCGCCTCCCAGGTGTCGAACGCCCCGCGTGCGACGCGCGCCTCGAGCAGCCCCGGGGTCGCGGCGGTCACCAGGTTGATCGCGCCACCGGGCGCGGCGAGCCCGAAGGCCAGCGGGGCGAGCCCGCGGTAAACCTCGATGCGCTCGATCGCCGTCGCCGGCAGGTCGGCGAGGTTGACCGTGCCGTGCGCCGCCGAGGTGAGCGGCGTGCCGTCGAGGTAGATCGCCACCTGGTTTGCCGGGGAGCCGCGCAACGACACGGTGCTGAAGGCACCGAGCCCGCCGTACTGCGTGACGTGCACGCCGGCGGCGGTGGCCAGCAGCTCGGGCAGCGGCTCGATCGCGCGGCCCGAGACACCAGCGGCGATTTCGGTGAGCGACGCGGTCGGCAACCGGCGACGCGCCTCCGAGGGCCGGCGCGCGCGCTCGACCCGGACCTCGGGCAGCACGTAGACCGGGTCGGGAACCGGCGGCGGTCCGGGCGCCGCGAGCGAGTCGCGGACCGCGGGCGCCGTATCGGCCGTGGTGAGCGCCGCGAGCGAGTCGCGGACGGCGGGCGCCGCGAGCGAATCACGGCCGGCGGGGGCCGGATCGGCCGTGGCGACCGCAGCGGACAGCAGCAGCAGGAAAGCGATCACGGCGTCTCGCGCGCCCCAATCGAAAGCCCCGCCCCCGGGAGAGCGCGATGGCAGGGCGGCACGCGTGCGCCGGCCCGGTCATCGCTCTCTCGCGAAGCGCGACGGGCGAATCGCTTCCGGGCAGGTTTCCTGACTCAGGGCCGCGGTACGGGTCTCGCCTTCCCGGCCGGAACGACCAGTGGCATGTGAGACCCGCGGGACCCATCACAGTGGCGGGACCGTGGGGGAATCGCACCCCCTTCCCTTTCAACCCACCTCGCGCGGGCACCCGGAAGTTGTCAAACGAACCCTGCGCTTCGCGGCGAGGGGTGTCAAGCGCGAACTTGGCGCCGGGCGCGGATCCCCCTCCGCACCGCCGGCCGCGTTACGTCTCCAGCACGGCGTCCAGCCGCTCGAGCCGCCGCTTCCAGTAGGATCGCATCCGCGCCGCGGCCGCGGCGGTCGGCAGCCGGGTGTGATCCACGGTGAGCTGGCTCTTGCGCGCGCCCTTGGCGGCGAAACGCACCTCGACGCTGCTCTTGCCGCCGTCCCACCCGATGCGGATGATCTTCCCCGGGGTGGCTTTGCGGATCGCGATCGGGGAGGTGGGCAGCCAGCGCCGCCTCAGCTTGGAGTCGGTCCAGGCGCCGAACGCGAGTCGGAGCGGCACCGCCAGCGTGCGGGTGGCGCTGACCTGGTAGCCCTTGGTGGTCTGGTGCTTCTCGCGGAGCCCCCGCGCGCGCTCGTATTCAACGGTCACGGTCTGGCACCACCAACCGCCGATCTTCGGCGTTTTCTTTCCCAGCAGCGTGGCGATCGCCTTGTGCTCGAGATTTCGCGCCCCGGCGCGATCGAGCAGCGCGAACCACTGCTTCCATGTCCTTCCGGTCTTCGACTCGACCGCTCGATCGCTCATCGAGGGCGTGTACTTCGCCTTGATCGCGCGCTTCATCAGGGGCTTCCTCCGGATCGGGAACGTGCGCCGTGGACGGCCGAATTTCTCACGGACGGGGCGCGTTGCGCAATTTCGTCTGGCGGCGCGCGAACCGTTCGGGCTAGCTTGGGGCTTCGAACGCCGGCCGCGGCAGCGGCACGGGCGCGGGGAGGACGCATGACCTCGGTCACGCTTCAGATCATCGGCACGGTGCGCAACGGACGGCACTCGGCGGGGGACCAAGGCTGGGGCGAGGTGGTCTCGACCATCGAGATCGCCCCGGCCTTCGCCGCGGGCCTCGCGGGCCTGGACTCCTTCTCGCACGCGATGGTGCTGTTCTACATGCACCTCGACCCCGACCGGGAGACGTCCACTCTGGTGCGCCGGCCGCGCGGGCGCGCCGACATGCCGCTGCTCGGCGTGTTCGCGCAGCGCGGGCGCATGCGGCCGAACCCGGTGGGGATCACGGCGGTGGAGGTCCTGGGGATCGAGCTCGGGCGGGTGACGGTTCGCGGGCTCGACGCGCTCGACGGAACGCCGGTGCTCGACCTCAAGCCCTACGTGCCGGTCTTCGACCGGCGCACGGCGGCACGGGTGCCCGAATGGATCGAGCACCTCATGCAGGGCTACTTCTGAGCCGAGGCGCGATCCGCGGCGTCCACTAGCGCCCGCGCGCGGCGGAACACGGCGTGCCACATCACGCGGGTCAGCCGCCCGGTGTTGGTGTTCTGCCGGCTCGGATGGTACGAGCTGACGAGACGCGCGCCGTCGGGGAGCGTGGTCTCACGGCCATGGGCGAAGCGCGGCCGCTGCTGCGGCCCGAGGCGGTCCCACCAGCCTGAAGCCTTGAGCCAGCGCTCGTGGCCGATCCCGCCCAGCGTCACGACCACCCGCACGCGGCGGAGCAGGCGGGTCTCGGCGGCGAGGAACGGGCGGCAGCTCTCGAGCTCGCGCGTGGTGGGCTTGTTCGCGGGCGGCGCGCAGCGCGCGGCGGCGGTCACGTAGCAGCCGTTGAGGCGCAGGCCGTCGTGCCGCCCGGTCGAGTCCGGCTGGTTGGCGAAGCCGAAGCGGTGGAGTGCCCCGTAGAGCCAGTTCCCGCTGTCATCGCCGGTGAAGACGCGCCCGGTGCGATTGCCGCCGTGGGCCGCGGGTGCCAGCCCCACCACCAGCAGCCGCGCCCGCGCATCGCCGAATCCCGGGACCGGCCTGCCCCAGTAGGCCTGGTCGCGGAACGCGCGCCGCTTCTCGCGGGCGACGCGCTCGCAGTGGGCGCGCAGCCGCGGACAGCGCTCGCATGCCACCACCGCGCGCGCCACCGCGGCGAGGTCGCGCGCGCCCGTGGACGCCGCGGTTCGGGCCTTCAAGTCGTGCGCGTTCATGGGTGCTCCCGGGCTGCCTTGATCCCCAGGCGGCGAGTCTCTAGATTGCCGCGATGCTCGACCGGTTGCGCGGTCTCCTGCTCGGCGGTCCGAAGAACCTATTCGACCCGCGCATCTTCCACAATCTCAGCCTGATCGCCTTCTTCGCCTGGGTCGGGCTCGGCTCGGACGGACTCTCTTCGTCCGCCTACGGCCCCGAGGAATCGTTCCTCCAGCTCGGAGCCCACCAGCATCTCGCCCTCTACCTCGCGCTGGCGATGGTGCTCACCGTCTTCCTGATTTCCGCCTCCTACAGTCAGATCGTCGAGATGTTCCCGACCGGCGGCGGCGGCTACCTGGTCGCCACCAAGCTGCTCGGACCCACGGCGGGCGTGGTCGCGGGGGGTGCCTTGGTGGTGGACTACATCCTCACCATCGCGATCTCGGTGGCTTCGGGATGCGATGCGATCTTCTCGTTCCTTCCGGTCGCCTGGGGCGGGTGGAAGCTGCCGGTGGCGGTGGTGATCATCTCGGGGCTGACCTCGATCAACCTGCGCGGCGTCAAGGAATCGGTGATGGTGCTCATTCCGATCTTCCTGTCCTTCATGGTGAGCCACGTCGCCTTGATCCTCTACGGCATCCTCGGCCACGCCGGCGCGCTCGGACCGCTGGTGGCCGACACGGTGCGCGAGACGCGCAGCTCGATCGCCGATCTCGGGCTGTTCGCGGTGTTCATGATCTTCTTCCGCGCCTACTCGCTGGGGAGCGGCACCTACACCGGGAT
>MFFQ01000104.1 GCA_001780165.1 Candidatus Eisenbacteria bacterium RBG_16_71_46 | reverse complement strand
GGACGCGTCCCATACGTCGCGACGTTGCTCAATGCCGACCAGTTCAAGGCGTTGTCCTGCGTCTTGAGCGCGAAGTAGTACTGCGTACAGGGCGCCAGGCTGTCCGCCGGCACCGTGAACGTCTCCGCCGCGCCCGCTTCATCGTGCGGCACCGTCTCGAAGGTGTCGCTGCTTGCGAAGAAGTTCTCCTCCGTGATCGGCTCGGTCGAATAGGCGAGGCGCGTGCGACACGCGGAGGTGCCTGCGGCCGTGCTGTCATCCCCCGGAGCCGTCCAGTGCAGCGTGACGGATCCCTCGTCCAGGCCAGTCGCCAAGTCTGTCACCGCCGCCGGCGGGATGAAATCGAACGAGAAGCGGTCTCCCAACTGCCAGTGGATCGGGCGGATGTCGATCTCCCGAGTCCCGACGTAACAGAACAGCTCCTTCCCTGTACCACCGGCTAGGGTGTCCGCAAGATACTCCGACGCATATGCATCGCCAGAGAACTGGACGCAATCCGTATTGACAACGTAGTCGTTATCAACCCAGCCCGCCTTGACCGTACTGGTAGGACTGTCTGCAGCCACCGCGTATGAGAGCTGTTGATAGTTATTGCCCGTCGTATAAACGAGATACCACGTCCCGTTATGCTCGAAGAGGTGCGGAGACTCCACTGTAGACGTCCTGAACCGGTAGTCCAAGCTGTCGGAGAATAGTGCCCCCGCATCATCCCATTGGGTGAGATCGTTCTCGTACGTGGTCTTCGCCAAGCCGGGTACCATCACCCCGTCGCTCTGGCGCCGCGTCGCGTAGTACATCAGCCAATGGTTCTGCCTACCAGGGTCGGGGTCGGGCATGACGAACGGGTCGCGGAAGTCGGCCGCCCCCGCGGTCCAGGGAGCATCTTGAGGGGTAAACACCGGCCCGGAGGGGTTTCTCGTCCAAGTATAGAGGTCCGTGGAGGTCGCAACGCCGATTCTCTGGCCGTACCCCGCCACGCCCGTGTAGAACATGTAGTATGTATTGCCCTGCTGGACAATGGAAGGCGCCCAGATGGCAGTACTGTCCCAGGTCCCCGGGAGGACGTGTAGGACGTACGGGAGGTCCTCCCACGTATTGAAGTCGGTGGATCGCGCATGGCCGAGCTTCACGCCAGTCGAATCGGGTACGTACTGATCGATGTATAAGTAGAACAGATGGTATGTATGAACGGATTCCTCATCGAGCGCAATCAAAGCAAAGTCCTTGGCCCATGGACTGCTGCCTCGCGTGAATGTGCCGACCGGTTCTGGGGCAATAGGCCGGTCCGGAAACTCACAGTAGTCCTTGTTGCAGAAGCTGGGGGGGGCACATCGTGGGACAGGAAGCGAAGCTCGCTCGCGCCGTGGCGGCGAGTGCGAGGGAGATGGTGAGAGCCCCAAGCAGCCGCTTCCAGCGCAAGGAGCTTCGTCCAACTGAGGTTGGCTGTCCCGGAGTTGTGGGGTGTCTTGATTTCGCTTCCATGACGTTCACCTCGGAGCTTCGAATCCGTGTCGTCGGATTCCAGCGGCCAAACAACGAGGGGTCCTATCCAGGGGCTGGCGTGTGCCACCTCTGGCGGCGGCATGGTAGCAGAAGTGCGCCGAGTCATGTTCTCCGAAACGTTGCTCGTCGGAGAGATACTCAGACCACGAGGCCAGCTGGAATGCTGGAACGGAAGCAACGTGGACCGGTGCGAGACGTCTTCGACGCGTATAGATGCCCGAGGGCGACCTACTGCAAGCATTGAGGACACCCCGCCAGGTCGGGGCCGCGAAGATTTGACACACCAACCGTATCCCATAGAAGCGATTGCAGTTCACGCGCGCTCCGGGTGCGTCCGCAATCGAGGTACAGTCAACCAGCGCCCCGCTGCTGCACAGCGCATCGTGGACTAAGCCCCAAGGCTCGTTCATGCTAGCTCGGATCGTGTAGCGGGTCATGTGAGCGAATCGCTCGATATGGTGTCCTATGCGGCAGTTGCGCGTCAGAACTCTCGACGTAGCGCCAGGCATCTCGCGGGTGTAGACTGGAATGTGGTCCCCTCGGGGAGCACGTGACAGCACAATCGGGAGGCTGTGATGAAGTACCTCGTGCTTGCTCTTTTCGCGTTGGCGCTCGCTGCCCCGGCCGCTCGCGCCAATGGGTTCAACCTCACCTGGGGCACCGGCTGCTGGCGGGACAACCCGGCGACGCTCGCGACCTCCGCCTGCGACTCCAACGACGGCAGCGTCAGCTTCACGGTCTCATTCTACAATCAATTTCCGATCCAGCAGTTCATCGGGGTCGAGGCGTGGCTGGACCTGCAAAGCGACTCGCCCACGCTGCCCGACTGGTGGCAGCTCACCGATCCCGGCGGCTGCCGGCAGGGCGCGCTGTCGGTTTCGTTCGAGCCCGCGACGCCGAGCGGCTGCGCCAATCCCTGGCAGGGCCGCGTGGAGTCGCAGAAGTTCGTAAACTGGAGCACCGCGGCGTTCCCGTTCTATGGCGGTGAGGCGGCCAATCGCGCGAAGCTCTATGTGCTCTATGCCCCAACCCCCTACAACCCACTGCCCTCTGGGGTCGAGTATTTTGCATTCACGGTGACGATCAACATGGCGAAGACGGTGGGGACTGGGGCATGTGGGGGCTGCAGCACGCCGGTCACGATCGTGTTGAATGAAGTGTTGCTGGCGGGTGGCAGGAGACTGAAGACCCCGCTCGACAACCAGTGCCTGCGCTGGCAGGCGGGCGGCGTGACGCCCTGCTCGGCCACCCCGACGCGCAGCACCACGTGGGGGCAGATCAAGAGCCTGTACCGGTGACCGCCCGCGCGGCCACTGCAGTTCATCCCGCTCGACCCATGGTGACTCTTTTCCCAATTGCATGAGCAAAACGAGGCCGCCCATCCCTGGACAGCCTCGGCGAAAGAGCTAACCTCAAAGCGTCATTCCTTGGCAGTGGAATCTGCCTCTCGCCCCGCCCAGCGCGGCCGCAAGGGACTTGCTGCGCTCACGCCACTGTCCGTGGCGGGAAGCGATCCGTCTGGAACGCGACTGGCGCGGCGCCGGGCGCAGAGCCTGTCGATGTCCCGCTGCCGATACTGACGCTTTGAGGCTAATTGGGCTGAAGCTCCCGCCGAAAGGGCTTCGTGAGCCGGAGGCTCCCCTCCATTTGGAACCTCGGACTCCCTCCCTTCTGGACTTCGGTGAAGGCGTTGAAGAGCGACCAGGCCCTGCGCGGCGTGAACTCCTCGTGCCTCGGCTCCTCCCACCCCGCGCCGGCTGGGGACCGCCGGGGGCGGGTCCCAGCATGGACTATCGGGAGCACCCTGACCAAGCAAGCGCCCGGCGGCCGCCCGGCGTGCGCTCGGGTCGCCGCGGCGCGGATGGAGCCCAGCCCTCTCGGGGAGCCAAACCGCGCGATGGGGTCGGCGGGGCGGAATCCGCGGCACTGGTAGATCGTCACGCCGAAGGTCTCCTGCGCCTCCGACGACGTTCGCACCCGCGTGAAGATCCACGAGGAATCGACCGCCACCAGGCGTTGCGGAGGCGTGGGGAAGCGGTCGCTGGCGACGAAGACGAAGTCCCGGCCGCGCAGATCGTCGAGCCGCTGCCAGTCGTCGTATGCATCGCGTCCGGGATTGAGACAGACCGTCGTGGGGTGACCGGGCAGGTAGAACTCGAGCCGGGAGGCCAGCGCGTAGCGACCGGCGGCGATGAACGGACCACCCGCTTCCGCGCCGGGACCCAGATCCGCCAGCGCGCGTCGCACCTGGTCCGCGATCCGGGGCCAGCCCCGCATATCGGCGGTCGGATCCGCGCCGCGGGGCAGTCGCACGATGGGGTGAAGCAGGTGGATGGCCGGCACCAGTGCGAAGGTGACCGCCAGTGCCACCGTGATCCTCCCGATCCAGGTCGCCAGCCGCAGTGCGCGTGCCCGCCATCGTTCGAGGCCCAGCAGCGAGAGCGGGATCAGCGTCAGGTACGCCGGTGCGGGCCAGTTGGGCTTGAAGTCGGTGAAGGCCGCGGTGGCCAGGAACACCGCCGCCGTGGGTGCGCCGAGCCACCACAGGAACCGCTCGCCACGCGCCCCGGGGCCGGGCTTCCAGGGTCCCACCCGCAGCCCCGCGGCGGCGACGAACACGAACAGCAGAGGGGAGAGGTAGAGCCACTGCGATCCGAGGAACATCCCGAGCCGGACGAGGTCGAAGCCGGGCGCATCGTGCCGGGTGAGGAACTGGTAGCGGAACGACGCCCATCCATGCGTCGCGTTCCAGCCGAGGACCGGCGCGAACACCAGGGCCGCGACGCCGCAGGCGGCCGGGAACCCTCGGAGCAGGCCACACTCCCGGCGGGCGAGCGCGTAGCCGGCCGCGGAAACCAGGGCCAGCGCGGCGACGTACTTGCTGAGCAGCGCTCCTCCGAGCGCCAGCCCCAGCAGCAGGGACGAACCGCGGCCGCGGGCGTGCGCCATGTTCCAGAACGCGCGGCACGCCAGCAACCAGAAGAGCAGCAGGGGAGCGTCGGGGATCACCAGGAATCCCAGACCGAGGAAGACCGGAACGACTTGCGCGACGAGGGAGGAGGTCTCGGCGAGCCGCGGGTCGCCGGTGGTCTCCCGGACCAGCGCGCGCAGGGTGACCGCGCACAGCGTGCCCGCGATCACGAAGGGCAGCCGGATGGCGAGGAGCGACACGCCGAAGAGATGGGCGGAGCCGGCCACGAGCCACGCCACGAGCGGCGGATGCTCGTAGTAGCCCGCGGCCAAGTGGCGCGACCAGACCCAGTAGTAGCCTTCGTCGTCGCCCAGGGGAACCCAGGCGGCGAGACCCGCGCGGACCGCGGTCAGCGCGAGCGTGACGGTCCACCAGCGAGTCGAGCCGGAGAGCTGCATGCGGGTCCCCGCTTCCGTCCGGGTCCGAGCGGAGGGGGCGTGCGCCGGCGGCAAGCGCCACCCCCCGCGATGCTGGTATTCTCTCACGTGGCCTCCGTGGGTGCTCGCGGGGAGCCATCCGATCGCGGCCCCGCTGGCGGCTCGTACGTCCGCCTCCGGCCCCCCCACCGTTGGAGCCGTTCCCATGACCGAGAAGACACCCGGCATCGCCCCGGTCCCGTCGCCCGATCCCGATCGCGACGACGACGCCACCGCGTCCGCATTCGCCCAAGCCCTCGAGGACTTCGAACGCAGCACCCGCTCCGCCGGCGCGGCGGCGCAGGCGGCCAAGGACATCACGGCCGGCATGAAGGTGCAGGGCAAGGTGGTGTCGATCGGCGAGGACGTCGTCCTGCTCGACTTCGGCGGCCGCAGCGAAGGCGTCGCGGAGACTCGCCAGTTCCGCGCCGAGGACGGCACGCTCGGCATCGCCATCGGCGACCTGCTCGATCTCTTCGTCGTCGAAGCGGGAGACCAGATCGTCCTCGCCTCGTCGATCCGCGCCGAGCCCCACGCGGCGTTGCGGCAGCTGCGCGAGGCGCAGGCGGCCGGCGTGCCGGTGAGCGGTCGGGTGACCGGCCTCCAGGGGGGCGGACTCGCGGTCGACATCGGTAGCGTGCGCGGATTCTGTCCGGTGTCGCAGATCGAGTCGGGATTCTGCGCGGACCCGTCGGTCTACGTCGGGCGCACGCTCGAGTTCCTCGTCACCAAGGTGGAAGACGGCCGCGGCGGCGCCGTGGTGTCGCGCCGGAAACTGCTACGCCGCGAGGAGGAGGAGCAGGCCAAGCGCCTGCTCGCCGCGCTCAAGGTGGGTGACGAGCTGGAGGGAACGGTCGCGCGCCTCGAGGCGTTCGGGGCCTTCGTCGATCTGGGTGGCGTGGACGGGCTGGTCCACGTCTCGGAGATCCGCCACGAACGGCTCGCTCACCCGCGCGATGCCTTGAGCCGCGGCGAGAAGGTGAGGGTGCGCGTGCTGCGGATCGAGACCGACAAGACGGGAAAGTCCAGGATCGCCCTCTCGATCAAGGCCGGCGCCCCTGATCCGTGGGCCGGCGTGGCCGCGGGTTTCGTCGCCGGGGCACGGGTCCAGGGAGTGGTGGCACGGCTCACCGACTTCGGCGCGTTCGTAACGCTCGCGCCCGGGCTCGACGGACTGGTGCATGTCTCGGAGGCCGCGCCCCATCGCGTCGGCCACGTGAAGGAGGTGCTGGCGCCCGGCCAGTCGGTCGAGGTCGTGGTGCTCGGCGTGGATCCGGTGAAGAAGCGCATCTCGCTTTCGATTCGCGAAGCGCTCGCCGCCTCCGCGCCGCCGCCGCGGACGCCGGCGGTCGGCGACGCTGTCGAGGGGCGGGTGGGGAGCATCAAGCCCTTCGGCGTGTTCGTCGATCTGCCCGACTTCGGCCGGCGGATCAGCGCGCTGCTGCCGCGGGAGGAGACCGGGGAGCCGCGCGGGGCGGATCTCTCCTGTCGCTTCTCGGTGGGGCAGGCGCTGCGGGTGGAGATCCTCGAGATCAAGGGTGACAAGCTGCGCGTCGGCCTCGAGCGCTCACGCACAGCGCCGCGGGATGCGGTCCCGCCGCCGGCGCCCGCCGCGCCGCGCGACGAACGGGCGCCCGAGACCACCATGGGTCTCGCGCTGCGCAAGGCGATGGAGCGGAGCGGCAAGACGCGGAAAGGCTAGGGCGAACCCGTGAGGATCAGCTTGCGGGCGACCGACGCGCCCTGCGCGCGCACCTGCAGGAAATAGACGCCGCCGCGGGCGCGGCGGCCGTCGTCGCCGCGGCCATCCCAGGTCAGCGCCCGTTCCCCGGCCGCGAGCCGCCCGCGGAACAGCACCGCCACCATGCGCCCCGCGAGATCGTAGACGCGCGCGTCCACCTCGGCGGTGTGGTCGAGTGACAGCGTGAGCCGGGTCACGCCCGAGAACGGATTGGGACGGGCCGCGGAGAGCGCCACCCGCAGCGCGCCGCCGAGATCGGAGGCCGTCGCGCCGAGGTCCACCGCGAGCATGGCGCCGTCGGGGCCGCAGAACTCGCCTTCCAGCGCCCGCACCTCGCCGCCCGGAACCTGGCCCGGCTTGAGCGCCAGGTGGAGCGTCAGCTCCAGGTCGGCGGTTTCGATCCCGCCCGGGGCCGGCAGGTGGAGCAGGCCCAGTTCGAGCCGGCCCTCGCGCACCTCATGCAGCGCCAGCCACGCGCTCCCGGGCGGCGGATCGAGCCCCACGACCTCGTAACGATCGAGCGGAGCGTGCAGCGCCAGCAGGGCGGCACCCAGGCGGTCGGCGGACGCGATGCGCAGCGGAACGTCGATGCCCGCAGCACTCGGGGCCGGCGGCCCGAGTGCCAGGCGGATCCCGGGCTCGTCCCGCACCCCGCTCGAGTCGGTGAGGCACTCCGCGCAGGGCCAGAGCTGCAGCAGGTGGCGCGCGCAGCACACGACGTCGGCGATCGAGAACGCTCCGTCGCCGTCGCAGTCCACGCGGGCGCTGTCGGCACACGGCCCGCGCTGCAGCACGCAGCGCATCTGGAGCACGAGGTCCCGCACGTCGGAGAAGCCGTCGGCGTTGAAGTCGCAGGGTCGCTCGGCGCAGATCCGCGCGACGCCATAATCGGTCCTGGAGGCGATACCGGCGGCCGCCGGCGCGGCCCGCCCGACGACGCACGGCGCCGGCGTGCAGCGCGGCACGCCCGCCCCCGCCGCATCCGATCCGAGCAAGTCGTCCGCGGTGACGAACGTCACCGCTGGTGCCACCCGCCCGGGAACCTGCTCGACCACCACGCGCAGCACCGGCGCGCCGCGAGAGACTCCGGGAGGCAGCGCCGGGATCGGCGCGCCTTGCTCGGCGAAGAGCACGAAGCGGGCGCCAGCGGGCGTCGCGTTCCAGCCGAGATGCATCCCGGTGGCCGCTCCGATCGGCTCGAGCTTCGCCACGCGGAGCGGCGGGGCGGGCGGCCAGCCCGCCGCCGGGAGCTGGAGCGCGAACGCGCCCTGGAGACCGGCGAGAGCCTCCGAGGAGCGCACCTCGAACACCAGCTCGGCCGGATGCCCCGGCGCGATGCCGGCGTTGCAGGCCGTGAAATTCCCGGGCGGCGGCGCGAAGCCGGCGTCGAGGCAGGGGCGCGGCGGCGCGATCGGCGCGCACGCGCCGGAAACCGCGAATGGCACGTGGGTGCGGTCGAGCTGGACGATGCGCGGCGGGTCGATGCAGCCCCCGGCGGTCTGGGCCAGCTCGACCATCAGTTGGTAGTCGCGCGCCGGCAGCGGCGGCAGCTTGGTCGAGATCGTCCAGCGCACCGGCACGTTCGAGCACGGCCGGCCCAGGCACTCGTTCACGAACGTGACGACGCGCACGATCGGCGGCTCGGGCAGCGGGCCGACGATCATCGAGGGCAGCAGCTCGATGCCCGCGAGCTGGATGCAGTCGGAGTCGAAGGTCCCGGAAACCCACACCGGGATGCTGTCCCCGGCGCAGATCGGGGGATCCGGATCGCAGGGCCGCGTGGGTCCGATCTGGATCGCCTCCACGAAGGGGAGCGGTCCGGGCGTCCCGTCGCAGCGCGGGGCCACCGGGAATTCGAAGACGGTGCGGTAGTCGCGGCGCTCGAGACCCGAGCCGGAGGCGCTGCGGCCGATCACCACGAGGTGGATTTCGACCGCGTGGGTTCCCGCCGCCAGCCTTCCGAGCGGGAACACCGCGCGCCACGGCTGCAGGGCGAGGGTGCAGAACGTGTCCCGCCCCACGGCGGTCTTGAGCGTCAGCTCGACGTGCCCCGGGTCGAGCGTGCGCGGATCCAGCAGGCGCCCGCAGCCGTCGTTGAACCAGCCCTCGAGAACCAGGCTCGTGAACGCCTCGGAGCACGGTACTGCCGGCTCGGTCCGGATGACCGACACTCCGGGCAGGGAGGTCGGGACCGGGGCGTGGCACTCGGGCTGGACGTCGATCGCGAAAGGCTCGTGCAAGAACTCGGAGCGCGTGCTGCCGTCGGGGGCCAGGTGGACGATCTCGTGCTCGACGTCCACCACGACCGGCCCGACCGGGAAGCTGCCCAGGAGGACCGGCACGACGAAGAACTGCGAGGGCCCCACCAGGCAGGCCATGCCGTCCCGGATCAGGGTGCGAATGCGCACGTGGGAGGGGTCCAGCCGGCGCGCGTCGATGAACGAGTCGCATGGGGTGGCGACGTAGCCGCGGACCAGCAGGTAGACCTGGTCGCGCGGGCAGGGCTGGGCGGGCGAGATCCCCGCCACCAGACCACCGGCCTCGGACCCGGTGGGTCCTGCGCTCGCGCCGTCCGCGACCGCCATACCGGTGGCGAGCGCGCCGGCGATGGCGAGCGGTGCGAAGATGCGACGCGGCATGGTGCTCAGGAGGCAGGCCTTCAAGGCAGTGACCTCTCGGAAAGCGGCGTTCCGGGCCCCCGGCCGCCGGCTCCAGGGTGAAAGCCGGAGGACGTTCCCAGCCGCCGCACGTAGCCCCGCTCTCGAGCCAGTCCCGGCAAGAGTGAACCCGGCTCCCGGAGGCGTCAAGTGGGAATCGCGCGCGGGTCCGCCGGCTCGGCGCCGCCCTGCGGAGCGCAACAGAGGCGGCGCGCGATCGGAGGACCGATCGCGCGCCGGCGGGAGTTGCGGCGCGGGTGAGGGGCCGGTCGCGAGCGCACCGTGGCCCGCGACCGGCCGCCCGCGCGCCTACATCTTCCGCTCGTAGGTGATCTCCATCATCTTCGTTTCCTTCCCGTCGGGCCCCGCACCGAACATCCCGAAGGTGTGCTTGTCGTCGCTCAGGAAGCGGGTCACCATGCGGAACTTCGCCATCTTTCCGCTCATCGGATCGGGCGACTCGCCGGTCCAGTTGATGACGTTTCCGCTCGCGTCGGACGTGCCCTCGCTGGTCATGATGCCGGTCCCGAAGTTGTCGATCCACATCGAGACGTACTTCTTCCTCAAGTTGTCGTAGCCCGTGATCCCCATGCCGCTGAAGGGGCGTCCCATCATCTCGCCGGTCGACACCTCCTGCACGTAGCGGCCGTCCATCAGCGTGGTGATCACCGCCACCGACGTCGTCTTCTGCGGCGGCTGGGACGGGTCCATGGTCGACTCGACGGTCGCGTTCCATTCACCCGCGAGCTTCTGCAAGCGCTGGTGCGGGGGACCGGGCGCCGCGGCCTTCATCATCATTTCCTCCATGGCCTTGGGATCCATGGGGGGCGTGGCGGGCTTCGCCTTGTCGGCGGCGTGGGCGGTGAACGAGACGGCGAGACCGATGCAGACGGCGGACATAAACGCGCTCGACTTCATGGGGATCCTCCTGGTTCGGGACGGGGGAGGGGGACACTAGCAACGCCGATCCGGGCCTCGCAAGGCGAAAGGCCCCGCGGTGCACGGCGGCGGCCCACGGCCCCCAGGTGGGCGCGGGCGCCCGCGGGTCCCGGGGTTCGGACCACCCCGCCGCCGCCGCCGTGCTTCGGCTCCCCCTCCCGGGGCGCTACGGTTTCGCCGCCAGCATCGCGGCGCCGCGCCCGAGCTTCAGCTCGGCCTTCTGGCGTTCGAGCATCAGCACCGTCACATCGGGGTCCACCACCAGCCGCTCCGGCTCGAACGCGCAGGGGATGGCGATCTCACGCGACTCGCCCGCGCCCAGGGTGATCGTGGCGCGCCCATCCCGCCAGGGTTCGGCGTCCTTCTTCCCGTGGGGGAAGCGCACGCCGCGCACCGCCGCGACCTCGACGGGCATGACGCCGGTGCCGGTGTTGCGCACCCGCGCGCGGACCATCCACCCCTCGCCGTGCTTCTCCACCGTCGCGTCGTCGAGCTTGTACTCCGGCACCACGACCTCGTGGAACCACTGCCGGGCGAAGGCGTCGAAGGCGGTCGTGTCGGCCGCGTGGCGCCGCATGATCGCGAGGTAGTCCTCGAGCGCGGCGTTGTCACGCGAGTCGCGGAACGCCGCCAGGTACTCGCGCAGCCCGGCGAGACCCGCGTCGCGCCCGAGGAAGCGGTGCAGCATCCACAGCGCCCAGCCGCCCTTGTCGTAGATGGCCCGCGAATCGCCGGGCAGAGTGCCGTCCATCTTCACCAGCGCCCGCTCGGAATCGCGCCGGCGCGCCCTGCCGTAGCGGTTCTCGACCGAGCGGCAGAACCCCATGCGCTGCTCCAGCCCCTTGGCCTGCTCGATCAGCAGGATGCTCGAAAAATGCGCCATGCCCTCGGACAGCACCACCGCGCCGGGGCCGTCCGCCACCATGGCGAGGTTCGGCCACCACTGGTGCGCGGACTCGTGCGCCGTGATCCAGAACGCCGCGTTGGCGTCGGGCTTCGACTGGGTGAGGAAGCCGATGTTCTCGGAGAAGGTGATGTTCCCGGGCGGCGCCTGCGCGTAGGTGGGCAGTCCGGCGAACTCCGAGAGCCGGAGCGTCTTCCACGGATAGGGGGCGAACCACTCCCCGTACCATGTCCGGGCCGCCGCGAGCGCTTCGAGCATCTCGTCCGCGTTGTAGGGGTGCCGCGGGTCGTAGAAGACCGCGACCCCGTCGCCGCGCTTCACCTTCCAGTGTCCCGCGACCACGTTGAAGATGCGGACCGGATGGTCCGTGCGCCACTCGGTCACGCGCCGGCCGTCCCGCACCTCCTCGCGCACCAGCTCTCCGGTGGCGTTCACCATCAGGTCGGCCGGCACGCTGACCTTCAGGTGGGCGTCGAACCAGTTCCCGGCCATCGCGATCGCGGGGCGCGAGAGGCCCTGGTGCCAGGCCTCGGGCCATTCGCGCGGATCGGATTGGTTCTTGTCCTCCTCCACGCCGACGCCCGGGTCGTAACCCAGGATCGGCGCCATGGTCGGACGCTCGAGCGCGGTGAGCACGATGCTCGAGGGCAGGATGAACTCCATCTGCGCCCCGCCGTTCTTCGAAGCACCATCCGGCTGGCGCCCCTCGTAGGAGAACCCGAGGCGGGCCTTCGTCCCGGGCGCGAGCGGCCGGGGCAGCGTCACGATGTGGAGCGCGGCACGGTTCTCGGTCGCGAGCGAGTCGCCGTTCAGGGTCCAGGCGAGCTTCTTCCACTCCGGGTTCACCGAGACCGGGAACCGCGCGAGCGGTCGGTCGGTGTCGTTGAGCACGTCGTACCAGCCGCGCACCCGAAACGCCCGCTTCGCGGGATCCAGCTCGAGATCGAAGTCGACGGCCGCGAGCGAGGGCGCGCGGGCGTTCTTCCAGGTCTCGACGTTCTTCTTCCAGTAGTCCCGCGCGAGCTTGCGCGCCACGCCGCCCTCGTAGCCCTCGTGCACCTGCAGCGCGAGCAGGGTCCCGGCGACGGCCGGCACCAGCAGCAGCGGCGCGATCGAGAGCGCGGACGAGAGCAGGGCCGCGGGCCGGAGCCGGTGCACGATGCGCGTCGCGTCACGCTCGCGGCGCTCGAACAGGCGCACCGTGAGCACCGTGAACAGCACCGCGGCCCCGAGCCAGAAGACGCGGTTGAGGAGCAGCGGCATGCGGTCGTATTCGAGAGGAGCGATGTCGCTCCAGCGCGTAGTACTCCACAGGTCCCAGTTCGCCACCCAGTTCATCTTTCCCCGCATCTGGAACCAGCCGCTCAGGGTCATCGTCGCGAGTCCGATGGTGTAGGTGCCGTAGCGGTTGCTGGTGAGCGACTGCAGGAAGCTCACGTACGCGGTCCACACCAGGAACGTGGGCACCAGCAGGAGGCCCCACACCAGCGCGAAGGGCGCGAGGTCGAGCGGCACCTTGCCCTGCACCGCGAGGATCACCAGGCAGCCGGCGAGGCACGAGGCCACGATCGAGACCCCCAGCACCGTGTTGGCGAGCGCCTTGCCCGCGAGCATCGCGCCGGTGCGCAGCGGCGTGGCGAAGTAGATCGCCCCGATCCCGGTGCTGCGCTCGCGCTGCAGGGATTCGGTGGTGTAGAACAGGATCATCATGCACACCAGCAGCGTGAGCGTGTTCATCGCCCCCACCGCCAGGATCCCGGAAGTGTTGAGCAGGCGCGTGTCGAACGCGCCGACGTTGTATTCGTTGGCGAGGGTCTGGAGCAGGATCAGCGGCACGAAGAGGTAGAGCCCCGGATGCCGCAGGATGCCGTGGATCTCCGCGCGCGCCACCTCCAGCGCGCCGGCCACGAAGCCCGGCACCCCCGAGCGCATGCCGAGTGCCGCGAGCGCGGGCAGGCTCTCGAGACGCGCCGCGGGCGTCGCGGTCGCGGCCCGCGCCTGGGCCGCGTGGCCCTTGGGCAGCGCGTGCGCGCCGCGCAGCGTGGCGGCGAACCGGACGTGCAGCAGCGCCACCGCGCCCAGGCCGAGCGCGACGCAGGCCAGGCGCTGGGCGACGATCAGCCCGTCCAGCCCCACCGTGGCGTGGTTGTAGTAGTCCACGCCCTTGTCCACCAGCAGCCAGGTCTCCTTGATCCAGCGCAGCCCGGTGAGATCCGCGAACTGCAGGATGCGGTTCACCCACAGCGGCAGCCACACCGGGGACCAGTCCCACAGGAAGAACGCCCCGACCAGCAGCACCGCCACCGGGGCGACGAACACCAGCACCGGCTTGCGCGTGAGCCCGCCGATCGCGAAGCAGATCCCGGTGAAGAGCACCAGCGTCGGCAGCCCGAACACCAGCGCCGGCCGCAGGTAGTTCGCGAGCACGAAGGGGCCGATGAAATCGGCGTTCTCCCCGTGGGGCAGGACGTGGTTGAAGAGCATCGCGAGCCCGAGATGCATTCCGAGCACCGCGACGAAGACGGCGAGGACCGACAGGTACTTGCCCCACACATACTCGCCGGGCGTGAGCGGGGTGGAGTGGAGGATCTCGCCCACGCGGTGCTCCTCGTCACGGATGATGGACATGCCCGCCGCGACCGAGATGAAGAACACGTAGATGATCGTCGTCATCATGATGACGAGCTGCGCGAGGGCGAATTCGGAGGTGATCCAGGCCTTGTGTCCCCCGACCCGCGCGTCGCCCGAGCCGATCGCCGCATGCCCGGTGCTGATGCCCCACGCCATGAAGGCGAGCAGCGCCATCAGCACCCAGAACATCGGCCGCCGGAGGCTGTGGAGCGCGTCCTGGCGGAAGATCTCGAACAGGCGCGCGCCGCTCACGCGCGCACCTCGGCGCTCACCGCCGGCTCACCGTTGGCCTCGGACGCCGCGGCCGGCTCGAGCGCTTCGACCCCGGGCAGCGCGCCCAACCGCATCAGGACCAGGTAGGCATCCTCGAGCGAAGGCGGCACCGCACCGAACGCCGCGGGCGCTCCGCCGTCCAGCGTGTAGAGACGCACGCGGTGGCGCCCCTCGACCAGCAGCACCTGGGTGACGTGGTGCGCGGCGCGCAGCGCCGGCAGGTCCGCGGGCGCCACCAGCCCCTCGTGGATGCGCCCCTCGAGCGCCGCGCGCGCGGCACGGGGCGTGGTCCGCGCCACCAGGCGTCCGCCGCGGATCACGGCGAACCGCGGGCAGAGCACCGCCACGTCGTCGACGATGTGCGTGGACAGCAGCACGATCCGCTGCTCCGCCAGCTCGGCGAGCAGGTGGTAGAAGCGCAGGCGCTCTTCCGGGTCGAGCCCCGCCGTGGGCTCGTCGACGATCAGCAGGCGCGGGTTGCCCGCGATCGCCTGCGCGATCCCCAGGCGCTGCCGCATGCCGCCCGAGTACGAACGCACCGCCCGCCTCGCGGCGAAAGACAGGTTGACGCGCTCGAGCAGCTCGCCGGCCAGGGCCTTGAGCCCCCCCGGCGCGGTGACGCCCTTGAGGCGCAGCAGGTGCAGGAGCATCTGCTCGCCGGTGAGGTGGGGGTAGAACCCGAAGTCCTGCGGCAGGTAGCCGAGCCGCTCGCGCACGCGTTCCGGCCGGGCGAGGATGTCCTCGCCATCGAGCGTGACCGAGCCCGAGGTGGGCTCGAGCAGTCCGGCGACGATGCGCATGAGCGTGGTCTTGCCCGCACCGTTGGGCCCGAGCAGCCCGAACATGCCCACCGGGACGTCGAGGTCGACGCCCTGCACCGCGGCGACCGGACCGGGATAGACCTTCACGAGTCCGCGAACGGAGAGCATGGTCGGATTCCTCCAGGGG
>MFFQ01000103.1 GCA_001780165.1 Candidatus Eisenbacteria bacterium RBG_16_71_46 | reverse complement strand
CGCCGCTCGTGAGCGGCGCCCATCAGCAAGCCGCTTTGAGCGGCTCACAGAAATAAAGCCCCCGGCTTTGCCGGGGGATACTTACTGTTTCGCCGCCCCGCCGAGATCGGGTTTTTGGCCAGAGGGGGGTCAGCATCCGCGCCGGGCTCTACGCCCGAGTCTCCACCCACGACCAGCAGACCCTGCCGTTGCAGCTCGCCGCCATGCGCGACTACGTGAAGAGGCGAGGATGGTGCGCTGCCCTGGAGGTCAAGGATGTTGGCTCAGGCGCCAGTCTGCGGCAGAAGCGAGAAGACTTGCTCGCAGCAGCGCGACGCCGTGAGTTGGACGTCGTCGTGGTGTGGCGTCTCGACCGGTGGGGACGATCCCTCGTCGACCTGGTCACGACCCTTCAAGAGCTGGCGGCGCTCAAGGTCGGCTTCGTGTCGCTCAGCGAAGCGCTCGACATGACCACTCCGAGCGGGCGGGCCCTGGCGGGCATGCTCGCCGTTTTCGCCGAGTTCGAGCGCGACATCCTGCGCGACCGGGTCAGGGCGGGCATCGCCCAAGCGCGCAAGGAAGGGCGACCTCACGGCAGGCCTCCGACCGTCGCCAAACACGCCCCGGAGATCAGTCGGCTCTTCAGGAAAGGCCTCAGCAAGCGAGAAATTGCCAAGCGGCTGAACATCAGCAGGGCCTCGGTCCGAAGGCTCCTGCGACCGGCCGTGCGAGGGGCGACCCTTTCAGGGCCCACGAGAAGAGTGGTCGAATGATAGGAGCTTTCAGGCCTTTTGGGGGGCCAAGGGCAACCACAAGCGCCCCAGCCGATTAGCTCCGGAACCACCGGCTTAGCGTGCATTCTTCGACCATTAGAGGTGTGACCCCTTCATGTCATGAGAGTTATTATCAATTGCTGGGTGACGCTGGCGGGGGATGTGATTCTCGGGCCTCCACGGCGGACCGAGGGAGCCGCCCGTGCTGTTGTGGGCCCGGAGTCCGACGGCGGCGTCCATCCGGAGGACCATGGACATGCGTGGTGAACTACTGCTGCTCCTAGGCGTCTTCGCCCTCGGTGTTCAGGGCGTGAGCCCCGGCCAGGCGGCAGGCCAGGAGCCGCCGATGCTCCAGCTGACGACAGATCCCATGCACGATGCGAGGTCTGCTTGGTCACCCGACGGCACGATGATCGCGTTCCACTCGTACCGGAGCGGAAACTGGGACATCTGGCTGGTGCCCGCAGCCGGAGGGACGGCGACCCAGTTCACCAGCGACCCGGCGAGCGACCGCGAGCCCGCCTGGTCCCCGGACGGCTCGGTGATTGCGTTCACATCCGATCGGACCGGCAACTTCGACATCTGGCTCAAGCCCGCGGGCGGTGGAACGGGGACGCAGTTCATCAGCGACCCGGCGGACGACACGGATCCGGCCTGGTCGCCGGACGGCTCCACGATCGCCTTCCAGTCGTACCGGAGCGGAAACTGGGACATCTGGCTGAAGCCCGCAGCCGGTGGGACGGAGACGCAGTTCACCGGCGACCCGGCGGACGACACGGATCCCGCGTGGTCGCGCAATGGCTCCACGATCGCGTTCCAGTCGAACCGGAGCGGGAACTGGGACATCTGGCTGAAGCCCGCAGCCGGAGGGACGGGAACACAGTTCACGGACAACCCGGCCACCGACCTGCACCCGGACTGGTCGGCCGGCGACACGTCTATCGCGTTCGCCTCAGACCGGTCAGGGAACTGGGACATATGGTTGAAGCAGGTCACGGGGGGCGCCTTGACCCAGTTGACCTGGCACGCCGCCTGGGACTACGACGCCGCTTGGTCGCCGAACGGCTCCAAGATCGCCTTCACGTCCGAACGGAGCGGAAACCGGGACGTCTGGGTGGCGTCCCTGGTGGCCTCCGTCCCAGCCATCTCCTGGCCAGCCCTCGCGATGCTCATCCTGCTGCTGGCCGGGCTAGGGGCGGCGCTGACGCGTCGGAGCTCCGAGACGCCGCAATGATGCCTGGCCGGGCCGCGTGATCCGCTCCCTCCGGGCGTGGCCCGGCGTTGCGAAACAAGGAAGAAGGAGTGACCCCTGCAACGGCGCCGGGGCGACCTGCCGTCGGGTCCACCGCCATCTACCCCCAGGTCCGCCGCAAGCCCCGCGACCGGATCTCCTCGAGTTCGCCCGGAGCAAGGACGTCGTGCGCGTCCTCTGAAACGTGGGGCAGCCTTCTAAGCGTACAGTCTCTTACAATCCGAGGCGTGACCCCAGGAACGGCACGCCGCGGGTGTCCGCGACGCCGAGAAAGGTGAGGCGCTCGAAGCCCGGATCCCCCCGGAGAGCGTCGGCGAGCGCCTTGCGCCAGACCCGGCTGTACTTGCTGCCCTTGCGGTCGCTTCCGATCATCATGACGATCCGGCCGCGATAGTCGTCCCGGGTGTGGACCTGGTCGAACTGGTCCTTGAGGCTGAACGGCACCAGGGTGGTCTCCTGCGACCGCGCCGGCGTCGCGGCCAGAAGCGCCAAGAGCATCCAGGGAACGCTGCGTCGAACGGGCGTTGTCATCCGTGCTCCCGATGGTGGGGTGGGTGAAACGTCTGGGGGTCGCGACTCGACTCCGAGCGGCCCCCGAGGTCAGGGCAGCGCGTCCAGCTTCTTCTTGAGCCCCGCGATGCTGGACTCCGAGCGCTGACCCGCCGGCAGGGCCTCGGCGATGCGGATGGCGTCCTTCAGCGTGCGCCTGGCCGCGGGGACGTCGCTGCGGCCGACCTGGATGTCCGCACGCGTGTCCAGGATGCGGAGCCGGCGCGGGCCGTAGGCCTTGGCCAGCGCGCGGTCGGATGCGGCGAGCGCCTCGTCCCAGCGGTGCATCGCCAGGTAGGCGATCGCGAGTCGCGCCGGCGGATTGTAGTCGCCGGGCAGGTCGCGCTCCGAGGCGGTGAGCATCGGCAGGGCGCGCCCGGGCTGGTCCAGCTCGAGGTAGGCCGAGAGCCGGTGCGAGTCGAACACCGCGCGCGCCTCGGGGGTCTTCGCCCGCGCCGCCTCGCCCTCGAGGAACGCCGCCCACTCGGAGGCCACCCGGAGGGCGCCGAGACTATCGTGCGCCGCCGCGCGCGCCTCGAGCAGCGCGATGTAGGCGGCCGAGCGATCATCGGCCGCCAGCGGAGTGCCGCGGTCGTAGACCACCTCGCGCGTGTCGGCCTCCAGCACGGCGATCAGGCTGTCGCGCGCGCCGTGCTCGGCCGGCAGCTCCAGCGCGGAGCCGAGGCCGCTGGCCGCCACGTTGGCCGCGGACGGGGTCCGGCGCAGGCGCGGGAACGCCTGCGCCGCCAGCCGCGCCGCGCGCTCGTCGTCGCCGGTGCTCTGGAGCGCGAACAACAGCGACTCGACCGCGCGCGCGTAGCGCGGCCAGCCGCCGGGTGCCTGCGCCAGCGCCTCGCCGTACGCGGCGGCGGCCCCGGCATTGTCGCCCGCGCCGTAGAGCCGCTCGGCGCGGGCGAACGCGCGCTCGGCCCGCGAGGCGGTCGCGCCGCCGGCCGCGCCGGCCAGGACCGCCCGCCGCCCGTCGTCGAGCATGCCCTGGAGCCGGGAAACGGTCGCGCCGCCCACCCAGCGCAGGGCGACGGACTCGTCCGCCGGGTTCACGATGAAGTAGGTGGGCAGCGCCACGACCGGGAATTTCTCACGCAGCGGCGCGTTGCCCGCCTTCTCGGTGTCGATCTGGAGCCAGACGAACCGCCCGGCCTGCTGCTCGAGGGCCCGGTCGGTGAAGACGTAGGCCCGCATCGAGCGGCACGTGTGTCACCACGGCGCCCACGACTCGATGAACAGCGGCAGCTTGCGCGCCCGGGCGAGCGCCAGGGCCTTGGCGTAGTCGTCCTGGATGAAGGGGAGCACAGGTCCTTCGCCGGAGCGAACGGCGCCCGCGCGCTCCGGCCGGGGTGCTGCGGTGGCGGCGTGCGTTCGGTGGGCGCAGACGCCGAGCAGCGCGACGAGCAGGAGGAAGCACGAGCCACGGATCATGCACCGGAGGATAGCGGAGCGGCGGAAGGGGCGCCAGCGGCAGGGATGCAGCGGGCGGTATGCATGGCGCGGATCAAAGTGGCGCCGGTCGCGATGCGGCGCGACCGTGCCGGACGCTCGCGTTGGGGATGGCGCGCCGTCCAGGGGCGGGCCGAGAAGGAGCGGGCGCTAGCGCGCGCCGGCCTCGAGCCGGATCAGCCGCCGCGAGATCGAGCCGCGCGCGGTGTGCAGCCGGGCGAAGTAGATGCCCGCGGGAGTGGGCCGTCCGGTCTCGTCGCGGCCGTCCCAGGTCACCGAGTGGGGACCCGCCGCGCGCGCGCCCGCGGCGAGCGCGCGGACCCGCCGACCACCCGCGTCGAAGATCTCGACGCTCGTCGGACCGGCCGCGGTGAGGCCGAAGCGGAGGGTGACGCCGCCCGCGAAGGGGTTGGGCGCCGCGCTCAGGCGCGCGGGAACGGACGGTCCGCCCGCGGCCACGTCCGCCGCGCCCTGGCCCAGGGTGAGGCTGTTCCGGGCGTTCACCAGGCCGTAGCCGTAGAACGGATCGAATCCGGGCGCGCCGAGATCGCGCGCCCCGCTCTCGAGCAGCGCCCGCACCTCGCTTGCCGAGCGTGAGGGGTTCTGCGAGAACAGCAGCGCCGCCACGCCCGCGGCGTAGGGGCTCGAGAACGAGGTGCCGCCGGCGAACACGAAGTCACCGCTGACCCAGCCGTAGGGACCGGTGCGGTCGGTGGTGTAGACCAGGGTCCCGGGCCCGCACAGCGGGATGTCGAGCCCGTAGTTCGAGAACGGGGCGAGCTGGCCGCTGGGTTGCAGCGCCGCCACCGCGATCACCGAAGGCAGCGAGGCCGGATAGCCGAGCGGAGCCGGGCCGCCGTTGCCGGCCGAGGCGAAGTGCAGCATGCCGCCCGCGAGCGTGGAGGCGTAGGCGTCGTCGATGGCGTTGGAGCTGAAGCCGTACCAGTTGCTGTTGTTGCTCACCCGGGCCCCGCGCACGAAGCCCCAGGCGAGCGCGTAGACCGTCCAGCTCGCGGCGGTCGAGAAGAAGCCACTGCAGGACGGGTCCGAAACCCCGATACGCGCGGCGAGGAGGGGACAACCCGGGGCGATGCCCACCGTGCCGTAGGCGTTGTCGAGCACCGCGGAGACGCATCCGGCGACGGCGGTGCCGTGGTTGTCGCAGCCGTTGCCGGGGTAGCCTCCGGTGGCCTCGCCGGTGAAATCGGCGCCGCCCGCCACGTGGAGGTCGGGATGATCCAGTTGGACGCCGACGTCGAGGATGAGCACCTTGATGTCCGCGCTGCCGGTGGTGACGTCCCAGGCCTCCACGCCGCCCATGTCCACCCCGGGCGTTCCGCCGAACTGGCCGGTGTTGTGGATTCCCCAGGCGTTCCCGAAGTCCGGGTCGTTCGGAATCAGCGCCGCCTGCATGGGCGCCGCACCGCCGCCGTGTCGAGCGCTGAATTGCATGTCGGGCTCCGCCCAGGCCACGCGCGGATCCTCGGCAAGCCGGTTCGCCAGCGCCAGCACCGCGAACCCGTCGCGCGCGCGGCTCTCCATGCGGTAGGCCCCGGGCAGGCCGCCGAAGTCCCGCTCGAGTATCCCGGCGTCGGGCGCGAGTGCGGCCAGAAGCTGCTCCGGCGCCGGCCCGGCGGACGAGCGCAGCCGGACGAGGATCTCGGGGCTCGCCGCGATCCAGCCGCCGTCGCGGCCCGCGAACACCGGTGATGCGAACTCGACGCCCGCGATCGCCTCGACCGCGTCGAGCCTGGCCGCGACGAGCGCGACCGGATCGGGGCCGGGAGTCGCCTCCTCCGGGGAAAGCTCGAGCAGTCGCCAGCCGGAAAGTCCGGTCGGGGACACGGACATGATCGAAATCCCCGCCGCGGCCATCCCCGCTTCGAGCCCCGCCTCGGCCGCCGGGGACGCCAGTTGGACGGCGAGCCGGTTGGGCTGCAGCTCGAGCGGCTGCGGGCGGCCCTGGTACCAGTAGAAGGTGGGGCGCGCCTCGTCCCGCGGTCCGGCGGCGTGCGCGGGCGCCGCGAGCGCGATGGTCGCGGCGAGGAGCCAGGGCCAGGAGCGGCGCGTCATGTCGGGCCTCCGCTCACCGGTAGCGCACCTTGAGCGAGCCCCACGTCCGGCGCGCGGCGGGCGTCGCCAGGGGCTGGATGCTGTAGGTGTTCTGCGCTTCGTCGAGCCGGAAGAGATAGTCCTCCGTGACGGGGAAGTTGATCTTGCCGAGCGCGTTCTCGCCGTTCACGACGCAGACGCTGCCGGAGAGCGGCACCCCGCAGCCCGGATCCTGCACGGCGCACGTGCCGTAGTCGTTTCCCCAGACGTTGTTGGTGCGGAATTTCATGTAGTAGCAGCCTGCCACGACGTGCACCGCCTGCTCCCATTGGCAGGCGTTGATCTGGGTCATGCTCGGGACCGCGGTGTTCCAGCCGTTGAAATCACCCACGACCTGGATCGCGGTCCACGCCGAGGTGCAGCCGCGATCCAGCGCGATCACTCCGGCGTTGGTCGTGCCGCCGGCGGCGACCCCGACACCGGTCACGGTGCGCGGCAGGTAGCCCGTCGCGGAGACCGTGAGATCGTAACTGCCGCCGTCGAGCCCCTCGACGCGGAACGCGCCCGTGACGGGATCGCTGAAGGCGCGGGCGAGCGTGAGCGTGGTCCCCGAGGCGGAAACCAAGACCTCGGCCGCCGGCAGCGGCATGAACGCGGTGTTGAACCGGACCAGGCCGGTGATGGCGGCCGTGAAGGGCTCGATCAGCCGCGCGCTGTAGCGCATCAGGGTCTCGTCGAGCACCATTTCGTAGCGGCCCGGCAGGTCGGCGTACATCTGCACGTTGAGGCCGTAGGGCACCAGGCACAGCGGGCCGGAGAGCGTCGTGTATTCGTTCAGCCGATCGGGGCAGAGGCAGTAATCCGGCGGCACGTCCCAGGCGCGATCCGTGACCAGCTTGAACTGCTGGTAGCCCTGGGCGACGAACCACGGCGTCACGCTGAAGTTCCCCACCCAGGTATTGCCCACGTGGGTCATGCCGGGATCGGTGGTCCAGAGCGAGGTGTCCCAGCCGTTGAATTCGCCCAGGATGTGAATCGTGGTGGCCTCGGCGCGGTTGGCCGAGTGCCGCTCCGCGGCCGAAGGCCCGGGGGCGGTGAGCAGGATCAGCGCGCCGGCGAGGAGCGGGGCCGGGAAGCGGCCCGCGAGGAACGAAGCGGAAGCGCCCATCGATACTCCCATCCCAGCGATGTCGGAATCGGACGGTGCGTCCGCAAGAACGGTTCGTCGTCCGCGGGCGACCATGCGCAACTCGTTCAAGCCGCATGATTGTCCGCCCTGCGGCGCCGGTTGGTCAAGCCCTCAGGCCCTCCGCGGGCGGGCGCCTTGCGGGCGCCCGCGGCGCTCGCGTTTGGGTCCGGGGCCGCCCCATGCCATCATGCCGGCCGCACCCACGACGGCCGAGCGACCACCGGGGCGGAGGGACGACGATGCAGCAGCGCAGGCTGGGACGACAGGGACTGGCGGTCTCGGCGATGGGCCTCGGGTGCATGGGGATGAGCGAATTCTACGGGCCGCGAGACGACGCCGAGTCCATCGCCACGATCCACCGCGCGCTCGAGCTGGGGGTCAACTTCTTCGACACCGCCGACATGTATGGGCCGTTCACCAACGAAGTCCTGGTGGGCAAGGCGATCGCCGGCCGCCGCGACCGCGTGATTCTCGCCACCAAGTTCGGCAACCAGCGCAATCCCGACGGGAGCTGGGTGCGCATCAACGGCACTCCCGAGTACGTGCGCAGCGCGTGCGACGCCTCGCTCGAGCGCCTCGGCGTGAACGTCATCGACCTCTACTACCAGCACCGCGTCGACACCGCCGTGCCGATCGAGGAGACCGTGGGGGCCATGGCCGCGCTGGTGAAGGCGGGCAAGGTGCGCTACCTCGGGCTCTCGGAGGCGGCACCCGCCACCATCCGCCGCGCGCATGCGGTGCACCCGATCTCCGCGCTTCAGACCGAGTACTCGCTGTGGGCGCGCGAACCCGAGGCGGAGATCCTGCCCACCGTGCGCGAGCTGGAGATCGGTTTCGTGGCCTACAGCCCGCTGGGGCGCGGTTTTCTCACCGGGCGGATCAAGAGCGCCGCCGACCTGGCTCCCGACGACTTCCGCCGCCGCGCGCCGCGCTTCCGCGAGGAGAACCTCCGCGTCAACCGGGCGATCGTCGAACGCATCGAGGCGCTGGCGCGCGAGAAGCGCGTGACCCCCGCACAGCTCGCGCTGGCCTGGGTGCTGAGCAAGGGGGGGGACATCGTGCCGATTCCCGGCACCAAGCGGCGCACCTACCTCGACCAGAACGTGAGCGCGACCGAAATCCGGCTGAGTGTTGCCGAGATCGCGCGCCTCGACGAGGCCGCGCCGCCCGGAACCACGGCGGGCGATCGCTATCCCGACATGAGCACCGTCAATCGCTGAGCGGAGCGCCGGGAGAACGACCGTCGACACCGCGACCGTTCCGCGATCCTCCCGGACGACGCGGACGCGCCGTGCAGCCGCCTTGGACTCCGCGATGCCGGTCGGTCATCGTGTGGTATCCCAGCAGGTTGCGGGGGCGTCTTCGACCAACCCCTCAAGTGCGGTCGGGCGTGCGTCGAACACGATGAATGGCCGCGGTCACCTGCGAGGGCGAAGCGCGCGGGCTTGGAGGCGATCTTGAAAGCAGAAGCTCCCCGCTCCCTCGGCCGCTCTCCCGCGCGCGCGGGCCTCGCCGGGTGCGCGGTGCTCGCGCTCGCTGCCGGCTTCGCGCTCTTCGGCTGCGCGACGGATTCGCCCACCGGGCCGGGCGCGGGAGGCGCCACCGAACTCGGCCTGAGCGCGAATCCGTCGGACTTCGACTTCCCCGACTCGATCGGCAGCGCCCTTCTGACCGCCCGGGCGACCGGCGCCACGATGATGCACGCCGGCGTGTTGTGGACGGACGTCGAATCCTCCCCGGGCGCGGTGGATGTCACCCAGGTGCGCCAGATGCTCTCCGCTTTCCAGTCGCTGGGGTTCGCGACCTCCTACAGCTTCCGGGTGGTGGACACCAACCAGCGGGGAACGCCGGCCGATCTCGCGGGGCTGGCCCGGGATGACCCGACGATGATCGCCCGCGTCGACGCCGTGGTCGATTCGCTCCTCGGCGCGTTCGCCCAGTATCCGCTGCTCGCGTTCTCGTTCGGGAACGAGGTCGACGTGTACTTCTCGTTTCATCCCCTGGAGCTGCCCGCCTTCCGCGCGCTGCTTCAGCGCGAGCGGCAGCGGATGCGTGCGCGGCTGCCGGGCCTGCCGGTGGGTGCCTGCACCACGTCCCCGGTGGGAAACCCGAACGCCTGGGTGGGGGACACGCTCAACGCCTACACCGATCTGTCGATCTACACCTACTATCCGTTCCAGCCCGGGACCGACTTCATCCACCGGCCGCCCAGCACCTTCGAGCCCGACATGAACGCGATGCTGACCACGGCCTCCGCCCATCCACTCGCCTTGCAGGAGGTCGGCTACTCGTCGGCAGCGTCTGCGGCAGCAGCCAAGCGGCGCAGGCCGACTTCGCGCGGCACTTCCGCGCCTGGGTCGGCGCCCAATCGCGCTCGCGCGTGCTGTTCGCAAGCTGGTTCCTCATGACCGACTGGTCGAATGCGACCCTGAACCGGCTCTTTACCTACTACGGCGGGTATTCGCCGGGATTCGGCGGCCTCGGACTGCGCGATACGACCGGGGCGCCCAAAGCCGCGTGGAACACCTGGCGCGGTCTGTGAATCCTCCTTCGGGGCGCGCTCAGGCCCGCAGCATCGCCAGCGTGCGGTCGGTGTCCTGCGGCCGCATGTAGAGGATGTAGCCGAAGTAGCCTCGGCCGTCGACCACCGCCGTCGAGGCGAACACGTGGACGCCCGCCTGCTGGAGCCGCGTGTGCAGCCGGGCGATGGCCCCCAGTTCGTCCTCGCCCTGGACGAACACGGCGACGTGCGGGCCCTCCAGGGGAAGTTGGGCCGCCTTCGCCGCGTTCTGCAGCCGCATCGGGTCCTCGGGGAAGAGGGTGAGCTGGGTGCTCTCGGGACCCATCGGCATGGTGTTCAGCGCCAGCAGGTTCACCTGTTGCGCCGCGAGCTGCTCGAGCAGCTTGTACGCCTCGTCCGGCTCGCCGCGAATCGTCGCGTAGAAGTACTCCACCCGCCGTACCGTCACTGCCATGGGTCGCCTCCCGGTGGTGGGGACCGGTTCACCCCGGCCGACCGGCCGGCGCGAGCGGCCCGCCGTCTCTACTTCTTCAGCAGCTTCTCCATTTCGTCCATCACCGCGTTCATCTCGCGCATCGCCGCCTTGAACGGGGCCGAGGTCGTCATGTCCACGCCCGCCTTCTTCAGCAGATCGATCGGGTACTCGGACGACCCCGAGGCCAGCAGGTTCAGGTAGGCGTCCCGCTTCGCCGTGCCTTTGCCCTGGGCCTGCTCGTCGCGGATGCCATTGGCGAGCGCGGTCGAGGCGACGATGCTGGTCGCGTACTGGTAGACGTAGAAATCGTAGAAGAAATGGGGCACGTAGCTCCATTCCACGGCGTAGAGCGGATCCACCTTGCACACGCCCTGGGCGTCGCCGTAGTAGCGGCGCACGATCTCGAGGTAGAGCTTCGAGAGGTTCTCGCCGCTCAGCGTCTCGCCCTTCTCCGCCATCTCGTGCATCTCGAGCTCGAACTCGGCGAACAACGTCTGCCGGAAGAGCGTGCCCCGCAGGTTGTCGAGATAGCTGCCGAGCAGATAGAGGCGGGTCGGAGTGTCCTGGGTCCGCTCCAGCATGTAGTGGAAGAGGAGGTTCTCGTTGAGCGTCGAGGCCACCTCGGCGACGAACGTGGCGTAATCGTGTGTGACGTACGGCTGGTGCGCGTCGGCCAGGAACGTGTGCATCGAGTGGCCGGACTCGTGCGCCAGGGTCGAAACCTCGTCGTAGAGTCCGGTGAAGTTCTGGAGCTGGTAGGGGTGGACCCCGTACACGCCGGTGCTGTAGGCGCCCGAGGACTTCCCGGTGGTGGGCATCCAGTCGACCCAACGGGAGGCGAATCCCCGCTCGAGCGTATCGACGTAGGCCGCGCCGAGCGGGGCCAGCGCGTCGAGCGTGGTCGCCATCGCCTCTTCGGGGGTGAAGCGCAGGTCCACGTCCTTGACGATCGGGGCGTAGAGGTCCTCGTAGCGCAATTGGTCGAGCCCCATCATCCGCTGGCGCAGGCGCAGGTACCGATGGAGCGTGGGCAGGTTGGCATGCACGTCGTCGAGCAATTGGGTGTAGACACGCGTCGGGATGTTGTCCCCGAACAGGGCCGCTTCCAGGCAACTCGTGTACTGGTGGACGTCTCGGTCGAAGATCTGCCCCTGCACCTGGGCGTTGAGCGCGGCGCCGTAGGTGCCCTGGAACTCGCGGTGGGCGCCGAAGAACGCCCGGAACACCGTGTCGCGGTCGGCGCGGTTCGCCGACTGGCGATACTCCGTGTAGGCCGCGTCGTCGAGACGGACCCGGTCGCCGCTCGCCAGCGTCACCGTGGGCCACGGTAGCTCGGCGTTGTTGAAGACATCGCGAATCGTGTTGCCGGAATTCGTCATGCGGCCGGCCTGCGCGGCGACCTTCTCCTCGCCGGCACTCAGGGTGTGGGGCTCGTAGCGCAGCAGGTCCTCGAGGTAGGGGCGATAGTCCTTGAGCCGCGCATCCTCCGCGATGAAGCGGCGCACCTGGTCGGGGCCGATCACCAGGATCTCGGGCCGCACGTAGGCGCTCGCCGAGCGGAATTGCACGCCGAGCTGCTCGGCCGCCCCGCGCATCTCGAGATGGCGGCTGACCCGCGTGTCCTCGTCACCGAGCTGGCTGGCGTACTGATAGAGCCGCGACAGATCGCGACCGATCTCCATCATGGCGGAGAGCGCCGTGTGGAGACTGTCCGCCGATGCGCCGAGGTGCCCCTGAAATCGCGCCATGGTGGGAACGCGGCGGGTCAGCTGGTCCTTGGCCTTGGTCCACGCGGCCGCGGAGGGATAGAGGGAGGTCAGGTCCCACTTGTAGCGGGTGGGAACCTGGGAGCGCTCGACGGCGTGCGCGGCTGAGGGGAACGGGCAGAGCAGGAACGCGGTGATCAGGAGCAGACGATTCCGTTGGGGACTCATGGGCGTTTCCAGGTGGCGACAAGCGCACGGATCCCACTCCGCGAGGCTCGCGCGCCCGTGCGCCAGGCGGAGGCGCGCATGGTAGCACCGACCCGGCCGCGGGTGCAGGCGCGCCGGGATCGCAGGAGCACGGGATCGCCGCGCGCCGGGCGGACGGAATCACCGGCTCGCGGCAGGGAATGCGGGGCGAGGGCGGAGCCGCCCTCGCCGGCTGGATCGGCCTCGCGCCGGGAGTTCGCGGCAGGAAACGGCGAACCGCCCGGGCGAGGCGAGTGGTCCTAGTGGAATGCCCCCAGCTTGAACTTGGCCCAGCCTTCCCCATGAGCGACGGACGCGGCCTGGTCCCGGTTCAGGGAGTAGATCTCGTCGTTGTCGGTCACGACCCAGAGGTAGTCGCCCGCGGCCTGGACATGACGGATCTGCCCCTTGGCCCCCGCCTGCGCGGTGGCGCTGGTGGCACCCAGATGGTAGGCCAGCGCGAGGCAGAGGAACCCCGCGCACACGTAGAAGAACCGCTTCGCCATGACGTGCTCCCTGATTGCCCGGCGCCGGCAGGGGCGCGGGGGAGTGGTGTGTGATGCGGCGGGGCCTGCCCCCGGAGCGTACGATTATCCACTGTCTGGGCGGCGCCGTCACGCTCGCCGACTCTAGAAGACTCGCAGACCGGCGAGCAACACCAGGCCCACGATCAGGCCGATCCCCGCGGTCGCCGCGATCACCGTGCTTGGATAGTCGAGGAATTCGGCCCGCACCGAAACGACGGTCGCCTGGAGCAGGTAGATCCGCTCCGCCGGACGACCGGTCTCGAGCGCGCTGGCCCGGCGGGCCCGCCGATCGAGCACGACCGAGTCACCCAGCAAACGCGCGAATCCCTCAAAAAAATGGTAGGCACCATCGGTGGTGGTGTAGCCGAGGATCATTTGTCCGCGGGGTGCGACCGGTACGTCGCGCCGGAGGTAGGAGTTCGAGGCGGCGCGAGGCATCTGCAGCCAGCCACGGTTCTCGCGAGCCCGATAGAAGCGCAGGGTGTCTCGGCCGAGCCACACGTACACCGGCGGCCCGGGGCGGGTCGAGTCCGCCAGCGCGTAGGTGGCCCCCGGCGCGTCGGCCTGAACCGGCAGCAGCCGCGGCTGCCCGCCGCCCTCACCGACGTAGGCCACGCGCAACGACGAGCACGACGTCGCTGCCGCCAGCACGAAGGCGACGGCGAGCCATCGCATCGGCAGGCGCTTCCCGCGGCCGGACGGCATGGCGCAAGCCTAGAGCCGTGCCCGGTGCGGAGCAAGGAGTGAGATCGACGGGGGGCGCCCATCTCAGCGAACAGGACGAGGCCCCCAGGCGTACGCGGC
>MFFQ01000102.1 GCA_001780165.1 Candidatus Eisenbacteria bacterium RBG_16_71_46 | reverse complement strand
TCGCGATGCCACTCTGCCCGGTCGGGCGCCGGGGCCGCACCGTGGAGCCGGCGACGGGTCGGGCCCCCGCCGCCGTCGCTCGTCCCGGGCGAGCGGCACGAGCACGCTCCGAGCGGGGCCCACTGCCGGCACCCGCCCGCTCACCCGCCGATCTCGTCGTCGGCCCGCCGCCGCCAGCTCTCGCCCTCGCACCGGGCGATGCCTTCGGCCTCGAGCTTGAACAGGTGCGCGAGCAACGAGCGCTCGGCGTAGGCCCACATCTCGTGCGGGGTGTCGGCGTAGGCGCGCGCGACGAGTGCGGCGAGGCTGCGGGGCGTGGCGTCGAGCGCGTCGAGCACGCGCCCCTCGCGCATGATGCGGTGCTCGATCAGCCAGCGGATGCGCCGCGCCGCACCGCCCTGGGGCGAGCCGTGCGCGGGGAACAGCGTTTCCACGGGCTCGGCGAGCAGGCGCTCGAGCGAGCCGATGTACTGGCCCATGTCGCCCTCGGAGGGATCGATGATCACGGTGCCGCGCCCGCCGGGAATGTGGTCGCCGGTGAAGAGCGACCGGGTGCGCTCGTGGAAGAAGCACAGGTGTCCGCGGGTGTGGCCGGGCGTGTAGATGACGCGCAGGGTCCAGTCGCCGATCCCTGGCACGAGCGGGATCCAGTCGCCGTCGGCGAGGGCTAGGTCGAGGCGCACGTAGCGCCCGGTCTCGACGTGTGCCGCCACGGGCACCTTGAAGCGCTCGCGGATCGCCTCGACACCGCCGGTGTGGTCGACATGGTGGTGGGTGAGCAGGACGATCTTGAGCCGGCGGCCGTCCTCGCGCAGCGATTCGATCAGGTGCACGAGCTTCTCGATCTCCTGGGGCTCGTCACCGCCGGGATCGATGAGCGCCATCTCGTGCTCGCCCACGAGATAGGCGGCGGTGTGGGTCGCCGGCGGCAGGGGGTGTGTCTTCATGGGGTGGAGGATCACGCCCCACTTGAGCTCGATCCGCCGCACCGGCCGGGCGGAGCGCTCGGGGCCGGTCGCCAGGCGCTCGGCGAGGCTGCGCTCGCCCTCGGCGAGCGCGATCAGCGACCACAGGATCGGTGCGGCGAAGGTGGGCCCGCCCTGGCGCCAGCTGTGGAGTGCGGCGAGCGGGCGCACCCACTCGCCCTGATCCAGCTCGCCGAGGCGGATGCTGGGCTCCTGCCCCTCGGGCACGCGGGCGAGGTAATAGGTGGTGTCGAAGCGCACGGTCGAGAACGGCGGCGTCTTCCACCGCCCGGCGAACACCAGCGCGTCGGCGCGGAAGGTCCAACCGTGCTCGCGGGCGAGTGCCGGGAACTGGACCTCGCCGGCCAGCAGCCGGCGCCGCGCCTCGCCGAGCGGGCCGAACTCGGCGGGGGCGGCGAGCGCGACCAGCACGCCGGCCTCCTCGAACGCCTCGCGGATCGCGCAGGCGCGCAGCACGCGCTCGCGCTCGTCGGCCGCACCCTCCAGGGGCAGCTCGAGATCCTCGGGGTTGACCTTGCCGCCGGGGAAAGCGTGGAAGCCGGGCATGAAACTCACCGCTTCGCTGCGCCGCACCCAGAAGGTCTCGAGGTCGGGGTCGTGCCCCCGCACGAGTACCACGATCGCGGCTTCGCGGAAGCGGTGCTTGTCGGCTGGGCTCAAGGGGCGTCTCCCATGGGCAGGGAAAGGTACCGCCCGACAAAGTAGCCGATGGACGCCGAAACAGCGAGCGCCCGCCCCCGCTCCGACCCCTACGCCGTCTTGCTCGCCCCGCGCTGGACGGCGCGCTTGAGCAGGTCGAGCGCCTGGTCCACCTCGGCCGCGGTGATGTCGAGCGGCGGGCGGAAGCGCAGGCTCCGGGTGCCGCAGGCGAGGATGATCATCCCCAGCTCGAACGCCCGGTCCGCGGCGGCGTCGCGCGCCGCACCGTCGGGGAAGTCGATCGCGCACATCAGGCCCTTGCCGCGCGCGTTGCTGAGCACCTCGGGCAGCTCGCCCTGCAGGCGCTGGAGCCCGGCGAGTAGATGGGCGCCGACCTTGGCGGCGTTCTCGACCAGCCGGTCCTCGGTGACGATCTCGAGGTAGCGCTGGCAGCGCACCATGTCCACGAGATTGCCGCCCCAGGTGGAATTGAGCCGGCTCGATACGGTGAACACGTTCTCGGGCTCCTCGTCGAGCTTGGCGCCCGCCATCATGCCGCACACCTGGGCCTTCTTGCCGAAGGCCAGCAGGTCGGGGCGCACCTCGTAGTTCTGGTGGGCCCACATGCGGCCGGTGAGACCCATGCCGCTCTGCACCTCGTCGAAGATCAGCAGCGCCTCGTTCTCGTGCGTGAGGTCGCGCAGTGCCCCCAGGAACTCGGGGCGGAAGTGGTTGTCGCCGCCCTCGGCCTGGATCGGCTCGATGATGACGCAGGCGATGTCGTCCTTGCGCTCGCGGAACGCGGTCTTGATCTCGGTGATCGCCGCGGTTTCGGCCTGCTGGACGCGCTCGATCTCGGCGGCGTCCACCGGGAAGCGGAGCTTGGGGTTCGACACGCGCGGCCAATCGAACTTGGCGTAGTACTGGTGCTTGCGCGGATCGGCGGTGTTGGTGAGCGAGAGCGTGTAGCCGGTGCGGCCGTGGAACGCCTCGCGGAAGTGCAGCACCTGGTGGCCCTTCTCCTCGCGAAGGCCCTTGCGGAAGTTGCGCCGCACCTTCCAGTCGAAGGCGGCCTTGATCGCGTTCTCCACGCCCAGCGCCCCGCCGGCCACCAGGAACAGGTGCGGCAGGTAGTCGGGCATGGCGAGCCGGCCGAAGGCGTCCACGAACTCGGCCATCTCGACGGTGTAGATGTCCGAGTTGGTGGGGTTGGCGAGTGCCGCGCGGGTGAGCTTGGCGAGGAACGCCTGGTCCTTGAGCTTGGCGTGGTTCAACCCCACCGGCATGGTGGCGAAGAACGAGAACAGGTCCAGGTACCAGCGCCCGCCGCGCGCGTCGTACAGCTGGCGCCCATGGCTCTTCTCGAGATCGAGCACGATGTCGAACCCGTCCGCCAGCATGTGGCGGGCGATGACCTCGTGCACCTGTGCCGGGGCGATGCGCCCCTGGCCGGTGGTCGTCTTCATGGCGCTTCTCCCCTGGTTCCCGCCGGCACGTAGCCCTCCTCCTTGACGGTGGAGAGCACCATGACGGTGCGGGTCTGGCGGACACCTTCCATCGCGTTGAGCTGCCGGAGCAGCAGCTCCCGCAGCGATTCCATGTCGTGGGTGCGAACCTTGAGAATCAGCGAGAACTCCCCGGTGATGTGGTGGCACTCCTGCACCTCGTCGAGCGACTGGAGCCGCTCGATCAAGGCCGCCTCGAAGCGCGGATGCTCGACGAACACCTCGACGAAGGCGGCCACCGACGCCCCCACCGCCTGCGGATCCACCACCGCGGCGTAGCGGCGGATCACCCCCGCGTTCTCGAGCTTCTTGAGCCGCTCGTTCACCGCCGCGGCGGAGAGTCCCACGCGGCGCGCGATCTCGGCCTGGGGGAGCTTCGCGTCGCGCTGGACCAGGTCCAGGATGTGGCGGTCCTTGTCATCCAGCGTCTGTGAGATGTTCACCTTGATAACCATGGCTACATATTACATTCGGCGGATTGACGTTTCAACTGAACATTATTCAGTTGGAGCAACGCCAGGGCCTATTGTGGAGCCCGCTTGCGGGGTCAGCGGGTGGGCGCCGCGCAGGTCCTGAGGTAGCCGCCGCGGCAGGCCTTTGGGTGGCCGCCGAGGGGCCGCGCGGGCCCTCGGGCGCTGGCCGCGCCGGCCCGGGGGCGGCCCGGGGGCTGTGCTAGAGTCACACGTCTATGCTCTTCGCCATCGACCTCGAAGGCGTGCTCGCCCCCGAAATCTGGCCCATCCTGGGCGCCCGCTTCGAGTTGCCGGAGCTGGCGCTCACCACCCGCGACCTCGCCGACTTCTCCGAGCTGATGCACCTGCGCATCGCGGCGGTGAGCAAGAGAGGGCTCACGCTCAAGGAGCTGCAGACCATCGCCCACGCGGTCGAGCCCTACTTGGGCGCCAACGGGCTGATCGGCAGGCTGCGCGCGATGGGTAACGTGGTCATCATCTCCGACACCTTCCACGAGTTCAGCGACCCGCTGGCGATGAAGCTGGGCGGGGTCAACCTGTTCGCCAACCTGTTCGAACTGGACCCGCAGGGGCGGATCAAGGGCTTCAAGCTGCGCGTGCGGGGCCAGAAGGAGCGCATCGTCTCGGGCTTCAAGAGCGCGGGCTTCGCGGTGGCGGCGATGGGCGACAGCATGAACGACCTGTCGCTGCTCAGGAGCGCCGACTACCCGGTGCTCTACCGGCCGGTGCAGGCGCTGCTCGACGAGTTCCCCGGAGCACCGGTGGCGATGAATCTCGACGACGCGCTCGCGCTGTTCGAAGCGGCCCGGAAGAACCTCGACGCCAACGGCGGCTGAGCAGGCGGCTCGCGGAGTGCCGGCGGCGTCACGCGCCTCCCAGAGCGCCCGGTAGCTTCCCTCGCGCGCGTCGAAGCGTGCGCGTCCGATCTCGCGTCCGATCTCGCGTCCGATCTCGCGTCCGATCTCGCGTCCGATCTCGCGCCCGATCTCGCGCCCGATCTCGCGTCCGATCTCGCGCCGGGCAGGTCCCAAGCTTGTACTTCCTTCCTCCCTTGTAAGTTCGGACGCCCCGGGCTGGCACCCGCCGACGCCGAAAGTTCCGCAACCCCTTGTTGCCGCTTCCGCCGCCGCGTGGCATGGAAGATGCGCCGGGACACTTTGGCCCTGCGCCGTCGAGCGTCAGGGCCTGCATCCGAATCCCGCGGCGGATGGCTGGATGGCTGCGGGGCGTCCTGGGCCGCGTACGACTGGAGTGCGACATGCCATTGATGACCGTTGTGATCACGCTGATCGTGGTTGGCGTGCTGTTGTGGCTCGTCAACAGCTATATCCCGATGGATGCGAAGATCAAACGCATCCTGAATGTCGTGGTCGTCATCGTCGTGGTCTTGTGGCTGCTCAATGCGTTCGGCCTCTTCGCCCAGGTCGGGAACCTCCGCGTGGGGAAGAACTGAGCGCACCCGGTTCCTGGCCTCGAACGGCCAGATCCAGGAATGCCGCGTCACCCTGAAGGAAACCTCTGGCCTTCCGCCGCCGGCATGCTGACGGCGGTCGCATGTGCGGCTTTCCCCGCGATCGTCCCGGGGCCCGCGCACGCCGAGCCCGCGGCCCCGTCCGATTCCTCGATGGTCGCGATCGCGTCGCCCGAGGCGGCCTTGAGCGCGCACTGGGCGCTGGTGCTCTCGGGGGGCGTGGCGCGGGGGTTCGGGCACGTGGGCGCCATCCGCGCGCTCGAGGACGAAGGCCTGAGGCCCGACCTGGTCGTGGGCTCGAGTATGGGCGGCCTGGTCGGGGCGCTCTATGCGTGCGGCTACTCCAGTCACGAGATCCAGACCATCGCCCGCGACATCGACTGGAGCGGGATTTTCGGCCCGC
>MFFQ01000101.1 GCA_001780165.1 Candidatus Eisenbacteria bacterium RBG_16_71_46 | reverse complement strand
AACTCGTTGTCTTTGCGCGTTTGGCCGACAGGTTGCGACGATGGTTCGCCCTCAGGGTTGTCTTCGAATCCCGTTGGGGACGCCAGGAGCGGAATGTCCCACTTCACCAGTTGGACATCCCGCCTCCTGACACCGTCTCCCCTCTCAATCTGGCAGCACGACGATGCGCGTGACGGCCCGCTCTCCCCCGGCTGCCAGCTCCAGGTGATAGACCCCGGGCCCGACCAGCGCTCCCGAGGTATTCCTCAGGTCCCAGACTAGTTCGCTGGTCCCGCCCGGGCGGCCCGCAAGCCGAAACGCCCTTACCAGACGGCCGTGGACATCGTGAACGCGGATCTCGGCGTCGGCGCTCCGGGCGAGCACGATCCGGATGCGTGCCTCGGTGCCGGCGGGGTTCGGGTAGGGCGGCAGCAGGCGGAGTGCAGGACCGGCCGGCGGGCCGGGGCCCACGCCCGTCACCGCATTGGGGTCGACGGCCAGCGCGGCGCTCCGTGTTTGTCCCGCGTAGCTCGCGATGAGGCCAACGGTCGAGGCGCTCGCCGGGTTCGTCGTCACCACAGGGAAGCTCGCATGGCGTTGTCCCTCGGCGACGAGGACACTCGGCGGGACTTCGGCCAGGGTAGGGAGATCGCTTGCGAGAGTCACGCTCGCCCCCCCTGCGGGAGCCGGCTCGGTAAGCGTGACCCAGCCGGTCGCGGACGAGCCTCCTACGAGCCGGACCGGGCTCAGCGCCAGGTGAGCCAGCGGGCCGACAGGTACCACGGGGCTGAGGCGGAACGCCCGCGTTTGTCCGGTGACGTTGTCGAAGCCATAGCCGACGATCTGACCTGCGTCGTTGATGTCGCTGGCCAGGAGCAGGAACCACTGCGGCGACGCGTCGATCAAATCGTTGAGCGCCTGGAGACCGCCCTCGTCGGTGTAGACGAACGCCCGCTTGAGCCCCGAGCTCGGACGGCCCTCGCCGACGAACTCACCCCGGGCGTTCATCCCCCACACCACGTTGGTCTCGCCCACGCCCCCCAGGTCAACCAAGCCCAGGCCGTCGGTGTAGCGGAAGACGCGCTCCACGTTGCCCGACGCGGAGGTGGCGAAGCCGGCCACCTGTCCGGAGATGTTCACCGCCATGCCGTGGCCGAAGGCGAAACCGTCGACCGTGCCGAGGGGCTGAAGCCCGGTTCCGGGTGACCAGAGAAAAGCCCCGACCGAAGCACTCCCCGCGATCTGCCCCACCTCGTTGATGTCGTAGGCGCTCGCGTTCCAGGCGGGGGCGATGTCGACCATGCCGCCGGCGTCGGTGTGCATAAAGGCATGTCGGACGAAGTTGTCGCGCGTGGGTGATGACCCGACCGTGACCCCGGCCCCGTTGATGTCAAAGCCCTCGCTCGATCCGTCGAGCACCCCGAGGTCTTCCACGAGGCTCCCGGTCCAGCGAAGCGCGTGCTCGGGTATGCCAGGTCCCCAACCGCTCCCGACCACGACGCCGGCGTCGTCGATCCCCCGGGCGAGGGCGTACGTATGTCCCGGGAGAGGCGTGAGCTCGACCATCCCGACACCGTCTCGATAGAGAAACGCCCGCGTGGGCGTGATGCCGGACCAGCCGACCACCTCGCCGCGCGAGTTGATCCCCCAGGCGATGCTCGAGGCATCGCCGGGCAGCACCCCTAGGTCCTGAAGGACGTAAGGCCGGGTCTGAGCGTGCGGCGATGAGACGACGAGGAGGAGCCAGAAGATCGGCGTGGCGAGTTCGAGGAGACGCGGAACAGTGTGCCGAAACGTCAGAACTCTCCTGCGTGGTGGATCGTGACCGAACATGGCGAGGAACCTCCTTTCGCCCCTTTCGTGTTGCACAAGCTGCGGCCTACGGGAGTCTAGCGCGGCGGGTAGCGGCAATGCATTCGGATTCCCGACCAAGCCGCTGACCCAAGGAATGGCCCTTGCGGCGGCCTGCCGAAGGCCGATCGGGACATCGTTTGTCCCTAAAAGAGGGAAAGGGGACATTTCCGGGCATCGGCGCAGGCTCAGGCGGCGGTGCCGATCGCCTGGCGCAGCGAGTCCATCGCCCGGAGCCAGCCCATCAGCCGGTTCGAATTCGCGATGCTTGGGGACGCCAGTATGGAGCCGCCGCTCGCAGCGCGTTGCAAGCGCGAGCCTGCCTCTGGTGCTGGTAACGGCTACTATGTGAGTGTCGCCGGCGTCCGGGTTGAGCGCCCGCCCGCAGCCTGGGCCACACCGGCGTCGGGGAACCAGCGCAGTGGGCGTCCGAGAGCCTGGGTACCGAATTGCATCTAACGCTTGTCTTGGTCGGATTGGCGCTCGTCTGCGTCGGGTGGGCGCTCATTCGCTCGCAGCCTGTGGACTTCACGCGCTCCAAGGCCGTCGGGCTCGCCCTACTCCTGGTTGGCGAAGTTCTTCTGTACGGGGAAGGGTGGTGGTGGGCGCTGATTGGCCTGCTTGTCCCCGGCCTCCTCATCGACGTCATCATCAACGTCACTTCAGCCATCAAACGACCGAGGTGAAGCCGCAGACCTCCGCGGACGGTCACGAGTCGCCCCGCTCGCGGTGAGGGCAAGCGCACTTCCCATGCAGCGACGAGCGACTTGGAAACGACCCTCGGGAGCCTTCCCACGGCCCCTTCTAGTGGAGTCCCAAGCACGTGGAAGGTCCGGAGTCGCGGACGGCCGCGCCAAGCGGCAGATCAGGCCACGCGGCTCAGGCCCACCGGCCTGAGTAGCTCGATCCCGGGGCAGGTCGAAGCGGCCGTGGCGGTCCGACGGGGACCTTGCCCGCGCGGGAGGCTGGGAGCCCGATGAGGTAGGGTTGAGGCTGCGATTCGTCCCGACGCTCCTGAGCACCCGACCAGGCTCCCGCGCAGCCCCGGAGAGGACCGATGGACACGCCTCCTCGCAACTTCGCGCTCACCGGCGCCGCGGGTTACATCGCTCCGCGGCACCTGCAGGCCATCCACGACACCGGCCAGCGGCTGGTCGCCGCCCTGGATCCGTCGGATTCCGTGGGCATCCTCGACCGTTTCTTCCCGCAGGCCCGGTTCTTCGTCGACTTCGAGCGCTTCGACCGCCACGCGGAGAAACTGCGCCGCATGGCGCCGGAGCAGCGAATTGACGTCGTCTCGATCTGCTCTCCGAACTACCTGCACGACGCGCACATCCGCTTCGCGCTGCGCATCCGTGCGGACGCGCTCTGCGAGAAGCCATTGGTGCTCAATCCGTGGAACCTCGATGCGCTCGAGGAGTTGGAGGCGGAATACGAACGGCGCGTCTATACGGTGCTGCAACTGCGCCTGCACCCTGCGATCATGGACCTCCGCGAGCGCGTCGCGGCGGAGCCGGCCGATCTCGTCCACGACATCGACCTCACCTACATCACGTCGCGGGGCCCGTGGTACTTCGTCTCGTGGAAGGGCGACGAGAGCAGGTCCGGCGGCATCGGCACCAACATCGGCATCCACTTCTTCGACATGCTCGCCTGGGTGTTCGGGCCACTGCGCGATCAGCGGGTCCACGTGGCAAAGCCAGACAAGATGGCGGGCCTCCTCGAGCTGAAGCGGGCACGGGTGCGCTGGTTCCTGTCCCTCGACCGGGCCGACCTGCCGGCCGAGGCCGGCGGAAAGACGACCTTCCGCTCCCTCACGTTGGATGGAAAGGCGATCGAGTTCTCGGAGGGGTTCGCCGATCTGCACACCGCCTGCTACCGCGAGTTGCTGGCGGGCCGGGGGTTCGGGATCCGGGACGCGCGCCCGTCGATCGAGATGGCGCATCGCATCCGGACGTCCCACGCGGTCGGGCTGACCGGTGACTTTCACCCCAGGGCGAGGACGGCTCGATAGGTCCCCACATGGTCTCGTCACCCGGGCGAGTGCAGGGCCGGGTGATCGAAGCGTGCGAGAAGATCCGCCGCCGGCCTGGCAGTCCCCCCGCTCGAGGGGGCGTTGTCCCTCTCACCACGAGCCGCCCCCGCCACCACCGCCTCCGCCACCCGAGGATCCGCCGCCGCCCGAGCCGCTCGAGGATCGCGGCGCAGCCGTCATCGACTGCCCGGCGCGCGTCATCGCGGAGGACAGGCTGCGTTCGAACGAGTAGGTCGAGAATCCGCGCCCGGGGTGCGGCCCGACGTACCAGCGCGGCTCGTCCTGCTGGTAGATGCCCTCGAAGCGCTTCGCCCACTCCCCTCCGACCCCGAGCGCCATGGCGTAGGGCAGCAGTGCCTCGAACGTCGCGCGCGGGTCGGTGGCCGAGCGCTCGAGCCGGTCGCCTTCGACGCGGCGCGCGTACTCCTGGAAGCCGAGCGCCCAATGCCGCGCGCGCACGCCGGCTTCCGTGCGGCGCGGCATCGCCGACGCAAATGCGGCGAACAATCCCCACACCAGCACCGCGACGATCGCCGGAACGAGCGGCACGGCGGGCTCCCCCACGCCGCGGAAGAGCAGCCAGGCCGCGGCGAGCAACCCCGTCACGAGCCCCGCCAGGAATCCCCGCAGCACGTAACTGGCGCGCACCTTCTCGGGCGAAGCATCGAAGTATTCCTTCTGGACGAGTCGATCGTAGAGCGCGGCACGGATCCCCGGGATGTGCGCGTAGAACTGGTTGGCGAGGTCGCCGGCGTCGACCTCGTCGCCGCCGGCGAACAGCGCGCTCATGACCTTTTCTTCGTGCGGCGCCAGGGTCTCCCCTGCCGGCGGCGCCGCGCGCCGGAACACGGTTTCGTCGCGCTTGAGGATGCCGAACAGCTGTGGGCGCTCCTCCTGGTGGATCGTCAGGTGGCGCCGGATGGCCAGGTGGACCACCGTCGCCGAAATGTCGGCGAGGTCCACCGACTCGTCGATCAGCGTACCCACCCCGCCGGGCGAGATCCCGGGTGGCGGTTCGTACTGCACCATGACCGGTGCGCCGGCATCGGGGTCGCGGCCCAGACGGCGGTAGCGCTGCAGCAGGAACACCAGCCAGCCGAACGGCAGGAGGACGATCCAGTTGTCCGCGATCAGGCGTCCGGCGCGCTCCAGGGCCGTGGGGAAGCGCACGTGGCCATGCGGCCAGCCCACCGCGACCGTCATTCCTTCGAGGGGCGCGAGCGCCTTCGTCGACTCGAACCGCACGACGCCGGGCTCGGGATGCGAGATCGTGATCGCGCGCTCGCGGCTGCCGAAGCGTCCCGAATAGGCGGCCGACTCGAGTTGATCCTGCGTGAGTGGCGCCGGCAGCCGCACGAGGGCCGTGGCCGTGCCGATCGTCGTGTTCCATTCGTTTCCGGTGGCGTTCCAGTAGATCTCGTCATGGTCCGGAAAGTGCCCGAGCGCATCGCGCACCCGATAGCGGATCACGTAGACGACCCGGCCAACGACCGTGCGCTCCGCGTCGCCGATCCGGATGTTCAGATATCGGCCCGTGTCGGAAAGACGCGTGTCGTAACTGCGCCCCGCCTCGTCGGTGACGCCGATGGACTGCAAGCCGAGCGAGTAGGCGTAGCCGCGGGGATCCGTGTAGCGCACGGGGATGGTGCGATAGAGGCCGTGACGCGGCTCGGTGAACTCCACCTCGAGCCGTTCCTCGACCGTGAGCGTCGCGTTCGGCTCGACGGTGAGCTGCGTGTCGAAGCGGTGGATGACGTAGCCACCGCGGTCCGCGGCAGCGGGACCCGCACTCAGCGCCAGCAGCGCGAGCAGCGACCACTCGCGTGTACGCATCAGCGATCGCACCGGCATCCTCAGAACTGCACCTTCGGCACCTGGCCCTCGGCCGGGTCCGTCAGCTCGAAGTAATCGCGCTCCTTGAAGCCGAACATGCGCGCCACGAGCACATCCGGCACCGACTGAATCTTGGTGTTGAAGTCGCGCACCACGGCGTTGTAGTAGCGGCGCGCGCTCTGAATCTCGGTCTCGAGCGCTTCGAGCGAGCGCTGCAGTTCCTGGAAGTTCTGGTTGGCCTTGAGATCGGGATAGGCCTCCGCCAGCGCGAACAGCGAGCGCAGTTGCGAGGTCAGGAAGTTCTCGGCCTGCCCGGCCTCGCGCGGTCCGCCCCCGCCCGCCGCGCCCATCGCCCGACCGCGCGCCTCGACGACCTTGTCGAGCGTCTGCTGTTCGTGCTTCGCGTAGCCCTTGACCGTCTCGACCAGGTTGCCGACCAGGTCGTGGCGACGCTTGAGCTGCACCTCGATGTCCGCCCACGCCGCGGCGGCGCGGTTCCGCAAGCCGCGGCGGCGCGGTTCCGCAAGCC
>MFFQ01000100.1:10269-21072 GCA_001780165.1 Candidatus Eisenbacteria bacterium RBG_16_71_46 | reverse complement strand
TCCGACCATGACCTGCAGCGCAAAACGCTGGGATGCAAAGGGCTTGAGCCTCGCCCGTTGAGGCATGGCCTGAACTTGCCCCGGGGCAAGTTGCGCCGCGTCCGCTCCGGTGCGCCCCTGGACCATTCCGTCAACTTGCCCCGGGGCAAGTTGGGTTGCCCCCCCTCCGACGCGCTCCAGCACCATTGCGTCAACTTGCCCCGGGGCAAGTTGACGATTCAAGATGCCCGCCACCGGGACGGCCTCCACCATGTCGAACATCTCCGTCCGCGGAAAGCGCTGCGCGATCAGCTGCTCGACTTCGGCCTTGGTCCTGTGGCTCGCCGCTTCCAAGAGCTCCCGCGCGTTCCCCGCGGTCAGATGGGGGGCCAGCAGGCACACGGCGCTCAGATGCACGCGGCCGTCGGCCAGCAGCTCGAAGATAGTCGGGAACTGCCGGGCCGTCCGCGCCGCCTGGATCCGCTTGTACGCGGAGTCCTCCGACAGCCCCAGCTCGTGGACGCAATACGAATACATGGAAGGATGCGCGGCCGGCAGGTAGAGCCGTCGGGCATCGACTTCAGCCAGATGGGCGAGCAGCGTGGCAGTGGTGGCGCGATCGCGGTCGACGAGCGCCGCCAGGTTACGCAGCAGAACCGGGTCGGGAAGGTGGGAGAGCGAATAGGCGCTCACGGGCGTGACTCCGCGGGGGCGGGTCGCCGGGGGCGGCGCACCGTTTATAGCACGCGCGTTTTCGGCGCTGCGGGAGCCCCGCAGGCGCGCTCGAGCGGCGCGCCACGGGAATTTTCGATGTCGCGGGAGATTCGTCGCGGGAGCGGGCATCCCACGCACGCTGGCGAGCGGTTGCAGCGGGGAGCCGCGGGATCTCGGCGGACGCTCGCGGAAGCCTGTCAAGAAGTATCTGGGGTCCAGACCGGGCACACTGGTAACAGATCGGACCGGATGAATGCGTGACGGTCCTCTCGCAATCTCTCGAATCCGCGGCGCCGCTCTGGCAGCCTCAGGGCCCGCTATTGGGCAAGCGGTAGCGTCGAACGACAGAGGGTGGCCTGCGCCATTCGTGAAGCGCAAGCCGAGGCCGCGAGATTCGCGTCGGCCGCAACGGGTCTCGCCGGCCGCGCGGAGCACCTGCCAAGCGGGTCCCGTGTCGGTGGAAACTCCGAGGAAGCGACCGGTGGACCGACGCCGCGGATGACGCGCAGATCGCGCTCGCAGGCGGCGGGCTCATAAACAGGCCTGGCTACCGGGCGACTCCGGTGAGCAGCACCCCCGCACGCTCCCCCGCGCCCAGCGCTCCGGCGCGGCGCAGCTCGAGCAGTCCGGCAAGGCCGGCGGCACCGGTGGCGTCCACCTCGATGCCGGTCGCCTCGCGCGTCAGCCCAGGCGCCGCGGAAAGCTCCGCCTCCGAGGCGGTGACCGGCCAGCCGCCGCTCTCGATCGTACCGGCGATCACCGCGAACCAGTCGTAGGTCTCGTCGTCGAGGATGCCGCGGGCGACGCTCTTGGGCGCGGTTTCCCACGGCCACATGAACTCGGAGCGGTGGGTCTGGGCGTAGCGCAGCGCATCGCGCACCGCGGGGGATTGGAACGCCTGACGCATCAGGTCGGCCGCGTGCTGCTCGCCCCGCGGCGACGCCGGCGGGGCGCCCACCGGTGCCGCCGCGAGCGCGGCCAGGATACGCTCGCGCAGGCGCTCGTAGGCGCGGCGTAGCGGCAGGGCGCCGGTCGTCTGCACCGGGTGGATGCGCGGCAGGCGCGCGATCGCCCCCAGCGCCTTCGCTTCGCGCAACCCCTGGACGCAGGCGCTGGCGAGCGCCCCGCCCCCGACCTGGATCATCAGACGGTCGAGCGTCTCGCCGCGCGCGGGAAGCTGGTCCACCAGCTCCCACGCCAGGGTCTCGCCGCCTTCGATCGTGAGCCCGTTGTCGGGGCCCTGGCAGCCGAAGGGCAGCGCGCCGCGCTCCACCGCGCGCCGGAAGGCGTGGTGGCACGGGTCGCCCGGGATCTCCGCATTGCGGGTACAGGTCTCGATCGCCGCCCCCAGCGAGTGCAACCGCTCCACCACCACGCCTCCGGCATCGGGCGGAATGAATACGCGCAGCGGCCGGCGGGCGGCGCGCGCCACCACCGCGGCCGCGAGCGCGGCGTTGCCGCAGCTCGCGATCGCGAGGCCGCGCCGGTCGCTCGCCGCTCGAGTCGTGAGCCCGACCCGCTCCGCCACCTCCAGGTGCAGCACCAGCCCCGCGAGGTGACGGGCCTTGTGCGATCCGGCGACGTTGCCGGTCTCGTCCTTGGCCCAGACCCCGCCTTCGCCCTCCAGGCCAAGCGCCCGATCGAGCCCCGCCTGGCGGGTCCAGGGGGTGAGGACGAAGCCGTGCCCCGCCACCCGGGCGATCGCGCGGTCGAGGTCTTCCACCAGGCCCACGAACGACGCGTCGCCGAGCCCCTCCGACGTGGCGAGCTGCCAGGCGTGCGAGAGGGTGCGGTACCGCACGAACGGATTCGCCTCGCCGCCGCGCGGGAAGCTCACGCCCGCGGGATCGAGGCGGCGCGCGATCAGGTGGTCGAGGTCGTCGCCCCGGCCGGCGTTGGGGCAGCGGAACGGATACGGCTCGCGCGGGGAGGGCCTGGCGCCGCACGCCGCGCAGGCCAGCGCGATCGGGCTCACCGCCGCGCGGCCGAGACCGCCGCTCCGGTCTGGGCGTTGAATTCGGCGATCATCGCGTCCCACGCCGGGACCAGCTCCCTGAGCCCGGTCCAGAACGCCGGCTCGCGCCGGGCGGTGAAATCGGCGAGCGACACGCCGCGCTGCTCCACCCATGTGAAATAACCCAAATTGAAGATCCGCCGCCGATCCACCGAGGACAGCTCGAGCAGGTGGTCGGTGCCGGCGCCGAGCAGGTGGCGGCCGATCGCCTCCGCCGCCGCGGCGGCGTCCACCCCGTGCGGGAAATCGCGCGGCCGCACCCGGTCCATCTCGCTGGCGTACAGCTCGGCGCCGTCGGTGGCGACGGTGAGCACCGCGTCGTGGGGCCCGAGTCGGAGGTGCTTCGCGGTCTTCACGGCCGCCAGCACGTTGCAGAGGCTCGACAGCCCGAACGCGGGGAGACGGTCGAGGACCGCCTCCGGCACCGCGCGCCGCGTGCGCAGGTACTGGCGCCCGGCGGGGGCCTCGAGCGCCACGCTCAGCGCGTCGGTGGCGCGGTCCGAGATCGCGACGACGATGTCGGTGTTCATGACGTTGTGGATCAGGGGGATGTGCTTGTCGCCGATGCCCTGGATGTTGTGCTCGCCGAACCCGTTCTCGAGCATGGTCGGGCATTCCAGCGCCTCGACCGCCACGATGCGGGCGCCGTGGCGCTCCTTGAGCGCGTCGCCGGCGGCCAGCGTTCCCGCCGAGCCGGTGGCCGAGACGTAGGCCGCCGCCCGCAGCGCCGGATCCGCCGCGCGCAGCGATTCGAACACGCGCTCGAGCGCGTCGCCGGTGCACAGGTAGTGCGCGAGGTGATTGCCGAACTCGCTGAACTGGTTGAACACGACGTGGGCGGGATCGCGCTCCAGCTCCTCGCAGGCTTCGTAGATCTCGCGCACGTTGCTCTCGGTACCGGGGGTGCGGATCACGTCTCCGGGCTCGCCGACCCAGCGCTCCAGCCAATCGAAGCGCTCGCGGCTCATGCCCTCCGGCAGCACCGCCACGCCCCGGCATCCCATGATGCGCGAGATCGCCACGCCGCCGCGGCAATAGTTCCCGGTCGAGGGCCACACCGCGCGCTGGGAGGTGGGATCGAACTGGCCGGTGACGAGCCGCGGCGCGAGGCAGGCGTAGGCCGCCAGCACCTTGTGGGCGTGGATCATCGGGAAACGCTGGCCGAGGATGACCACGATCGGCGCCGCCACCCCGGTGAACGATTCCGGCAGCACGACGTGCGCCGGCAGCGCGGCGCGGCCGCGACGGGCGTCGTCGTTCCACCAATGGACGCGGTAGAGGTTGAGCGGGTGCGCGGCGTCGGGATCCACCCCGGCAAGCTCCGCCCACACCGCCTGCGGGATGCGTGCCGGGTCGCGCAGCTCGGCGAAGGTTGGCAGCGCAGCGCGCGCCTCGCGGAAGCGCTGCACGGTGCGCTCGTACACCTTACGGTCCACCACGTGCTGTTCGAGGCCGAGTCGCGTCATGGCGGTCCGGGCGTCAGCAGGCGGCGGCGCCCGCGCCTTCGATGCGCCGCCACTCGCCGGTCTCGTCGATCAGCCGGTAGCGGTCGCGGTAGGCGTGGCCGCGGCGGCTGACGAACTCCACCGCCTCGAGCAGCGCCTGGAATTCCGATTCCCCGGTGGTCGGCCCCAGGCAGATCCGCACCCAGCCGGGCTTGATCCCGATGTGCCCGTGCTCCAGCTCGCGCCGGATGCTCTGCGAGACCTGCTCGTCGATGTGGAGCAGCTCGTGGCCGTAGGGTCCGGCGCACATGCATCCGCCGCGCACCTGGACTCCGAACAGGTCGTTGAGCAGCGCCACCGCCAGGTTGTGATGCAAACCGCGGAAGATCAGTGAGACCACGCCGAGCCGCTCGGCCTCGAGGTTGCCCAGGATCTCGAGGTCGGGATTGTGGGTCCACTCGGCCATCGCCTGCCGCAGGTAGTCGGCCTGCTCGCGCCGGATGCTCTGCGAGACCTGCTCGTCGATGTGGAGCAGCTCGTGGCCGTAGGGTCCGGCGCACATGCATCCGCCGCGCACCTGGACTCCGAACAGGTCGTTGAGCAGCGCCACCGCCAGGTTGTGATGCAAACCGCGGAAGATCAGTGAGACCACGCCGAGCCGCTCGGCCTCGAGGTTGCCCAGGATCTCGAGGTCGGGATTGTGGGTCCACTCGGCCATCGCCTGCCGCAGGTAGTCGGCCTCGACCCGCCGGATGCGCCGGGTGCCGATCGCGTGCTTGAGGTCGAAGCACAGCCCGGCCTGGATGCTGCCCACGATCGGGGGCGTGCCGCCGGTCTCGCGATGCGACTGGTCCTGCAGGTAGAGGTGCTCGTCGGGCGAGGTGTAGAGCACCGTGCCGCCGCCGGGCTCGGTGGGCACGCGGTTGGTGAACAGGCTGCGGCTCGCGATCAGGATTCCCGGCGAGCGCGGACCGCCGAGAAACTTGTGCATCGAGAGGAACACCGCGTCCATTTCCGCGCCTTCGTCCGGGGTGCCGTCCGGCTTGCGCGGGTGCAGCTCGATGTCCACGCACGGCCCGGCCGCCGCCAGGTCGAAGAAGGCGAGCGCGCCGTGGGCGTGGAGCACGCGCGCGATCGCGTGGCAGTCGTTGAGAATCCCGGTCACGTTCGAGGCGGCCGAGAAGGTGCCGATCTTGACCGGCCGGTCGCGGAAATGCTCGAGCAGGGTGTCGAGGTGCTCGAGGCTCACCCGCCCGCCATCGTCGAACGGCACGTACACCGTCTCGCCGATGGTCTCGCGCCAGGCGATGTCGTTGCTGTGATGCTCCATCCGGCTGCGGAAGATGACCGGCCGGTCGTGCTGCGGGATGTGCCGCGACAGCGCGTAGCGGTCCTCGAGCTGGCACGGGAGGCGGAGCCCCATGATCCGAACCAGCCGGTTGACCGCGCCGGTCGAGCCCGAGCCCACCGGGAGGATGACGTCGTCCGGACCCGCCCCGATGTATTCACCGATGCGGCGGAAGGCGCGCTCGTAGTAATGGGTCATCAGCCGCCCGGTGGCCGAGGTCTCGGTATGGGTGTTGGCCATGTAGGGCAGCACGCGGGCGTTCAGCTCGTCCTCGACCGCGCCATGGAAACGACCGGAGGCGATGTAGTCGAAGTAGAGCAGCGGCTTCTCGCCCTCCGGCGTGTGGAGCCGGGCGTCGATCCCGATCACCCCGCGGCGGACGTGCTCGAGGAAGGCCGCCTCCTCGGCCGGGCCGGAGGTCACGACCGCCTGGCGCGGCCGTTCGTCCTCGAGATCGACCAGCGGGGCGAACGGGGCGGGTGGGATCATCGCGGTCTCCGGGGCGAAAGCGCCAAGCGCCGATGCTATCCTCCCCACCGCCGCGCGGCAAGCGTCGCTCCGCGGCCCGCTTGTCGCCCGCCTCACGGCTTGGTAGTACTCGTCCGCCATGATCGAGGGCGATACACGCAGCTCCACCCCTCCCACGCTGATCGCGATGGGTGGGAATTCGCTGCTCGACTCCGATCTCCCGCCCACCGTCGAGAACCAATTCGCCGCCGCCGCGCGCGCGGCGGTGCCGATCGCCGACCTGGTCGCGCGCGGCGAGCACCTGGTCCTCACCCACGGCAACGGGCCGCAGGTGGGGTTCATGCAGCTCCGGGTCGAGCTGGCGAAGCCCCAGATGCACGAGGTGCCGCTCGACTCCCTGGTCGCGGACTCGCAGGGAGCGCTCGGCTACATGATCCAGCGCGAGCTGCGCGAGGAATTGCGCCGCCGCGGAATTCCGGCCGAGATCGCGACCGTGGTGACCGAGGTCGAGGTGGATCCCGCCGACCGCGCGTTCCTCGAGCCCACCAAGCCGATCGGCAAGTTCTACGGAGCCGAGGAGGCGGACCGGCTTCACCGCGAGCGTGGCTGGGAGATGGTGGAGGACTCGCACCGCGGCTACCGCCGTGTCGTGCCCTCGCCCTCGCCGGTGGCGGTCGTCCAGCTCGACACCATCCGCCGCCTCGTGCAGGCGGGGGTGATCGTGATCGCCTGCGGCGGCGGCGGCATCCCCGTCACCCGCGACGCCGAGGGCCACATCCGCGGGCTCGAGGCGGTGATCGACAAGGATCGGGCGAGCGCGCTGCTCGCCCTGGGTCTCGGGGTCAAGCGCATGATCATCACCACCGGCGTCGAGGCGGTCTACCGCGACTACCTCACCGACCACCGCGCACCGCTGCACACGACCTACGTCGCCGAGCTGCGCAGGCTCGCCGAGTCGGGGCAGTTCCCCCCGGGCAGCATGGGCCCCAAGGTGGAGGCCGCGATCTACTTTCTCGAACGCGGCGGCCAGGAGGTCAGCATCTGCCTGCCCGAGGCGGCGGCCGAGGCGTTCGCCGGCCGCGCCGGCACCCGCATCCGGAGGACCAGCGCATGAAAGCCCCGGCCACGACCCACCCTCTCGATCGCACGGTGCTGCGGGCGCTCCAGCGTCGCAGCCTGCTGCTCACCCGCGACTGGAGCACCGGCGAGCTGGATACGCTGCTCGCGCTCGCCGCGCGGCTCGAGGCGGCCGATCGCGCCGGGCGCTGCCCGGCGCTGTTCCCCAACCAACTCGCCTGGGCGCTGTTCTTCGACCAGTCGACGCGCACCAAGTCGGCCTGGGCCGGTGCTGCCGCGCGGCTCGGCATGCAGCCGACGATCGTGGACGGCACCAGCACCCAGGTCGAGCACGGCGAGACCGCGGCCGAGACCGGGGCGATGCTGGGCATGAACGCCCACGCGCTCGGGGTGCGCCACGACCTCATCCTCGGCGAGGGCCAGCGCTTCATGCGCGAGGTCCTGCGCGGGATCGACGACTACCTCGCCGCCACCGGCGATCCGCGCGCGGTGCCGGTCGTGAACCTCCAGTGCGACGTGGACCACCCGACCCAGACGCTGGCGGATCTGGCCTGGCTGCGCGAGCGGTTCCCCGAGGGGCTCGCCGGCCGCCGCATCGCCGTGACCTGGGCCTACTCGCCGAGCTACGCCAAGCCGCTCTCGGTGCCCCAGGGCCTGATCACGCTGCTCACGCGCTTCGGCGCCCGGGTCACGCTGGCCCACCCCGAGGGCTACACCCTGATGGAGGACTGCCTGGAGTCCGCGCGCGCCTCCGCTCGCGAGGCCGGCGGCGTCTTCGAGGTGAGCGCGACCATGGACCAGGCCTTCGCCGAGGCCGATGCGGTCTACCCCAAGAGCTGGGGCCCCTACGACCTGATGCGCGAGCGGGTCGAGGCCAACCGCGCGCGCGACCGCGAGCGCATGGCCGACATCGAGCGCAGGGCACTCGAGCGCAACGCCGGCCACCGCGACTGGATCTGCGACGAGCGCCGCGTGGGGCTCACCCGCGGCGGCGCGGCGCTCTACATGCACTGCCTGCCCGCGGACATCGGCGCCGAGGTGTCACCCGGCGTGATGGAGCGCGCCCGCGTGGACGTCGCGCGCCAGGCCAACAAGAAGGTGTACGTCATCATGGCCTTGCTGGCGGTGGCCAAGCAGCCGGATCTCGCCGACCGGTTGGAGGAGCTGCTGCCGTGAGCGTCGCCCACGCCGCGGTGCTTGACCAGCGCATCGCTGCCCTGGCGGCGCGCGACCAGGCGCTCGCGGTCTCGATCCTGCGCGAGGCGGTGCGCATTCCCGCCGACTACGTGGACCGCCCGGTCGAGGCCGGCGGCGACCCGCTGTGCGGCACCAGCAACCACGAAGGTCCGCGCATCGAGTACCTGCGGCGCACGCTCGTCGAGATCGGCGCGGTGCGCAGGCCGGAGGATGCCGCCTTCGACGCCTTCGGCAATCTCGCGTGGACGCTCGAGGATCCGGACGACCCGACGCCGCGGGCCGGGCGGCGCGTGATCTACCTCGACGGTCACTGCGACACGGTGCGGCCGCTGCGCGCGCAGTGGCGCGAGAAGACCGGCGGGCTCGATCCCTACCTCGGCCTGACCGATCCCGCGCGCGTGGACCGCGCGTTCCTGCGCCGCGAGCTGGGCTACCTGCCCCCCGACGACGAGTGGGAGCACCTGCTCTTCGGCCGCGGCACCGCCGACCAGCTCGGCGGGGTCGTCACGCAGATGGTGGCCTCGCGCATCCTGCTCGAGCTGATCCGCGAGGGATCCTTGCGCGGCGCGATCGTGCGCGGCTACGCGACGGTGGCCGAGGAGGACAACGACGGCGGCGGGCCCCTCTACATCACGCGGCACGTGCTGCCCGGGGCGCCGCCCGAAATGATCCCGGACGTCGTGATCCTCACCGACAGCTCCGGCGACTCGACCAAGGGCGCGCTCGGCATCTATCGCGGCCAGCGCGGGCGCATGCAGATCGAGGTGCGCGTGGGCGGCCGTTCGTGCCACGGCTCGATGCCCTGGGAGGGATTGAACCCGCTCGAGCACGGCGGCGCGATCCTGGCCGAGGCGGCGGCCGCCTACGCCAGGGGCGAGGGGTTCGTGGACCACGCGTTCCTCGGCGCCGGCAGCCGCACCGCGTCGTTCGCCGTGCTCGAGACGCCGAGCGACTGCGCGGTGCCGGAGCGCTTCACCTTCCGCTTCGACCGCCGGCTCACGGTGGGCGAGACCCCCGAGCGCGCGCTCGCCGACGTCGAGGCGCTGGCCACGGTGCGCGAGGCGCGCGCCGCGGGGCTCGCGGTCGAGATCGGCGTGCCCACCTACGACCAACCCACCTGGAAGGGCTACGTGCCCGGCAACCCGCAGATCTACACCGGCTGGGTCACGCCCGAGGAGCACCCGGCGATCGCGGCCGCGGTCGCCGCCTACCGCGGCGTGGTCTCGCCCCACGTGGCGGCGGGCGGCGCCCAGGGCGCGCTGCGGCGCGAGCCGCGCGTGGACCGCTGGGTGTTCTCGACCGACGGCGTGGGCTACCCGGTGCCGGCGGAGGGCGGCGCGATCGCCGTGCCGGAGCGCAAGCGCTGGGTGGTCTCGGGCGCCTACGGTCACCCCGCGATGCTCGGATTCGGCACCGGGATCGAGCAGAACACGCACAAGATCGGCGAATGCCTGGACGTCCGCGAGCTGCGCCACGCGGTGGCGTTCCTCGCCCGCTTCCCGAGCACGTTTGCCGCACTGTCGCGCGACTAGACGACCGCGCGTCGCCCCACGGACAGCCGCGCGCCGATGCCCTATAGTGGCGAGGTCCGCGTCACCCCCCAGGGCGAACCGCTCGGAACGCGCCCCTGCCCGCGAGGCGTCCAGGTGAACGACTCCAACACCGTCGAGTTCCAGCTCAACGGCCGGCGGGTGCGCGCCGAGGCCCGCGAGGGCGAGATGCTGCTCGACGTGCTGCGGCTGCGCTGCGGGATCGTCTCGACCAAGCGCGGCTGCCCGCCGCTCGGCCAGTGCGGCGCGTGCGTGGCGCTGGTGGACGGCGAGCCGCGCGCCACCTGCCGCGTGACGGCGGCGGATGCCGCCGGGTGCACCGTCCTCACCGTCGAAGGCCTGCCCGGAGACGAGCGCGAGCGGTTCGCGCGCGCGTTCGTCGCCACCCACGGCCTGCAGTGCGGGTTCTGCATACCGGGCATGGTGATGCGCGCCCACCACCTGCTGGCGACGAACCCGAATCCCACCCGCGCCGAGATCGCGCGCGCGCTCGACGACCACTTCTGCCGCTGCACCGGATACCTCAAGATCCTCGACGCGATCGAGCGGGTCGCGGGTGCGCGGCGCGGCGTGCCGCTCCCGCCGCGGGTGGCGGACGGGGGCGTCGGCGCGCCGCTCGATCGCTACCGCGGGCGCGAGATGGTACTGGGCGAGCGCCCCTTCGTGGACGACCTCGCGCGGCCGGGCATGCTGCACGGCGCGGTAACCCTCTCCCCCCACGCGCGGGCGCGCGTGCGGGGGATCGACACCTCCCGGGCGCGCGCGCATCCCGGGGTGGTGGCGGTGGTGACCGCGGCGGACGTGCCGGGCGAGCGCTGGAACGGGCTGCTCCTCGACGACTGGCCGGCGTTCGTGGCGGTGGGCGAGGAGGTGCGCTGCGTCGGCGACGTGCTGGCGGCGGTGGCGGCCGAGGACGAGGTCGCCGCGCGCGCGGCGGCCGCCCTGGTCGAGGTCGACTACGAGCCGCTCCCCGCAATGCTCGACCCCGAGGCAGCCCTGGCCCCCGGCGCG
>MFFQ01000100.1:0-10260 GCA_001780165.1 Candidatus Eisenbacteria bacterium RBG_16_71_46 | reverse complement strand
GCGCCGCGGGTCCATCCCGCGTTCGACAACCTGCTGTCGCGCTCGGTGATCTGCCGCGGCGACGCCGAGGCGGCGCTCGCCGCGAGCGCCCACGTCGTGCGGGGGACCTGGCGGACGCAACGCATCGAGCACCTGTTCCTCGAGCCCGAGAGCGCCCTGGCGGTCCCGCTCGCCGACGGGCGGCTCCACCTCTATACGCAGGGCCAGGGGGTCTTCGACGACCGGCGCCAGGTGGCGCGCCTGCTCGGCGTGCCCGAGGAGCGCGTGTTCGTCGAGCTGGTCCCGAGCGGCGGCGCGTTCGGCGGCAAGGAGGACATGTCGGTCCAGGCGCAGACCGCGCTGCTGGCGTGGACGACGCGCCGGCCGGTGAAGCTCACGCTCAGCCGCCACGAATCGATCCGCCTGCACCCCAAGCGCCATCCGATCGCCATCGAGCTGGCCGTGGGCTGCGATGCCGAGGGTCGCCTCACCGCGGTGCGGGCGCGGCTCACCGGCGACACCGGCCCCTACGCCTCGGTCGGCGCCAAGGTGCTGGAGCGCGCCGCCGGCCACATGTGCGGGCCGTATCGCGTGCCCCACGTGGACGTCGAATCGCGCGCCGTGCGCACCGATAACCCGCCGTGCGGGGCGATGCGCGGCTTCGGCGTGCCGCAGGCGGCGTTCGCGCTCGAGGGCGCGCTCGACCAGCTCGCCGCGGCCGCGGGGATCGACCGCTGGGAGATCCGCTGGCGCAACGCGGTGGAGCCGGGCGACACCCTCACCACCGGCCAGGTGATCGAGCACTCGGTGGGGATCAAGGCCACGCTGAGCGCGGTGAAGCCGCACTACGACCGCGCCCGGCGCGAAGGGCGCGCGCTCGGGATCGCGTGCGGGCTCAAGAACACCGGCCTCGGCAACGGCGTCGAGGAGTGGGGCAAGGCCCGGCTGGTGGTCGAGCGCGACGGCACGGTCTCGCTCTACAACGGCTACACCGAGATGGGCCAGGGCCTGCTCACCGTGCTCATCCAGTTCGCGGTCGAGGTCACGGGACTGCCGGCGGCGGTGTTCCGGCCCAAGGTGGACGCCACCTTCGCGCTGGGCTGCGGCCAGACCACCGGGTCGCGCGCCACGCTCTTCGGCGGGCGCGCGGTCGAGGCCGCGGCGCGCGGGATGCGTGCCGATCTCGACCACGGGCTCGCGCTGGCCGACCTGGTCGGCCGGGTCTACGCCGGCGACGTCTCGATCGCCGACACCCACGCGCTCGAGTCGGGCGTGCCGCGGCCCAAGACCCACACCACCTACGGCTTCGCCACGCAGCTCTGCATCCTCGACGCCCAGGGGCGCGTCGCGCGCGTGGTCGCCGCCCACGACGTCGGGCGCACCGTCAACCCCGAGCTCGTGACCGCGCAGATCCACGGCGCGGTGCACATGGGGCTGGGCTACGCGTTGAGCGAGGAGCTGCCGTGCGCCGACGGCATGCCGGTGACGTTCTCGCTCTACCAGCTTGGGGGTCTGCGCGCCAAGGACATGCCCGAGGTCGAGGTGCTGCTGGTCGAGGAGCCGGAGCCCGAGGGCCCCTTCGGCGCCAAGGGCGTGGGCGAGATCGGACTGGTGCCCACCGCGGCCGCCGTGGCCGGCGCGCTCGAGGCATTCGACGGCATTCGCCGCACGCGGCTGCCGATGAAGGACTCGCCGGCCGCGCGCGCCCTCTCGGTCGGGAAGATCCGTACCAAGGCGCCGCGGGAGAGCTGGCGGTGAGCGCCAAGGCCCCCCCGGCGCTCGCGGGCTACGTCAACGCCCACACCCACCTCTACAGCGGCCTCGCCCCGTTCGGCATGCCGCCCGCCGATCCCGCGCCGCGGAACTTCGTCGAGATCCTCGAGCGGGTCTGGTGGCGCCTCGACCGCGCGCTCGACGAGGCGAGCCTGCGCGCCGCGGCCCGCCTCTACGTGGCCGAGGCCCTGCTCCACGGCACCACCACCCTGGTGGACCACCACGAATCGCCGCGCCTGATCGAAGGCTCGCTCGACGTGCTGGCCGACGCCTGCCACGAGCTGGGCGCACGCGCGCTGCTCTGCTACGGCGCCACCGAGCGCAACGGCGGCCGCGACGAAGCCGAGCAGGGGCTCGCCGAGTGCCGGCGCTTCGCCCGCGACAACCGCCGCCCGCTGGTGCGCGCCCTGGTCGGGCTCCACGCGTCGTTCACGGTATCGGACGCGACGCTGCGCGAGGCGGCGGAGCTGTGCGCCGAATTGGGCGTGCCGCTCCACGTGCACGTGGCCGAGGACGCGGCCGACGTCCAGGACGCGCGCCGCCGCGGGCATGCCGGCCCCCTCGAGCGCCTGCTCGCCTTCGGCTGCCTGCCGCCGGGCTCGATCCTGGCCCACGGCGTCCACCTCGAGGAATCGCAGGTGCGCGAGGCCGCCGCGCGCGGGCTGTGGCTGGTGCAGAACCCGCGCTCGAACCAGGGCAACCGCGTCGGCTACCCGCGGGCGCTCGCCGCCAGCGGCCGCGTGGCGCTCGGCACCGACGGCTACCCGGCCGACATGCCGGCCGAGGCGCGCGTCCTCGAGCGGCTGGCGCGCGAGCACGGCGCCGAGGAGGTCGAGGCGGCCGGGCCGCGGCTTTCCGCCGGCGCGCGGATGGTCGCCGAGCGCTTCGCCGACGCCCCGTCCGCGCTGGCGCCGGCCGACGACCGCGTGGTGCTCGACGCCGCGCCCGGCGAGGCGACGCGTGCCGCGAGCGTGACGGTGGGGGGGCGCGTGGTGGTGGCGGACGGGCGTCTCGTGACCGGCGACCTCGACGAGATCCGCGCCCGCGCGCGCGAGGCCGCGACCGGGCTTTGGCGCCGGATGGAGGCGCTCGCATGAGCGGGCTTCGTCCCCATCCGCCCGCGCTGCTGCTGGCGCGGGCGTTCGCGGAGTTCGAGGCCCAGGGGACGATCTTCGATCTCCCGCGCCGTTCGTTCTGGCGCCCCGGCCCCGGGCGCGACCTGTCGCTGGAACTGCCCGGCGGCCGTGCCGCGAATCCGCTCGGCCCCGCGGCCGGGCCGCACACCCAGCTCGCGCAGAACCTGGCGATCGCCTGGCTCGCCGGGGCGCGCGTGCTCGAGCTCAAGACCGTGCAGCGGAACGACCGCCTCGCCATCCCGCGCCCCTGCATCGACGCCGCGACGGTCGGCTACAACGTCGAGTGGTCGCAGGAGCTGCGCCTCGCCGAATCCACCGAGCAGTACCTGGCCGGGTGGTTGCTCGTCCACGCGCTCCAGGCGCGCGGCGTGACCGGCGATCCGTCCGGCGACCCCGGGGTGTGCTTCGACGCCTCGATCGGCTACGACCTCGAGGGCATCCGTTCCGCCCCGATGACGCGCTTCCTCGACACGCTGACCGACGCCTCGACGGCGCTCGCCGCGATCCGCGACCGCCTGCCCCCGGCGTTGCGCGCCGCTCCCGGCCTCGAGCCGCCGCCACGGGTGGTCGCCGCGGTCACGCTCTCCACCTTCCACGGCTGCCCCGCCGAGGAGATCGAGCGCATCGTCGAGCACGTCTTCGAGCGGCACCGGCTCCACGTGGTGGTGAAGCTCAACCCGACCCTGCTCGGCTACGACGCGGTGGAGGAGCTGCTGCGCGGCCGGCTCGGCTACGACGAGATCCGGCTCGACCGCGAGGCGTTCGACAAGGACCTGCAGTGGGACTACGCGCTGGCGATGTTCGAGCGCCTCCAGGGCGCCGCACGGCGCGCCGGGCTCGGCCTGGGCGCCAAGCTCACCAACACCCTGATCGTGCGCAACCACCGCCGCGTGCTCGCCGGCGACGTCGTCTACCTGTCCGGACCTCCTTTGCACCCGATCGCGATCGCGCTGGCGGAGCGCCTCACGGGCGCGACCGGCGGCAGCATTCCGCTCTCGTTCAGCGCCGGCGTGGACGCCGACAACGTCGCCGACGCCGTCGCCTGCGGCTTCGCCCCCGTCACCATGTGCACCGACCTGCTGCGGCCCACCGGCTACCGCCGCCTACCCCGTTACCTCAAGGCGCTGGAACAGGAGATGGAGCGGCTTCAGGCCCCGTCGCTCGCCGCGTACATCCTGGCTCGCGGCGCGGAGGCGGGGGCGGCAGCGCCCGATGCGGTGCGTGCGGCGGCGGGCCCGCCCGCGCCCGATGCGGTGCGTGCGGCGGCGCGGCGCCATCTCTCGGCCTATGCCGCGCGGGTCGCCGGCGACCCGCGCTACCGCGCCGCGGCGCATCGCACCCCGCCCGAGCGCCACGACTCGCGTCTCTCGCTGTTCGACTGCGAGTCGTGCAACAACTGCCTGCTGGTGTGCCCGAACGACGCGATCTTCTCGCTGCGCCTCGGACCCCTCGCGCTCGACACCTGGGATCTGGTGGCCGAGGGCGGCGTGGTGGTGAGCCGCCCCGCGCGCTTCGCGCTGCGCGAGGAGCGGCAGTGGGCGAGCTATGCCGATTTCTGCAACGAGTGCGGCAATTGCGACGTGTTCTGCCCCGAGCAGGGCGGACCGTTTCGCGCCAAGCCGCGCTTCTTCGGCGGGCGCGCCTCGTTCGAGGCCGCGGCCCCGGCCGACGGCATCCGGATCGAAGCCGGCGGCGACCGGGTGGTCGCCCGCATCGAGGGGCTCGAGCACGTGCTCGAGCGCGCCGGCGAGGGGGCGCGCTTCGGCGACGGCGTGATCGAGGCCGAGCTGGACGGCGGCCACCGCGTGATCGCGGCGCGCCTGCGGGCCGAAGGCGAGGGCCACGTGCTGCCGCTGGCGCGCTACCACGCGCTACGGCTGCTGCGTGACGCCACGCTCGCGCGGGTCAACCCGGTGTCCGCGGGATCGCTACCCGCGCTGGGGCTCCGTTCCGCGGACTAAACGACCATCGCCGCGTCGAGCCAGCCCAGCAGATCCTGGATCACCTCGGCGCGGCAGGTGTCGTTGAACACCTCGTGGTAGGCGTCGCGGTAGGGGATCAGGCGCGCCATGCCGTGCGGGGCGGCGGCGTTGAATTCGAGCGCGCCCTTGGGGTCCACCACCCGGTCCGCCGTGCCCTGCAGCAGCAGCGCCGGGACCGCCAGCCGCCGCGCCTCGCGCACCACGCGCTGGCGCGCCTCGTTGAACTCGAAGTAGAGCCGCGGGCTGATGCGGTCGTGCACCAGCGGGTCCTGGGCGCGGGCCCTGAGCACCTCGGGGTCGCGCGACATGCCGCTCTCGTCCAGGCCGTGCTGGAACCCCGCGGAGGGTGACGTGATGCGGGCGACATTGGCGAGCGTGAGCTTCCACCACGGCGGGATGGTGCTGCGCAGCGCCGGGGCCGAGGCGATCACGGCGGTCAGATCCCGCGGATGGGCGATCGCGAAGTCGAGCGCCAGCACCGCGCCCATGCTGTGGCCGAGCAGCACCCGCGGCGGGTCGAGCGGCTGCCCCGGGAGCCCGCGCGAGGCGGTGAAGATCGCCGGCACCACCTTGTCGCGCAGCAGGGCCCACGACTTGACGTCGCCGCGCGGGCCGGCGGTCTCGCCGTGCCCCGGCAGATCGAGCGCCACCACGCTATAGCGCGCCGCCACCAAGTCGGCCGCCAGTGCGGCGTAGCGGCCGCCGTGCTCCCCCAACCCGTGAGTGATGGCGATGAGGGCGCGGGGGGACTCCGCGCACCAGGCGCGCCCGGGCAGCAGCAGGTCGCGCTCGACGCGCACCTCGATCGGGGTCGCGGGGACGGCACCGACGGCGGGATTCACTGCAGCTCCGAGCCTCCGGTTTCCGTCGACCCGCCCTCGTCCTCCGGACCGGCGAGAAACACCAGCTCGGTCGAGGCGTAGGTGGTCCCGGTGTTCTTGACCAGCTTCACCACCTGGTCGAGGAAGCCCACGAAGTCGTCCGGCGCGAGCGTCGCCAGCGGATGCACGCAGACCGACCACACCTCGCGGCCGCGCAGGGCGTACTTGGCGTCCAGCGCGCGGTCGTAGTTGGCCTGGAGCAGCACCTGGAGGACCTCGGGGTCCAGTTCGGTCAACTCGCCGATCGGGGCCATGACCCGGACGCGATCGTGCTCGTCGTCGCTGAAGACGAAGAGCGAGACGTCGTCATGGATCCCACGCCAGAAGCCAGGCTGGCCTTCCATATCGGTGAGGTAGGATTCGAGGAATTTGGTGATGGCGGTCGAAGTCATGGCGTCGGGGGCGGATATTGACCCAGAACCGCCTCCGGCGCACGCACTTTCGGGCGGACACGGCGCGCGAGAGCGATCGATCGCCCTGAACGCCGCGACGCGGGCGGGCGACGCGACGCGCGTCGCCGGCGGTCGTGGGCGGGAGCCGGCCCGCGCGCTTGAGCGCCGTGCGCCGGGCGCGATAGACTGCCCGCTTCGCCCTTTCGTGACCGACCCGGAATCCGCATGCCGATCGACGATCCATCCGACCCGCCGCGCAGCGGCCGCATCATCATTCCCGGCCAGGAGCCCGACGAGGCGCCGCTGGGGGCGCAACCCGCGCCCGGAGCCCCACGGATCGTGCTCCCCCCCGGCGTGGCGCGCGAAACCCCCGACGACCTGCCCGAGTATCCGCGACTGCGGCCGCTGATGCTGATGCCGATCCGCGACCGCGAGCGCGAGCTTCTGCTGGTGAACGATCCGCTCGGGGTGATCCCCGGCCAGCCGGTGCTCGGGATCGAGTCGCTGGCGTTGCTCCAGTTGCTGGACGGCACCACCTCGATCAACGACCTGATTGCCGTGCTCATGCGCGAGAGCAAGGACCTGCGCGTCGGCAACCTGGTGCGCGATTTCATTGCCGAGCTGGACCGGATGCTGATGCTCGACTCCCCGCGCTTCGAGCGCGCCTACCGCGAGCTGCGCGAGGCCTACCACCCGCTCGAGGTCCGGCCCGCGGCCCTCGAGGGGCACGGCTACCCGGCCGAGCCCGCCCCCCTCGCCCATTTCGTGGAGGCGCACTTCGCCGAGGCGGAGCAGATGCGGGTCGAGGCCGGCGAGCCCGCGCCCGCCCAGGACGCCCGGCCGCGCGCGGTGCTCTCACCCCACCTCGATCCCCGTCGCGCGGGGCCGACGATCGCCCGCGCCCTGCTCGAGATCGGCGCCGAGCCGCGCGGACCCCTGCGCCTGGTGGTATTCGGCACCGGACACTCGCTGTTCGGCGACCTGGTGGCACTCACCCGCAAGCACTTCGAGACTCCGCTCGGCAAGGTCGCCTGCGACACCGCCTTCGTGGACGCGGTCGCGGCGCGGCTGGGCGACGCCGCGTACCGCGCCGAGCTGGCGCACCGCGACGAGCACTCGATCGAGTTCATCGCGGTCTACCTGCGCGGGCGCTTCAAGGAGCGGCCGCTCCGGATCGTGCCGATCCTGTGCGGCGGCTTCCACGCGCTGATCGCCGAGGGCAAGACCCCGCGCGAGGACGCCACGTTCGAGACCATGGTGACGGCGGTGCGCGAGGCCGAGGAGCGGCTGGGCGGGGACACGGTCTACGTGGCCGGCGTGGACTTCTCGCACATCGGCCCGCGCTTCGGCGATCCGCCGGTGGACGAGGACACCCGCAAGGAGGTGCGCGCGCTCGATCACGAAGCGATCGATGCCGCGCGCCGTGGCGATGCCGATGCCTGGTTCTCCGCCATCGCCGCCCACGAGGACTCGACGCGCATCTGCGGTTTCGGGCCCACCTACGCCCTGCTGCGCTGCGCCGCCCCCGGGACAGGCCGGCTGCTGCACTACGACCAGTCGGAGGAGCCCGACACATCGTTCGTGAGCGTGGCGGCGATGGCCTGGCCGTAGGCGCCCGGGCCGAAACGGTTTTCTCCCGCCCGGCGCCGATGCTAGCCTGCTTCGCGCCTGACTTCCGCGCCGTCCGCACCCCTCGCTTCAGGAGGATCCCATGGTTGCGACCCGCCACGTGAACGTGAAGCAGGGTGACGTCGTGCTGCTCGTCGGGACGATGAAGGGCGCCTTCCTGGCGCGCTCGAACGGCGCGCGCCGCAGCTGGGAGGTGGGCGGCCCATACTTCCCCGGGCACGCGATCTACGCCCTGGCGTACGACGCGCGCGAAGGTCGCCAGCGGCTGTGGGCCAGTCCCCAGAGCGAGCACTGGGGGGCCACCCTCAGCACGAGCGACGATTTCGGGCGCACTTGGACCAACTCCGAATCCGCGCCGATCAAGTTCCCCGAGGAGAGCGGGGTCGCGCTCAAGCGCGTCTGGCAGATCATGCCCGGGCGCGCCGACCAGCCGCAGGCGCTCTACGCCGGCGTCGAGCCCGCGGCGCTGTTCGAATCACGCGACGGCGGCGCGACCTGGTCGCTCAACCACGGCCTGTGGGACCACCCGCACCGCGCCCGCTGGCAGCCCGGCGGCGGCGGCCTGTGCCTGCACACCATCATCGCCGACCCGGTCCGGCGCGGCCGGCTGTTCGTCGCGGTTTCGACCGGCGGCGTCTACCGCTCGGACGACGGCGGCCGCAACTGGCGCAGCGCCAATCAGGGCGTGCGTGCCGAGTTCCTGCCCGACAAGTACCCCGAGTTCGGGCAGTGCGTGCACAAGATCGTGCAGCACCCCGCACACCCCGACCGGCTGTTCCTGCAGAACCACTGGGGGCTCTACCGCACCGAGAATGCCGGTGACTCGTGGGAGGACATCGCCCACGGCGTGCCTTCGGACTTCGGCTTCGCGATGGCGATGCACCCGCACGACGCCGAGACCGTCTATATCCTGCCGATCGAGTCGGATATGTTCCGCTGCACGCCCGAGGGGAAGCTGCGCGTCTACCGCACCCGCAACGCCGGGCGCTCGTGGGAGCCGCTCACCCGCGGCCTGCCGCAGAAGAACGCCCTCGAGACCGTGCTGCGCGACGCGATGGCCGCCGATCCGCTCGACCCCGCGGGGGTCTACTTCGGCACCCGCAGCGGCAAGGTGTTCGGCTCGCCCAACGGCGGCGCCGCCTGGGACGTGGTGATCGAGGGCCTGCCCCCGGTGGTCTGCGTCAAGGCGGCCGTGGTCGGCGACCCCAGGAAGGTGCGGGTGCCCAAGGCGCGGGCGGCGGGTGCCGCGGCCCGACCGAAGCGCCGCGGGGGCGCCAAGGCCGCGGCCCGGCCCAAGCGGCGGGCCGCGGCGCCGCGCCGGCGGGCGGCGGGGCCGGCAAAGAAGAAGTAGCCGTGGCCGTCGTCTTTCACATTCCAGGCTACCTGCGCGCCTTCACCGGGGGCGCGGCGCGCGTGGAATTCGCGGCGTCGCCCGCGACCGTCGGCGAGGCCCTCGGGCTGCTGTGGAGCGCCCATCCCGGCGTGCGCGACCGCATGCTCACCGAGCAGGGCGAGGTGCGACCCCACGTCAACGTGTTCGTCGGCGACGAGAGCATCCGCTTCAGCGGAGGCCTCGCCACGCCGCTGCCGGGGGCGTGCGAGATCTCGATCGTCCCGGCGGTGAGCGGGGGATGAGGGCGGGGCCCTCGCGCACTCGGCCTCACTGGACCGTTGACGAGTGCGCCGATGGACGGTACTGGAGTAGGCGTAAGCTGACGGGCCAGGCGGGGCTCCTCGTGCTCGCCGAACGGCGATGACCCTCGACGATCTCTGGAACACCCCGGCGCCTTCGCGGGGGCGATTCGAGCCCGAGCGTCTTGCGTCGCTCCCAGGGCCCGCGCGGCGCTACCTCCGGAGCGCGATCGCTCCCAGGACGCCCCTCGCGTACGCGGTGCGCCTCCGCATGCACGGCCAGATCAAGCTCCGGGGCTGGGCGCCCTTCGAGGCGGAGCAGGTGATCCACGCCGAGCGCGGCATGATCTGGGCCGCGACGGCCCGCCTGCGCGGGCTCCCGATCCGCGGGTCCGACCGCATCCTCGACGGCGAGGGCAGCATGCGCTGGCGGCTGCTCGGCCTGGTCCCCGTCCTTAGCGCGGCGGGCCCGGACGTCACCCGCGCCGCGGCGGGGCGCCTGCAAGCCGAGTTCGTCTGGCTCCCCTCCTTCTTCCTGCGCCCGGACGTGTCCTGGACCGCCGACGACGAGGCGCACGCCACCGCCACGCTGTCGGTGGCCGGGCACAGGGCGTCCGTGACCCTGGCCCTGGACGAGGCCGGTCGCCCGGTCACGGTGTCGCTGGCCCGATGGGGCAATCCCGAGGGCGGGGCATTCCGCGCGATTCCCTTTGGAGCGATCGCCGAGGCCCACCGCACCTTCGGCGGATACTCGATTCCGAGCCGCCTCCGGGTCGGCTGGCAATTCAGCGGCGATCGCTTCGAGTCGGAGGGCGAGTTCTTCCGTTGCACGATCGACGAGGCGGAGTACCGAGCC
>MFFQ01000099.1 GCA_001780165.1 Candidatus Eisenbacteria bacterium RBG_16_71_46 | reverse complement strand
GCCGGTCGCGCTGACGAACGTCTTCGGCGCCGACGCCGCGCTCTACTTCGAGGCGGCGAAGGTCTACCGGCGTTACAGCATCGCGCCGCGCTGAGGAGCAATGCGGAGATGACGTGAAGCGGCCGGCCCGCGCCGTGACGTCGTGCCCCGCGCGCGGCCCATGGGAATTGCGATGCCGGCGGAAGCGGGCACACGCCCGCGGCCGGAGAGCGCGCTCACCGCCAGAAGTAGTGCCACCTGTAGGTGAGGGCGAGCGTCTTGCCGGCCTCGATGCGCGTGTTCCAGGTGAACTGACCCACGCCGTTGACCGCGCCCCACCAGCCGGGCCAGCCGTACCATCCCCACCACGGTGGATGGGCGACGGCGCCGCCTTCCTCGTAGGCGTTCACCATCTCGGCCTTCCCCCCCTGCCCGGCCGCGACGGCATGGCCGAGGATCGAGCGCTTGACCTCGATGTCCACCGCCTGATCGCGGCGGTTGGTGATCGCGATGTTCCCCTGCAGGTCGACGCGTAGATACGAGGAGCCGTCCACGGTGAGTGCCCCCGGCACGCGGCCGGTTTCCTTGTCGCGCTTCGTCACCTTGATGTCCACCGCCGTGGTGAGGGCGAGGTCGCACTCGGCACCCGGCGCGGTGTAGGTCATCAAGCCCTGGCCGAGCACGCGATCCCCCGAGGCGATGAGCGCGGGCGCGGTGGTGAGGGGCTCGCGGCCCGAGTTCGCGAGCCGCAGCACGTGCGTGAAGTGCGGGACGCCGAGCCGCCGGGCCATCTCCCGCTGCTGGGCGTCGTTGGCGTTCACGCGCACCTCCATGGGCGGCGCGAAGGGCAGCTCGAGCACGTACACGTCGCGATAGGCGAGTTCGTATTCGGCGACGGGCAGCACCATGCGCTCGCCCTTCTTGAGCGTCACCCCCTTGACGGTGAACACGAACAGGTCCTCGTCCTTCTCCGATCCCGCGACCTCGGGCCCCAGGTCGACTGCCGGATCGGAACTCCGGAAGTTCTCGTCCCTCCGCCGGCCGTCGTCCATGCCCGCCACCTGCGACATGACGGCGTTGGACAGGGCATAGCCGCTCACCGACTGGCCATCGAAATAGCCGCCGAGTCGGGCCACGGTCGCTTGGAGGGCCATGGGATCGACCAGGTCCTTGAACGCGAATGTCGGCACGCCCACCACGAGGTTGGCGGTGACGTCGTCGAGGTCCGCAAGCTCGTTGACGAGAGTCGCCTGGAGCTCGACGCGCGCCTTGCCGGCGCTGCCGATCGTCACCCGGTAGGACGGGATCCAGCGCAGTCCCTTCTGCACGTACGCCATGCCGACCTCGATCTCGCGCCGCGGCCTCCCCTCCGGCCACGCGAAGGCGAGGGTCAGGAGGTTGCGGAAGCTCTCACTCGGGTACTTGGCCGCCGGCGCGCGCTTGAAGCTCACCGAGCGGATTCTCTCCAGTGGCAGCGCGAGCACTCCCTGGCCGGTCTCGAGCAGCACCACGCCGCCCTTGGCGGGCAGGAGATCGCGCTCGGGGGCTCCCTCCATCGCCTGCAGCTCATCGACCGGTCGCGCGGGGAGTCCCCCGATGCGCCCCGAGATGCTCCTGCCGTCGACATCCACGAGATCCACGGCCGCGCCGGGATTCGCCTCGAGCAGGCCGCGCACGTCGATCGCGGTCTGCTCCCCGCGCACCCGGCGCCGGCTGGCGGTCACGGCCGTGAGCTTCGCGTCGCGCTCGCCCGAATAGGGCCAGAAGGTGCCGAACACGGGCGACGGCAGCCGGTCGAGCACCACGTGACCTCTGGCATCGGTGGGTACGCGGCCCTGATGGACCACGAAGGCGTGACCGTCCTTGAAGACCGTGACTTCCTTGACCGGCATCCGCGTCAGCGAGGCGGCCGGCTCGGCCGGTGTCTCGGCATCGGCGGGCGTGAACGACGCGCAGAGCATCCAGAGAGCGAGTGCGACGAGTCTCATGGCAATCCTCTCGGCGGCTAGCGCCTCTGGCTTTTCGGCGGCAGCGGAACGACGGTCACGTTACGGAGGGTCTTGCTCCTCAGCAGCATGTTGGCCGCGGACGTGGCGCGCGCGTAGGAGCGGTAGGCGTTGAGCACGATGCGGTAGCCCCGGCCCTCGGGGGCGGGAACGACCCACCCCTGGAACCCGGTCAGTTCCTCCATCCGATTCCGCTGGTCGAACGCATCCTCGAGGTCGCGGTACCCGCCGACGTCGAGCGTGAAGGGCCCCCTGGACTTCGTCGTCGGGCGATCCTGCCGAGGTTCTTCGACGGGTGCCGGGGGTGGCGCCGCGCCGGCACGGGAATCCGCCGCGCGATCCTTGGACGATGCCCCCTGCTCGGACGACGTCCCCTGGTCGGCCACTTGCGATGCGCCGGTCGCGCCCGCGGCGACTTTATCGCCGCGACTGCGCGCCAGGCCGCCCGCCCGCATCACCAGTGCCACCGTGGTGACCACCACGATCGTCGCGAGCGCCGCGGGCAACGCCACGCGGAGACTGCCTCGGTATCTCGAGCGCGATCGAGGACGCGCGTGCTCCTGACGTCCACGGGGGGTGGGGCGTTTTTCGGCAGGACTCGGCGGCTGCGCGCCGCTGGCCTCGGACGGCGCATCCGCCCAGCGGGTTTCGGGGAGCGCCCGCGATGAGATCTGCAGCGGCCCCTTGTCCCCGACGAAACGCGCCACCCACTCGTGAGGATCCTGGTTCGCCGCCGACGGGGGGTGCGGCTTGTCCCCTTCCTCGGTGCGCGCGGCACTCGCCTTGCCGGCCTCCGCACCGGCCTTGGCGGCGGTCGTCGAGCGCGCCGGCGCACGCGCGGCGGGCTGCGCTTTCGGCGATGGCTGAAGATCGGGCGCCGATGCCGGTGCGACCGACGCGGCTGCTGCCGGCGCGATCGCGGGAGCCTTCGCCGTCGCGGGAGCGTGCGGCGGAGCTGTCGGCGCCGGGGAGTCCTCCGCGCCGGCATCGGTCGAGTCCGCGACATCGCCCGTCGGAACGAAGCCGCCGAGCGCCGCCGCGGCAGTCTGCACGTGCTCCGCGCCCACCGTCTGGTCGCCCCACGCCCGCGCCACGCGCAGGGCCTCGGCAGCGAGCGCGTTGATCTGGCGCGGCACGCCGCCGGTCCGCGCCGCGATGTCGCGGCAGGTCTTGCGCGAGAACAGGCCCGGCCCGTCGCCCCCGACCACCGTGATCCGATGATGGAGGTAGCGTCGGGTCTCCGCCGCCGATAGCGGCTCGAGCCGGGCGTGCACCGACACGCGCTGGCGGAGTGCCGCGAGCGCCGGATCGTCGAGAGTTGCCTCGAGCGCCGGCAGGCCGATGAGCAGGACCTCGAGCGGCCAGTGAGCCTGCTGCGCGGCATTGACCAGCAGGCGCAGCTCCTCGAGCGGCTCCGGCGACAAGGCGTGCGCATCGTCCACGACGACCATCGCCACCTGGCCGCGGCCTGCAATCTCGGCGAGCGCCTGCTCGATGCACGCGACGAGCTTCGACCGGCTGGCGCCATCCGGAGGCTCGGCGCCGAAGCGGCGGATGATCTCTTCGAGGAATTCGGCGCCGGCAAGCGCCGGGTACGCAAGGTATGCCGCCGTGACGCGCGCATCCCAGCGCGCGACGGCCTCGCACGCGAGCGCGGTCTTGCCGATCCCCGGACCGCCGGTGAGGAGCAGGAACGGTTCGCGCGATCCGAGCCCCTCGTCCAGCCGGCGCAGCACGTCGCCACGCCCGGGGGTCTCCAGGAACGACTGGCGCGAGTAGGCCGGGGTGAATGGGCTGTCGGCTGTCACGTCGAGGGCTCGGGGGTTCGCGGCCGGCCGAAATGGCGGGCCTCGGATGTTTTCGGCACGCGGGCACGCCGACCTGAGGGGCAATGTGCGGGGCACGGGCGTGGTGCGCGGCTGGGATTCGGCCCGCCGCCCGCCCCGCCACGATCCTCGATCACCACCCCTCTGAGAGTTGAATGCTAGCCCCGGTGAGGACGCCAAGGTCGAACCGGCAAAGAGCCCTCCGAGTGTGCGGATTCCGGCAGGGTCAAAGCGACCCATTCGGACACGCAGAACCGGGGGCAAACGAGCAGCCCGAGCACAGAACCAACTAGACTTGCCCTATCGGTAGCGACTGGGTGACGGGATAAGGCTCGCACACTCACGGCGCCCTGTTCGAGAATCCACGTCTGTCTGTTCCTAACGTGCTCGTGAATGTCTGCCAGCTTTGTGGAACGACTGTGTCGGTGCCGTGGCAGTCCAATCGGCGCCTCCAAGCGGCTAGGAGGCTCGAGAACGAGAAGCTCTCGCAGGCGGCACGGATCGAAGCGAGAGTGCCAGGGCAGCTGTACGAGGCCTTGAGAGTCGTGGCAGCGCATCTTGAGGTAAAGGACGAGACATTCTCTTCTCTGGTGCTGCGGTACTATCTCAGCGAAGTTGCCCATAGTGAGCGATTCGCCCACAGAGTCTGTCGGCTTGCCGCGAGTGACTGGAGCGGCGGACCTGCGAATCAACGGATTTCGCTGAAACTTTCTTCTGAGCTTCGCGATAAGGCCCTGAAATCGGCGCGACGATGGGGCGTCCACGACCAGAGCGCGCTCATGCGGGGGTTGGTCGCTGCGGTCTGGGAAGACGTGTTCGAGAAGAAGGCTAAGAGGCGCCTTGCCTTCCTAGAAGACCTAGCGTCCGCCACCAGGTAGATCCGCCGTCAGGAAGCGAAGTTCCGGCGTCTAGATAGGGCGGCACACGCCCGTCCGTAACCACGGCCTTCTCGAAGCCCAGCGTGCCAGTGATTCGAAGTGGTCGGGCCGCGGGCCCTCACTCGATCTTCACCACGCCCGGGTGGACGGCATGGAAGCGCTGGAACACGGCCGGGTCGTGTCCCGGCACGATGAGGCGCGGCGAGGAGGCGATGCGCCTCATGCGATCCTGCGCCGCGAGGTTCGACGCGTCATCGAGCGTCTGTGCGATCGCGGCGTGTCGGTCCAGATTCTCGTAGAGGTAAACGTTGTCCGACGCGACGACGACCGTGCGCTTGGCGGTGTGGACGCCGACGTACTGCGATGCGTAGGTGTGCTTGCCGCCGGTGTAGGCCGTGATGCCCGGCAGGATCTCCTTGGCGTCCCCATCAACGAGCTTGACGCGACCCGCGTGATGAAGGCGCGCGAGCATCGCCGCGTCCAAACTGTCGATGGCGTCGTGCAGCGCCGCGCCGCCGGCACCGACGTAGTACTCGTACTCCTCCCGCTGAATCCAGACGCGCGCGTTGTGGAACAGGTCGACTCCATCGACGTGGTCCCAGTGGACGTGCGTGACGATCACGTCGGTGATCGAGTCCGGAGCGAACCCGGCCCGCCGAACGGCCTCGGATGGTCGCACGAAGTCGGCGGGCTTCCAGGCATCGAGGAACTTCGGCCGGTAGAACCCCGCGTCCACCAGCACGCGCCGCCCCTCGGGCCCCTTCAGGAGCCAGAACATCATCGCGATGTCCGTCGTGCGCGTGGTGTCGGCGCCGGCAACGAGGTAGCGGACCGGGAACGCATGGACCGTCGCGTAGCGGATCGCGAACACCTGCCAGTTCGGTGGTTCGGGAGCGGCGACGGGCTCGCTTGCCGCCGCTGCGAGGAGCACGGCGCACGACAGCACCACGGCCGGGAGACGATGACAACGCGGGCTCAACCGAGGCTCTCGCGGGAGGCGTGGCGCAGGAGGAGCATGGAGAGAGAGTGGCACTGGACCGGCTGCGCGTCCATGGGGTTCGCGTAGCGAACGGCCGCAGCCCGCTGCTCCACGCCCACTGGAAGTCTGATTCCGCCAGCCTCCCCTCGACGCCGCGCAGCTCCCCGAACACGTGCGGCCGGCCCTCTCCTCCGGGCCGGCCGCACCGAGTCACCCGACACTGCTCAACGATAGATCTGCTTCACCCTGCCCCAGGTGCTCTTCTTCACGTCGGTGGGGAGTTCCACCTTCTCGGAGGGGACGAACAGGTACTCCTCCGGGAACTGTTGAACCGGGACGGTCAGCGTCTGGAACTGGTCGCTGACCAGCGGATTGAAGTGATCCGAGAACGGATTGATCGGGTACACCGCGAGGTGGGTCAGGGTGTCCACCGGCGGGAAGATCTGCCCAAAATGCTGCTTCAGGCACGGCGTGCAGAGGTACCGCATATCCTTCGGGATCTGGAAGTCGACACGCCACTCATCCCGCAGGTCGTAGCCGGCCGGTGGCGCCGGGAACCCGAAGGCCCGGTAGCACAGATAGTGGTTGGCCAGAGGCGCAATGGGGTCAGGCCGGTTCTTCCATGCCGGGGCCAGGAGGAACTCGAGGTTCGTGACCTGTACGTGGTAGCTGCCGAACTGGTTCGTCACGATCACTTCGCGGGGACCGCCGGGCGGCGGCAGTTTCTCGCGGATGTTCCACCACGTGTAGTGCACGAACGTGTCCGGGACCGCCGAGTTGTTCTTGTGCACCCAGTTCAGGAAGCGCGCGAGAGTATCCACGGTCACCGTGACCGGCTGCCGGAAGAACTGGTCCCGGACCTGGATGGGCTGAGGGACGGCGAACGGCTGGAGGTTGTGGTAGCTCCAGTAGTGCGTCGGGTTGTACGGCTGGCCTTGCGCCCTGGCGGGCACGGACAGCAGCAACAGCCCGCACGCGACGATCAACATGCGGAACAAATGCGTAGAAAGGCTTCTCATGGCACACCTCAATTGGCGGTCTGGGTGCGAGATCCCTCTGCGTTCATCCTGTTCGTGAAAACGGAGGGTTGTTCCGTGGCATGGCGCCGCGGAGGAGCGCGAGCGGATGCCGCGCGCGGTTGCGCGCTTGCGCGGATAGGCGGGCTACGATGGAACCGCCGTGCGTTCCGGTGCGCGCGATCCGAGGGCCGACGCGCGAACTGACGAGGCGATCGCGACACGGGGTCTCGATTCTCAGGTGGGGGCCGCGCGGGAGCGGAATCCGGAAAGATGCCAGGCACGACGGGAGCCACGCACACACGATCGGGGCGGTCCTGGATCCGAACTTGGCGTGGCACCCTTCGGTATCGTTATCGCTGGGCGGGAGTCTACTCCGTGCCCGGTATGATCAGTAGGAATTTCATATCGCGCCTCGCAGGCGAGCGCCCTGCCCCCACCCCCTGCCGCGCCGTCGCCCTGCGACCGGCGACGGCGACGGTCCCGCCGCGGCGCCCTGTTTAGCTCCGCTCAACACTTCCGACCGCGGGCGCTGGATGCTTCCCCGCCGCTCGCCGGGGCGAATGAGACCAGCCGGGCGCCCGGTACCGCGGCCATCACGCTTTCTCGGGCCTTCATCCGCTCGACGAAGAAAATGAGCCGGACATCGACCGGAATCCTCGATGACTCCTGGAACCAGCGCGGGGGCACGTCAAGACCCGCCGCCACACGATTCGATTCCGAGGATCCAGCCTGCCGCCCCGGTACGTCAGCAGCACCCGCCGCCCGCGTAGTGCCACGTGGGCCCGGTCACGATGAGGTCCGAGTGCCCGAGCCGCCTCATGTTCCCCGCCGTTTTTCGGCAAACCGCGAGCGGTACGTCGCGCTGGACGAGGTGGCCGCGCCCGTCGTCGAACGCCTCGTCTTCACCCACGTAGATCACGGTCTCCCCCGCGAAAACGCACGGTCCGTCCGAGGGCATGGGGCCCTTGATTGCCACCACCTCGACGCTCTCGAGCAGCAGGTCGGATTCGACCCCGAACCGCCGACGGTCGAGTACGCGGTAGGGACGACGGGAGCGGATCTCGATGGTGCCGAACCCGGCACGAACGACATGCCCGAGATACTCGTCGAGAGGCAGTGCGCCGGAGAGACATTCAGCGCGCAGCCGCTCGTCGTCCCGGAGCCGCTGGGGCATCGCCTGCTCGCAGATCGGATCCGACAGCACCAGCCGGCCGCCCGGCTTGAGGACGCGGGCGACCTCGGCCAGCGCGACGCCGAGGTGTTCCTGCGTGAAGATATTGAACAGGCAGTTCTGGGCAACCAGATCCACACGC
>MFFQ01000098.1:3368-31087 GCA_001780165.1 Candidatus Eisenbacteria bacterium RBG_16_71_46 | reverse complement strand
CGAAGGTCAGCTTCCCCATGGCCTCGCGATCGGGATAGCGGCTGCGGTAGCGCTCGCGCGCAGCCTCCCAGCCGCGCTCGATCTCGCCGCCGCTGTAAAAGGTAAGCGAGTCCGAGCGCCAGTAGCCGGCGAGGAACCCGTCGAGATCGCCCCGGTTCCAGGCGTCGCGCTGCCGGTAGAGCGCGGAGCGCACCTCGGCCCCGACGCGCGCGGGATCGCCGGGCGCGGGGCCCGGTCCGCGCGCCACGCACCCCGGCGCGAGCGCGAGCAGGGCCAGGAGCGCGAAGCCAGCGGGTCGCACGCGGCGCCCGCGCGCGGCGGGAGCTGGGGTCTCGGGGACCGGGCGGGACGAGCATCCCGCTCGTGGAGCCGCGAGCGACGTGGCGGATGCGGGTCGCGACACGGGCGTGATCGGTCGGGAATCCAGGATGTCCTCCCGCGGAAGACGGTCGTAGGGTGAGGATCGCCTTCGGGCGTGCGCGGCTGCGCTCCAGGGTCGGCATCATGCCGGAGTGTGCGGGGACCGTCCACACCGGCAAACCAGCTTGCCCGCCCGCCCCGCGCTCGGCTATCTTCGCCCGTCTCTCATGGCTGGCTTGGCTGCCCCGTCGTGCGATCAGCATCGGCCGCTCCGGACCCCGGACCCGCTCCGGGCCGCAACCGGCCGGACCTCCCGCACCCCGTGCCGGGAGCCCCACACATAAAGGAGTACTCGATGAGGATGTCGCGACCCGCGGCCGTGCGCCCGCGGACCCCTGGCCCCGGGCGGTGGAGTCCGGTGCTGGCCGCCCTGGCGGCCCTCCTGCTGCCTCTCCATGCCCACGCCAGCGAGCTGGATCTCAAGATCCCGGTGCTCGACACCTCCTACTCGGTGTTCGGCACCCCGGTCTCGGGGCGCACGTTGCTGTACATCGGCCTCGTGGTCTGCGCGCTCGGCATGGTGTTCGGCCTCGCGATGTACAACCAGGTCAAGCGCATGCCCGCCCACCAGAGCATGCTCGACGTCTCGGCCGTCATCTACGAGACCTGCAAGACCTACCTGCTCCAGCAGGGGCGCCTGCTCATCGTGCTCGAGGTCTTCATCGCCGCCTGCATAGTCTACTACTTCTACTTCCTGCAGCACCTCGCGATCGGCACCGTGGGCCTGATCCTCATGTGGTCGGTGGTCGGGATCCTCGGCTCCTACTCGGTGGCGTGGTTCGGCATCCGCATGAACACCTACGCCAACAGCCGCACCGCGTTCGCGGCACTCCGCGGCAAGCCGCTTCCGGTGTACGAGATCCCGATCCAGGCCGGCATGAGCATCGGCGTGCTCCTGATCTGCGTCGAGCTCATCATGATGCTCATCATCCTGCTGTTCGTGCCGAAGGAGAGCGCCGGGGCGTCGTTCCTCGGGTTCGCCATCGGCGAGTCGCTCGGAGCGTCGGCGTTACGCATCGCCGGCGGCATCTTTACCAAGATCGCCGACATCGGCTCCGACCTGATGAAGGTCGTGTTCAAGATCAAGGAGGACGATCCGCGCAACCCGGGGGTGATCGCCGACTGCACCGGCGACAACGCCGGCGACTCCGTGGGACCCACCGCCGACGGCTTCGAGACCTACGGCGTCACCGGCGTGGCGCTCATCTCCTTCATCGCGCTCGCGGTCATGCCCGAGTTCAAGGCCGAGCTGCTGGTCTGGATCTTCGTCATGCGCATCCTGATGATCGGCACCTCGATCGGGGCCTACGCGTTCAACGCCGCGATCGCCCGCAGCCAGCACCAGGGCAAGGACGAGATGGAGTTCGAGGCCCCGCTCACCAACCTGGTGTGGATCACGTCGCTGCTCTCGATCGCGGTGACGTTCCTGGTCTCGCGCTGGATGCTGGGCGGGCTGGAGCACGGCCTGTGGTGGAAGCTCTCGGTGATCATCTCCTGCGGCACGCTGGCGGCCGCGTTGATCCCGGAGCTCACGAAGGTGTTCACCAGCAGCAACTCCCGCCACACCCAGGAGATCGTCGCGGCGTCGCGCGAAGGGGGCGCCTCGCTCACCATCCTCTCGGGGCTCGTGGCCGGCAACTTCTCGGTGTTCTGGAAGGCGCTCACGCTCGCGACGCTGCTCTTCGTCGCCTACCTGATGTCGCTCCAGGGCCTCGGGGCGTTCATGGGCCACGAGGCGGTGTTCGCCTTCGGCCTGGTGGCGTTCGGCCTGCTCGGGATGGGCCCGGTCACCATCGCGGTGGACTCCTACGGCCCGGTGACGGACAACGCCCAGAGCATCTTCGAGCTGTCGCAGGTGGAGACGCTCAAGGGCTCGTCGCAGGACATCGAGCGGACCTTCGGGTTCAAGCCCAACTTCTCCCGCGGCAAGCACCTGCTCGAGGACAACGACGGCGCGGGCAACACCTTCAAAGCCACCGCCAAGCCGGTGCTCATCGCCACCGCCGTCGCCGGCGCGACCACGATGATCTTCTCGATCATCATCCTGCTCCAGCAGCACATGGGCTCGGCCTTCACGCTGAGCCTGCTCGAGCCGCGCGTGCTGCTCGGGCTCATCATGGGCGGGGCGACCATCTACTGGTTCACCGGCGCCTCGATCCAGGCGGTGACCACCGGCGCCTACCGCGCGGTCGAGTACATCAAGCGCAACATCCGGCTCGACTCGGCGGAGAAGGCCTCGATCAAGGACTCCACGGAGGTCGTGCGGATCTGCACCCAGTACGCGCAGGCGGGCATGTTCAACATCTTCATCGTCATCTTCTGCCTCACGCTGGCCTACGCCTTCTTCGACCCGATCTTCTTCGTCTCGTACCTAGTGTCGATCGCGATCGTCGGCCTGTTCCAGGCGGTGTACATGGCGAACGCCGGCGGGGCGTGGGACAACGCCAAGAAGGTGGTCGAGGTCGACCTCAAGGAAAAGGGCACCGACCTGCACGCCGCGACGGTCATCGGCGACACGGTGGGAGACCCCTACAAGGACACCTCGTCGGTGGCGCTCAACCCGATCATCAAGTTCACGACGCTCTTCGGCCTGCTCGCGGTGGAGATGGGCATCGCCAACCAGGCGGTGGCGCGTCCGGTCGGCGTGGTGCTCATGCTGGTGGCACTGTTCTTCGTCTACCGCTCGTTCTACGGCATGCGGATCACGGGCGCGCAACAGGCGGTGAAGGCGCCGGCCGCGGCCGCCCGCGTGGCCGACTGAGACACGCCGGCCTCTGCGACGAAGCCCCTGCCCGTGACCGGGCGGGGGCTTCGTGCGTTCCTGGCTTCGAGCGGTCGCGGCCGCTCCTCCGCGCCGCCGGGCGGGGCCTGTGCGCGCTCAGGCCCCGAGGCGTCGGCCGCGGCGCTCCGGGCCCGCGATCGGGGCAGGACCCGGTCGCCGCGTGCGGCCGTGCCCGGGATCAGCGCACGTGCGCGGCGGCGTAGATCGCGTCGGTCTTCGCGGCGAGGATGAAGTCGTTCTGATGGAGCCCGCGGATCTTGTGGGTCCAGGTCTCCATCCTCACCTTGCCAAAGGACAGGTGCAGGTCCGGGTGATGCTGCTCGCGCTCGGCCAACTCCGCGACCTGATTCACGAACTCGAGCGCCGCGCGGTAGTCCTCGAAGGTGAAATCCCGCCTCAGGCGTGGAACGCGATTGACTTCGAACACCTGCCACTCGGGTACCTGGGGCTTGAGCGCGGTGATCTCCTTTTCGCCGAGCGTGGGAACACCGCCGCGGCAGGGTACGCAGCGGACGTCTTTGAGTGCGGGCATCGGGTCTCCTCCTGATGGGCGTGCGGTCTGGCGGGAACCTCCATAGAATACCATCTCCAACGCGCCGCGGCGCACCGGTCCGGGAACGCCGAGCGCGCGGATCGCCACCGCGACTCCCGGGCACGACGGCGCGACGCGGGGTCGCGCCAACGCGCGCTGGCGCACGAGGTTGGAATGCGCAGAAAACGCTTGTGTTTCGGGGTATTCCCGCCGATAGTTCAAGAGTCTTCGGTCGCCGTGGATGGACGTCGAGTTCTCGATGCCGCCAGGACCCCTGGCGGATTTTGTTTGCTCGCCACCATCCGCTCCGAGGAAACCGGTCAAGGTGACCGGGCGCGGCCGCCGCGATCGGGCGGCAGAGTACCGGGGGACGCTCGCGTCCCCGATGCGAAGGAGTCGGTTGTGGCTAGTGGCACGGTGAAGTGGTTCAACGAGGCGAAGGGTTTCGGTTTCATCTCCCAGCAGGGTGGCGAGGACGTTTTCGTCCACTTCTCCGCGATCCAGGGCGACGGCTTCCGCACCCTGGCCGAGGGCGAGGCGGTCGAGTTCGATGTCACCCGTGGACCGAAGGGCCTGCAGGCCGCCAACGTGCGGAAGCCGTAGTTCGCCCCAGGTACCACCTCACGCTCGCGAGGGCGGCGCTCACGCGCCGCCCTCGGCGTTTTCGCTCCACGGCGCGGGCCCGCGGCACCCACCGCGCCTGGATGCCCTGCTGCACCTCGATCCCCCCAGCGCACCGCGATGCCCCGCCGCACCCCGCATCGCCCGCGCGCCCCCGGAATCCCCTTGACGGCGTCGCGTCGGGTTGAGATTCCTTCGCTGCCGTGAGCCCAGCGCGGCCCAGGGCTGCCCACCGACGCCACCTTCGCAGGAGAAAGACCGTGCCTTCGATTCCCTCGCGCCCCGGCCCCGCCGCCTGCGGGAGCATCGCCGCCGTCCTGGCGCTCGCGTGCGTCGCGGCGCCGTGCACCGCCAAGACGCGAGCCCCGATCGCGCCACCCGGCTCACGACCCTCCGGACCGCCGTTGGAGGAGCACGTGCTGTCCAACGGGATGAAGCTCGTGCTCATCCCGCGCCACCTCTCCCCGACCATTGCCGGATGCTGGGTGGCGCGCGTCGGCTCCGCCAACGAACGCCCGGGAATCACCGGGATCTCGCACCTGTTCGAGCACATGATGTTCAAGGGCACCCACACGATCGGCACCCGCGACTACGGCCAGGACGAGCGGTTGATCGAGGAGCAGGAGCGCGTCCGCGGGGAGATGCGCGCGGAGACCTCGCGGATGCGTGCCGCCCAGCGGCGGGGCGAGATCGACGATCTCATGAAGCCGGAGAACAAGACCGCGCGTTACCGCGAACTGGAGGCGACGTTCGACTCGCTCGTGGCCGCGCAGCGCGCGAACATGGTCAAGAACGAGTTCAACCAGATCCTGCAGAAGAACGGGGCGACGTTCATCAACGCCTTCACCAACGAGGACATGACCGTCTATTTCGAGACCCTCCCCGCCAACAAGCTCGAGCTGTGGTTCTGGCTCGAATCCGACCGCCTCGAGAACCGCGTGTTCCGTGAGTTCTACTCCGAGCGCGACGTGGTGTTCGAGGAGCGCCGCCTGCGCACCGAGTCCACCCCGACCGGCAAGTTCGAGGAGTCCTTCGACGCCGTGTTCTGGGACGCGAGCCCCTACGCCTGGCCGGTGGTGGGCTGGCCCAGCGACGTGGCCAACATCACCAAGGCCCAGGCGGACGAGTACTACGGGACCTACTACGCCCCGCAGAACCTCACGGCGTTGCTGGTGGGCGACTTCGACCCGAAGGTCGCGCTGGCGATGGCGGAGAAGTACCTGGGCTCGATTCCCGCCGGCACGCGGCCGGTCCCCGAGATGATCACCTCCGAGCCCCGACAACTCGCCGAGAAGCGCTTCTACGGCGAGGCGGAGACCAACCCGGCGGTGACGATCCGCTGGCACACGGTGGCCTTCGTCCACCGCGACGCGCCGGCGCTCGAGGTGCTGCAGGCCGTGCTCGACGGGCCGAGCGGGCGGCTGCAACGCCACATCGTCCTGGGATCGGGGGTCGCCACGAGTGGCTCTGCCAACAGCGATACGCGCAAGTACGAGGGCCTGTTCGAGGTGACGGCCGAGGCCCGCGACGGGCACACGCCGGAGGAGGTCGAGCAGGCGATCGATCGCGAGATCGACCGGCTGAAGCAAGAGCCGCTGCCGGCCGAGGAGCTCCAGAGCGTCAAGAACCGCTACCTCGCGAACAGCTACCGCTCCTTGAGCTCCAACTTCCGGCTCGTCGTGCGCTACGCGGTCTCCGAGGGGCGCGGCGACCTGCACCGTCTCGACCAGATCGCCGCCGAAGTGCAACGCATCACCGCGGAGGACGTGCGGCGGGTGGCGGACCGCTACCTCACGAAGGAGAACCGGGCGGTCGCGATCTGGACCCGCAAGGCCGGCGCCGGCTCGGAGGACCCGGCGATCGCCGACTTCCCGCCCCAGGCCCAGCCGATGATCCGCTCGACGATCGCGCGCATCCAGCAGACGTCCGATCCGGCGCAGCTGCGGGAGATGATGACGCGCATGGACGAGCGGTCCGCCCAGCTGCCGCCCGAGATGAAGCCCGCGATGGACTACCTGCGCGCGAAGCTGCAGGAGCGGCTGGGCCAGCTCTCGACCTCCGACAAGTAGCGAGGAGCCACGCCATGAACCGCCCGACCCGAATCGCCGCCTGCGCCGCGGCCGCGCTGGCGCTCGTCCTGTCGTCCCCGGCCGCGCGCGCGGCCGGCCCCGGCATGTCCCGGCCCGAGCAGCTCCAGTTCCCGAGGCTCGACTACACGCCCCCGGAGGCGGAGAATTACCGCGTGTCGCTTCGGGGCGGCATGGTCGCCTACCTGGTGCCCGACCGCGCGCTGCCGCTCGTGACGATCACCGTCCTCATGCGCATCGGCCCCGACCTCGACCCCCTCGGGAAGCAGGGGCTGGCCCAGGGGACGATGTACTTGCTCACCCGCAGCGGCACCGCGGGGCGGACGGCGGCGCAGCTCGAGGATCGCGTCGCTTTCCTCGGCGCCCAGCTCCAGTCGCAGATGGGGGGCGGCGGCGGCGGATTTGGCGGACCCGGGATCCCGGTCGGGCCCTCCGAGTCTTTCGCCAGCATCAACCTGCTTTCCAAGGACCTCGACGAGGGGCTCGGCATCCTCACCGACTGTCTCAAGAGCGCCGCGTTCGAGGAGGATCGCGTGACCCTCGCGCGCCAGCAGCTGCTGCAGACCATGCAGCAGCGCAACGACGACAGCGGGGACATCGAAAGCCGCGAGTGGGGCATCCTCATCAACGGCGAGGGCCACTGGTCGAACCGCTATGCGACCCGCGCCTCGGTCGAGGCGATCACGCGCGAAGACATGGTGGCGTTCCTCCGCCGCTACCTCGGGCCGAAGAACATGCTCCTCGCCGTGTCGGGCGACTTCGACCGCGCGGCGATGATCCAGAAGCTCGAGAAGGTCTTCGCCTCCTGGCCCACGCCCGGCGAGCGACCGGGACCGCCCGCGGGGCCGGCCGAGCCCACGGCCGCCGGCTGGTTCCTGGTGGACAAGGACGTGAACCAGGGCCGCGTCTCGATCGGCCTGCGTGCCCTCGACCGCTACGACCCCGACTTCTTCCCCGGCCTGCTCATGAACGACGTCCTTGGGGGCGGCGGCTTCTCGTCGCGGCTCGTCAACCGCATCCGGTCGGACGAGGGGCTCGCCTACTCCGTGCGGTCGAGCCTCGACGCCGGGGCGTACTACCCGGGCCCGTGGCGGACCGCGTTCCAGTCCAAGGTGCGCAGCGTCGCCTACGCCACCTCGATCGCCTTCGAGGAGATCCGCAAGATCCGGGAAGCGCCGGTGACGGACGAGGAGCTCGAGCTGGCCAAGAGCCGGAGGATCGAGGGACTCCCCGCGTTCTTCGAGACCGCCGGCGCCATCGCCAACGTGCTCGCGGTCGATGAGCTGACCGGCCGTTACGCGCGCGACCCGAGCTACTACGCGACCTACCGGGATCGCGTCCGGGCGGTGAGCGTGGCCGACGTCCAGCGCGCGGCCCGGCGCCTGCTCGACCCGGCGAAGATGACGGTGCTCATGGTGGGCAACGCGGCGGACATGCTCCAGGGTGACCCCAAGTACCCGGTGCGGCTCACCACCCTCGCGGGCGGCGAGCCCAAGCGTCTGCCGCTGCGCGACCCGATGACGATGAAGCCGATCGCGAACCCGTGAATCGAGCGGCGGCGCGCCCAGGCGTTCCGCCGGAAAGGAGGCTCGCCGTGGAAGTGGTCTCGCGTCACGTGCTCGCGCTGCCGGAGGGCTTCCGCGCCCGCGAGATCGCGTCGTTCGTGTCCCAGATGGACGACCAGACACGGCGGCTGACCGCGGACACCCGCGGGGCGACGGTCGAGGAGCTGGGCTGGCAGCCGGCGCAGGGAATGAACACCATCGGCATGCTGCTCGCCCACATCGCGATCGTCGAGGTGCATTGGACCCAGTTCGGCGTGCTGGGACGCGCGCCGGCTCCGTTCGTGGAATCCCTGGGGATCGGCGGTGACGACGACGGGATGCCGCTCCCCGCCGAGGGCACGCCCCCGGCGGCGCTCGCCGGCAAAGACCTCGCGTTCTTCGACGACCTGCTGGCGCGCGCCCGCAGGCAGTACAAGGAGGTCGCCACCGGCCTCGCCGAGAGCGACCTCGACCGCGTCGTCACCCGCACCGATCGGCGCGGCCGGGCGCGCGAGCTGGACGTGCGCTGGATCCTCTACCACATGCTGGAGCATTTCGCCGGGCACTACGGCCAGATTCTCCTGCTCCGTCACCAGTATCGCGCGCGACAGCCGAAGGCTTGAGCCCGCGCGCCGCGGAGAACGCCATGCCCGAGATCATCGAGACCCTGCTCGCCGCGCCCCCCGGGTTCCGCGGAGCCCAGGTCGGGCGCTTTCTCTGGCAGCTCGACGAGCAGCGGCGCCGGCTCACCGCCGACACGCGCGGGCTCACCCCCGGCGCGCTGGCGTGGCAGCCCGCGCCGGGGATGAACTCGATCGGCATGCTCCTCGCCCACATCGCCTGGGCCGAGAACCACCTGGTGCAGGTCGGGATGGAGGGCAAGGCGACGAGCGATACCCGGGCCGTGCTCGGGATCGAGGAGGACGGCTTGCCGCTGGCCCCGGAAGCCCCGCCCTGGCCGGCGCTCGACGGGCGCGACCTCGCCACCTTCGACGACCTGCTCGCGCGTTCGCGCGCCTACACGCGCGGCGTGGCGCTCGGGCTCACGGACGGCGACCTCGAGGACCAGGTCGTGCGCACGCGGCCCGACGGGGTCCGGCGCGTGTTCAACAAGGGCTGGGTGCTCTACCACCTGCTCGAGCACGAGGCCGGGCACCACGCACAGATCAACCTGCTACGCCACCTCCAGCGCGCGCGGCCAGGCTCTGCCTGAGCACGACCGCGCGCCGCGGCGCGCGGTCGGCCCCCCGCTCCAACGCGGCCTGAAGGACACGATGATCGTCGCTCGACCGCGACGTCTCGCCCGCGGGCGTTCTCGGACAGAGACCAGGTGCGCCCGGAAGCGCCACCGCCGCTCCCCGGCGCGTCAGCTCGACGCCAGCTGGGCGATGCGCTCGAGCCCCGCGGCGAAATCCCGCGGCTCGACCAGCAGGCTGACCACGAGGACGTCGTCATCCTCGAAGTCGTAGAAATGGCCGGGGTGGACGACGACGTCGCGCTGCAGCAGTTCGAGCGCCACCGCCTCACCGCCCCGCCCGGCCGGCAGGCGGAGCACGGCGTTCCACCCGCCCTGGCCCTCGAGCCAGGCCGGCCCGTCTGCGGCGGCCGTGGCCGCCCGCAGCCGGGCGAGATTGGTGGCGAGGCGCTCGCACACTCGCGCCTGGAAGACATGACGGTCGGCGAGCAGCCGCGGCAGCGCGAGCTGCACCGGAGTTCCCACCGAAAGGAAGAGGTCCGCGATCCACTCGAGCCCGGCGAGCGCCTCGTCCCGCGGGCGCGCCGGACCGGCGGCCACGATCCACGAGAGCTTGAGCTGGGGCAGGCCGCAGACCTTGGAGATCCCGCTGAGCACGAAGCTCGGCACGCGCGACGGTGCGACGAAGCTCGGGAGCGGCGCGATCGGGCGCGGAGACGCCGGCGCCCGCCCCGCGTCAGGCGCGACAGGGGGCGAGGGAACTTGCCGCGCGGCGCGCGCCCGAGTGGTCGCGTCGGACCCCGTGGGCCGAGCGGCTTCCGACGCCTCCGGCACACGCTCCGCCGCGACCGCCGGCCAGGCGAAGTCGCCGAACACCTCGTCCGAGACGATCGCCATGCCGCGCCGCTCGCACAGCTCCTCGACCGCGGCGCGCTCCGTGGGAGCCAGGCACGAGCCGGTGGGATGATTGGGCTCGACCGTGATGATCGCCCGAGCGCCCTCGTCGGCGGCGGCCTCCAGCGAGTCGAGATCGAGCCTCCAGCCGTGACGCCATGTCAGACGATAGGGCGCGAGGCGCACGCCCTCGAGCGCCGCAAGCGGTCCGAACAGCGGATAGCTCGGCTCGGGGACGAGCAGAGTCTCGCCCGGATCCGCAAGCAGGCGGAAGAGATGCGCGTACGACTCACTGGTACTTGAGGTTAGAACGATGTGCTCAGGCTCGACTCGAAGGCCGCGATCGGCGTAGTAGCCGGCCACGGCCGCGCGCGCCGCGGCGAGCCCGCGCGGATCGGGCGCGTAGGTGGCGGCCCCGGGATCGACCGGCGCCGCCAGCCCCCCGCCGGCGAGGCCGACCCGCGTGGGATTCGACTCGGTGAGATCGAGCAGCGTCGCGCCGGACGCCCGCCGCCCCTCCAGCAGCCGGGACCACGCGTTCGGTTCGGCGGTGGCGGGAACGCGGCGCGAGCGCATGGGCGCAACGGGAGGGCGCGTCACGCGCCCTCCCCCGCGAGCCTCCGGGCCCCGACCGACCCTACGTCCCCTCGCTCCAGGTCCGCATGTAGCGGTCCTGGGCGGGAGTGAGCACGTCGATCGCGACGTTCATGGTGCGCAGCTTGAGTCGGGCCACCTGCTGATCGATCTCCTTGGGGACCCCGTAGACGTCCTTCTTGAGGGTGCGCGCCTTCTTCTTCAGGTGCTCGACGCTCAGCGACTGGTTGGCGAAGGACATGTCCATCACCATCGCCGGGTGGCCCTCCGCGGCCGCAAGGTTGATGAGCCGACCCTCCCCGAGCAGGTAGATCCTCCCGCCGGCCCGGAGCCGGTACTCGTCCACGAACTCGCGGACGCGCCGGCGCCCGGAGGACATGCGCTCCAGCGCGGGGATGTCGATCTCGACGTTGAAGTGGCCGCTGTTCGCGACGATCGCCCCGTCCTTCATCCGCGCGAAATGCTCGCGGCGCAGCACCGACTTGTTGCCGGTCAGGGTCACGAACAGGTCTCCACGGGGGGCGGCATCCTCCATCGACACCACCTGGAAGCCGTCCATCGCCGCCTCGAGGGCGCGCACCGGGTCGATCTCGGTCACGAGCACCGTGGCCCCCATGCCCTTGGCCCGCGTCGCCACGCCGCGCCCGCACCAGCCGTAGCCGGCCACCACCACGGTGGAACCCGCGATCAGCATGTTGGTGCTGCGGAGCACGCCGTCGATCGTGCTCTGCCCGGTGCCGTAGCGGTTGTCGAACAGGTGCTTGGTGTCGGCGTCGTTGATCGCGATCACCGGGTAGCGCAGCACCTTGCTCGCCGCCATCGCGCGCAGGCGAGTAACGCCGGTCGAGGTTTCCTCGGTGCCCGCGAGCACGCCGCGGAGGTAGTTCCGCTTCTTGGTGTGGAGCACGGTCACCAGGTCGCAGCCGTCGTCCATGGTGACGTGCGGCCGGGCCTCGATGCACGAGACGATGTGCGAGTAGTAGGTCTTGTGGTCCTCGCCCTTGATCGCGAAGGTGGGGATCCCGTAGTAGGCCACCAGGGCCGCGGCCACGTCATCCTGGGTGCTCAGGGGATTCGAGCCGCAGAGGTAGACCTCGGCGCCCCCCGCCTGGAGGGTGCGCGCGAGGTTGGCGGTTTCGGTGGTGACGTGCAGGCAGGCGGCGATCCGAAGCCCGCGCAGCGGACGCTCCTTCTTGAACCGGGCGCGGATGGCGCGCAGCACCGGCATGTGGCGATCGGCCCACTCGATCCGCATCTTGCCTTCGCGGGCGAGTTGGGGGTCCTTGACGTGGCCGGCGACGGCGTGACCGTTGATCGCCGCGCCGTTTCCGCGCTTCGAGGCGCTACGGGGCATGACGGCTCCTGGGTTGCGGGTCCGGAACAGGGAGGTGCACCAGCAATAGACGCCGCGGATTGTGCCGCAGCCCGCGCCCGGTCTCAACCCCAAAAGCGCGCGTTTCGCGCGGGGCTTCAATAAGCTATGCTTTTACATATGAAGCGGACGACCCTGGTCCTCGATTCCGCGTTGTACGCCGCGCTGCGCCAGCGCGCCGCCGCGGAAGGCCGGACGCTGACGGACGTGGTGGAGCGCGCGCTGCGCCGCGGCCTCGCGGCCGCGACCCCGCGCCGTGGTCGCGTGTCGCTTCCCTCCTACGATCTGGGCCCCTTCCTGGTGGAACCGGACGAGCAGCGCGGCGCGATGCGGCCACCCGAGGACGCAGAACCGCGATGATCGCGCTCGATGCCGACCTGCTCGCCTACGCCGTCAACCGCTTCGCGCCCGAGCACGCGCGCGCGGCACGGGTGGTGGAGGAGCTGGCAAACGGCGATGCGCCCTGGGCGCTGCCCTGGCCGGCGGTGCACGAATTCCTGCGTTGGGTCACCCACCCGCACGCCGTGGCCCGGCCGCTCGGGCCGGCGGACGCGTGGGGTTTCGTCCAGGCGCTCGCGGCGAGTCCTTCGCTTCAGCTGCTCGGCCCCACCGCGCGCCACGCCGAGGTGATGCGCGAGCTGCTGGCCGGGGCGGAAGCGGGCGCCGGACTTCCACCGGGCCTCGAGACCGTCGCCGTGCTGCGCGAGCACGGGGTGCGCGAGCTGCTCTCGGCGGACGAGGGGATGCGCCGCTTCGTCTTCCTCACCGTGCGCGATCCGCTGCACGGTCCGCCCTGGTCGGCGGGCGAGCGTCCGGCCCGCCGCTACCGCCGCCTGCGGGTGCCTCGCACCCGACGCTGATCCCGCGCGACCGCGCGCGCGCCGGCGCCGGCCGCGCGATGGACTCGCGACGAGTGCGGGAATACGCCGCACCAACGCCGAGCGCGGAGATAATTCACATTCCCGTGGCACGGTCGGGTCGCAAAAGCGTTGCCCGCATCGGCGCGGAGCCCGTTCAATGGGGGCCGGGCCATCCGCTCTCCCGAGCCGGGGCTTCGCATCCATCTTCATCGCCACACTCACTCCATCCCAGGGAGATGCACCGATGAAAAAGCTGAGTTGGTTGCTCGCTGCCGCCGTCGTGCTCGTCACCGCCGTGCCGGTCGTTGCCGGCGAAGGCGAGAAGTGCACCGCCAGCGCCCAAGAGTGTCTCGACCACATGGGGGCCTACAAGCAGAAGGGCTGGATGGGGATCGAGATGGACAAGAATGCCCAGGGCGCGCTGGTCGTTTCCCGCGTGGTCGAGGGCAGCCCCGCGGCCAAGGCCGGCATCAAGGCCGGCGACGTGCTCGTCTCGCGCAACGGCATCAAGCTTGCCGACAGCGAAGCGATCAAGCAGGACAAGGACTCCTGGAAGGTCGGCGCCCAGGTCTCCTACATCGTGCTGCGCGACAAGGCCGAGAAGACCGTGAAGGTCACGCTCGGAGAGATGCCCGAGAACGTCTTCGCCGAGATGGTCGGCAAACACATGATCCACGACCACATGGCGGCGGCGACGGCGACGGCCGAGGCGAAGTAGATTCTCGCTCGATGATGACGAGGGCCGGCGCCTTGCGGGGCGCCGGCCCTTCGTGCGAGCGGTCGAGCGTGCCTCATGCGGAGACCGCGGTCGCCGATGGCGCGCGACGCGGCGCGGAATGCCGCGGCCGGACGCCGCGCGGTCGGATGCCGTGACCGCGCCCCGCGCTCGCTAGCGCACGATCACGATCGGCTGGCTCATTCCGCCCGCGGCGCCGAAGAGGCGCACGCGGTAGCGACCGGGAGCGAGACGAAGCCCGCGGTCGTCGCGTCCGTCCCACAGCCAGCGCTGGCTTCCCGCCTGCGCGGCTTCGATCCGGGTTTCGCGCACGACCCGCCCCGCGATGTCCACGGCCTGCATGCGCAGGGGACCCGGCGTGGCGGATTCGAACTCGAGGGTCACCGGACCGCGCGAGGGATTGGGGTAGGGCGGCGCGAGGCGCAACGGCCGGATCACGGTCGGCGGCCCGGGCTCGACGCCGACCACCCCATTGGTGAGCAGGATGTCGTCGATTCCGCCGTCGGCCTGGATCGGATCCGGGCCCTGCACGAACGGAACGAGATCGTGACGGAAGTGCACGCGGTCGACCGCCTGGAGCGCCTGCTGGAACGTCCCGAGACCGATGGTCTGGGTGAACGCGCCGGCATTCGTCAGATCGACCACGAACAGGCCCCACGCTCCGGGGGGCGGCACGAAGCCGACGTCGTACTGCCAGAGGTTCCCGGTATTGCCGATCGCGAAATGGACCTCGAGCGGATTCTGCGGGCCGATGTCGCTGAGTTGGAGGCGCATCTGGGTCACGCCCGCCGCGATCCAGTCGCCCGAGTAGGCCGGTGCGGTGGCGAAACTGCCCCAGTTGGTCGGGAAACCCGTCACGATCTGGAGATAGCCATCGCCGGTGCCCGCGACGCCGCCGGTGCCGGGGTTCGAGATCACCGCCCCGGTGAGCCCGCCTCCCCAGCCCTGGCTCGAGGTGCCGGGGAAAGACTCCCGGAAACCGAGCGTGGGCGCGGCGCACGCCACGGTGACGAGGAGCAGGACGGCGGCCGCGGTGAAGAGCAGAATGCCGGCCGGCCCGGCGGCGGGAGCGACGGTGGGCGCGCAGGTGCGGCGAGCGTGGGGACGCATGGCGGGGCCTCCTCGGACATCAGCTTCGGCCTGGGACGCGAAACTCGATGTTACACCGCGCCCGAGCGCCGCGCCCAGAGATCGCGGCCGCGCCCCGCGCCGGGTACGCACCAGCGCCAGTTCCGCGCCGGCGCCCGGATCGCGCGCGTTCCAGGGGCCCCGAGATCTGTCGACGTACTTCCGGGTCAGGAGGCTAGACCGAACGCGCCAGCAGTTTCGCCTTGTCGGTCCGCTCCCAGGTGAAGGACGCCTCCCGGCGACCGAAGTGGCCGTAGGCCGCGGTCGCCCGGTAGATTGGCCGCCTCAGCTTGAGTTGCCGGATGAGGCCCTTCGGGGTGAGATCGAAGTGCTGGCGCACCAGCCGGGTCAGGCGCGCATCGCTCACCTTTCCGGTGCCCCTGGTGTCCACCATGACGCTCACCGGCTCCGGGAGCCCGATCGCGTAGGCGATCTGCACCTCGCAGCGGTCGCACAGCCCGCTCGCCACCAGGTTCTTGGCCACGTAGCGCGCGCCGTAGGAGGCGGAACGATCCACCTTGCTCGGATCCTTGCCGCTCAGCGCCCCCCCGCCGTGGCTGCCGACCCCGCCATAGGTGTCGACGATGATCTTCCGGCCGGTAAGGCCGGTGTCGGCCATCGGCCCGCCCTTGATGAACTGGCCGGTGGGGTTGATGTGGAAGCGGGTCGGCCGGCCGCGACCGACCAGCCGCTTGGGCAGGATCGGCTCGACGACGTGCTTGATGATGTCCCGCCGGATTTGGAGCTGCTTGACCTTCGCGTCGTGCTGACTCGACACCACGACGGTGTCGATGCGCACCGGGCGACCGTCATCGTACTCGATCGTCACCTGGGACTTCCCGTCGGGGCGCAAGTAGGGCAGCGTACCGTCGCGGCGCACCTGGGCCAGCCGCCGCGTGATCTTGTGGGCCAGCATGATCGGCATCGGCATCAGCTCGGGGGTCTCGCGGCAGGCGAAGCCGAACATCAGCCCCTGGTCGCCGGCGCCGCCCTTGTCGACGCCCATCGCGATGTCGGGGGACTGGTCGTCGATCGCGGTGATGACCGCACAGGTGTGGCTGTCGAAACCGAACTCGGCGCTGTCGTAGCCGATCTCGCCGATCACCCTGCGCACCAGGCGGGGGATCTCGACGTAGCCCTTGCTGGTGATCTCCCCCGCGACGAAGGCCAGGCCGGTGGTGACGAGGGTTTCGCAGGCCACGCGGCTCATCGGGTCCTGCCGGATGAGCTCGTCGACCACGGCGTCGGAGATCTGGTCCGCGATCTTGTCGGGGTGGCCTTCGGTGACGGATTCGGAGGTGAACAGGTGACGCTCGACCATACGTGCTCCTCGCAATTCAGGCCGCCGGGGTGGTCCCGACGGCGTTCATGGATAACGTACTTCGCTCGAATCGCCGACGCTGACCCGCTTGAAGCCCCCGCGCACCGTCGCCTGCTCGCCCACGACGGAGCCCTCGAGCAGGATGTCCTCGATGACGGCGTTCTCGTTGATGATGGAGTCGCGGACCACGGCGTTGCGCAGCCGGGCGCCGGCGGCGACCGACACGTGAGGCCCCAGGATGCAGCTCTCGATGACGGCGGTGTCCGCGATGACGACCGGGGCGCGCACCACCGACCCCGCGACCTCCGCCCCGCAGCCCCGCTTGTCGAGCAGGACCCGGTTGGTCTCGAGCAGGGTCTCGGTCTTTCCGCAGTCGTACCAGCCGTCGATCGGGAACGTGCGCAGCGTGGCTCCGGATTCCACCAGCATCTGCATGGCGTCGGTGAGCTGGAATTCGCCGCGGGTGCGGATGTCGCGCCGCGTGAGGTCGCGCAGGGCGTCGAACAGCGGCCGGCCGTGGGTGAAGTAATAGACGCCGGCGATCGCGAGGTTGGAGGTCGGATGCGGCGGCTTCTCGACCAGCCGCACGACCTTGCCGGTGCCGTCCAGCTCGACGATTCCGAAGCGGCGTGGATCCTCGACCTCCTTGACCCCGATGCTGTGGTCCGACCCCGAAAGCACCTTGCGCAGATCGGCCTCGAAGATGGTGTCGCCGAGGATGATGAGGATCGGCCGGTCGCCGGCGTGAGGCTCGGCGAGGGAGACCGCGTGCCCGAGCCCGAGCCGCTCGGGCTGCTCGACGTAGTGCACCCGCAGCTCGCGGTAGTGCCGGTCCATGTACTCGCGGACGAGATCACCCATGTAGCCGACGATGAGCACGACCTCGCGGATGCCCAGGGCAGGCAGGTCATCGAGGATGTGGGCCAGGATCGGCTTGCCGGCCACGTGCAGCAGCACCTTGGGGGTGGTGTACGTGTGGGGCCTGAGCCGGGTCCCGACCCCCGCCACCGGAATGATCGCCATCGGGCTACTCGCCACGTCGCGCCCCCTGCTCCGCAAGTCGTCGCTTGAATTCGTCGATGCTCGCGATCGGCGTGGGGTCCACGCCGCGCGCGATCGCCAGATAGAAACTCAGATAGTCCACGAACTGGACCAGCGCGGCCGCCCGCGCCAACCGGCCACCCTCTCCCCCGTCGATCTCGTGCACCGCAGCGCCCTGGCGCCGCGCGTAGTCGGCGGTCAGCGCGAGGCGGGTCGCCACCTCGGGAGGGTCCTCGGCATCGCGCAGGATGACGACCGCGGCCGCCGCGTGCGGAGCGCCGGGACGTTCCCAACCCACGATCTCGTTGTGATTGAGCTCGGGAACCAGCGCGGAATGGGCGAGCATCTTAGCATTTTCGTTCACCTGCTGCCGCATCCGGGTCGCCACGGCGGCGGTCGAGCCGGGTCCGGCGTAGATGAGCGGCATGCGGCCGGTCAGCTCCCGGGCCAACCGCTTGGCCGGATTGCGCGCCTCGGGCGTCCCGGGACCGAGCGTGGCATCGCGCGCCCGCAGCGCGGCCCCCGCACGGCGCCATTCCTCCGCCGCGCCCTCGACCCAGCCGAGGCGCTCGAGCAGCGCGGTGAGGGCCACCCACGCAGCGAACAGCGCGGCGCGCGGAGGCGAGCCGCTGGGGAGTGCCACCATCGGGACCCCGTCGCGCCGGCACCATTCCGCCAGCGTGCCCCCGGTGGTGAGCGCGAGGCGAGGCACGCCCCGGACCCCCGCCGCACCGTAGAGCGCGAGGGTCTCCCCGGTGCCACCCGAGTACGATGCCAGCAGCACCAGCGAGGCCGGGGTGACGAACGCCGGCCATCGATAGTCGCGCACCACGACCAGCGGCCGTGGCAGGCGATCGCGGTAGAGTGCCCCCGCGAGCTCGGCGGCCATCGCCGAGCCGCCCATGGCGCCGACCGCGAGCAGATCGGGGCGGACGGCGGGGGCGGGCCACGGCTCGCGAGCGTCACGCTCGAGCGCATCGTCGATCTGCGCCGGGATGCCGGCGATGCGGGCGGCCATGCCGCCGGCGTCGCGCGCCCCGTAGGGCGGTTCGAGGCCGGCGCTCACAGCGGGCTGCGCTTCGCCACCAGGAAGCTCGGCAGGTGGCTCTCGAGCCGATCGCGCATCAGCGCCTTCACCCCCGCGGCCGAGGTCTCCTCCAGGGCGGCCAGCGCCGCCTCGCGCGCCTGGTCGTAGCGGACGCTGCGGATCGCGGCCTTGACCCGCGGCAGGTCGAAGCACGTCATGCTCAGCTCGTCGACGCCGAGTCCGAGCAGCAGGACCGCGGTGCGCGGGTCCCCGGCCATCTCGCCGCAGATGCCGACCCAGCGCCCGGCCGCGTGGGCGGCCGCGATGGTGTGGTGGATGCTGCGCAACACCGCGGGCTCGAGCGGCTCGTAGAGGTGCGAGAGCCGCTCGTTGTCGCGATCGATCGCGAGCGTGTACTGGACCAGGTCGTTGCTCCCGATCGAGAAGAAGCGCGCGTGGCGCGCGAGCACGTCGGCGATCCACACCGAACTCGGGGTCTCGATCATGAGCCCGATCTCGAGCTGCGGATCGTGCGGCACCCCCTTGCGCTCGAGCTCGGCCTGGACCGCGACGCACAGCCTCGTGGTGCTGAGCAGCTCGTCGAGGTTCGAGACCATCGGGAACATCATCCGCACCCGGCCGTGGGCGCTCGCGCGGTAGATCGCCCGGATCTGGGTGCGGAAGACGTCGGGATGGTGGAGCGCGAAGCGGATGCCGCGCCAGCCGAGGAACGGATTGGTTTCATGGCTGGCGCCGAGATAGGAGGCGACCTTGTCGCCTCCCAGGTCCATGGTGCGGAAGATCACCGGCCGCGGCGCCATGCGCTCGGTGACGCCGCGGTAGGCGACGTATTGCTCCTCCTCGGTCGGCAGCTCGAAGCGTCCGAGATAGAAGAACTCGGTCCGGAACAGTCCGATGCCGTCGGCACCCGCCTCGAGCGCCTGCTCCTCTTCCCCCGGCAGCTCGATGTTGGCGCCGAGCTCCACCGTGCGGCCGTCGAGCGTCACCGCGGGCTCGTCCTTGAGCTGGACCAGCGCCCGTGCCTCGCTCTCGAGCATGGCCTGACGCTGCCGGTAGCGCCCCGCGGTCTCCTCGTCCGGATTGACCTCGACCTGCCCGGCATAGCCGTCGACCGCGCCGAGGTCGCCGGTCCTCGCGTGCTGGAGCACGCCGCGGACGCCCACGACGGTGGGAATCCCGCGACCCCGCGCGACGATCGCGCTGTGCGACGTCCGCCCGCCGACCTCGGTGACGAATCCCAGGACACGTCCGGGCTTGAGCACCGCCACCTCGCTGGGTCCGAGGTCGTGGGCCATCACCACCGACGGCTGCGGAAGCTCGTCCAGCGCGCGAGGCGCGTCTTCCAGGAGCTGGCGCAGCACGCGCCGCTCGACGTCGACCAGGTCGGCGCGACGTTCGCGCAGGTATTCGTCCTGGACCTGTCCGAGGCGCGCCGCCGCCGCCGACATGTAGCCGCGGAAGATCCAGGCGGTGTTGCGTCCCTCGCGGCGGATGCCCTCCTCGACCGCCTTCAGGAGCTCGGGGTCGTCGAGGATCATCAGGTGGGTGTCGTAGATCGCGGCCTCCAGCTCTCCCAGCTCCGCCGCGATGCCGTCGCGCAGTCGCGCGAGGTCCTTGCGGGCGGCGGCGAGGGCACGGTGGAAACGCTCGATCTCCTCGCCGACCCGCTCGGGTGCCACGGGCGTGTCGCGCACCGCGTACTCCTCGTGCTGGTAGCAGAAGATCGGGCCCACGGCGATGCCCGGGCTGGCGGCGATGCCGTCGTACCTCATGGCTCGCCTCCGAACCTGCCGTCCACCAGATCGCGCAGCGCGCCGACCGCCTCGGCCTCGTCGGGGCCCTCGACCCGCACGCGGATGATGCTGCCCTCCTCGGCGGCCAGCATCATGACGCCCATGATGCTCTTGCCGTTGACCTCGAGGTCGTCGCGGCTGACCAGCACGTTGGACTTGAACTTCGCCGCGGTCTTGACGAACAGGGCGCAAGCGCGGGCGTGCAGCCCGAGCTGGTTGCGGATCAGGAGTTCGGCTTCGGTCACCCGGATGTCCTCGCGCCCCGCGGGCGCCTCAACGGAACCACGTCGCGATCACGCACAGCAAGCCCGTTCCCAGCGCCCACTCGGTGGGGGACGGCCGCGCGCGCTGGGCCGCGATCAGTCCGAGGCTGAGCCCCGCCGCGAGCAGCGCCTGGAACACCAGTGTCGCCGGCTGGCCGCCCGGGACCAACAGCACGGCGACGACCACCCCCACCAGCGCCGCGCCCGCCACCGCCAGGGAGCCGACCAGCCGGTTGAACCGGCCGCGCACCTGCGGATTCAGAACCGTGGGTCCGGCGCGAAACCCCCAGCCCACCCCGAACAGCCTGAGGCCGATGTGGAATAGGTTGTAACACACCCACATCAACGGCGCCCCCAGCCACGAACCGCCGAGCGCGACCAGTACCCCGAGGCAGGCCGAGAACGGCCGCAGGGTGAACCAGAACAGCCGATCCCCGATCGCCGCCAGCGAGGAGCCGAGAATGACCTTCACCCGCGCCACGGCCTCATGATCCACGCCTCCGCCCGCCGCGCGCCGCTCCTCGAGCCCGGCGACCGCTCCGAGCGCCAGGGACGCCAGCGTGGGTTGGGTGTTGAAATAGGCGGTGTGCTCGGCCAGGCGATCCCGGCGCTCGGCCGGGTCGGCGTAGAGGCGTTCGATCGCGGGCGCGAGGGCGAAGGCCCAGCCCAGCCCCTGCTGGCGCTCGTAGTTCCAGGTCGCCTGCAGCAGCGAGGCACGCAGCCCCATGCGGAGCAGCGTGGCGTTGCGCAGCGGCCGCTCCATCATGGCATTCCGACCATCAGCACCAGCCATGCGCCGATCAGGGCGAAACCGAACACCGCCGCCCGTGACAGCCGCCGCTGGATGAAGGCACTGAGCAGCTGCGCCAGACCGAGGCCCAGCCACAGCGGGCGCGCCATGGCCCAGGCCCGCGACAGGCGGAGCGATTCGTGGGCCACCAGGCCGCTCCCCGCCCACAGCCCCACCGCCAGGCAGACCGCGCAGTAGGCCATGCCGACCGCGAAGGCCAGGAGGATCGCCGCGCGGTGGGCGCGCGCGAGCGCGGACTCGTCCCCGCGGCGAATCTCGGCCTCGCACCAGCGGCTCAGGCTCTCGTGGCTGCGGCGCTGCCACTTCAACAGTCGAACGCCTCCGACCGCGGTGAGCAGCCCCACGAGCACCCCGATCAGGACGCTCGCCTCCCGCGCCATCTGGAACGGCTGCTGCGAGGCCAGGGCCAGCGCCACGCCGATTCCGACCACGCCGCCGCTGGCGTAGTCCTCCGGCGTGCGGGCGCCGACCGGGAGCGTGCTCGCGGCGAGGATCTGCAGCACCACACCGGTTTCGAGCGCCACCTTCCACTCGCCCCACACCCAGCCGAGCAGGGTCGCGGTCACCAGCGGCTGCGAGAACAGGGTCTGCGCCACGGGAGCGGCATCGAGCGCCGCCAGCCCGCCGAGCAGCACGGTGGCCAGGAGGCCGAGGTTCACGCCGGCTTCTCCGTCCGACCGGCGGCGAGGCGAAAGCGCACGCGCCAGGGTTTGCCCGGCTCGATCGCGACCGCGAAGCCGTAGCGCGCCTCGACCCCCTGGAAGACGCGTTCGGCGCCGCCCTCGGACTGCGACACGGTCTCGATCGGGGCGCGGTCGAGCGTGGCCTTGCGGTCGGTCCACACGTCGAGCCGCCGGTCCGCCCAGCGGTCCACGAACGCGCTGCGCGCGACCGCGTCGTGGCGGGCACGCGCACCCAGGTGGGGCGGCGTGGCGGGCTCACCTTCGACCTCGACGAAGCGATCGTCGGCCTCGGGAACGTGCAGCCCGAGGTTGAGCTCGACCGTGAGCCGCCCGAGACGGGCGCGCGCGGAGGTCAGCGTGTATTCGACCTCGAGGGCGCCGCCGGGGTCCACGCCGTAGCGCTTGACCAGCGCCGGCGCATCGCCTTCGGGGAAACCGAGCACGAGGTCGAAGGGGCCGCCCTCCTCGAACGCGAAGCGCCGGGGTGCCCAGTCGGTCACCTGGCCGAACTCCGTCCAGCTGTCGAGGAACGAGTCGCGGCCGTGGGTGTCGTATTGGGCGGCGAGGGCGGCGAGACCGGGTTCCTTGAGCCGGATCCCGGCGTGGATGGTCTGACCCTCTCCCCCTCCCACCCCCGCCTCCTCCAGCTGGCGGTGGTAGTACTCCGGTCGCCGCGCCAGCGTGTCGCCGTAATTCCACATCCCGATGCGGTCGTCGAACGCCCACAGCCGCCCACCGTTGGCGGAGATCCACGCGGCCCACGCGGTGGTCTCGAGCACGGCATCCATCGCGCCGTCGAGATCGAGGTCGCCGCGCTCGACATGGGGGCTGCCGGGCGAGAGGAACGCCTCCGCCGCGATCAGCTCGCGGTAGACGGCGGAGCGCAGGTGCGGCAGGTAGAGCCCGCCGAAGATGCCGTGCCAGTAGGGGCAGTTGCATTGCGCGCGCCACAGCCGCGTGCGGGCCTCGATCCACGACGGGTCGGCTTCACGCGGCTCGGCCCACAGCATGCGCGAGGCGCGCAGCATGCGCTTGTGCAGCCGGTTCGCCTCCGGGTAGCGCACCTGGAAATGGCGCCAGTGGCCCCCGCGGAGCAGGTCGTGCGCTCCATCGCCGAACTCGCGCTTCAGACCCTCCAACGCGAGGTGATAACGCGCCTGGCCGCGGGGCGGCAGCGACCACTCCTGCATCTCGTGATACGAGGCGGTGGGCAGATAGGCGAGGCCGAGCGCGTCGAACTGCGCCACGGCCTCGGCCGGCGTGCGCAGCTCGATCCAGGGGTTGGCGGTGAGGGCGGCCACGAAGCGCTCGAGCCAGCCCTGATCGAAGCACAACGCGTGGGTCCCCGGCCACACCCCGAACTTCTCGCCGTCGTCGCCCAGCACCGCGATCCGCCCCTCGCCGCCCTCGGCCACGCCGCGGAGGAACTCCACCGTCTGATCCGGATCGGCGAAGGGAATCAGGTAGCGCAGCTCGCGGTGGATCGGAAAGACGTTGAGCGCCAGGCCCTGGTCCTCGGTGCGGAAGTAGCCCCACAGCTCGTCGCGCTCGAACCCGGCCGCGACGAAGTGCGCGTCGTCCACCGCCGTGTACTCCACGCCCGCGGCGGCGAGGCTCGACGCCAGCCCCGGCTCCCACACCCGCTCGGTGAGCCATAGCCCGCGCGGCGCCCGCCCGAGTTGGAGCTCGAGCCACTCGGCCATCGCCCGGATCTGCCCGCGGCGATCGGCCTCGGGGATCGAAGGCAGCACCGGCTCGAAGAACCCCCCGCCCCATAGCTCGATCTGTCCGCGGTCCACCAGCGCCCGCATGCGCTTGAGGTACTCGCCGTGATGCAGGGCGATCCATTGGAGGAGGGGCCCGCTGGTGTGCAGGGCGAGGCGCAACTCGGGGTGCCGCTCGAGGAACGCGAGGAAGGGCTCGTAGGCGTCGTCGTACGCCTGCTGGAAGACGCCGTCGAAATTGCCGACCGGCTGATGGTCGTGAACGATGACAACCAAGGTCACGTTGCGCATGATCGGGTCCCGGCGTCGAGCGTGGAGGAGCGGGCGCTCACGCGGTGGCGATGAGCGGATCGAGCGCCGTCAGGCTCTGGGCCCGCGACGCGGGAACGTCCTGCACCTCGAGCGCCACGCCGCGCTCGATCAGCGCGCGCGCGGCCCGCCGGTCAGCGGTATCGAGGTAGATGTAGTCGTTGATCTTGTCCTTGCCCGGCGCGTAGTGGAGCCCGCCCAGGTTGAAGCGCGGCACCGCCGCCCCCGCCTCGACCAGTGCCAGCGCGGTGGCGAGATCGGGGACCAGCAGGAACGCGCCCCCGCCCGCTCCCGCCTCCGCGGCATACTCGCGCGCCGCCTCCGCCACGGTCCGCACCCGCACCTCCGCGTCCGGCGCGGCCGACGCCAGCAGGTCGCGCTCCCACTCGTTCTCCGCCGAGGCGTCGTCGACCACGACGATACGCTGCGGATGGTAAACGTGGCCCCAGGCGATGACCAGCTGGCCGTGGATCAGGCGATCGTCCACCCGGTGCAGCTGCCAGCTCATACGTTCTGGCCGCGCTGGAGGCGAATGCTCTCCTGCCCCTTCTTCTGGAGCCTCTCCGCCAGGTCCCACACCGCGTACTGGTCCCGGTTGTGGAGGTAGTCGAGCAGGGTCGGGAGGTTGACGCCGGTGACGATCGCGACGTCGCGCTGGCGGGCGACGCTCTGCACGCAGGTGTGGCAGGAGCCGCCGAAGAAATCGGTCAACACCAGTCCGCCCGCCGGCCAGCCGTCCACGCGGCGCGCGATCTCCTGCTCGAGCGCGGGGCGCGAAAGGCCCTCGTTCGACAGCACCTCCACGCCGTCGACCGGACCGTAGACCTGCGCCACGGCGCGCAGCAGCGCGGCGCCGAGATCGGCATGGGTGACGAGCAGCGCGGGCACGCGAGCCATCACTCGGTGTCCTCGCGCACCCAGGCGCGGGCGGCGCTCTTGCGCTTCATGATCTCGATCAGGTGCTGATTCAACCGCTCGGCGGGCGAATGGCCGCCGGTCACCTTGACCAGGTAGTTGAGCGCGATGACCTCGGCGATGACCGTGATGTTCTTGCCGGGCGAGATCGGCACCTGGACCAGAGGAATCTCGATGCCGAGGATCGTGGTCTTTCGATCGTCCAGGCCGACGCGCTCGTAGTCCTCTTCCCCCGACCATTCGCGGAGGTTGACCTCGACCTCCACGCGCTTCTGCAGCCGGATGGCGCGGATCCCGAACACCGCCTGCACGTCGATGATGCCGAGGCCGCGGATCTCCATATTGTGACGCAGCAGCTGGTTGCCGGTGCCGATGAGCACGTCGCCGTGGCGCCGCGCGATCGACACGACGTCGTCCGCCACCAGCCTGTGACCACGCTCGATGAGGTCGAGCGCGGTCTCCGACTTGCCGATCGCGCTGCGCCCGGTGAACAGCAGCCCGACGCCGTAGACGTCGACCAGCGAGCCGTGCACCGTCACCTCGGGGGCGAACATGTAATCGAGGTAGGAGGTGATCGAGTGGATGAACGGCGTCGTGCTCTGGGGGGTGCGCAGCACCGGGACCTCCTCCTCGTTCGCCCGGCGGAGGAGGTAGGGTGGGACCTCGAGCCCCTTGCAGACCACGATGAGCGGCATCGAGAAGCGGAACAGGCGGTCGATCGCGCCGCGCACGCCCTCGGGTGTCAGCGTCGCGAGATAGGTCAGCTCGGTCTGGGCGATGATCTGGATGCGCTCGGGAAGGAAATTCTCGACGAAGCCCATGAGCGCCATCCCGGGGCGGTGGGTGTCGCTCACCGTGATTTCCCGCTTCGAGGCCAGCGACTCGGTCAGCTGTTCGAGCTGGAGTTCCTGCCGCTGGTCTTCGAACAGCCGCGCCACGCTCAGCGTCTGCACGCCGCCTCAGTCCTCCCCGTCGAAGTCCCGGTCGGATGCGCCGTCCGCCTCGCCCTGGCCGGCGGGCTCCACGGTCCCCAGGCCGTTCATCGACGCGGCGTGCCGCTTGCGATCGACCCGCCTCTCCTTCAGGCGGCGAAGCTGCTGCTCGAGACGGTCGGCCGCGAGGTCGATGGCGAGGCGGGGCTCGGTTGAGTGCTCACGGCTCACCATCTCCTTCTTCTTCAGCTTGAGGGTGATCTCGGCGACGTGTCGGAACTTCTCCGCCGTGACGACCAAGTGGGCCTCCTGGATGTCACGCGCGAACTTGCCCAGCCTGGCGAAACGTTGCTCGATGTACAGGCGGATCTCAGGATCGAGTTCGCAGTGCCGTGCGGTCGTGCTGATCTGCATGTGCCGCCCCTTCCTCGGCCAGACTTCCCGGCGCTGGCGCCGCGCCGCAGCGGGGTGCATCGTGCGGCGGCGTCGACGTTGTTCACGCCACCCGCCGGCGGAACCGGGCGGGCAGGATGCTGAGTTGCTCGCGGTATTTCGCCACCGTCCGACGCGCGATGCGCAGGCCGCGCTCGTGCAGCAGCTCGGCGATACGCTGGTCGGACAGAGGCTCCTTCTTGTTCTCCTCCTCGATCAGGGTCTTGATGATGTCCTTCGCCGTTCGCGCCGAGACGTCCTCGCCGTTCTCGGTCTCGAGTCCGCTCGAGAAGAAGAACTTGAGCTCGAACACGCCCCGGGGAGTCTGTACGTACTTGCCGCTGCAGACCCGGCTGACGGTGGATTCGTGCATGTCGATCTGGCGCGCGACCTGCTGCAGGGTCAGCGGCCGCAGGAACGCGATGCCCTTGTCGAAGAACTCGCGCTGCTCCCGGATGATGCAGTTCATGACCTTGATCATCGTGCGGCGCCGCTGCTCGATGGTCTGGATCAGCCACCGCGCGGAGTTGAGCTTGCCCTGGATGTACTCCCGGGTCTTGACCTCGCCTTTGGTGCAGTCGGCCTTCTTCTTGTCCCGCAGCACCCCCTCGTAGGCCGCCGAGATCCGCAGCCGCGGTAGGTGCCGGTCGTTGAGCAGCACGACGTACTCGTCGTCCACGCGCTCGACCAGGAGGTCGGGCACGACGTACTTCGGATCCTCGCTCGAGACCTGCAGGCCCGGCCTGGGGTTGAGGGTGGCGACGACGTCGGCCGCCGCCTGGATCTCCTCGACCGTGCACTTGAGCTGGCGCGCGATCTCGGGAAACCGCCGGTTGACGAGGTTGTCGAACTGATCGTGGATCAGCCGCCACGGCAGGGTGTCCTGCTGCCGGCGCGCCTCGAGTTGGATGAGCAGGCACTCGCGCAGGTCGCGGGCGCCGACCCCGACCGGCTCGAGCGCCTGGATGACCGTGAGCATTGCCTCGCACTCCGCGAGCGGGCGCCCGGTGGCCTGCGCCACCTCGTCGAGCGGGGTGGCGAGCCAACCGCGGTCGTCGATCGAGCCGACCAGGAAGTCGGCCAGGTCCATCTGCTCGCCGCTCAGCTCGAGAAAATGGAGCTGTTCGAGCAGGCTCTCGGCCAGCGTGGTCCGGGTGACGGGCACCTTCTCGAAGAACTCGGGCGTGGTCTCGGACTGCGGAACGTAGGCGCGGTCGAGCGCCCCGTCCTGCATGTACTCCGACCAGTCGACCGGGTCGTCCTCCGCCGGGTCCTCGGCCTCCGCGTTGGCCGCCTCTTCCGGCGAGTCTTCCTTGGCCAGATCCTCGCTGTCGGTCACCTCATCGACCTCCTCGAGCAGGGGATTCTGCATGATCTCCTGCTTGAGGATCTGCTGCAGCTCGAGCGTCGGAACCTGCAGGAGCTTCAGCGCCTGCTGGAGCCGAGGCGTCATGATGAGCGCCGGCCGCAGGGTCAAGTTGAGGGAGTGCTTCATTTCCATGTCTGCCGTCCCATTCTGGCTAGAGGCTGAAGCGTTCGCCGAGGTAGATCTCGCGGGCCCTCGAGTCGCCCGCCAGCTGTTCCGCCGTGCCCTGGAGCAGGATGCGTCCCTCGTACATGATGTAGGCGCGGTCGGTGATGCGCAGCGTCTCGCGCACGTTGTGGTCGGTGATCAGCACCCC
>MFFQ01000098.1:0-3361 GCA_001780165.1 Candidatus Eisenbacteria bacterium RBG_16_71_46 | reverse complement strand
CGCCACGATGTCCTGGATCTCGGAGACCGCGATGGGATCGATGCCCACGAACGGCTCGTCGAGCAACATGTACGACGGCTCCCTGGTCAACGCGCGCGTGATCTCGACGCGGCGCCGCTCCCCGCCCGACAGCTTGGTGGCCTGGCGGTCCGCCAGGTGCGTCAGGTTCAGGTCCTCGAGCAGCTTCTTCAGACGCTCCTCCCGGGCGGCCGCGGACAGCGGCATGGTTTCGAGCACCGCCATGACGTTGTCGCGCACGCTCAGCCGCCGGAAGATGCTGGGCTCCTGCGACAGGTAGCCCAATCCCATGCGCGCGCGACGGTAGACCGGTTGCCCGGTGATGTCCTCTCCCTCCAGCAGGATCCTCCCCTGGCTGGGTCTCAGCAAGCCCACGATCATGTGGAAGGAGGTGGTCTTGCCGGCGCCGTTCGGCCCCAGCAGGCCCACCACCTCTCCGCGACGGACCTGGATCGTGACATCGGTCACCACACGCCAGCGACCGTAGTAGCGAACCAGGTTCTCGGCGAGCAGCCCCGCCTCCGCGGAGGCCGACCCCTCGACCTCGATCAACGCCCCACCTCCGGTCCGACCGGCTCGCCCGAGCGGGTGCGGACCGTCGCCTTGACCGCGCGCTTGAACTCGAAATGCTTGAGTTCGGGATCGCTTTCGAATCCGTAGCCGGTGAGCACGTCGCCGCCTCGTTCCACCCGCACCAACTGCTCGATCGGCGAGACGATCTTCTGCTGGCGGTTCAGGAAACGCAGTTCCTCGGTGGACATCCGCGTGCCCTCGGTCGTCTGCACCACCACGTTGCCGCGGGCGGTCATGTCGCGGGTGCGCTGGTTGATCTCGCCTTCGCGCGCGGTCAGCTCGGACGTGCGCTCGCCGCGCGTGTCGAAGAAGTCCACCCGCACCCCCCGCGACGTGATCGTGTTGCGCGCGCTGTAGGTCGCCGCATAGCGCGCGTAGAGCGTCCAGAGGGGCGTTCCCTGATCGGTCTCCGTGAGCACGAAGTCGCTCACCTCCTGGTCGGGCAATTCTCCCGTGGCCCCGGCGGGGCCCACGTCGGCCTTGCGCCCGCAGCCGCCGAGCAGGAGCAATCCAGCCAGCAGCACCGGGAGCGCGTCGCCGCGTCGCTTCGGGCGGGTCGGGTGGCACATGCGGAGCCTCGAGATGCCTCGTGAGCGGTTGGTCATCCCGAAGGCCACGCTAGCAAAGGGCCCGTTGGGTCGCAAGCAGGTCGTGTGCCAACGCCGTGTCGATTCCGAGTACACCGGGGTTATCGGACGCCGGCGTCGCGGACTTGACGCCGCCGCACGATCGGCGGACGCGTCGTGGCGCCGGCGCGGCGCGGACGAGCGGATCCGCCGGCGGCTTTGCCGTTGACCGTGCCGGGACGCGCTGCGCAGCCTGAGCGTCGTCCAGCGAATTCGGAGCGTCGGCGCCGCACGACGCGCGGGCGACCCCCGCCGAGCCGGCCGCGATGCGCGCCGGCGAAGTCCATCGGCGGCCGCCACCGACCGATCGGGATGCGCTCCAGGCGCGTACGCCGCCGTCGGGGTCGCCTCTCCCCAGGAGGCGCCCGATGAACCCCGCAATGCGTCCCGCCCGGCATCGGTCCCCGTTCCTGCTCGTCCTGCCGCTCGGGGGCCCGGCGCTCGCACCGCCGCTGGCACACGCGCTCATCACCCGCGACCAGGCCAAGGACATCGTGATCCACCAGGTCACTCTGCCGAGTCCCGACAATTCGGAGATCCGGGTGTACGGCGCCCAGAGCTACGTCCCCCCCGGCACGTCGCTGCGCCAGGGGACGGGCGGGGCCCCGGACCTCGCGCCCGTGACGCAGGATAGCTGGTACTTCTGGATCGACGACGCTCCCGACGCGCTGTTCGGCCACGGGTTCCGTCACGTCCTGGTCGACGCCAAGACCGGCTCGCTGACGAACGGCGGCGGCGGCCAGTACTGGCCGGTGATCGGCGGCGTGGCGCACTACCGCGGCTGGCTCGATCGCGAGAGCACGCCGGACCTGATCTGGCCCGTGCCCCCGGTCCCGACCGCGCGCCCCCGGCCGGATCGCGGCGCGCTCGAGCTGCCGCGCTGGTTCGCGCCCGGCGGACCGGGCGTCGAGCCCGGCGCGCCGGCCCCGCTCGCCGTCCAGAACGCCGCCAAGAAGTGGGCCCTGATCTTGGTGGCGGAGGACACCACCGGCGCCAACGGCGACCCGCGCATGGCCGAGGACATCCACCGCCTCGGCTTCGTCCAACTCGGCTGTATCGTCATCCTGCTACGCCGGTGTTTGTGAGATGCCTTCCACACTCCCAAGCACGGCTCGTGGCTGAACATGGCCGAGATCGAACTGGCGGTGCTCAGCCGCCAGTGTTTGGACCGTCGCATCCCTGACCTCCGGCCACTGCGTCAGCACGCGACCCGATGGGCAGCGGAACGCAACCTCAAGCACACCAAGGTCCGCTGGCGCTTCACCACCGATGATGCTCGGATCAAGCTCCGCAGACTCTACCCCTTGCTCGACGGCTGACGGACCACTAGCTCCCTTGCAGAGGCAGTCCACGGATGGATGGCCTCCTTTTGCTCATGCGCGCGGGGAAAGAGGCTCCATGTGGCGAGCGAGACGAGTTGCGGCGGCCGCCCAGGCGCTCATCGGTACAAGCTCTTGATCTGCCCCCACGTGCTGCTGCCCGTCGGAGTGGCCGAGCATGGGGTCACCCCTCCCGCCTGCCAGCGCAGGCACTGGTTCTGGATTGGGGTCCTGAGGTTGATGCTCCCCGCGCCATACAGAGACACCCGATTCAACACGATGGTGACCGGCGTGCTGCAGCCTCCACATGCCCCGGCGCCCGCGGTCTTCGCAAAGTTGATGGTCACCGTGAAGGCGTAGTACTCGATTCCACGCGGAAGGATCCCAATGGGGGGCTCGATTCCGTATGAGGCAGCGAACTTTGCTCGGTTAGCTGGAATACCTGTCAGGCCGTCGGGCAGCATGGCTGTGAACCAGCGATGGAACTCGTAGGTAGGCTGCAAGCCTCGCCACAGATCGGCGCATCCACCCGGGGTCGCCGAGATGTCCGCCGAAATCGCAAGCGAGCCCTGCCGGCAGCCGCCCGGGTCGGTGAGCTGCCACCAGTCGGGCAACTCGGGCGAGTCGCTCTGCAAATCCAATTCTACTTGGATCAGTCCGAGATCCCTGAGGTCTTTATCCGTGGCGAAGGAGACGGTGAAGCTGACGCTCCCGTCGTTGGAGTCGCAGGCGAAGGTGTTGAGGGTCGCCGGGTTGTCCTGCCAGCAACCGGTGCCCCAGGTGAGGTTGAACCCGCCTGCTTGGGCCGCCGGCGCCGCCAGCGCC
>MFFQ01000097.1:59548-59667 GCA_001780165.1 Candidatus Eisenbacteria bacterium RBG_16_71_46 | reverse complement strand
CTGCAGGACGGCGCACGGGGGCAGATCCACGAGGCTGCGGAAGCCGCCGGCGTAGGGATTCCTCCCGCCACGGCTCCCGGGGGCGATTCCGAGCGCCCAGGATCCCGCTAGCGCCCCGA
>MFFQ01000097.1:42899-59510 GCA_001780165.1 Candidatus Eisenbacteria bacterium RBG_16_71_46 | reverse complement strand
CCCCCGCGGCTGTGGCTAGCTCTGGCTAGTGGCCTCCGCTGCCTGTGTCTCAGGCTCCCACAGGTTGTGATCGCGACTACACGTGGGGCACTGAACCCTTACCAAGATCGGCGGGAGGTTCTCGCCCATAGTCCGCTGCTCGGTCAGCACCGGCAGCCCCGCCCGGTCAGCCGCGATCTTGAAGGCTTGCAGCCGCAGCTCGGACGGCGCCTTGGGGTCGCCGAGCATCTCCGCGAGAAACCTCGCGCCGTCCGGGATCGCCTCGCGGAGCAGCCGCTTGGCTTCGTCGAGCGCGGCGCGCTCCGGAGTGCCCGCCCATCGCCCCCGCGGGCGCCTGGCGTTCTCCCGGTTCGCCGCCCGCTTCCGTTCGCTCGGTTGTTCAGCTTTCAAGCGCCCCATGTGCCTCCCTCCGACTGCGTGCAACGTCTTCTCACGGCATCCTACAACGCGCACGAGCGGCGCCGTGCCCCAATCCGCTCGAGCAGGCGGACAGCCTGCCGCGGGTCGGCCAACGGGCGCGCGTCCAGGATAGAGGACAGACGGGAGGGGCCGAGAGCCTGCCGGTCCACGCGGAGCATCACACCGCGGCCCCGAGCCCGTGCCCCCTTCGACTCACCGTGTTCTCACCGTGTTCTCACCGCCAGACCCCGCGCGCCGACTTGTCCGCCTCTTTGTCCGTGTCCTGCGTGCGCATGGTGCGCTCGATGCACTCGGATACGGGAGACGGGTCGCGTAAGGCGTTGTCCCTGCGCACTGCGCGCATGGGGCGCACCGTTCGCTGGGGTTCAAGTCTCGCCCCGGGCACCAACATGGATCGAAAGGCCACGCGGTTCGGATCCGCGTGGCCTTGTCGCAGAGGGGCGGCGCGGGCGGGGCAGGGCCCGCGCCCATGCCGCCGGGGGTGCCCTCCGAGGCTAGAACAGCTCGCGGACGAAGCCGTCGAGGGTTTCTTCGTCGATGTAGCCCACCACGCGCCGCACCACCACGCCATCGCGGTTGATGAAGAACGTGGTCGGGATCGCCCGGATCGGCCCGTAGAGATCCAGCACCTTTTCATCCGCCATGGCGAGCCTGAATCGCACGCCCAGGCGGTCCGCAAAGCGCTGCACGACCGCGGGCGACAGGTCGTCGACGGAGAGCCCGAGGACCACGAGTCCCTCCTCGCCGTAGAGCAGCTGCATGCGGTTCAGGTGGGGCATGCTCGCGCGGCAGGGACCGCACCAGGTCGCCCAGAAATCGAGGACGATGGGCTTGCCCTTGAGCTCGGACGAGCGGACCCACTTGCCGTCGAGCGCCCGAACGGCGAAGGGAGGCGCGGGGCGCTGCTTCGCCTCGCCGGCCGCGGTCGGGTCGGGTGCCAGGAATGCCATCGCCAGCGCGAAGGTGCAGGGAGCGATGAAGCGTTTCACGATGTGGTCCTTTCGCGTCCGCGGATCGTCGGGGGAGGGCTGAGCCGGATTGCGGAGCCACTCAGCCTCCACTGTAAACCGTCAGACGCGCATCGAGCAGCCGCGGCGAGCAGGATTTTCACCTCTTTGACGTGCTTCCCTCCTCGCGGGCCGCGTCGTGCACGACGCCCGGCTCCGCGGGCCCCCAGGCCTGCCCGCCGGCCGCGGTCCTGGGCGCCCTCGGGCAGCGCGCCGGGAGCCGGCACGCCCGAGGCCGCAGCCGCATCCTGTTTCGCTTGAGGCCCGTGCAAGGCCTGTGCTAGCGTCGCCCGGCAACCGCATCGCGATGAGCACTACCCTTCGACTGCGTCGGTCACGGTCGGGATTCGCGCCCGCCCGGCCTTCACAAGGAGTGTGAAGCCGATGACCCTCGGCCTTATCGTTCTGCAAGTTGGAGGCGGCATCCGGGCCTCCGTTCCGGCCCTCGTCGCATCCTCCACGCCGTTTGCCAAGGGCGTGCTGCTGGTCCTGGTCGTGCTCTCGGTCTACTCCTGGGCCGTGATCTGGAATCGTCATCGTCTCTACTCGCGGGTCGAGAGCGCGGACAAGTTCTTTCTCGGGGCGTTCCGTCGCCTACAGCCCAGCGCCGACTGCCGGCTGGTGTGCGAGCAGCACCCCCAGAGCCTGCTCTCCCGCGTCGCGCTCGCCGGGCAGCGCGCGCTCGACCAGCATCCGCCGGGTGCTGCGAACACCCGCGCGCTGCGCTACGAGATCGCGCTGCGCGCCATGGATCGGTCGTCGAGCGACGAGGCCGCCCACCTCGAGCGCCACGTCGGCTTCCTCGCCACCACGGGCAGCGTGTCGCCGTTCATCGGTCTCATGGGCACGGTGTGGGGAGTGATGATTTCGTTCTTGAATATCGGCGCCCAGGGATCCGCGTCGCTCGTGGTCGTGGCTCCCGGCATCGCCGAGGCGCTGATCGCGACCGTGGCCGGGTTGGCCGCGGCCATTCCCGCGGTGGTCGGCTACAACCACTTCCTCGGTCGTCTGCGCGACCTCACCAACTCCACCGGCCAGTTCGCGAGCGAGTTCCTGGACCGGCGGCTGGGAGGAAACGAGGGATGAAGCTCGGAGCCCCGCGCATGCCGCTGTCCGAGATCAACGTGACCCCGCTGGTGGACGTCGTGCTGGTGCTGCTCATCATCTTCATGGTGACCGCGCCCTTCCTCCAGGGTGGGCTGGAGATCGACCTGCCCAAGATCGCGTCCCGCGGGCTCGACGTGCGCGAAGGGCTGGTGATCAGCGTGCGTGCCGATCGCACGGTCGCGGTGGGCAACTCGGTAGTCCCGCTCTCGGACTTCGAGAGCGCGCTGGCGAGCGCGGGGGCCGCCCGGCGCCCGGTGTTCCTGAAAGCCGACCAGCGCGTCCCCTACGGCATGATCGTCGAGCTCATCTCGCGCATGCGACGTTCGGGCGTGGCGTCCCTCGGGCTGGTCACCGAACCTCCTCCGAGGACGAGGTGAGCGGGTGCGCGGATCCGTCGTCGGTTCGGCACTGGCGCACCTGGCGCTGCTGCTGGTGCTGTTCACGCTGCGCACCTCGGCCTCGCTGATCGTGCCGGGTCCCGAGGTGGTGCAGGTGGCGCTGATCGAGCCCTCGCCGGCGGTGACGGCCCCGGTCCCGGCGCCGGCGCCGCCCAAGGCGCTGACCCCGGCGCCGAAGATCCAGCCGACCGAAGAGGTGGGGGTGAAGCTGTCGCCGCCCAAGCCGCCCAAGAAGCAGCCCGAGCCCGAGCCGATCCAGCCCAAGCCGAACGAGCCCGCCCCGGCCCTGCCGTATGCGCCGGTCGGCAATGCCGGGCTGCGCGGGCAGGTATCGGTGGACGCCGCCGATTTCGAGTTCACGTACTACCTGCTGCTGATTCGCAACCGGATCGCGGCCAACTGGAGCCCGCCGGCCGGACTGGTATCGGGCGGGCGGGCGCCGCAGGCGACCGTGTACTTCCGCGTGGGCCGAGATGGTCGCGTCTCGGGGCTTCGGCTCGAGTCGTCGAGCGACATCGAGTTTCTCGACCGCTCCGCGCTGCGCGCGGTCGTGATCAGCGATCCATTGCCCCCGCTGCCGCTCGGCTTCTCGGGATCGGACCTCGGGATCCACTTCGGCTTCGAGTTCGGAGGACCCTGATGCGACGTCTCATGCTGTGCCTGGCGATTCTGGGTGCCTGGGCGACCTGCGCGCCGGCCCAGACGCGGGACGTCCGGATCGACATCCGGTCCGGCCTCGGCCGCCGCATCCCCGTCCGTTGCGAGCCGCTTCAGCCCGCCGGAGACCGGGAGGCCCGCAACTGGAGCGTGCAGGCGGACGAGGTGCTGGCGGACGACCTCGACCACTCCGCGGTCTTCAGCGTGAATCGCTCCTGGCAGCCGCTGACCGGGTCACCGGACGTCCAGGCGGTGGTCCGCGGGAAGTGGACGCTGCGGGGCAGCGAGGTGCGGTTCAGCGGCGAGGTGCGGGACGTTCCCGGGCTGCGCCCGATCCTGGTGCGGGAGTATCGCGGCCCGCTGCGCGAGTGGCGCGACCTGGTGCACCAGTTCGCCGACGACGTGGTGCTGCAGTTTACCGGCGAACTCGGGATCGCCCGCACCCGCATCGCCTTCGTCGGCAAGGTGGGCCAGGCGAGCGAGCTGTTCGTCATGGACGTCGACGGCGCCGCGGTCCGGCAGCTGACGTCGGACGGTTCGATCGCCCTGTCCCCCGCGTGGTCCCCGGAGGGCTCGCTCATCCTGTTCACGTCCTTCCGCGCCGGGGGGGGACCGAAGATCTACGTCATCTCCGCGACGGGGGGGAAGCCCTTCCTGGTCTCCGGCCGACCCGGCAACAACACCAGCCCGGTGTACTCGCCGGACGGACGCGAAATCGCCTGCACGTTGAGCGCCGATGGCAATCCCGAGATCTACCGACTCGACGCCCGTGGCGGCTCGCCGCGCCGGCTCACCAACAACCGGGCGATCGACACCTCGCCCTCCTGGTCACCGACCGGCCAGGAGATCGCCTTCACCTCGGATCGGACCGGGTCTCCGCAGGTTTACCTGATGGACCGGGATGGTGGTAATGTGCGGCGGTTGACATACGAGGTGGATTACACCGATTCACCGGTGTGGTCTCCGAAGGGAGACCGCATCGCATTCGTGTCGAGGACCGGCGGGGGGTTCGACATCTACGTGTGCCGCGCCGACGGTACCGGTCTGCAGCTCGTCGTCGGCGGGGGCAGCAACGACAATCCCCATTGGTCCCCGGACGCACGTCACCTGGTGTTCACCTCGGGATTGGGAGAAGCGCGTGCGCTGTTCGTCACAGATCTCGACGATCGTCCGCCGCGGAGGCTAGACACCGGCGGAAGGGTGGCGCTGTCGCCGGCGTGGTCTCCCCGTCTGGGGGGCTTGGGATCTGCTCAGAACGTGAATGTCGGTCCATAATCAGGGGAGGGAGTCCATGAGAATTCCGATCGGGCGGTTTGTCGCTGTCGTAGTACTGACCACCCTCGCCGGTTTTGCCGTCGGGTGTGCCAAGCGGGCGCAGGTAGCGCCCCCGGAACTGCCGCCGACGCCGCCCGTTGTGACGCCGGAGGTCACGCCTCCTCCGCCGCCGCCGCCGCCGCCGCCGCCGCCGGCGCCGACCGTCGCGCCGACGATCACGTCGAGCGATTTCCGGCCGGCGTTCTTCGACTTCGACAAGTCGAATCTGCGGCCCGATGCCCAGGCGGCGCTGGATGCCGATGCCAAGCTCCTGCGTGACAACGCCGACATCAAGGTCACGATCGAGGGTCACTGCGACGAGCGGGGCACGACCGAGTACAACCTCGCGCTGGGTGAGCGGCGGGCGCAGGCTGCCCGTGACTACCTGGTGGCTGCGGGCATCTCGGCCTCGCGGATCGAAATCGTCTCGTACGGCGAGGAACGGCCGTTCGATCCCGGCCACAATGAGGGGGCGTGGACCCAGAATCGGCGCGCACAGGTCGTCGTCCGTCCATGAACACCGTCCCGCATCGGGCCGCCGCGCAATCGGCGGCGGCCCGCCTCGCGGGGCGCGGTGCGCCCGGCGCCGCCCTCGCGCTGCTGGCCGCCGCAGCGCTGCTCCCGGGGTGCTACGCGCCGCAGCTGGGCCTGCTGCAGTCCGGTCTCGATAGTCTCCGCGCCGTGGTGGACACCATGGCGATTCGCGACGAAGCGTCGTACCGCCTCGTGGCCGAGACCCGCCGTGAGGTCGCCGAGCAGCGCGACATCCTGCTCAGCACACGCGCCAGCAGCGGGAGCACGACCCAGGAGCTGTTCGAGCAGATGGGGACGCTCGAGAGCAAGCTCGACGAGGTCATGGGACGGTTCCAGCAGTTCACCGAGCGCGCTCGGCCGACGCCGGGCGTGGTCGACCCCAATCAGCTCTACGATCAGGCGTCGCAGGATCTCACGCAGGGACGCTACGCGCTCGCGCTCCAGTCCTTCCGCGATTTCGTCCGTCAGTTTCCCGTCAACGATCTAGCCGACAATGCCGAGTACGGCATCGGCGAGTGCTTCTTCGCGCAAGCCGCGTTCGACAGCGCCGCCGTCGAGTACGCCAAGGTCGAGGCACTCTATCCGCAGGGAGACAAGGTCCCCGCGGCGCTGTACAAGCTGGCGCTGTGCCAGGAGAAGCTCGGCCAAAAGGACACCTCCCGGAAGACGTTTCAGGAGCTGGTGAAACGGTTCCCGCTGTCCGGAGAGGCTCAGCTGGCCCGTGAGCGCCTGGGGACGTCGACGCGGCGCTAGGTTCCGTCTGAGAGCGCCCGAACGGCCGCGTTCCGCGGTCGGCTCCTCGCTCCAACGTGGCCTGCAGGCTGCGATGGTCGTCGCTCGACCGCGACGCCTTGCCCTCGGGCGTTCTCAGCCAGAACCCAGGTTCATCGCGGCCCTCCTGATCGCTGCGTGCCTCGCGGCCCCGGCGCGCTCGCGGGCGCAGCCGGATCTGGAGGGCCTGCCCGTCCAGCGGGTCGAGATCCTCGCGCGCGACATCTACGACCCGGCCCCGCACGGCCGCCTGGCGGCGTTCTACCGGCTCGCCAACCGCCTCCACGCGCGCACGCGCACGTCGACGGTGCGCGCGCATCTGCTGTTCGCGCCGGGCACCCCGTGGAGCGAGGCGCGCGCGGAGGAGACCCTGCGCAACCTGCGCGAGCTGAATTTCCTCGATCCGCGGAGTATCGTCGCGCGGCGCGAGGGCGACTCGGTGGTGGTCGCCGTCGTGACGCGTGACGCGTGGACCACCTCCCCGGAGTTCAACATCGAGAGCACGGGGGGCCAGCGGTACGGCTCGTTCGCATTCACCGAGCGCAACCTGTTGGGCCTGGGCCAGTCGGTCTCGATCTCCTACAACGACGACCCGACGGGGATCTCGCGCCGGTTCTCCTTTTCCGACCCCTCGGTCCTGGGCTCCCGCCTGCGGGTCGACGCCGGGGCCGGAACCGGGTCGGCCGGCGCGACGCACCGCCTCTACGCCGGCGTCCCGTTCTATGCCGAGGACGCCCGCCACAGCTATTTCGTCCGCTGGAGTCGCGAAACCTCGGTCGCGCGGCTGTTCCAGCGCGCGAGCGAGACCGCCAGCCTCGACCGCCGGGTCGAGGAGACCCAGGTGGCGCGCGGCGTGGGCATGCGTCGCGGCGATCGCGTCCTCCGCCTGGTCGGATCGTTCCTGGTCCACGACCGTCGGTTGGGTCCGAGTCGGGTGCAGGCGACGACGCCGGAGGAGTTCGACGGCGGGGAGGAAAACCTCCGCCTGCGCCGCCTGTCGGGGACGGTGAGCGTGTGGCGGCCACGTTTCATTCAACGCGAGGGCATCGAGAAGATCGGCGTGGTGGAAGACTTCGACGTGGGACACGCGGTGGCCACCACCTTCGGCTTCTCTCCCGAGTTTCTGGGCGGAACCGCGGACGAGGGCTACGTGCGGCTCGATGCACACGCGGGCGTGGAGACGCCCGCTGGCTTCGGGCTGCTGAGCGGTATGATCCAGAGTCGCATCCGCAGCCGACCGGTGGAGGTGATGCGGGACCTCCACGCCCGCTGGGTGAGTCCGGTCACCCGCGATGGCGTGCTGGTGCTGGCGGCGCGGGGAGCGTGGCAATCGCGCGTGCCACGCGACGGCCAACTGGTCGTCGGGGGCTTGACCGGGCTGCGGGCCTATCCGGTGCAGGCGCTGGCCGGGAGACAGTTGTGGCGTCTGAACGCCGAGAACCGCTGGACGCTGCGGCGCGATCTGCTGGACGTGGCGTCGCTCGGGGCGGCGGCGTTCTACGATGCCGCCCGCGCCTGGGGGCCGGGCGCCGAGGGCACGAGCTGGTTCGAGAGCGCCGGTGTCGGGCTGCGCGTCGCCCTGCCGCATTCGGCGCTCAACCAGGTCGTGCGGTTCGATTTCGCCTGGCCCTTGAGCCCCAGCAGCGACGGGCATCGGGCGATGGTGCTGTCGTTCGGATCCAGCCAGGCGTTCTAGCTTCTGTCCGAGCATGCCCGAGTGCAAGACGCGGCGGTCGAGCCGGAGCAGGCGATGGGGGGGACCATGGAACGCGCGCCGTCCGCTCGCGTTCGCGTCGGGCGTCGCGTACACTCCCGCCGCGCACGGCGCGCGGCGATCGGGGGCGATCCATGACGCTTCGCATCGGGACCTCCGGAATCCCCCGCTCGAGCGCGCGCCCGGGCACCGATCACGGCATCCGGCGCGCGCGCGAGTTGGGCCTCCAGTGCCTCGAGATGGCGTGGGTGAACGGGATCAAGATGGGGGACGAGGCGGCGGACCGCATCGCGCGCGCGGCGCGCGAGAACGATCTGGCGCTCACCGCGCACGCGCCGTACTACATCAATCTGTGCGGGGCGGCCGATGTGGTTCGTCGCAGCCTCGAACGGCTGCTCACCACCGGCCGCCTCGCGGCGCGCTGCGGAGCGGAGAGTTTCTGCTTTCATGCCGGGTTCTACCAGGCGCTGGAGCCCGCGGAGGCCCGGCGCCGGGTGCAACGGGCCCTGAGGGGCCTGACGGCGAGGCTGCGGGATGAGGGCATCGCCATCGACGTGAGGCCGGAGCTGACGGGCAAGCCCAGCCAGCTCGGCTCGCTGGAGGAGCTGCTGGACTGGAGCGCCGAGGTCGCGGGGGTGCGGCCGTGCGTGGACTTTTCGCACCAGTACGCGCGGACCGGGGGTCGGGTCAACCGCTACGAGGACTTCATGGAGATGCTCGACGCCATCGCCGGGCGGCTGGGACCAGGATCGTTGCAGCGGCTGCACGTCCACGTGTCTGGCATCGAGTACGGCCCGCTCGGCGAACGGCGCCACCTGCCGCTGCGCAGGTCGCGGTTCCGCTACCGCGAGCTGCTGCGTGCGCTGCGCGACCGCGGGATTTCGGGGTGGGTCGTGTGCGAGAGCCCGGAAATGGAGGACGACGCCCTCCACCTGCTGCGAGTGTACCGGAGGCTCCGGTGAGCGCCCAGGTGGCGACCGCTCCGGTCGTGATCATCGGCGCCGGGTGCATCGGCAGCGCGATCGCCTACCACCTCGGCCGACTCGGCATACGCGGGGCCGTGGTGTTGGAGAAGGAGCCCTTCGCCGGGGCCGGCTCGACCTCCAAGGCGGCGGGCGGGGTTCGCGCGCAATTCTCGAGTCCGATCAACGTCAGGCTCTCGATGCTGTCGATCGCGCACTACGCGCGCTTCGCCGAGGAGATGGGGACCGGCCCGGTCTTCTTCCAAGTGGGGTATCTGTTCCTGCTCTCGGACCCGGCGTGCTGGGCGTCGTTCCAGCGGCAGGCCGAGATGCAGCGGGGCATGGGGCTGGACGTCCGCACGCTGACCGCGGCGCAGGCGCGCGAGCTCGTCCCCCCGCTCGACGTGGGGGACGTGCTGGGGGCCACCTTCTGCCCGCAGGATGGCCTGGTGAGCCCGCACGAAGTCACGCAGGGCTACGTCGCGCGCGCCCGGGCGCTGGGTGCCGACTTCCGCTTCGGCTGTCCCGCCGAGGGTCTGGAGCTGTCGGGGAGGCGCGTCACCGGCGTGCGCACCGCCTCGGGCGTCATCGCGTGCGCGGCGGTGGTGAACGCCGCGGGCCCCCACGCGGCGGGGGTGGCACGATGGGCAGGCGTGGATCTTCCGGTGCAGCCGATCCGCCGGCATTGCTTCACCACGCAGCGGGTGGCCTTCGCGCACGAGCGACTGCCGATGGTGGTGGACATGGGGTCGGGGGTGTACATGCATCGCGAGAGCGGCGGCATGCTGCTGGGGCTCGCCAATCCCGAGGAGCCGCCGGGCTTCGACACCAGCGTCAACTGGGACCTGCTGGAGCGCGTGGTGGAGCCCGCGGTCCACCGCGTGCCCGCGCTCGAGGCCGCCGAGATCTCCGGCGCCTGGGCCGGGCTCTACGAGACCACCCCGGACCACAACGCGGTGATCGGTCCGCCGCCGGAGGTGGAGGGACTGTGGCTCGCCAACGGGTTCAGCGGTCACGGCGTGATGCACGCCCCCGCGGTCGGGCAACTGGTGGCGGAGTGGATCGTGGACGGGCGGCCGAGCATCGACCTGCATTCCCTGCGTCTCGAGCGCTTCGCCGAGCACGAGGCGCCGGCCGAGGCGAACGTCATCTGACCATGCCGCTCACCCATCGCCCGCTGCGCCTCGGCTTGCTCGAGAACAACACCTACCTGATCGTCTGCCCGGCCACCCGGGAGGCTGCCATCGTTGACGTCGGCTTCGACGCGGAGGCCGCCATCGAGGCCGCGCGCGAGGCCGGTGTGCACCTGCGCTACCTGCTCAACACCCACGCGCACTACGACCACGTCGCCGGCATGCGCACGGTGCAGGAAGCGCTGGGCGGCGACTACTACCTCCACCCGGCGGACCGGCCGCTGCTCGAGCACCTGTTCGAGCAGGGGGCCATGTTCGGATTCCCGCAGGCGACGGCACCCGCGGTCGTACACGACCTCGCGCACGGGCAGCGCCTGCCCCTGGGCGAGGAGGCGCTGGAGGTCATCCACACCCCGGGCCACTCGCCGGGGGGCGTGTGCTTCCGCTGGGGCGAGTGGCTGTGGGTGGGGGATACGCTGTTCGCGGGCTCCGTCGGCCGCACCGACCTCCCCGGCGGCTCCTTCGAGCAGCTCGAGCGTTCGATCCGCGAGCGGTTGTTCCCGCTCGGCGACGACCTGCTGGCGTTTCCGGGGCACGGTCCGTCCACCACTCTCGGCCGCGAGCGCCGCGACAATCCATTCGTCGGCGAAGGCGCGGGGCGCGCGTGAGCGGGCGCTCCGCCGACTGGGTCGCACGCCTCGAGCTGGACCCCACGGCCTTCGTCGCGCCGGGCGCGGTCGTGGTCGGGGCGGTGCGGCTGGGGCCGCGATCCAGCGTGTGGTTCAACACCGTGGTGCGCGGGGACACCGCTGCGATCGCACTCGGCGCCGACAGCAACCTGCAGGACAATTCGACGGTGCACGTGGACGAGGGGCAGCCGGCGGTGATCGGCGCCCGCGTCACGGTCGGGCACCGGGCGATCATTCACGGCTGCGCGATCGGCGACGACTGCCTGGTGGGCATGGGGGCGGTCGTGCTCTCGGGCGCGCGCATCGGCGCGGGCTCGCTGGTGGGCGCCGCCGCGCTGGTTCGCGAGGGGCACCAGATCCCGCCCGGAAGCGTGGTGCTCGGGGCCCCCGCCCGCGTCGCGGGCCAGGTGACCGACGAGCACCGCGCGATCATCCGTCGCGGTGCGGCGCACTACGTCGAGCTGGCGGACAGCTATCTCCGGCGCGGCTTCGGGCGGCCGCATCCGGCGGCGGGAAGCGTCACGGGGATCTCGGGCGGCGAGCGCGGGCCGATGAGCTTCGTGGAGTGGACGGGGTTGCTCGCGGTGCTCGCCGGCAGCCCCGACTGGGGGTCCGCGCGTCTCGAGCGCCACGGCGAGGAGCGCTGGCGGCGGGCGCCGGGGCCCGACCGCTGGAGCGCGCTGGAGGTGGTTTGCCACCTGCTGGATGCGGATCGCGAGATCCTGCTGCCGCGCCTCGAGCGACTGCTCACCGAGGACTTCCCGAAGCTCCCGGACGTGGACATGAGCGCCTGGGATCGCGAGCGAGGCTATCGCGAGCGCCCGCCGGCCGAGGCCCTGTCGGCGTGGCGCGAGGTGCGTGGGCGCGTGCTCGCCCGCCTCGCGCCGCTCGGACGAAACGCCTGGTTGCGGGCCGGCCTCCACTCCCGGCGTGGTCCCTATCCGCTTGCCGAGATGGTGCGCTACTGGGCGGACCACGATCTCTCGCACCGGCTGCAGATGGCGCGCGCGCTCGGGGAGGTCGCGTGATCCATGCCTATGGCCGCCCCGACCCGCCCGTGCCCCGCTTGCTGGAGGCACTCGCCGCGCGCGGACACGCGGTGAAGCCGGCCGCCGCCGGGCGTCCGAACGGTCCCGCCACGCTGGTGCTGGCGGCCGGGGCGGAGCTCGACGAGATGGCGTTCGGCGTGCTGCTCGGCGCCTGGCGAACCGCTCCCGGGGCGCGGGTCCTGGTCTTGAGCGCGATCGGCGCGCACCCCGACGCCAAGGAGAAGCGCCTGCGGCGGCTGTGGCGGATCGAGGAGTCCGCCCGTGCGTCCGGAGTGCCGGCGCTGACGCTGCGCCTCGCGCCCATGATCGGGCCGCGGAGCCCGCTCTGGCTGCGGCTGTGCTCCCGCCCCCGCCTGCCGGGCGGCGGACGCCAGCTCCTGAATCCGGTGGCCGAGGAGGACGTGGTCGAGACCCTGGATCGCGCCTGCAACGGCCGCGTGCGCTGGGAGGGATGGTACGAGGTGGCGGGTGCCGAGGTGTTCAGCCTCTCCGATCTTGCGCGGTGGGCGGTGGAGGCCGGGCCACGGCTGCCGCGCGGCGCCGGGGCGTGGGAGCCGCCACTGCCCGAGCTGCGCGAGCACCGGTTGTGCGAAGCCCGGCCCTGGCTCGAACACTTCGGGCTCGCCTCGCCGCCGCTGCGAGCGCGCGCCGCGGGGTGGGAGAGGTGAGCCCGCGGCTTCCGAGGCGCCCGCGCCTCCGCGCGGGCAGTTCCCGCGTGCGTCCGGCGGCGCGCCGCGGAGCGCACGCGCCGTCCGCGCGCGGGCTACTGGCGGTGGGCTGCGCGGTGGTGACCGTGAGCGACACCCGACGCGGTGCGGCGGACCTCAGCGGGAATCTCGCCGCCCGGCTGCTCGAGCGTGGCGGCCACCGCGTCGCGGTGCGGGCGTGGGTGAAGGACGAGCCCGCCGCCATCCGCCGCGCCGTCCGCGGGGCGCTCGTTCGTCGCGACGTGGACGCCGTGCTGGTCACCGGCGGCACCGGGATGGCGCCTCGCGACCGTACGCCCGAGGCGCTCGCGCCCCTGGTCGAGCGCTGGATGCCGGGATTCGGCGAGCTGTACCGCGCGCTCTCCTTCGAGCAGGTGGGCGCCGCCGCGTGGTTCTCCCGCGCCGCCGCCGGCGTGGCGCGCGGACGGCTCCTGATCATGCTGCCGGGCTCGACGCGCGCGGTCGAGCTCGCGGTGCGCCACCTCATTCTGCCCGAGCTGGTCCACGCCGCGCGGACGCTCGGACGCTTCCCACCCGAGGAGTGAGCATGTCGATCAAGCCCGACCGCTGGATCCGGGAAATGTGTCGCACTCACCGCATGATCGAGCCCTTTGCGGAAAAGCAGATCCGGCAGGGCGTGATCTCCTACGGCATCTCGTCCTACGGCTACGACATTCGCATCGCCGACGAGTTCAAGATCTTCACCAACGTGAACTCCACGATCGTGGATCCCAAGAACATGGACCCCGGATCGATGGTGGATTTCAAGGGCCCGGTCGCGCTCATTCCACCCAATTCGTTCGCGCTCGGCCGGACGGTCGAATACTTCCGCATCCCCCGGAACGTGCTCACCGTGTGCGTCGGAAAGTCCACCTACGCGCGCTGCGGCATCATCACCAACGTGACGCCGTTCGAGCCCGAGTGGGAGGGCTTCGTGACGCTCGAGATCAGCAACACCACCCCGCTTCCGGCCAGGATCTACGCCAACGAGGGCATCGCGCAGGTGCTGTTCTTCGAGAGCGACGAGCCGTGCGAGACCTCGTACAAGGACAAGGCGGGGAAGTACCAGGCCCAGCGGGGCATCACGCTGCCGAGGCTGTAGCGCGCGGGCGGCGTCGAAGGAGACGGACGATGGCACGACGTGGGTGGCGGATCGGGACCGCGGCACTTTCCGCATGGCTGGCCGCCGGCATCCAGGCCTCGAGCGCCGGGGCCGGGCCGCGGCTCGGGGTCGAGGGCGGACTCAACCTGGCCGAGCTCACCTATCACGCCGACGCACCTTTGTTCGACCCGGACCTGAAGCTGAGGCCGGCGTGGTGGATCGGGCTGCCGGTCGAGCTCCCGCTCCGCGGGCGCTGGTCGCTGAGCACGGGGCCGAGGTACGTCGAGTACGGCGAGATCTGGACGCTGACGCTGATCAGCCCCGACTTCACGGTCACCGGCCGGACCCACACCGTGCTCCAGTACGTCTCGCTGCCGGTCCGGGCGCAGTTTCGCCCGTTCGCGGGCCGTGGGCTCTTGCTGAGCGCCGGTCCCGAGCTGGGCTACCTGGTCGACGTGAAGACCCTTCAGGACGTAACAACGAGCGGTGGCTTCGTCCCGGCGCCCGCCCCGCCCACGCGTGCGACCGCGAACATCTTTCCGGTCACGACGCCGCGGGATCCCTACTACCCCTGGAACCTGGTGCTTGGCGCGGCCGTGGGCTGGGAGCTGCCGCTCGCGGGGCACCGCGCGCTGCTGCGGGCGCGCTTCGCGCAGGGCATGACCGACATCACGAGAGGCGCCTCCGTCCGCCGCACCACGCGCGGGCTCGAGATCGGCGCGGGCCTGCAGTGGTAGGGCGCGGGCTCCGGATCCACGAGCGGGCCCGGGCCCAGGTCCGGGCTTGCGGCTCGGGGGCGCGCGGACGCGAGCCGGCGGCCACGCTCCCCGCCCCGCGTGGCGCCGGTGCGCCATCATCACGCGCCGCTTGGTCGGCGCGGGGCGTGCCCACCGGGCGGAGGTCTCGCGGGCCGATCTCCGGTCGCGTTCCCCGGGGCGCGGCCCCGAAGCGTCCGAGCGTCGGCCGGTGATCGAATACTCGGAGCATCCGCTCGCGAGCGGGATGGAGACGCGCTGGGATGCCTTCGTCCTCAACGCGCCGCATGGCTCGCTCTTCCAGTCCGGTCTCTGGTCGCGCAGCACCGGCGGCGCCCGTTTCGGTCGCCTGTGGGCCGAAGAAGGCGGCGAGATCGTCCTGGCGATGCTTCTCGAGCGGTTGCGCCCCGTGCCCATCGCCGGCAGCCGGGGACTCGCGCTCCGAGGGCCGGTGGTCGCGGAGCTCGGGGCGCTCGAGCGCCATCTTCCGGCGATCCTCGACACCCTGCGGCGCCGGGGCTACGGCGCCATCACCCTGAACCCGTACTGGCCGGGTGCCGATGCCGAGCGCGTGCGATCGCTCCTGGGCGCCCTGGGCTTCGAGATCGTCCAGACCCCGGGCAGCATCCACGACTGCTCGGTGCAGGTGGACCTGGCCCAGGATCTGGATGCCATCAAGTCGTCGTTTCGGGCGACGACGCGGCACGAGATCGACCGGGCCGCGAAGCGGGGCATTCGCTGCGAGGTCGTGACGGCCAAGCCGGACTACGAGGCGTTGCTCCTCATCATGCAACGGATGTTCCGGGCCAAGGGGCTGCCGGCGCCCGACGCGCGGATGATGCACGCGTTGTGGGACACGGTCTTCGCGCCCGGACGCTTCGGACGCGTGATCGTGACGAAGGACGAGCAGGGTGACGCGCCGCTGGGCGGGATCGTCCTGCTCGTCCACGGCGAGCGGTGCGTGTATACATGGGGCGCCACGGATCCCGAGCGCCGCGCCGGCCAGTATGCCGGACAGCTGGCCCATTGGCAGGGCATGGCCTGGGCGAAAGCCCGCGGATGCGCCTGCTACGACATGGGCGGCTACCGCGAGGATGCGCCGCCCGAAAGCCCGATGGACAAGATCAACCGGTTCAAGCAGGGATTCAGCAAGCAGGTCGTGCGCTTCGTGCCGCTGCATCGCAGGTACTTGCGGCCCTGGTCGCGTCCCGTGCTCCGCGCGGTCGAGACCTGGATCGTGCCGCACGTCCGGGCGCTGAGGGCGGATCACTGACGCGGGGCGCAGCGCCGCGCCCGGTCGTTGCCGCCCGCCTCGGGGGGCCATTCATGCGGGACATGTTCCTGTCGCTCGCGTCCAGCGCCTATGCGCTGGTCGACCGGACTCCGCGGCTGACCGTACTCACGCTGCACCGTGTCCACCCGACCGCGGAGATCCGGCCCCGACACGTCGAGCGCTGTTTCCGATACCTGGCGAGCCGTTTTCACGTGACGCGGCCCTCGGAGCTCGACGCCGCGACGCATCACCGGCGTGTGGCGCTCGTGACCATCGACGACGGTCACGTGGACGCCTACCGGCACATCTTTCCGATCGCGCGCGCCAGCGGAGTGCCGATCGCCCTCTGCGTGCCCACCGACTTTTTCCTGCGCGGCGCCTGGCTGTGGTTCGACAAGATCGCCTGGGCCAAGCAACAGGCGCGCGCGGGGACGAGGATCCGGGTCGACGGGGTCGATCTCCTGGCTGGGGACCCGACGGGTTTCGAATCGCTCGTGGTCAGGCTGAAGCGGGATCCGCCGCCGCGGCGTGACGAGGTGATCGCCGAGATGTTCGCGCGCCTGGCGGTCGCGCCCCCGCCGTCGCCCCCCGACGAGTATCGCTCGCTCACCGCGGACGAGATGAAGGAGATGCTCCGTAGCGGCCTGGTCGAGCTGGTCGGCCACACGGCCTCGCATACGATCGCGACCGTTCTGCCCGACGCGGACCTCCGGCGCGAGCTGAAGGAATCCAAGGCGGAACTGGAAGCCTTCTCCGGGCGGCCGCTGGCGGCCTTCTGCTACCCCAATGGGGGTCGCGGCGATTTCAGCCCCGCGACCTCGGCGGCCGTCAGGGAGATGGGCTACGCGCTGGCCTTCACCAGCATCGAGGGCACGAATCACCTGCGGCGGGCCGAGCCCTTCACGCTCAGACGGGTCCACGTGCATCCGCGTCAGGCCGTGGTCGAGAAGCTCTGCTCGGGACTCGGGGATGTCCAGAACCGCATCGCGGGGCGCGTCGTGGGGGACGCGTGACGCCGG
>MFFQ01000097.1:0-42888 GCA_001780165.1 Candidatus Eisenbacteria bacterium RBG_16_71_46 | reverse complement strand
CGGCCGGCGTCACGCCCGCGACCGCGGAGCGCGGGTCGGCTTGCATCGCGCCGCGACCGGCCGCTATGCTGCGGCGCTCTGGTCCACCCGGCCGGCCGCGGAAAAGGAGTCGAGGGATGCTGAAGGAGATGGGACAGGGGCTCGGCGTCACGCTGCAGAACCTGTTCCGCAAGCCATTCACCGTCCTCTATCCGGACGAGAAGCTGCAGATGCTTCCCCGCTTCCGGGGTCTGCACATCCTCACTCGCCACGAGGACGGCCTCGAGCGCTGCGTGGGCTGCGAGCTGTGCGCCGTGGCCTGCCCCGCGGACGCCATCTTCGTCGCGGCGGCCGAGAACGATCCCCAGGGCCCGCGCTCGCACGGTGAGCGCTACGCCGAGCGCTACGAGATCAACATGCTGCGCTGCATCTTCTGCGGCATGTGCGAGGAGGCGTGCCCCGAGGACGCCATCTACCTCGAGAAGAACTACGAGCTATCGGACTACCAGCGCGACGCCTTCATCTACACCAAGGACGAGCTGCTGGTGCCCTCCGAGAAGGCCGGGTACCTCCCGCAACGCTGAACGCGCCGGCGATCCTCGCGGTGGCGTCAGGCGCGATCCCTGAGCTGCTCCAGCAGCTTCGCCGCCAGGTGCTCCCAGCTCCACGCGCGGGCGGACGCGGCGCCCGCGGCGCCGAGGGTGGCTCGCAGGGCGGAGTCGTCGAGCAGCCGCCGGACCGCTCGGCGCAGGAAGAAGGGATGGCGGAACCGCACGACCAGCGCGTTCACGCCGTCGCGCGCGAAGTCGCCCGTGCCGCTCGGCGTGCACGCCACGGCCGAACCGCACGCCATCGCCTCGAGGGCGGTGTTGCACCAACCGGCCTTGCGCTCGGCGGCGACGAAAACGTCGGCTGACTGGTAGAGCGCGACCAGTTCGTCCTGGGTCGGATTGAGCACGAAGCGCGCGCCGGACGGGAGCCGGGCCCCGGGCCGCGGGTCCTGCCGGTTGTGCGCGTCCACGTGATCGAAGAGGACGACCTCGAGCTCGGGGCGGCCGCGTTCGATACCGGCCAGCGCGCGAAGGATGAGATCGGTGCCCTTCTTCTCCCGCGAGCGCCGGCCGTTGAGGAGCACGCGCAAACGGCCGGGCGTGCGGCGCGCCGGGTCGGGGTGGAAGCGATCCGGATCGATGCCGCCGATACCGTCGAGCACCGGCCGCCGGTAGCGGCGCCGCAGCCGCTCGCGGAGCGCGCTGGAATTCGCCGCCAGCGTCACCGCCGGGTCGCGCGCCGCGCGCGCCACGCCGGGGTCACCCTCCAGGACGCCGTAGTAGAGGTGGCGCGGGGCGCGGTGGGCGCGGAAGGCGTCGTAGGTGTGGGGGTCGGCGGTGATCGCGAGGTCGGCCACGGTCCCGGCGGCCGCCGCGAGCGGCTGCACGCCTCCGGAGTAGGGCAGCCACGCCGGCGGGTCGCCCTGCGGATGGTAGAGCGTCACCGCGTGTCCCATGAAGGTCCAGCGGTTGCCGAGTTCGAGGAAGCGGCGCACGCCGCCGAAGACGCCGACGTGGGGCAGAAAGGTGCTGATCCGCATGGGGCGCGCACGCTAGCAGAGCGCTCGCCCGGCCGCCAGGCGCGCGCGGGGCGTCCGGACCTGGAACGATCGACGTTCGCAAGCGAAACGGGAAGCCGTTCCATCACGGGACGGAGATCCGCCTCCCCCTTTCCCAGTGCATGCGCAACGCGCATCATGACATGACCTTACACCGATGTCAGTCGGGTGGTACGGACTCTGCTTTAGTCCCTGGCGACCACAACTCGGGCCGGCGGTGACCGCCGGACCACACTTCCAGTACCCCGGCCGCGCATCGAGGAGGAAAGCACCATGGCGATCGTTCGCTGGAGTCCCCTGTCGGGTCCTCGCGACCTGGTGAGCATTCAGGACGAGGTCAATCGTCTCTTCGACAGCTTTTTCACCTCCACCCCCTTGCGCCGCGACGTGGCCGCTGTCTTCACCCCGGCCGTCGACATCGAGGAAACCCCGGACGAATTCGTGCTGCGGGCCGACCTTCCCGGCGTGGACCAGAAGGACGTCAAGGTGAGCCTGATGGGCGACACCCTGACCATCCGCGGCGAGCGCAGGCAGGAGCACGAGGCCCAGGAGGGAGGCCTGCGCCGGATGGAGCGTTTCTACGGCTCCTTCGAGCGTTCGTTCAGCCTCGGCACTCCGGTCCGCAACGACAAGATCAAGGCGTCCTACAAGGACGGCGTGCTCCAGGTCCATGTGCCGAAGGCCGAGGAGGCCAAGTTGCGCGAGATCGAGGTGCAGGTCGGCTGACGGCAGCCATCACGTGGGGCCACGTCGGGCCGCGGGCGCGCGGCAGGCGTGGCTCCCTTTCATCGGAAAGCGGGTGAGTTCATGGGCAAGGTGATCGGAATCGATCTCGGTACCACCAATTCCTGCGTTGCGGTGATGGAGGGCGGGGAGCCCAAAGTTATCCCCAACGCGGAGGGGTTCCGCACCACGCCCTCCGTGGTCGCGTTCTCCAAGAGCGGGGAGCGGCTGGTCGGCCTCGTGGCGCGGCGTCAGGCGGTGACCAATCCGACGAACACCGTGTACTCGATCAAGCGCTTCATGGGCCGCAAGCACGAAGAGGTCCAGAGCGAGATGAAGCTGGTGCCCTACGAGGTCGTGCGTGGCGCCGGAGGCGACGCGCGCGTGAAGGTCGGCGCGCAGGAGTTCTCGCCACCCGAGATTTCGGCAATGGTCCTGCAGAAGATGAAGCAGACCGCTGAGGACTACCTCGGGGAGAAGGTGACCGAGGCGGTCGTTACCGTGCCGGCGTACTTCAACGACAGCCAGCGCCAGGCGACCAAGGATGCCGGGCGGATCGCCGGGCTGGACGTCAAGCGCATCATCAACGAGCCCACCGCGGCCGCGCTCGCCTACGGACTCGACAAGAAGAAGGACGAGAAGATCGCGGTCTTCGATCTGGGCGGCGGCACCTTCGACATCTCGATCCTCGAGATCGGCGACGGCGTGTTCGAGGTGCGCTCGACGAACGGGGACACGCACCTCGGCGGCGACGATTTCGACCAGCGCGTCATCGACCACCTGGCGGAGGAGTTCAAGCGCCAGGAGGGGATCGACCTGCGCAAGGACGCCATGGCGCTCCAGCGCCTCAAGGAGGCGGCGGAGAAGGCCAAGTGCGAGCTGTCCGGAACGCTCGAGACCGACGTCAACCTGCCGTTCATCACCGCCGATCAGAACGGCCCCAAGCACCTCAACATCCGCCTCACCCGGGCCAAGCTCGAGCAGGTGGTCGACGACCTGATCGAGCGCTGCCGCGGTCCGGTGTTGCAGGCGCTCAAGGACGCCGGCCTCTCGGCCTCCCAGGTGGATGAGGTGGTGCTGGTGGGCGGCGCGACTCGCATGCCGAAGGTGCAGGAGCTGGTGAAGTCGATCTTCGGCAAGGAGCCGCACCGCGGCGTGAACCCCGACGAGGTCGTGGCGATCGGCGCGGCCATCCAGGGTGCGGTGCTCGCCGGGGACGTGCGCGACGTCGTGCTGCTCGACGTCACGCCGCTTTCCCTCGGCATCGAGACCCTGGGCGGTGTGATGACCGCGCTGATCCAGCGCAACACCACGATTCCGACCAAGAAGAGCGAGGTGTTCTCCACCGCCTCCGACAGCCAGACGACGGTCGAGGTCCACGTGCTCCAGGGCGAGCGGCCCATGGCACGAGACAACAAGACCATCGGCCGCTTCCATCTCGACGGCATCCCGCCGGCGCCGCGCGGGATCCCCCAGATCGAGGTGGGCTTCGACATCGACGCCAACGGCATCCTGCACGTGTCCGCCAAGGACCGGGCGACGGGGAAGGAGCAGAGCATCCGCATCGAGGCCTCGAGCGGACTCAGCGAATCCGAGGTCCAGCGCATGGTCAAGGACGCGGAATCGCACTCCGGCGAGGATCGCAAGCGGCGCGAGGGGGTCGAGGCCCGCAACCGCGGCGACGCGCTGGCCTACGAGGTCGAGAAGAACCTCAAGGAGCACGGCGCCAAGTTGGACGCGGCGCTGAAGACCGAGGCCGAGAGCGCGCTGTCGCGCCTGCGGGAGGTGCTCAAGGGCGAGGACACCGACGCGATCCGGTCGGCCACCGAGCAGCTCGAGAAGACCTGGCACCAGGCGGCGGCGGCGCTCTATCAGACCACGGGCGGCGAGGCCGCGGGAGCGTCCGGCGCGGCGGCCGAGGAGGGCGCCGAGGCTGCCGCCGCGGGCGAAAAGGACAAGAAGGGTGGGCCGGGGGCGGTCGACGCGGACTTCGAGGTCGTGAACTAGGCGTCTGGGGCCCCGGAGGCGTCACGGCGGGCGGCGGGATTTCGCACTCCCGCCGCCCTTTGCCGTTGACGACCCCGCGCGCTCACCCTAGATTGGATCGCCTTGAACCGACCGACATCACCGCTACGTCCATGCTGATCGCCACCGTCACCGGATGGCTGCAGGCGTGGGTGATGATCACCTACGTGCTCGCTCAACTGCTGATCGTCATTTATTCCTCCCACCGCTACGTCATCCTGTGGCGCTGGCTGCGCGGCGTGGCCTCCAGGCCCGCCGCGGCTCCCGCCGTGACCCGATGCTGGCCCGTGGTGACCGTGCAACTGCCGCTCTTCAACGAGCGCCTGGTCGCCGAGCGCCTGATCGACGCCGTGTGCGCCCTCGATTATCCCGCCGGGCGGCTCGAGATCCAGGTGCTGGACGATTCGCTCGACGAGACACGGGAGCGGGCGGCGCGCGCGGTGGACCGCCATCGCGCCCACGGCGTCGACATCGTGCACCTGCACCGCCGCCACCGGGAGGGATACAAGGCCGGCGCCCTGGCCATGGGGCTTGGCCTCGCGCGCGGCGATCTGATCGCGGTCTTCGACGCGGACTTCGTGCCGCGCGCGGACTTTCTGCGGCGCATGGTGCCGCACTTCGCCGACCCGCGGGTCGGCATGGCCCAGGCGCGCTGGGGGCATCTCAACCGCCGGCGCTCCGCGCTCACCTCGGCGCAGGCGGTGATGCTCGATTCGCATTTCCTGCTCGAGCACGCCGTGCGCATGCAATCGCGCCTGTTCTTCAACTTCAACGGCACCGCGGGCGTGTGGCGGCGCTCCTGCATCGAGGATGCGGGCGGATGGGCGCACGATACCCTGACGGAGGACCTCGACCTCAGCTACCGCGCCCAGTTGCGGGGCTGGCGCTTCGTCTTCGACGGCACGGTGGAGTCACCCGCCGAGCTGCCGGCCGACATCGAGGCACTCAAGTCCCAGCAGCGGCGCTGGGCCAAGGGCTCGATCCAGACCGCGCGCAAGCTGCTGCCGCGGGTGTTCGCGAGCCCGCTGCCGCTGCGGATCAAGCTCGAGGCCTTCTTCCATCTCACCAGCAACTTCTCCTACCCGCTGCTCCTCGTCCTGGGGCTGCTGCTGCTGCCGATCCTCCTCGGCACCTCGAGCGCGCCGCCCGCGCTGGTATGGGGGCTCCAGATCGGCGTCATCCTGCTCGGTGTCGTGCCGGTGAGCCTATTCCTCGGCGCGGGGCAGCTGCTGGTGGGGGGCTCGGGACCGGGGGTCCTGCGCGATGTCGTGGCCGCGCTCGTGCTCGGCGTGGGCCTCTCGGTCAACAACACGCGCGCCGTGCTCGAAGGGCTCGGCTCCGGCATCGGCGACTGGGAGCGCACGCCCAAGTCGGGCGACGGGGCTACGCGCCCGCGGTTGCAGCCCTACGCCTCGAGCGCCGGCCACAGTGGGCGCACCGAACTCGGCCTGGCGCTCTACTTCATGGGACTCGCGTGCTTCGCCTGGGGGATGCGGGAGTATCGCGCGTTGCCCTTCATCATCCTGCTGCTCGCGGGTTTCGGTTGTGTCGGCGTGGCCTCGCTACGCGCCAGCCTGCGCGCCGCCCGCTAGAGACGGACGATCTTGGCCGACTTCCGCCCGCGCAGCGCGTTCCGCGAATCGACCACGACCTTCGAGTGGCGCAGCACCGTGCCGTAGGGAAAAGCCTTGTGCGCGGTCGCGATCACCGCGCAGTCGAAGCGCCGCAGCTGGGTCGCGGTGAGCGGCACGCTCTTGAGTCGGCGCCCGGCGAAATCGAGGGTCGACACGTACGGATCGCTGTACTCGATCTTCGCCCCGCGCTCGCGCAGCGTCTCCATGATGTCGAGCGACGGGCTTTCGCGCGTGTCGTCGATGTCGGCCTTGTAAGCCACACCGAGCACCAGCACGCGCGAGCCGCGCACCGCTCGTCCCCGGCGATTGAGGCCCTCGGCGACCAGGTTGACGACGTAGTCCGGCATCTGCCCGTTGACGTGGCCGGCGAGCTCGATGAAGCGGGCCTCGAAGCCGCTCGCCCGCGCCTTCCACGACAGGTAGAAAGGGTCGATCGGGATGCAATGCCCGCCCAGGCCGGGCCCGGGATAGAACGGCATGAAGCCGAAGGGCTTGGTCGCCGCGGCCTCGATGACCTCCCAGACGTCGATCTTGAGCCGCGCGCACATCAGGGCGAGCTCGTTCACGAGACCGATGTTCACGCTGCGAAACGTGTTCTCGAGCAGCTTGACCATCTCCGCGACCTGGGGCGAGGACACCGGGACCACCCGCTCGAGGCGCTGCCGGTAGAGCTGGACCGCGACCTCGGTGCAGGCCGAGGTCACGCCGCCGACGACCTTCGGGATGTTGCGGGTATTGAAGCGTGGATTCCCCGGGTCCACCCGTTCTGGGGAGAAGGCGAGAAAGAAGTCTTTGCCGACTTTCATCCCGGTTTCCTGAAGCAGCGGCAGGATGAGTTCGTCGGTGGTCCCGGGATAGGTCGTGCTCTCTAGGATCACGAGCATCCCGCGGTGGAGGTGGCTCGCGACCTCCCTGGCCGCGGCGACGATGTAGGACACGTCCGGATCGCGCTGCTTGGACAGAGGCGTGGGCACGCACACGTTGACCGCGTCCACCCGCTTCAGCACCGCGAAGTCATGGGTGGCAATGAGGTTGCCTGATCGGACCAGGGCCGCCACATCGCGGGAGGCGACGTCCTGGACGTAGGAGTGCCCGCGCCGCAGCTGTCGCACGCGGGCCAGGTCGATGTCGATCCCGTGAACCTGGAAACCGGCCTGGGCGAACTCGACCGCGAGGGGGAGACCGACGTAGCCGAGCCCGATCACCGCCAGTCGCGCCGTGCGATTCTCGATCTTGCGGGCGAGCCGCTCAGCGGCAGGGGCGGAACGCGTTGCGCGGCGAGGGGGCATGGCGGCCGCAAGCTAGCAGGCGCCCGGGCGCCCGTCAACGGCCGCTCGGGGGGGGGGACGGGCACCGAGGGCGGGGCGACCTCGCGCCGGCGCCGGGGCCGTTCGACCGTCTCAGCGACCCCCGTTGGCACGGATCCGGCATGCCCGGTCGCCCTTGATTATTTCTTGACTGAACTCGCCCCCACCGCCGAGACTGCGCGGCAGCGGAGCGAGGTTGCCTGTCCGAAACCGTGCTCTCGCGGTCAGCGGCGCCATTAGAGCGAAGCGTACGAGCCCTCGCATCGGTCGCCGGTTGGTCGCGTCACGGACTGCGACGGGGGACCTCCTCTTTTTTCCCCCCCTGTTTCGAGTCGCCTCCCGATGCCGATCCTCCACATCGCTCGCTATCGCACCCGCGACGGCGTCCATCACGGCCGGCGCGACGGCGGTGATTTCGTGCGCATGAGCGCGCCGCCCTGGGAGGGCGGCGTCGAGACCGGACCGGCGGACCGGGCCGCGGAGGTGCGCGTGCTCGCCCCGGTCACGCCGAGCAAGATCGTCTGCGTCGGGCTCAACTACCGCGCGCACATCGCCGAGAGCGCCACCGTGCTCCCCGGCGCGCAGACGCCGCGCGAGCCGCTGCTGTTCCTCAAGCCGCCGAGCGCCGTGATCGCGAGCGGCGAACCGATCCGCGATCCGGCGGGCGTCACCCGCCTCGATCCCGAGGCCGAACTCGCGGTGGTCATCGGGCGCCGGGCCTCGGCCGTGCGGGCCGAGGACGCGATGGACTGCGTCGCCGGGCTCACCTGCTTCAACGATGTCAGCGCCCGCAACTACCAGGCTCAGGATGGCCAATGGACAAGGGCCAAGGGCTTCGATACTTTCGCGCCTCTGGGGCCTTGGATGGCGGTGGGGCTCGCCCCCGACCGCCTCGCGCTCGAGTGCCGGGTGAACGGCCAGATCCGGCAGCGCGGTTCGACCGCCGACCTCCTGTTTCCGGTCGCCGAGTTGATCCGTCACATCTCCGGCATCATGACGCTGGAGCCGGGGGACGTGATCGCGACCGGCACGCCGGCGCGGGTGTCACCGGTCCGGCCGGGTGACCGGGTCGAGGTCGAGGTCGAGGGGATCGGGGTGCTGGAGAACGCCGTGGAGATGGCCGCATGCGAGAGCCGCTAGCCGACCTTCTGATCGTGAACGGCCGCCCGTGGTCGGACGGCGCGCCGGTGCCCGGCGCCGACGGGATCGCGATCGGGAGCGGGCGGATCCTCGCGGTGGGCGGCACGCGCGCGCTCGAGGCGCTCGCCGGTCCGCGCACGCGCCGGGTGGACGCGCGCGGGGCCACCGTCACTCCCGGCATCACCGACGCGCACCTGCACCTGCTCCATTGGGCGCGGGCCCAGGCGCAGATCGCGCTGGCCGGGGCGGCGACCCGGGCGGAGGCGTTGGCGCGCGTGCGGCGCGCGCTCGACGGCCGCCCCGGCGCCACGGCCGCGATCGGGCGCGGCTGGGATGCCAACCTCTGGAACGAGCCGCCGGAGCGCGGCGTCCTCGACGCGGTGAGCGGCGAGCGTCCAGTGCTGCTCCACAGCCACGACTTTCACGCGCTGTGGGTGAACAGCGCGGCGCTGCGCGCGGCGGGAGTGAGCCGGGACACGCCCGACCCCCGCGGCGGGAGGATCGAGCGCGATGCGGCGGGAGAGCCGACGGGCGTCGTTCGCGAGCATGCCGTGCGCCGATTCGCCGCCCTCGAGGCCGGGGTGGCGGGCACGGCCGATGCGGAGCTGCTGCCCCAGGCGGTGGGCAGGCTGCACGCGTTCGGCATCACCGCGGTCCACGATTTCGAGGGTGCCGAGGCCCTGCGCGCGCTGCGTGCGGTGGCGCGCGCGGGAGCGGCCCCCCTGCGCGTGCTCATGCATCTACCGCACGCCCAGCTCGACGCCGCCTTGGCACTCGGACTCGAAAGCGGTATCGGCGACGATGTCTTCCGCATCGGCGCGGTGAAGCTGTTCGCCGACGGCACGCTCGGCTCGCGCACCGCCGCCGTGCTCGAGCCCTATGACGGCACCACGGAACGCGGCATGGAGCTGATCCCGCCGGCCGAGCTGCGGGCGACCGTGGAGCGGGCGCTGGCGGGCGGCCTGGCGGTGGCGATCCATGCGATCGGCGACCGCGCCGTGCGCTCGGCGCTCGATGCCTTCGAGGCGGCGGGGGCGCTCGCCGCCCGTCCGGCGCTGCCCTCGCGCATCGAGCACGTTCAGCTCCTCGATCCGGCCGACCGGCCCCGCTTCGCAAACCTCGGGGTGGCGGCGAGCCTGCAGCCGCTGCACTGCACCGCCGATCTCGACCTGGTGGAGCGTCACTGGCACACCCGCCGCGAGCGCGCGTATCCATGGCGGACCCTGTTCGCGGCGGGCGCCAGGCTCGCCTTCGGCTCCGATGCGCCGGTCGAGAGCCCCTCGGTGGCCGCGGGGCTCCATGCCGCCGTGACCCGCCAGCGCGCGGATGGACGGCCCGGCGGCGGGTTCCTGCCGGCGGAGCGGCTGACGCTCGATGAGGCGCTCGGCGCCTACACCGAGGGCGGCGCGCGACTGGCGGGGAGCTGGCCGCGGCTCGGCCGGCTCGCCGCGGGCCTCGAGGCCGACCTGGTGGTGTGGGACGCCGACCTCCACGCGCTGCCCGCCGGGTCACTGCACGAGGCGGCCCCGATGATGACGCTGGTGGCGGGGGACGTGGCTTACGAGAGTGCCGCGCGATCCGGGGCCGCGGCCGGTGCCGGCGTGGCCGTGGCCATGGGGCGGGGACGGCGGTGAAGTCGGTCGAGTACGGCGTACGAGACGACGCGGAACTGGTGCGCCTCGCGCAGGCCAGCGACAACCGCGCATTCGACGAGCTGGTGCGCCGCTATCGCGACAAGGTCTTCCGCCTGTCGTTCAAGATCCTGCGCCAGGAGGACGACGCGGCGGAGGCGCTTCAGGACGCCTTCCTCTCGGCCTACCGCGGGCTCAAGAAATTCAAGGCCGAATCCACCTTCTCGACCTGGCTCTACCGTATCGCGACCAACGCCAGCCTGATGAAGTACCGCAAGCGGCGCGACGACCACTTCTCGCTCGACCAGTCCCAGAGCAACGACGAGGACGCCGAGACCCTGCAGCTGCCCGACTGGTCGACCCAGCCGGTGCAGGACCTGCTCGACGCCGAGACCCGCGAGGTCATGGCCGAGGGCATCCAGCGGCTGCCCGAGGAGCTGCGCACGGTGTTCGTGCTGCGCGACGTCGAGGGGCTCTCGAACGCCGAGGTCGCCGAGGTGCTCGAGCTATCCGTGGCGGCGGTGAAGTCCCGCCTCCATCGCGCCCGCATCGCGCTGCGCGAGCGGCTCAATCGTTACTTCGGTGACCGCATGACGCGCAAGGATCGCGGGCGGTAGCGGGGAGGGCCGGCGGCGGGCCAGGTTTCGTCTGGAACACCGAGCGCAGGGCGCCAGGGAAGCGACGAGCGGGACGACTCCGCGGGATGCTTCGCGGCGAGGAGCGACCGGGCATTGCCTCCGTCGGGCTGTGCCGGATCGAACCTAGCGGCGGGAGAGCAGCAGGATGAAGATGGCGAACGCGGTGCGGTAGAGGAAGAAGACGCCGAAGCCCGCGCCCGAAAGCCAGCGGATGAGGCCACGGATGGCAATGATGCCGACCACGGCGGCGGAAACCACCCCCATCGCGAGCACCCCGAGCGGTACGCCGGGGGAGAGGTGGCGCAATTCGATCAGTCCGGCGCCGAAGGTGATCGGCACCCCGAGCAGGAAGGCGAAGCGCGCGGCTCCCACCCGATCGGTCCCGGCCGCGCGCCCCGCGGTCATGGTGATGCCCGAGCGCGACACCCCGGGGACCAGGGCCAGCGCCTGTGCCGCCCCGACCAGCATGCAACTGCCCCAGCCCGGCACCAGGGCCCCGGCGCGCATCGGGCGCACGCGATCGACCCACCACAGCAGGAATCCGAAGAGGAACAGCATCGCGGCCTGCAGCGGCAGGGAGCGCAGCAGGGTCTCGGCGGCATCCTGGAGCAGGACGCCCGCGACCGCCGCCGGGACCGAGGCCGCGGCCAGCTTGAGCCAGACGATGTGGGCGGCACGCCGTCGCGCGCCGTCGCGCGAGACCGCGTCGCGCACCAGGCCCCACCAGTCGCGCCAGAAGGCGATGAGCAGGGCGAGCAGGGTTCCCCAGTGGAGCGCGACGTCGAACGCCAGGCCCGCGTACGACCAGCCCAGGAGCGTCGGGATCGCGAACAGATGGGCGCTGCTCGAGATCGGCAGGAACTCGGTGATGCCTTGGAGCGCCCCGAGCAGTGCCGCCTGGGCGAGAGACATGGCGCGGCACGCTAGCACGCGCCTCACGGCACCGCAACGCGCGGCGGTGGCGGCGTGAGCGAGGAACGGCGCGTCGCGCGCACCGCGGGAACGGTCGGCGCCGCCACGCTGCTCTCGCGCCTGCTCGGGCTGGTGCGCGAGCAGGTGATGGCCACGGTCTTCGGCGCCGGCTTTGCCACGGACGCCTTCAACGTCGCCTTCCGCATCCCCAACCTGCTGCGCGACCTGTTCGCGGAGGGCGCGATGTCTGCCGCCTTCGTGCCGACCTTTACCGAGTACCTGGAGAAGCGGGGCGAGGCCGAGGCGTGGGCACTGGGCCGCCAGGTGCTGCTCACGCTCTTCGTGGTGTTGGCGGTGGCGTGCGTGGTCGGCTACCTGCTGGCGCCGTGGCTGGTCGTGCTGTTCGCGCCCGGATTCGGCGCGGTGCCGGGCAAGATCGACCTCACGGTCCTGCTCACCCGGGTCATGCTGCCGTTCCTGCCCGCCGTGGCGCTCGCCGCGGCGTGCATGGGGATGCTCAACGCGCGGGGGGTGTTCGCCGTCCCCGCGCTTGCCCCGACGCTGCTCAACATCGGCATGGTCGCCTTCGGCCTCGCGCTGATCCCGGTGTGCCAGGCCCTCGGGCTGCCGGCGATCCTGGCGATGGCGGTGGGCGTGGTCATCGGCGGCTTCATGCAGCTCGGCTTCCAGCTGCCGTCCCTCGCGCGTCAGGGATTCCGCTTCCGGCTCGAGGCGCCCACGCTGCCGCCCGGCGTGCGCCGCGTGGGGTGGTTGATGGCACCCGCGACGATCGGGCTCGCCGCGACGCAGATCAACCTGCTCGTGAGCACCGTCATCGCCAGCATGCTGCAGCAGGGCAGCGTGTCGTGGCTGTGGTACGCGTTCCGCATCATGCAGCTGCCGATCGGAGTCTTCGGCGTCGCGCTCGCCACGGTGAGCCTGCCGGAGCTGGCGCGCGCGGCGGTGGCGCAGGACATGCCGCGGCTCAAGTCCACGTTCTCGGCCACGCTGCGGCTCGTGATCCTGCTCACGGTGCCGGCCGCGATGTGGCTGGCGGCGACCTCGGGGCCGGTGATCGCCCTGCTCTACGAACACGGTCGCTTCCAGGACTTCGACACGCGACAGACCGCCGCCGCGCTGGTCATGTACTGCATCGGGCTGCCCGCCTTCGCCGGGGTCACGGTGTCGGCGCGTGCCTTCTACGCCATGGGGGACACGCGCACCCCGGTCCAGGTGAGCTTCGTCTCGGTCGCGATCAACCTGGTGCTCAACCTCGCGCTCATGCGCCCGCTCGGCCACCTCGGCCTGGCGCTCGCGACCTCCGTGACCAGCACCATCTCGCTGCTCCAGCTCGGCTGGTACCTGCGGCGCCGGATCGGTCCGCTCGAAGGCCGTCGGATGCTCGCCACGCTGCTGCGGGTCGGTGCGGCGTCCGTGACCGGGGTGGCGCCGTGCGCGATCGGGCTGCTGCTGCTCCGCGGCGCCTGGCACCGCGGCTTCGCGTGGGAGGCGGCGACCGTCGCGGCCTCGGCGGCGGTCGCGCTCGCGATCGGCTACGTGGCGATGAAGCTGTTCGGCGTCGAGGAGCTGCACGCGCTCGAGGATCTCGCGCGCGGCGTGCGCAGTCGGCTCTTCGGACCGCGCGGGCGTTAGGCTCCGTCCGCAAACGCCCGCGGGCTGCGTTGCGCGGTCGGCTCCTCGCTCCGACGTGGCCGGGCACCACGCGCCGCGTGGTCGGCCACGACTGCGCTCGTCGCTCGACCGCGACGCCTTGCCCTCGGGCGTTTGCGGACGGAGCCTAGCGGGGCGCGCGGCCGCCCTCGCGCCACAGCGCAGGGAGCACCGCGAAGGCGCGCAGGCGGCCCGGGCGCCACACCGCGGAGCCCAGCTCGAGCACCAGCCACACGGCGTAGATCACCGACACCTCCTCGCGCCATCCGGGCACCAGAAACTGGGCGAGCCACAGCAGGAAGAGGCCCAGCGCCTCGTAGGCGTGAAAGGTGAAGTTCGACAAGAGCACGACGCCGAGGGCGCTCTGGAGCAGCGTGAGCATGAGCTCGACCCGGTGCTCGTGCATCGGCACGGCGGCGACGTGGCCGACCGAGAGCGAGTAGACCACCGGGATCATCGCGGCGAGCACCGTCCACTGGTTGACGTTCGAGGACACCATGTTCATGAGCGCCATGCTCGCCTTGCCGCGGCGGCGCGCCCAGTAGAATGCACTGGTCTTCTCCGGGAACTCCGAGAGGAACGGCGCCACCCACTGCACGAAAACGAACTGCGAGACGCCGAGACTCACGGCGACCGCCTTCATGCTCTCGAGGAACGGGTGGGCGGTGAGGTAGAGACCAACCCCGCCGATGACGAACAGGCCCACGATCGCCATCTGACGCCGCGGTGAATCGAGGCGCAGTACGGCGCGCGCCACGCCGGCGACGTCCTCGACGTCTTCGGCGTCCCGCTTGGGCAGTCGCTGGAGGAGCACCATGTAGGCGGCGTAGAGCAGGACGAGCACCGCGGCGTCCACGCAGTCGAGTGTGCCCTTGAACACGATCCAGGCGAAGTAGGCGAGCGGTGGGACCAGCCCGACGACCTCGGCGGCGTGCTCGCGCTCGAGCTCGATGTGGGGCCAGGGGTCACGCTTGCCGCGGCGCCGGTGCGAGACCGCGAACACGATCCAGATCATCGGCCAGCCCACGCCGGTGAGGAGACGCAACGCTCCCGTGAAATTGGCGGTCATGAGCGGGATGTCGCGTTCCCACGCGATCACCGCCTCGACCGCGAATTCGGGCAGGGTCTGGAGCCACGCGAGCATTGCCAGGGCCAGGCCCTGTGAGATGTAGAACTGGGCGGCCTCCGCGCCCCATGCGAGCACGAAGGCGCTGCCGAGGATCGAGGGAAAGGTCCAGATCGCGTGGACCGCGGTCTGGCGGACCTCGTCGGGGGTCGGGGCGCCGCTCACGGGCGGGGGCTCAGGAAGGGCTCACGCCGGTGAAGCAAAAATCGCGGACCTTGAGCGCTGGGGCGACCACGCACAGGCCGGCGTCGTCGAACACCGTGGGCTCGGCCTCGCGGCCCCACGCCTCGGCGCGCTCGAGCACGCCGAGCACGCTTTCATTGAAGCGGAGATTGCGCACTCCGCGCACGATCCGGCCGTCCTCGATGAGGAAGGTGCCGTCGCGCGTCATGCCCGTGATCAGGGTGCGGCGTGGGTCCACCACCCGGTTGTACCAGAAGCGCGTCACCAGGACGCCGCGCGCGGTCGACGCGATGAGATCCTCGAGCGAGAGGTCACCCGGCTCGAGCACCAGGCTCGCCGGAAGCGGGCCCTCGGTCGCGGGCGGGTGCCCGGCGTGTCCGGTGCTCTCGACCCCCGCGCGCGCGGCGGTGCGCCGGTCGTGGACCACGGCCCGCGCGATACCGCGCTCGATCGTCGTGACCCGTCGCCGCGGCGTGCCCTCGAAGTCGAACGGCCGGCCGAACCCGCGCGGGTCGTAGGCGTCGTCCACCAGGGTCACGCGCTCACCGGTGATGCGCTCGCCGATGCGGCCGGCGAGGAACGACCGGCCCTCCTGCTCGCTCTGGGCGCCGAGGCCGAGGACGGCGAGGAAGCTCACCAGCTCGGCTACGGCACTCGGCTCCAGCACTACCGTGGTGGGTCCGGGCTCGAACGGCGACGGGTCGCGCGAGCGCTCGGCCTTGTCCACCGCGATGCGGCCGAGGCGCTCGGTGTCGAGCGCCGGCAGGTCGCGGCGGTGGCGGTCCACCCAGCCGCTCGAATCGCCGCCGTACACGGTGCAGGTGAAGCGGGCCGAGGTTTCGGGCTGGTAGGCGAACAGCCCGCGCGTGTTGGCGATGGCGATCGCCGCGCTCGAGGCGCTGAGCGCCCCGGCGGCCTCGAAGCCACTCGCGGCGGCGGCCTCCAGCACCGGACCCACGGCCGCGGCGCGCCCTTCGGGATCGGAGGCCGCGGTGGCGGCGACGAACGCCTCGAGCGCCGGCGGCTCGGCCGCGGGGGCCGGCTCGGGCAGCTCGGGATCCTCGGGGGAGAGGCGCGCCAGCGCCAGCGCGCGGTCCGCCACCTGGCGCAGGGCGCTCGAATCGAGGCGATTCGTCGAGGCCATCCCCGACCGCCGGCCCACCGTCGCCCGCAGGGTCAGGACGTGGTTCTCGGCGGTGACGCTCTGGTGGATCTGGTTGTTGGCGAAACGGGTGAGACTCCCGCGCGTGGCCTCGAGCAGCACCTCGGTGTGATCGGCCGCCGACATCGCCAGCGCCTCCTCGAGCATGCCGCGCGCCTCGTCGCGTGAGAGCGGTGGACCGGCCACGGGCCCGGCCGCAGCACCCGGCGCCCGGCGCGTCCGCGACGGGCTCATCGGCCGTATCCCACGCCGACCTGGACCCCGCGAAACCGCGCTGAGGATGCCCCCTGCGCCGTGCGCATGACCTGCATCGGCTGGCCCTTGCCGCAATTGGGCGTGCCCCAAATCTCCCAGTCGGAGATGTCGCACACCGCGTCGCAGCGGTTCCAGAAGTCGGGCGTGATCCCGGTGTAGGTGCAGTTCTTGAGCAGCCGCCCGCGCCGGCCGTGGCGGATCTCCCATCCGACTTCGGTGCCGAACTGGAAGTTGTAGCGCTTGTCGTCGATCGACCACGAGCGGTTGGTCGCCATGAGGATGCCGTCATCGGTGTCGGCGAGCAGATCGTCGAGCGTCCAGGTGCCCGGTTCGAGGTTGATGTTGGTCATGCGAATGAGCGGGATGCACGACCAGGACTCGGCGCGCATGGTACCGTTCGAGGTCTGGCCCAGGCGCCCGGCGGTCTCGCGCGAGGTAAGGAACCCGACGAAGCGCCCGGCCCGCACCAGGTCCACCTTCTGCGCCGGGACGCCCTCGTCGTCGAACCCGAAGGTGCCGAGCCCGCGCGGCGCCGTGGCGTCGGCCACGATGCTCACGCACGCGGAGCCGTAGCGCAGGGCGCCGAGCTGGTCGGGGGCGAGGAACGAGGTGCCGGCGAAGTTGGCCTCGTGGCCGAGCGCGCGGTCGAGCTCGGTCGGATGCCCGCACGACTCGTGGATCTGGAGGCTCATCTGCGAACCGTCGAGGATCACGGTGGTCTCGCCCGCGGGGCAGGGGGGTGCCGCGAGCAGCGCCGCGGCCGTGGCGGCGGTCTCGGCCGCGTGCCCCCGCAGATCGAGGCGTGTGATCAGCTCGTAGCCGGCGGCCTCGTAGTGCCCGCCGAAGGAGTTGGGGTAGGAGCGCACCTGCACGTCGTCGGGACCGACCGCCCAGGCGGCGATGCCCGCCCCGGAATGCACCACCTTCTGCTCGATGCGCGCGCCGGCGGTGGAGGCGAAGCGCTTGCGCTCCTCCCAGAATTGCATGCCGCCCCGCGCCACCTTGACCGCGGGCTCGCGCTCGAGCGCGGCGGTCGCTTCCTGGAGTAGCGCGATCTTGTCGGCCAGCGGGACGTCGAACGGGTCGACCGTCACCGGCGTCGCGTAGCGGGCGGTGACGGCCGGGAGCGGGGCGAGCACCACCGGCTCGCGCCGGTGACGCGCGGCGGCCCGCGCCACGCGGCAGGCGAGGCGGGCGGCGGACTCGGCGGCCGCCCCGCTCAGCTCGGCCGCGGCGGCGAAGCCCCACGCCCCGTCCACCAGCACGCGCACCCCGATTCCGCTGCTCGCGCCTTCCTGCAGCGCGCTCACGCGCCGGTTCTTGACCTCGATCATCTGGTCGCGCGCCTCGACCACGCGGACGTCGGCGTAACCGGCCCCGGCCAGCTCGGCGCCGTTGAGGGCGCGGTCGATTACGTCGTCCATGGCGACTCCTGTGCGGGGGCGTGCTTGTGGGCGCGGGGGCGCGCCGATAGTGTCCAACCCCCATGGGAGCGTCAAGCACATTGCGCTCGGCCGCAACCGGCGTGCGCGGGTTCGGCGCCCTGCTCGACTTCGCCGCCGCCCTGACGCGCCGCGACGCCGCCGCCGGGCGCCGCGCGCTCGCCGCGGCGCGCCGCGCGGGCTGCCCGCGCGCCGCGGCGGAGGAGGTCGGCCTGATGCTGGTGCTCCATGCCGGCTACCCCGCGGCGCTCGAAGCGATGCGCGTGCTGGGCGAGGCGTGGCCCGGCCGTGCGCGACCGGTGCGCGAGGGCGGGGTCGCCGACTGGAAGCGGCGTGGGGAGGCGCTGTGCCGCCGGGTTTACGGCCCGGTCTACCCGCGGCTCGTGAGGAGCGTGCGCGCACTCCATCCCGATCTCGCCCGGTGGATGATCGAGCAGGGCTACGGCCGGGTCCTGTCGCGGCCGGCGCTCGGAGAGCGCGAGCGCGAGCTGGCCGCGGTGGCGGTGCTCGCGGCGGGCGGCTGGGAGCGTCAACTCGTCAGCCACCTGCTCGGCGCGCGCCGGCTCGGCGCTCGCCCGCGCGAGGTGCGGCGCGCGTTCGTGGCCGGCCGGCGGCGGGCGGAGGCCGCGGCGCGATCGGGCGTGGCGCGCGCCTGGCGGGCGGCATTTGGCGGGCACGCGCGCGGTTGACCGCGTGTCGGTGCCCTTCTAAGATGCCTGCTCCCATGCTCCTCCACGTCCTCCGCCGCCGCGCGGCGCGCGGTCGCCGCGCGTGCGCCCGCTGCCTGTCGCGAACCTCCCGGTGCCGGTGACCCGCGCGTCGGCGGTGCGCTCGCGGGTGGCGGGGCGGCCGGAGCCGCCCTACGACCGACTGTTCGACCCGCTGGTCGACGAGCTCGCCCGCGGCGGTCCGCTGGCGCGCGAGCGCTTCGCGACGCTGTGGACGGATACCGCCGCGCTGCGCGAGCTGGCGGAGGCCAAGCGTGCGCCGCTTCCGGCGTCCCTGGCACGCGAATTGACCGAGTATCACGTGCGGCTCGGCGCCTCGGAACGGTCGCTCGACGCGCTCTCCCGGCTCGCGCGCGGCGAGGCCGTATGCGCGGTCTCGGGCCAGCAGCCGGCGCCGCTCGGCGGACCGCTCTATTCGCTGCACAAGATCGCGGCCACGATCGGGCTGGGCGCGCGCGTGGCCGCGCGCACGCGCGTGCCGTGCGTGGCGCTGTTCTGGATGCACGCCGAGGACTCCGATTTCGCCGAGATCCGCCACGCCACGGTGGCCGACGCCGCGCTCACCCTCCACGACCTGGCGCTGCCCGATGCCGCGCACGCCGAGGGTGGGCTGGTCGGAGGCGTGCCGCTGGCGCCGCTGGCCGCACTCGAGCGCCAGGCGCTCGGGCACTGGGACGGCCTGCCGGGGGTGGGGGATGTCGCGACGCTGCTGGCGCGGGCGCACGAACGCGGCCGCGACCTGGGCGAGGCGTTCAGCGCGCTGGCGCTGGCGCTGTTCGCGGAGCAGGGCCTGGTCGTGGTGGATCCGCGGCTGCCGGCGTTCCGCGAGGCGGCCCGTCCGATCATCGGCCGCTACCTGAATCGCGCCGCGGAGGTGTCGGCGGCGGCGCGGCAGGCGGGAGACGTGATGGAGCAGAGGCTCGGCCGCCGGCCGCTCAATGACGCCGCGCTCGAGTCGTTCGTGTTCCTGATCGAGGACGGACGGCGGCACAAGCTCTCGGTGGCGGAGGCGTTGAGCGGCGGGGCCGAACGGACGCTCAGCCCGAGCGTGTCGCTGCGGCCGGCGGTCCAGGATGGCGTGTTCCCCACGGTGGCGATGGCGGTGGGTCCCGGTGAGGCGGCGTACCTCGCGCAGTTGCGCGAGGTGTTCGAGGGGCTTGGCGTGAGACCGGCGTGCGCGGTGCCGCGCTTCGGGGCGACCTGGCTTCCGCGAGCGGCGCACGAGCTGCTCGAGGCCTCCGGCGCCGATCCCTGGGAGTTGGTGACGGGGGCCGACGCCGTGCTCAGGCACTTCGCCGAATCCCAGGTGCCGGCCGCGGTGCGCGGCGCGCTCGAGCGCGCGCACCGGGGCGCGATGGAGGGGCTGGTCGGATACGCCGAGATCTCGCGGCAGGTGGATGCGAGCCTGCCGCAGATGGTCGAGTCCGCGCGCGCCAAGGTGGACTACCAGTTCGCGCGCCTGCTCGAGGGGCTCACCGGCAAGGTGCGGCACCGCCTCGAGCGGCAGCACCCGGAGTGGGTGCGGCTGCGCTACTACCTGCAGCCCGGGGACAAGCTCCAGGAGCGCCGGCTCGCCTCGCTCGAGCCGGTGGCCCACCGCGGGCTGGCGGTCGTGGGCGAGGTGTGCGATCTGGCCGAAGCCCACGCGCAGGCGCTCGAGCACGGGCGCCTCGAGCACGTCCTGGCGGACCTCTGATGCCGCTCGATGCGCTGTTCTTCGGCGCTCACCCCGACGACGTCGAGCTGACCTCGGGCGGGCTCGCGGCGCTGCTGGCCTCGCACGGTCATGCGGTCGGCATCGTGGATCTCACCCGCGGCGAGGCCGCGAGCCGCGGCACCGCCGAGGAGCGCGCGCGCGAAGCCGCGGCCGCGGCCACCGCCCTGGGGGTGGCATCGCGCGAGACCCTGGGACTGCCCGACCTCGGGCTCGACCGGTCGGACCGCGCCCAGCTGCGCGCGGTGGTGGCCGTCCTGCGCCGCCACCGCCCGCGCCTGGTGGTGGCGCCGGAGCGCGACGACCTCCATCCCGACCACGTCGAAGCCTCGCAGCTGGTGAGTCGCGCCTGCTACGTGGCGGGACTGGCGCGCTTCGACGCTCCGGGCGAGCGGCACCGGCCCCACCGCCTGCTCTACGCCCTCTACCGCGGAAGCGTGCACCCGCACCTGGTGGTGGACGTGACGCCGGTGTGGGAGCGGCGCATGGAGGCGCTGCGCGCGCATCGCAGCCAGCTCGATCCGGCGGTGGGCCCGCCGACCTATCTCACCCACCCCGACTTCCTGGCCGAGGTCGAGGCCCGCGGCCGCACCTTCGGCGCGGCGATGGGCGTGCGCTACGGCGAGGGCTATCGCGCCCGCGGCCCCCTCGGGCTCAGCGACGCCCGCGCGCTGCTCGCCGGCGGCCGCATCGAGGCCGGCGCGTGAGGCCCGCCAAGCGTTCCCGAGCGCCGGCAGGCGGCCAGCGGCCGCGGGGCCCGCGCCGGGCGTCCGGCGCGGGGAAGCGCGCCGCGGGCGCCGGCCGTCCGCGCCGGGCGCCGCGCAAGCGCCGTCTCGGCATCACCTGTTACTCGCACTTCGGGGGCAGCGGGGTGGTGGCGACCGAACTTGGGCTGGCGCTCGCGCGACGCGGCTTCGAGGTGCACTTCATCGCCCACAGCCTGCCGTTCCGGCTGCGCGCGTTCGAGTCGAACGTGTTCTTCCACGAGGCCACTCCCGCGAGCTACCCGGTGTTCGAGCAGGCGCCGAGCAATCTGGCGCTGACCACCAAGATGGTCGAGGTCGCGGAGCACTACCACCTCGACGTGCTGCACGTGCACTACGCCATGCCGTTCGCGGCCAGCGCCTACCTCGCTCGCCAGCTGATGCTCCCGCGGCAGCTCGGCGTGGTCACGACGCTCCACGGCACCGACATCACCGTGGTCGGGATCGAGCCCGCCTATTTCCGGATCACCCAGTTCAGCATCGAGTCGAGCGACCGGATCACCGCCGTGAGCCGCTTTCTCAAGGATCGGGCCGAGGCCACGTTCGGAATCAAGCGCCCGATCGAGGTGATCTACAACTTCGTCGATCCCAGGGTCTTCACGCCCGGCAAGCGGGCCGGGCTGCGTCTCGCCTCGCCGCAGACGAAGATCCTGATGCATGCTTCCAACTTCAGGCCTGTCAAGAACATACCGGTCGTGATTCAAGTGTTCGCCGAAGTCCGGCGCAGCCTGGCGGCGAAGCTGGTGATGATCGGCGACGGTCCGGAGAAGGCGGGGGCGGAGAATCTCGCCCGGGAACTTGGCGTGGAGCGCGACGTGCTCTTCCTCGGCAACCAGGATTGCATGGAGGAATTGCTCCCGTTGGCCGATGTCTTTCTATTGCCGAGCTCCTCGGAGAGCTTTGGGCTGGTGGCGCTGGAGGCGATGAGCGCCGAGGTCCCGGTCGTGGCCTCGAACGCCGGTGGGCTGCCGGAGGTGGTGGACCACGGGCGCACGGGCTTCCTCCACGATCCAGAGCACGTCTCCGGCTTCGTCGGTTCGGTGCTCAAACTGCTCACGAACGAGCCGCTCCGCCGCACCATGGGCCGCCGCGGGCGGAGAGTCGCGCGCGAGCGTTTCAGTGCCGACGAAATGGTCTCGCGTTACATTCGGGTCTACGACTCGCTGCGCTGATCCATGCTGGGCAAGCCGCGACGTCTGGCCGTGCTGGCCGAGGGGAGCTTCGCCCCGCTCGACGCCAAGACCGCGATCGGCGTGCTGCGCTACCGTCCGGCGGAGGTCGCGGCGGTGATCGATTCGACCCGGGCCGGACGCACCGCCGCGGCGTGCGTCGGCGTCGGCGGGACGACGCCGGTGGTCGCGGGGCTGGACGAGGCGGCCGCGCTGGGCGCCGACGCCCTGCTCATCGGCATCGCGCCGCAGGGTGGGCAGCTGCCGGCGGCGTGGCGCGACACGGTGTGCGGGGCGCTCGAGCGGGGCTGGGACGTGCTCTCGGGGCTGCACGTCTTCCTCGGCGACGACCCCGAGCTCGCCCGCCGGGCCGAGGCCGGCGGGGCCCGGCTGATCGACGCGCGGCGGCCGCCCGCCACGCGCCGCGTGGCGGCCGGGCGCGCGGCGCGGGTGGAGGCGCTGGTCGCCCTCACCGTGGGGACCGACTGCAACGTGGGAAAAATGACCGCCGCTCTCGAGATCGTGGACGCGCTGCGCGCGCAGGGGGTGCGCGCGGCGTTCGTCGCCACCGGGCAGACCGGCATCTTCATCGCCGATCATGGCGTGGCGGTGGACGCCGTGCCCGCGGACTTCGTCGCCGGGGAGGTCGAGGCGCTGGTGTTGGAGGCCGCGCGTGAGGCCGAGGTCGTGGTGGTCGAGGGCCAGGGGGCGCTCCACCACGCCGGCTACTCCGGGGTGACGCTGGCGCTGATCCACGGTGCGGCGCCCCGGGCGATGGTGTTGTGCCACGAGGCGGGGCGCGAGCGGGTGCGCATCACGGGCGAGCCCGGCGCCGGGATCCCGATCCCGTCCCTGCCCGAGGTGCGCGAGGCCTACGAGACCGCGGCGCGCTGGACCGGGGCGGGGCAGGTGGTGGCGGTGGCGCTCAACACCCGGGCGCTCGACGAGCCGCGGGCGCGCGCGGCGTGCGAGGCGGCCGGTCGCGCGACCGGGCTGCCCGCCGCCGACCCGGTCCGCTTCGGCGCCGGCAGCCTGGCCCAAGCGCTGCTCGAGGCGCGCGTCGCGCGCGGCCCGGGATCGGGGGGGAACCGTGCGCCTGCGACATGAGCCGCTCGAGCTCGCGACCACGTTCGAATTCCGCATCGCCTGGGGGGCGAAGGCGGTGCACCACAACACCCTGGTGCGGATCGAGCACGACGGGATCGAGGGACTGGGCGAGGCGGCACCCTCGCACTACTACGGCGAGAGCCCCGAGCTGGTCGCGTCCGCCCTCGGGCACTGGGCGCCGCTGCTGGGCGAGGACCCGTTCGCGCTCGAGGCCGTCGAGCGCCGGTTGCGCGCCCGCCTCGAGGGACACGGCGCCGCCCGGGCGGCGATCGACATGGCGCTGCGCGACTGGATCGGCAAGCGGCTCGGCCTGCCGGTGTGGAAGCTGCTCGGGCTCGATCCCGCGGCCACGCCGCTCTCCTGCGTCACGCTGGGGATGGCCGCGCCGGAAGAGATGGAAGCCAAGCTCGAGACCGTGCTCGACTTCCCGGCGCTCAAGGTCAAGCTCGGCGGGCCCGGTGACGTCGACAACCTGCGGCGCATCCGCCGCCGCTACACCGGGCGCATCCGGGTGGACGCCAACGCCGCCTGGAACGCCTCCGACGCGGTGCGCGCGCTGCGCGCCATCGAGCCGCTCGACATCGAGCTCGTGGAACAGCCGGTGGCGCGCACCGACCTCGACGGCCTGCGCTGGGTGCGCGAGCGCACCGGCATCCCGCTGTTCGCCGACGAGAGCGTGCACCGCCACGCCGATATCGCCCATCTGATCGGGCGCGTGGACGGCGTGAATCTGAAGCTGATGAAGACCGGCGGACTCGGCGAGATGCTGCGCTGCATCCACGCCGCGCGCGCCCACGGCATGGGGATCATGCTCGGATCCATGATCGAATCGAGCCTCGCGCTCTCCGCGGCCGCGCAGTTGGCGCCGCTCGCCGACTACCTCGACCTGGACGGACATTGGCTGCTACGGAACGATCCCTTCGATGGAGCGCCGGGCGAGCGCGGACGCATCACGTTGTCCGAGCGGCCCGGGCTGGGCGTGGTTCCGGTGGCGGAGAAACCCGCGTGAGCCTGCGCCTCAGGATCTACGTCGCCCTGGTGGTGCTGGCGGCGATCGGGCTGCTCTCCTGGGCGGTGCCGCAGGACGTCGACGCCCGCTGGGGTCACTACGCGGGATGGGTGGCGATCTGCATGTTCTCGGAGACCATGTGGCTCACGACGGTCTCGGGGCAGGGCACGGTGTCGATGTCCTCCGCCGCGGGCCTGGCCGCGGCGATGCTCTGGGGGCAGGGGCCCTCGATGTGGATCGTCGCCGTGAGCGTGCTCCTGGCAGAGCTGTTCGTGGCGCGCAAGGCCCTCATCCGCGCCGCGTTCAATTCCGCCACCGGGGCGATCACGATGTGGGCGGCGGCCGGGGTATGGTGGCTGCTGGGCGGCCCCCTCCAGGGCCTCGAGTCGCTCGACGCGATCGGGCAGGGCCCGCGCGCCGCGCTGGGGCTGATCGTGCCGGTGCTGGGGATGATCGCCGCCTACCTCCTGGTCAACCGCACGCTGGTGACCGGGGCGGTGGCATGGTCCGGCGACCGCCGCTATCTGCGGGTGCTGCGCGAGGACTGGCTCTACACCGAGCGCCTGCTCGACGACTTCGCCACTTTTTTCCTCAGCCCGCTGATGGTCATCGCGTTCGAGGCCGTCGGCTACGTCGGCGTTCTGCTGTTCTATGCGCCGCTGCGCATGCTCTACGAATCGAATCGCCGCTATCTCGAGCTGCACGGGGCGCAGGCCCAGCTCATCCACAGCGAGCGCATGGCGGCGAAGGGCGAAATGGCGGCCGAGATCGGGCACGAGCTGCGCAACCAGCTCGTCGCGATCAGCGGGCGCGCCCAAATGCTGATCAAGGACGGCGAGCGCAAGGTGGTGGACCATGTCGGGCGCCACGCCCAGATCATCCTCGAGCAGTCACGCCGCATGGAGGCGTTGGCCAAGGGGATGACCGACTTCTCGCGCGCCGAGCTGCAGATGGAGCGCGTGGACGTTCACGCGCTCATCCACCGCTCGGTGGAATTCGTGCGCACCCAGAACCGCTTCGACGGCGTGGAGTGGGATCTGCGGCTGGCGGAGCCGGCGCCCCACCTCATGGCCGATCCGGGGCAGCTGCAGCAGGTGCTGCTCAACCTCTTCCTCAACGCCGCGGATGCCATGAAGGGGAAGACCAACGGCGCGCGCCGGGCGATCTCGATCACGACCACCTATCACGACCGTGCGCGGCAGCTGCGGGTGGTCGTGACGGACACCGGGACCGGCATCGCCCCGGCCGACATTTCGCGCATCTTCGAGCCCCGTTTCACCACCAAGCCCGACGGTCACGGCTTCGGGCTCTCGACCTCCTATCGCATCATCACCAGCCACGGCGGCCGCATTCAGGCCGAGAGCCCGCCGGGGGCCGGCGCAAGCTTTACCATCACGCTGCCGATGCGCGGCGCGGCTCTGGGTTAGGCTCCGTATGCAGACGCCCGAGGGCTGCGTTGTGCGGTCGGCTCCTCGCTCCGACGTGGCCGGGCACCACGCGCAGCGTGGTCGGCCACGACTGCGCTCGTCGCTCGACCGCGACGCCTTGCCCTCGGGCGTTTGCAAGCGGAGCCGAGGCGCCGATGCGTGAGCCCGCGTCTGAAGCGGACCAGCGCGCGGTGGTCGCGCGCGTGGACTTCGGCGGCTGCGTGCTGCTGCGCGACGATGGCGAGCTGCTCGACGCGACCGTGGCCCGGGGGCTGCTCGGCCGCACCCGGGCGCTCGGCAACGCCGTCGTGGTCGGAGACCGGGTGGCATATCGGGACGACGGCGCCGCCCCCGTGATCCTGGAGGTGGAACCGCGGCGCAACGTCTTCTCGCGCCGCGCCGCAGGCGAGCGGCCGCAGGAGCAGGTCGTGGCCGTCAATCTCGACCAGCTGGTGCTGGTGGCGTCGCTGGTCGAGCCCGAGTTCAAGCCCGGACTCGCCGACCGCGTGCTGGGGCAGGCCGAGCACGCCGGCATCCCCGCCCGCCTCGTGCTCAACAAGCTCGACCGTGCCGAGCGCGGGATGGCCGAGGACATCCTGCGCGCCTACATGCGCGCCGGTCACGCCGGGCACCTCGGTAGCGCGCGCACCGGCGAAGGAATGGACGAGCTGCGCCACGCCTGCCGCGGACGGCGCAGCCTGTTCGTCGGGCACTCGGGTGTCGGCAAGAGCACGGTGGTCAACGCGCTGGCCCCGGGGCTCGATCTGCTGGTCGGGCAGGTGAACGCCAAGACCGGCAAGGGCCGCCACACCACCACGGCGGCCTGGCTGGTCCGCCCCGAGCCCGACTTCGAGCTCATCGACACGCCGGGCGTGCGCACGTTCGGCATGTGGGGCATCGGTTCGCGCGACCTCGAGCAGGTCTACGTGGAGTTCCGGCCCTTCCTGGGCCGCTGCCGGTTCACCGACTGCCGACACGGGCGCGAGCCCGGCTGCGCGATCCTCGCCGCGGTCGGGGCGGGCGAGATCTCACCGCGCCGGCTGGGGTCATTCCTCAAGCTGCGCGAGGAGCTGGAAGGCGAGGAGTCGCGATGATGAGCGCGAGCCCCTTCAATCCCGCGCTGGAATGCCTCGAGTGCCCGGCGTGCGGTGGCTCCACCGACCTCTCGGCGCCGCGCGGCACCTGCCCGGCGTGCGCGCGCCCGCTGATCGCCCGCTACGACCTCGCACGCGTCGCCGGCGCGGTCGCCCGCGAGGGGCTCGGGCGCCACGGCACCGACCTGTGGCGCTATCGCGCGGTGCTGCCGTTCGCGCCCGACTTTCCCGCGGTGCGGCTGGGCGAGGGGGGAACGCCGTTGCTGCCGCTGCCCCGACTGGCGCGGGAGATCGGCGTCGCCGAGTTGTGGCTCAAGGAGGAGGCGGGCAATCCCACGCAGTCGTTCAAGGCCCGCGGCCTGGCGCTGGCGGTCAACGGGGCGATCGCCTTCGGCAAGCGCCGCATCGCCCTGCCATCCGCCGGCAACGCCGGAAGCGCCGCGGCCGCCTACGCCGCGGCGGCGGGCATCGCCTGCCGCATCGCCGTGCCCGAGGACACCCCCGAGGCGTTCGTGCTCGAGGCGCGCGGCCTCGGGGCCGAGGTCCGCCTCGTCCCGGGGACCATCGCCGACGCCGGCCGCGCGCTGTCGGAGTGGGCGCCGGCCGCGGAATGGTGGAACGTGGCGACCTTCAAGGAGCCGTTTCGGCTCGAGGGCAAGAAGACCCTGGGGTACGAGATCGCCGAGCAGTCCGCCTGGCGGCCACCGGAAGTCATCTTCTATCCTACCGGGGGCGGGACCGGATTGGTGGGGATGTGGCGGGCTTTTCTCGAGATGCGGGAGCTGGGCTGGATCGAGCCGCCCCTGCCTCGCCTGGTCGCGGTGCAGGCGGCGGGGTGCGCCCCGGTGGTGCGGGCGTTCGACCAGGGGGCCGAGAGCGCGGTACCTTGGGAGCACGCGCACACGGTGGCAAGCGGGCTGAGGGTGCCGGCCCCGTTCGCGGACGCGCTGATCCTGCGGGGGATCCGCGAGACGGCGGGCACGGCAGTGGCGGTGAGCGAGGAGGACATGGTGGACGCGATGAGCGCGCTGGCCGAGAGCGAGGGTTGCTTCGCCTGTCCCGAGGGCGGCGCGACACTGGCCGCCCTTCGCCGGCTACGGGCGAGCGGCGAGGTGGGACCCCAGGCGCGGGTGGTACTGTTCAACACCGGCAGCGGACTCAAGTACCTGGAGGCCTGGCGCACGGCGCTGGCACGCCGCCGCGTGGCGGCGGGGGAGGAGGGGCGATGAAGCGGAACCGTTACGCGCGCGCGCGCGGGCTCGCGGCCTGGTTCGCCGGCGCGCTGGCGCTGGCCATCGGGCTCGCGGCGGCGGCGCCCCAGGAGCGTCCCGGAGCCGAGCCGGAGGCCGGTCCGCGGGTGCTGGCGATGCGGCTCGAGGGCGCGGTGACGCCGGTCATGGCGGAGGCCCTGGCCGCGGCGGTGGATCGCGCCGAGCGCGAGAAGTACCGCGCGCTGATCGTGGGGATCGACACCCCCGGCGGCCTCGAGACCAGCATGCGCGAGATGGTGAAGACGTTGCTGGCCTCCGAGGTGCCAACGCTCACCTGGGTGAGCCCGAGCGGCGGGCGCGCGGCATCGGCCGGCGTCTTCATCGTCATCGCGGGGGACATCGCGGCGATGGCCCCGGGCACCAACATCGGCGCCGCGACGCCGATCAACATGCAGGGCCCGATGGACTCCACGCTGGCCCGCAAGGCCACCAGCGACGCGGCCGCCTTCGCCCGCACCGTGGCCGCCCAGCGCGGCCGCAACATCGTCTGGGCGGAGGAGGCGGTGCGCCGCGCGGTCGCCGCGAGCGAGACCGAGGCGGTGAAGCTCAAGGTGGTGGACTTCATCGCCAGCTCGCAGGACGAGCTGCTGGCCAAGGCCGATGGACGCACCTGGCGGCGGGGCGACAGCCGGCGCGTGCTGCACGTAAGCGGCCTGCCGGTGGACACCATCCACCCCGGCTTCCGCCAGCGGCTGCTGGGGGCGATCGCCGACCCCAACATCGCCTACATCCTGCTCATGCTGGGTTTCTACGGCCTGCTGTTCGAGCTGCAGAATCCCGGCGCGATCCTGCCGGGCGTGGTCGGCGGGATTTGCCTCATTCTGGCCTTCCTTGCGCTTTCCGCGCTGCCGGTGAACTATGCCGGCTTGGCGCTCATCGCGCTCGCGATCGTGTTCTTCATCGCCGAGATCAAGGTGGTGAGCCACGGCGTGCTCGCGGCGGGTGGGGTGATCTCGATGATCCTCGGTTCGCTCATCCTGTTCCAGGGGGGTGGCATCGGCGTGTCGTGGGCGATCATCGGCGGGGCGACCGTGTCGACCGCGGCGTTCTTCCTGTTCATCGTCGGTGCCGCGCTGCGCGCCCAGAAGCGACGGGTGCATACCGGCTCCCAGGGGCTGGTGGGGCAGCGCGCGGTGGCGCTGGAGCGCCTCGCGCCGGCCGGGCGCGTGCGGCTCGGCGACGAGCTGTGGAGCGCCGTGGCCGACGGGGTGGTGGAATTGGGTTCCGAAGTGGAAATCACGGGGGTGGACCGGCTCACGCTGCGGGTGCGTCCCCTGGGCAAGGAGGCTTCGTCATGATCGGATTCCTGGGTTCACTCGCGTTCTTCCTGGTCTTCATCCTCGTCATCGCGCTGGCGAACGCCATCCGCGTGGTGCGCGAATACGAACGCCTGGTGGTCTTCCGCCTCGGGCGGCTGGTGGGTGAGCGCGGGCCGGGTCTCGTGCTGCTCATCCCGATCGTGGACCGGGCGGTCAAGGTCGGGCTGCGCACCGTCGCGATGGACGTCCCGCCGCAGGACATCATCACCAAGGACAACGTCACGGTGAAGGTGAACGCCGTGATCTACTTCCGCGTGGTCGCCTCGCAGCAGGCGGTGGTCGAGGTCGAGAACTACCTCTATGCCACGTCGCAGATCGCCCAGACCACGCTCCGCTCGATCCTCGGGCAGGCCGAGCTCGACGAGCTGCTCGCCGAGCGCGAGAAGCTCAACCAGGCGTTGCAGCAGGTGATCGACCGGCAGACCGAGCCGTGGGGGGTGAAGGTGACCACGGTCGAGGTCAAGAACGTGGATCTGCCGCAGGAAATGCAGCGCGCGATCGCCCGCCAGGCCGAGGCCGAGCGCGAGCGGCGCGCCAAGGTGATCAACGCCGAGGGCGAGTACCAGGCGTCGGCGCGGCTGGCCGAGGCGGCGGCCATCATCGGACGCGAGCCGGCGGCGCTCCAGCTGCGCTATCTGCAAACGCTCGCCGAGATCGCGACCGAGAACAACTCGACCACGATCTTCCCGGTGCCGGTGGACTTCCTCAGGGCGTTCATGTCCTCGGCCGAGCGCGGCAAGTAGCAGGCGTCGCGCGGACCGCGGCGCCGGTTCCCGGCGGGAGGACCTCCCCGCCGCGCCGCCGCCGCGGCACCGGCGCAACCTTGCGCATCGGCTCTGCTGGGAGTTGCGAGCGTCCACCGGACCGTGAGCCTCCGACCCGCGGCCGGCGTGCGCCGGTCCCTGCGATGAAGCGAGCCCCTCGATGAGCCCCGCCGCGGATCCCGCCTCGGTGCTGCTTCTCGGCGCCACGGGCTACGTCGGCGGCCGCCTGCTGCGCGCCCTCGAGGCGGAGGGGATGCGCGTCCGCTGCCTCGCCCGGCGGCCCGAGTTCCTGCGCCCGCGGGTCGGCCCGCACACCGAGGTGGTCGCCGGCGACGTGCTCGATCCCGTGTCCCTGCCGGCGGCATTCGCGGGTGTGGCGACCGCCTACTATCTGGTGCATTCGATGGGCGCCGGCGCGAGCTTCGAACGGCGGGACCGCGACGGGGCGCTGAACGTGGCGGCCGCGGCGGCCGCGGCCGGCTGCCGGCGCATCGTCTATCTCGGCGGCCTCGGGCGCGAGGACGAGCCGCTGTCCCCGCACCTGCGCAGCCGGCAAGAGGTGGGTCGCATCCTGCGCGAGTCGCCGGTCGAGACCATCGAGTTTCGCGCCTCGGTCATTCTCGGCTCGGGCAGCCTGTCGTTCGAGCTGATCCGCGCGCTGGTCGAGCGCCTCCCGGTCATGGTCATCCCGCGCTGGGTGTCCACGCCGGCGCAGCCGATCGGAATCGAGGACGTGATCGCCTATCTGCGCGCCGCGCTCGATCGGCCACCTGGACCCTCGCGCATCTACGAGATCGGCGGGGCCGATGTCGTCTCGTACCTCGACATGATGCTCGAGTACGCCCGCCGCCGTGGCCTGCGCCGCTACCTGATCAAGGTGCCGGTGCTCACGCCGCGCCTCTCCGCGCTCTGGCTGGGCCTGGTCACGCCGGTGTTCGCCCGCATCGGGCGGGAGCTCATCGAGGGCGTGCGCAACCCGACGCGGGTGCACGACCCGGCGGCGCTCGCCGACTTCGCCATCCGCCCGTTGGGGATTCGCGCGGCGGTGGACCGCGTGCTGCGCCACGAGGATCGGGAGACGGCGGAGACCCGCTGGTCGGACGCCCTTTCCTCGGCGGGCCAATCACGCAGTTGGGCCGGGGTGCGCTTCGGCCACCGCATCGTGGATTCGCGCACGGTGCACGTCCCCGGACCGCCGGCGCGGGCGTTTGCGCCGCTGCGGCGCATCGGAGGAAACACCGGCTGGTATTTCGGCGACTGGCTGTGGCGGTTGCGCGGGGCGCTCGACCTGGTGGCGGGAGGCGTCGGCTTCCGGCGCGGGCGCCGCGACCCCGACCGGCTGCTGCCCGGCGACGTCGTGGATTTCTGGCGCGTGGAGGCGATCGAGCCCGACCGCAGGCTGCGCCTCTTCGCCGAGATGAAGCTGCCGGGGCGCGCCTGGCTCCAGTTCGAGGTGGACGAATCGGCCGCGGGGTGCACGCTACGCCAGACCGCGGAGTTCGACCCTGCGGGGCTGTTCGGGATCCTCTACTGGTATGGCCTCTATCCGCTGCACCAGCTGGTGTTCTCCGGCATGCTGCGCGCCATGGCCGCGGCGGCGCGGCGCGAGCCGTGGCCCCCGGCCCGGGCGGCCCACACCGCGCCGCTGGGCATGCCCATCGCGCGCTCCGCGCCGTGAGCGACCGGCGTGTCCTGATCTCGGGCGCGAGTGGCCTCATCGGCACCGCCCTGGGCCCCGCGCTCGCATCCGATGGCCTCCGGGTGGAGCGCCTGACCCGCGGGCGCCACCCCCACCCGGCGGAGATCGCATGGGACCCGCGCGCCGGGCTCCTCGACCTGCCGTCGCTCGAGGGTCTGGACGCCGTGGTCCACCTCGCCGGCGAGAGCATCGCCCAGCGCTGGACCCGCTCCGCCCGGCAGCGCATCCGCGAGAGTCGCGTGCGCGGCACCCGGCTGCTGAGCGAATCCCTGGCCCGGCTCGAGCGTCCGCCGCGGGCGATCGTCGCCGCCTCCGCCGTCGGCTACTACGGCAGCCGCGGGGACGAGCGGCTGCGCGAGGATGCGCCGCCGGGCACCGGCTTCCTCGCCGAGGTGGCGCGTGACTGGGAGGCCGCGACGGATCCGGCGCGCAACGCGGGGATTCGCGTGGTCAATCTGCGGACCGGCGTCGTGCTCTCGGCCCGCGGCGGCGCTCTCGCCAAGCTGCTGCCGCTGTTCCGGCTCGGCCTCGGCGGTCCGCTCGGCGACGGCCGGCAGTGGATGAGCTGGATCCTGATCGACGACCTGGTGGCCGCGATCCGGCACCTCCTGGCGCGCGAGGATCTCGGCGGACCGGTGAACGCCGTGGCCCCGGAGCCGGTGTCGAACGCGGAGTTCGCCCGGATGTTGGGGGCGGTGCTGGGCCGGCCCGCGGCGCTGCCCGCCCCGGCGTTCGCGCTGCGGCTGCTGATGGGGCGCGAGATGGCCGACGCCACGCTGCTCGGTGGACAGCGCGTGCTGCCCGCGCGCCTGCTCGACTCGGGCTTCCGATTCCTGGCGCCGACGCTCGCGGCGGCGCTGCGCCGCGCGCTGGCGCGGGATGGGACGGGCGGCGATGCCTGAGCCGAACACGCCCGCGGTCCGACTGGTGGAGGTGGTCGAGCAATACGGGCTGGGCGCCCAGCGCGTGCGCGCAGCTGGGCGGTGGCGGGCGTGGGAGACGTCGAGCTCACCGGCCACGCCGGCGGCCTGCCGGGGCCGTGCCCCGCGCCCGCGCTTGACGCGCCTTTCGCGGCGCGGATAGTCTGTCCATCGTGCGCTATGAGTCGATCCATCGGACCGCGTCGCTCCTGTTCGCGGCGGCCATGATCGGGGGCTGCTCCTCGGGCCCGGCTCCGCGCAGCGCCCAGCCACCCCCGAGTCCGCTGCCCCAGGTGAGTCCCGAGACCGGCTTCAGCCGCATCGTCAGCGGGGCCTCGGATTCGGTGGGCTCCCAGCTCGGATCGCCCGATGCGCTCTACCGATACGGTTTCAGGCAGATCCTTCCTGGCAGCGACCGCTTCACGTTCCAGGACCGTGATCTCTCCTTCTATTTCCGCCCGTCGCCCGATGCGCTCTTCATCCAGATCGAGAACCGGCAGGACCTTCCGATCTGGATCGATTGGGACCGTTCGACGTTCGACGATCCGATCGGCGGCAGCAGCCGCCTGGCGCACAGCTCGACCCGCTGGCAGGACCGCTACGGCAACCAGACCCCGACCCAGATCCCCGGCCTGCAGCGCTACACCGACTACCTCCTGCCGATGGACTACCTGGTGGACCCGGCGGGCCGATCGGAGCAGCTACACCGGCCGTTGTTCCCCGAGGACGCAGCCGCGATCCAGTTCGCCGACCGCGAGTTCGGTGTGAACCTCTCGTTCCGCATCGAGGACAAGCCCCGCACCTACACCTTCCGCTTCAAGGTCGCATCCGTCCTGCCGCGTTGATGCGCCGCGCCGGGGTGCTGGGGGTAACGCTGGCGCTGGCGTTGACGAGCGCGCCCGCACGGACGCTCGACCTGGTCGCGCCCCGTTACACGCGCGAGCAGATGGAGTCCGCGCTTCCCGGCGCCGAGTCCTGGCTGTTCGTCTACGGCACGCGCTCGCCCGCGGCGGCCGCGGCGCTGCGCCAACGCGCGACCCTGGTGGCTCGGCGACTGTTCGACGGCGATTCGAGCGCGGTGCGCGCCGATCGCGAGGTCACCGAGCGCGAGGTCGCCGAGCATTCGGTGTTCCTGATCGGCTCGCCGCGCGACAACGCCTGGACCGAGCGGATCGCGCCCGCGCTGGGCGTGGAATTCACGGCGCGCGGCTTCCGCTGGCACGGGCGGAGCTACGAGCAGTCCGGCGACGTCATCCACCTCGCCTATCCCAACCCGCTGAATCCCCAGCGCTTCCTGCTGCTGGTGGCCGGTAATTCGGCCGCGGCGATGACGCGACGCGGCGGCGGCTTTCTCTTTGCCGGCGACGACTGGCGCATCTACCGCGACGGCGAGTTGGTGCGCGACGGGCGCTTCGCCCAAAAGGTCGGTGATCCCTGGCGCTACGACGCCGCGCTCGACCGGGATCTCGAGACCGAGCGCGAGCAGTTCACGGCCGGGCTCGAGCATCTGGGCACGGGGCCGTTGCGCGTGCGCGCGCTGCCGGGTGCGGTGGACGCCCGCGGGGTGCTCGACGCCGGCGAGCGCGTGCTCGCCGGCATGGACCGGCTGGGGCTCGGCGCGCGCCGCGCGGCTCCGGGCCGGATCACGCTGTACCGGTCGCTCGAGCAGAAGGGGCGCCTGGCGCGCAACACCCGCCCCGAGCAGCTGGAGTCGGCCTCCGAGGCTACCGCCGCACTCGCCGCCGGGCGTGACGCGCTCGATCTCTGGACAGTGGCGTCGATGCGGCTGTGCGCGCTCGGCGCGGCAAGCGCGGCACCGCTGCTGGAGCCGGCGGGGGTCTGGCTCGCCGGCCGGTTCGAAGGCGAGCCGCTGGCGTGGGCGGTGCACCGCCTCTACTTCGGCCGCCTGCTGCCCACGGCGCGCGACGCCGCGGCCCGCGACCGCGAGTGGCGGTCCCCGCTGATCATGGTCCCGGCGCGCGCCCTGCTCGCGCGCGCCGTCTTCGAGAGCGCCGGTGGCCGCGGGCGGGAGGCCCTGCTCGCGCTGCTCCGGGCTCCGACGCCGGGGACACTCGACAGTCTCTGCCGTGTGGCCCGCGTGCCGCGGGGCCGCGTCGAGGAGCGTTACGCCGCGCTCGCCGATTCGCTCGCCCGCGTCGGGGCACGGCGCCCGCGGGCGCGGCGACCGCAGCCGTGGCGGCCCGAGGACGGCTTCCAGCGCGGCGTGTGCCTGGCGCATGCGGTCAGCCTCGACTGCGGTTACATCTCCGAGGCCTGCGGCCACGAGCTCGAGGGCCTGCGGAAGATGGGCGCCGACTGGGTCTCGCTCACGCCGTTCGGCTACCTGCCTTCGATCCGCACGCCCGAGATCTTCCCGAGCAGCGAGGGTGGGGTGGACGAGGAAACCGACGAGGCGATCGCCGAGGCCGCCGCGCGCGCACACGCCCTCGGGATGCGCGTCTGGCTCAAGCCCCACTTGTGGACGCGGGGCTGGATCGGCGAGCTGGACTTCGGAGCGTCGGGCTGGCCACGGTTCTTCGAGCGCTACCGCGCCTTCATCCTTCATTACGCGCTGCTTGCCGACCGCGAGGGCATCGACGGCCTGGTGGTGGGACACGAGCTGGTGAGCGCATCGCTGCAGTTCCCCGACCGCTGGCGGGCGCTGATCGCCGAGGTGAGGCGCGTCTACGGCGGCACGCTGACCTACGGCGCCAACTGGGGCGAGGAGGTGCAGGGGATCGCGTTCTGGGACGCGCTCGATGTGGTGGGCGTGTCCTTCTACGACCCGCTCGCGAAGCAGCCCACGCGCTCGGTGGCCACGCTGCGTGGCGGGGCCAGGCGGGCGCTCGAGGGTCTGCACGCGATCGCGGTGCGGGTCCACCGCCCGGTCCTGCTGGTCGAACTGGGTTACGCGCCCTTACCCGAGGCAGCGGTGAGGCCCTGGGAGGAGCGCAACGGCCCGCCCGATCTCGAGACCCAGCGCGCTTGCTACCAGGCGGTGGTGGAGGCGCTCGACGGCGACACCTGGGTGGCCGGAGCCTTCTGGTGGAAGTGGTTCAGCTGCGGCGATGCCGGCGGACCACGCGACGTCTCCTTTTCTCCACGCGGCAAGCCCGCCGAGCAGGTGATGGTCCGCGCGCTGCGGAGCTGGCAGAACCGCGCGGTGCTGCCGCCGCGGCCCGCCGGGCACGGAGCACGATGGCAGCGACGACCGCGCCGCCTTGCCCGCGGGCGTTTGCAGAAGCAGCCTAGAGCCGGCTCTGGACCGCGCGCATGCCGGCCGCCCGGCTCCGTACGCGGCGCCGGATGTCCTCGAATCCGGCCGCCGCGAGCAGCGCGATGAGCGGCTCGATCGGCGCGCGCGGCCGCAGCCCGCCCCAGAACACCATCGCCAGGATCGAAAAGTAGGCGATCACCCACAGCGGCAGCGATTGGAACCAGCGGCGCGTGCCGCGCAGCGTGCGCAGCGCGCCCCACAGCGCCAGCGGGAAGAGGACGATCGCCCACCACCGCACCGGATCGAGCCACCCGAGCAGGGGGCGAAGCGGAGAGTCCTCCCGGAGCCAGACGCCGGTGCCGCCGCCCTCCGCCGACATGCGCCAGAAGCGCCCGAGCTTGGCCAGCGCGACCGCGGGCAGCTGACCGGCGTGCTCGCGCGCGAAGCGGACCGCCTCGGCCCGCGAGCGGCGGTCCGCCTCGGGCTCCGGCAGCCGCAGGAACGAGGCGTAGGGCTCGATCGTGTTGTCGATCGCGCCGCCGCCGCGGTACGCGGGATCGAACCACGAGCGCGGGTTCCAGCCCTCGAGCAGCACCCGCCCGCTATTGGTGGAGACCGGCACGAACGCGTGCATCACGAAGGCGTTGCGCAGGGTCCAGGGGCCGACGGCGAGCGCCACGCCGAGCAGCAGCAGCGCCACGTTCCGCCTCCGCTCGCCGTCGCCGAGGGCGAGTCCCAGCGGCACCCACGCCCACAGCGCCACCACCGCGGGCAGCAGCAGCGCGACCGGGCGGGCGAGGGCGTCGAGTCCCCAGATCAAGCCGAGGCCCAGCGCACGTCCACGCCGCGGGGTCTTCACCCAATCCGCGCTGAGCCGTAGTGCCACCAGCAGCAGCAGGGTGAAGGTGTTCTCGGTGAGGAGGTAGCCGGAGAGGAAGATCAGCAGCGGGTTCACCGCGGTGAGCCAGGCGGCGGTCCAGCCGATCCCGACGCCGTAGGTCACGCCACCGAGAGCCGCGATCGCGAGCGGGACCAGCGCGCCGATTGCCGCGTGGAGCAGCAGGGCGGCGAAGTAGCGGTGTCCGACCACCCGGTAGAGGAGACTGGTGATCCACGGCACCAGGGGCGGGCGGTAGGAGGTCGGGTAGCTGCCGCCGGCGCTCTCCAGCGAGTAGCCCTCGCCGCGCGCCAGGTTCCAGGCAATGGTGTCGTAGTGCGCGGGATCCGAGGATGGAACCGCAGCCGGCCCCGCGGCCACGGTCGCGTATCCGGCGCGCAACAGGAAGGCCACCGCGAACAGGGCCAGCCAGCGCCCGCGGCGCGCCCGCCCGGTGAGCGGGGCCGTGGGAATCGGAGCGGGCTCGATGTAGGGCGGCATGGCGGCCGAGTCTATCAGAGGAGGCGCGCAGCACCGGGGGTCGTGCCGGATTCACCCCGGCCCGTTGCGCATTGCAATCCGAGCGGCCGCGGCGCGGCCCGCGGCACCGAATCCCGGGCGCGGGCAAGCGCATCGGCTGCGGCTCGCGGGAGTGGCGGGGCGGGGCGACCCTTCCGGCAGACGAGTTGCATAGCGCGGCGGCCGTCGCCGCTCGGCGACACCGTCTCCGCGGGAGCTACCCCGGGGCGCCGGCCGCGGCGCGAGCCCCCCACGGGCGGCGCTGGACGGGCGAGACACCGCGCGAATCGTGGCGCAGGTCACGGGAAAGAGGTGCGTGATGGATCACTACATTCCGAAACGGCGCGTCTCCGTGACCGTGTGGGCGGGGCAGCGACAGGGCGTGCCGGGCCACGTCTTCCTCGACCTCGACGCCGCGCAGGACCGGCACCAGACGCTCTACGAGAAGCTCAACGAGTCCTCGCGGTTTCTCCCGGTCTCGGTCGGCGCCGACGGCCGCACGCATCTCTTCAACAAGAGCGGCCTCACGCGCGTGACGCCGGGCCGCTCGGTGCTCCAGAGCGACGTGTTCACCCGCGGCTTCCAGCCCTGGCGCGAAGAGGAGGCGGAGATCGTGCTCGCCGACGCGACCGTCCTCGCCGGCAAGGTGTGGATGCCCCTCGAGCGCCAGACCCAGCGCCTGTCCGACTTCCTGAACCGGCTGGGGGAGGGGTTCTTCGTCCTCATCACCCCGACCGCCCACCACCTGGTGAGCGCGGGCGCGGTCACCGAGGTGGCCCTGTCGGAAAGCGCGGGAGCGCCGCTCGGGGCGCTGGAAGTGGAGAACGGCTCCCCCGGCGACTGAGGCGCCGCCCGCCGCCGCCGCCTGCGCTTGTGGGGCGGATGCGGACCCGTTAGCTTGAGCGGGTGAGAGCATTCCGCGTGGGCTTCGTCCAGGGGCGGCCGCGCTTTGGGCGCACGGCCGAGAATCTCGAGCGCGGACTGGCGCTCGCGGAGGGCATGGACGCGGACTTGGCCGTGCTGCCCGAGCTGTGGTCGTCGGGCTATGTCTTCTCCAGCCGCGGCGAGCTGGCCGCGCTGGCGGAGGACGCCGCCACCGGCCCGACCGCGCGCGCGCTGCGCGCCGCCGCGCGCCGGCGGCGGCGGCACTACGTCGCCGGCTTTCCCGAGATGCACCGCGGGCGCTTCTTCAACAGCGCGATGCTGGTCGGCCCCGCGGGGGTCAAGGCGGTCTATCGCAAGCTCCACCTGTTCGAGCGCGAGCAGGAGTGGTTCGAGCCCGGCGACCTCGGGCTCGCGGTCCACCGCGTGGGTCCCGCCCGCGTCGGCCTGCTCATCTGCTTCGACTGGCGGTTCCCCGAGGCGGCGCGCACCCTGGCCCTGATGGGTGCCGACGTCATCGCCCATCCCTCGAACCTGGTCTTCCCCGACGCGCAGTGGGCGATGCGCACGCGCGCGCTCGAGAACCGCGTCTACACCGTGACCGCGAACCGCACCGGCGCCGACGACCGACCGGCCGGCCGCGTGGCCTTCACCGGCCGCAGCCAGGTCGTGGACCCCGCCGGACGGGTGCTCGCGCGAGCGGGGCGCGGCGAGAGCTGCGCGCGTGCCGCCCGGTGCGATCTCGACGCGGCCCGCGACAAGGGGATCACGCCGCTCACCCACCTGTTCCGCTCGCGGCGCCCGGGCTTCTACCGCACCCTGGTCGCCCCGGTCGGCGCGGCGCGGCGGCGGACCCGCCGGCGGGTAGGCTGAGTCTGAAAACGCCCGAGGGCAAGGCGTCGCGGTCGGGCGACGACAATCGTGGCCGACCACGCTGCGCGTGGTGCCCGGCCACGTCGGAGCGAGGAGCCGACCGCGCAACTCGAGCCTGGGGCGCTTTCAGACTCAGCCTGGCGCCGCGCCGACCGGTCGCGTAGGCTGGGCGACATCATCGCGCCACGCGCGCGCCGCGGCACACGGCCGGGGCCCGGAGGCGCCCGGCCGGGAGGAACGCGTGAACCCACACGACGCCGGGGCGACCGCCACGGGACAGCGGGAGGCGCTCGGCCGCTTCGTCCGTGACCTGGTGGCCGAGATCGAGCCGCTCCATCTCCAGCACAATCAGGCGGTCTGGCTCGCCAACGTGACCGGCGATGCCGCGCACGAGCGCGAGGCGGCGCGGCTCGATGCCCGCATCCGCACACTGTTCTCGCGTCCCGAGCCCTACGCGTTCCTGCGTGGGCTGCGCGGGGCCGGCGGCGTGGGCGAGCCGCTGCTCGATCGTCAGCTCGCCCTGCTGGCCGACGCCTTTCGCGCGCATCAGATCCCCTCCGAGCTGATCGAACGCACGGTGCGCCTGGAAAAGGGCCTCGAGAGCCGCTTCAACACCTTTCGCGCCGAGGTGGACGGCGCTCGCGTGACCGACAACGCCCTGCGAGAGGTGCTGCGGGAGTCCGACGACTCGGCCCGGCGCCGCCGGGCGTGGGAGGCCTCGAAGCAGGTCGGGGCCGGGGTCGAGGGCGATCTGCTGGAGCTGGTGCGGCTGCGCAACCAAGCCGCGCGCACCATCGGCTTCGACAACTACTACAGCATGATGCTGGTACTCGACGAGCTCGATGAAGCCGAGTTGTTCGGCCTGCTCGACGAGCTCGAGCGCGGCACCCGGCCGCTGTGGGAGCGCTACCGCCACGATCTCGACGCGCGTCTCGCGCGGCGCTTCGGCGTGGCGACCGACGGGCTGCGCCCCTGGCACATGAGCGACCCGTTCTTCCAGGAGGCGCCGGCGGTCGACGTGAGCCTCGACGCGGCGTTCGCCGGGCGCCCACTGGAGCCCATCACCGAGCGTTTTTTCGCGGCGATCGGCCTCGAGGTGGGCGACCTGCTCGCCCGCGCGGACCTCTACGAGAAGCCGGGCAAGTGCCAACACGCCTTCTGCATGTCGCTCGACCGCGGCGACGACATTCGCGTGCTCTGCAATCTGCAGCCCAACGAGTACTGGATGAGCACGATGCTCCACGAGTTCGGGCACGCGGTCTACGACAAGTTCATCGACCGCGAGCTGCCGTGGGTGCTGCGCACCCCCGCGCACACCCTGGTGACCGAGGCCAGCGCGATGCTCTTCGGCCGGCTCACCAAGAACGCGGCCTGGCTGACGCGCTACGCCGGAATGGACGAAGGCGAGGCCCTGCGCATGGAGCAGGCGATCCGCCGCGCGATCCGCGAGCAGCTGCTGGTGCAGACGCGGTGGTGCCTGGTCATGTGCCACATGGAGCGCGCGCTCTACCGCGATCCCGAGCAGGACCTCAACCGTCTGTGGTGGGACCTGGTCGAGCGCTTCCAATGGGTGCGGCGACCGGAGGAACGCGACCAGCCGGACTGGGCGAGCAAGATCCACTTCAGCGTGGCGCCCGTGTACTACCAGAACTACCTGCTGGGCGAGATGTTGGCCTCGCAGCTCCAGCGCCACCTCCTGAAGGAGGTGCTCGGAGGTCGCGCGGAGCACCCGCCCTGGGACCGTTTCGTCGCCGATCCGGCGGTCGGCGACTACCTGCGCGCGCGGCTCTACCACGGCGGCCGCGCGCACGATTGGCGCGAGACCTCGCGCCTCGCGACCGGCGAGCGCCTCGGCCCCGCGGCCTTCGTGAGCGATCTGGCCGACGGGCGCTGAGCCGACCGGGCCGACTTCGGGTATGCTGCCGGCTCGACCGCCCGCTCGCGTCCGACCCCCCGGAGCCCACGGCGGCAGGAGAGCATCTCGGTGAAGCGCACGATCCTTCTCGCCTTGGGGTTGATCGCCCTGAGCCCAACCGCCGCGAGCGCCGACGCGGCGAGCGCCGACAGTGTTTACCTGGTCGGGGAGTTCGTGGACCCGGTCTGCATCTTCCAGCACGGCATGCAGGGCGTGGACCAGCGCTCCTGCGCCATGGTGGATGGGCGGGTCGAGCAGGGCATGTACTTCCTCGACATCCGGCAGCGGCGCATCTACGCGGTGATCGGCGTCACCCATTGGCAGGATCCCAAGCAGGAGTTCCTGGCCATTCTCGGAGACACGGTGGCGGTGCAGGCCAAGGTGTGGACGCGCCTGGGCAGCAAGGCGCTCGCGATCACCGCGGTCTACCCTTGGCGCCACCAGCCCCCGGCGCGCTACGTCTGGTGGCCGTGGCACTGGGAGTGGACGGTCCTCGTGGGGTGCGGCCTGCTCGGCGCGCTCTACCTCGCGGCACTCGGACCCTGGCGCCGGCGGCTCGGCGGCCCCCCCGGCCGCTTCGAGACCGGCCGCGCGGCGGCGTTCCTTGGCGGGCTGCTGCTCGTGGCGCTGTCGCTCCAGGGGCCGATCCACGATCTCAGCGATCTCTACCTCTTCAGCACCCACATGGTGCAGCATCTGCTGCTGGCCCAGGTCTTCCCGCCCCTGTTCATCCTCGGGCTCCCGCCGTGGCTGCGCCGCCGGCTGCTCGAGCCGCGCGCGGTGCGGGCGATCTGGCGGGTGCTCGCCGCGGTCCCGGTGGGGTTCGTGCTCTACACCGTGGTCTTCTCGATCTGGCACGTCCCCTCGCTCTACAACGTCATGATGCGCGATCACGACTTCCACGTCGTCATGCACCTGATGGTGATGGCGACCGCCGTGCTCATGTGGTGGCCGGTGGTGGGGGGCGACGCGGTGGAGAAACCCCTGGCGCCCCCGGCGCAGATGCTCTACCTGTTCCTGCTCGGCACGCCGATGATGCTGGTCGCGGCACTGATCGTGTTCGCCGGGCGGCCGCTCTACGAGTGGTACGCCTTCGCCCCGCGGTTCATGGGATTCAGCGCCCTGGACGACCAGATCCTGGGCGCGCTCATCATGTGGATCCCGGGCGGCCTCTTCTGGTGGGGGATCATGAGCGTGGTCTTCTTCCGCTGGGCCGCGCGCGAGACTCGCGCGGACCGCGCGGTGGGCGAAGTCGTGGTGCCGAGCCGCTGAGGCGCGCCGGGGCCGGGGCGCGGTTTGCCCGGGTCGGCGCGCGATGCGATAGTCCGCGACACCCGCCGCGACCCACCCCGGAAAGGAGACGCGCATGGCCGACTTGAGGTCGCCCGCCCGCCGCGGGCTCGACGGCGTGGTCGCCGCGCAGACCCGCTTGAGCCAGGTGGACGGGCTGGCCGGAGAACTCATCATCGGCGGCTACGAACTCAAGGAGCTGGCGGGCCGGGTCTCCTTCGAGCAGGCGGCGTGGCTGCTGTGGATGGGCGTCCTGCCGGGTCGCGACGAGCTGGCCTCGCTGCGCGCTGAGATGGCGGCGCTCCGCCCGCTGCCGGCGACGACGCTCGAAGTGCTCCACGCCGCGCGCCGCGCGCCGCCGATCGACGCGCTGCGGATGGCCAGTGCCACGCTCTCGCTCGACCTCGCCGCCCCCGAGGACATCTCGCCCGCGGCCGATCTCGCCCGGGCCAAGATGCTCACGGCGCGCTTTCCGACCATCGTTGCCGCCCACACGCGGATCGCGACGGGGGAGGAGCCGATCGCCCCGCGCGCCGATCTCGGTCATGCCGCGAATTTCCTCTACATGACCCTCGGCCGGGAGCCCGATCCGATCGCCGCGCGCGCGCTCGACACCTACTGGGTGACGGTGATCGATCACGGCATGAACGCGTCCACCTTCGCCGGGCGCGTCATCGCCAGCACGCGCTCCGACATGGTGAGTGCCGTGACCGGTGCGGTCGGCGCGCTCAAGGGCCCGCTCCACGGCGGGGCGCCGGGCCCGGTGCTGGACATGCTGGTGGAGATCGGCAGCGTCGAGAACGCGCAGGGCTGGCTGCAGCGCGAGCTCGCCGCCGGTCGGCGGATCATGGGTTTCGGCCATCGCGTCTACAAGGTGCGCGACCCCCGGGCGG
>MFFQ01000096.1:13746-52016 GCA_001780165.1 Candidatus Eisenbacteria bacterium RBG_16_71_46 | reverse complement strand
GCCCGATGCCGTGCGTCACCTGGGCGGCGTAGCCGCCGAACTCCTGGCCAAGCCGGATCGGCGTCGCGTCCATCAAGTGGGTGCGCCCGGTCTTGATCACGCCGTCGAACTCCCGCGCCTTGCGCTCCAGCACCTCGCGCAGGCGCTCGAGCGCCGGCAGCAGCCGCTGCTCGAGTTCCAGCACCACGGCCACGTGGAGCGCGGTGGGGATGACGTCGTTGCTGCTCTGGCCGCGGTTGACGTCGTCGTTGGGGTGCACCGCGCGGCCGAGGATCTCGGCGGCGCGGTGGGCGATCACCTCGTTGGCGTTCATGTTGCTGCTGGTGCCGCTCCCGGTCTGGAACACGTCGATCGGGAACTCGGCATCCCAGCGGCCGTCGGCCACCTCGCGCGCCGCCTGCTCGATCGCCCGCGCCAGGGCCGGCTCCATCAGTCCGAGCGCGGCGTTGACCCGCGCCGCCGCGGCCTTGATCAGGCCCAGGGCGTGGATGAAGACCGCGGGCATCGGCTCACCCGAGATCGGGAAGTTCTCGACCGCGCGCTGGGTCTGGGGCCCGTAGCGCGCGGCGGCGGGAACCTTCATCTCTCCCATCGTGTCCTTCTCGATCCGGAACTCGGCCATCTCAGGCGTCCCCCGTTCGCGCGTGGTCCAGGTGCTCGAACCCGCACAGCTCGACCCGGTGGTCGTCCGGGTCGCTGAAGTAGATCGAATCCGCCCGCCAGCTCTCGAAGCGCACCGGGCCCTCGACCGCAAGCCCCAAGGACTCGAGCCGCGCCTTCTCCCGCGCGATCGCCGCGCGCGGCACCGCGATCGCGAAATGCGCCGGGCCGCCGCAATGGGCAGCGCCGAAGGACAGCGGCTTGCTCGTGAGCCCGAGCCGCGGCAACGCGCCGGGCGCGCCGGTCCACAGCCACGCCCAGGTCGGCCCGTCCACCCGCTCCACCGCAAGACCGACCACGTCGCGGTAGAACGCCACCGCGCGGGGCACGTCCTTCACCCGCAGGATCAGCTCGGAGAGGCCGAAGCGGTCGGTCCCGGGCTCCGAGGGCCGGGCCTCGCGCGGCCGGCCGGGCGCGCCTCCGCTCACGCCGGGAGGATCTCGAAGCGGCTCGACAGCTTCACCGAGGCCTCCAGCATGGCGTGCACCGAGCAATACTTGGAATCGCTCAGCCGGATCGCGTCCTCCACCGCCGCCGGGCTGATGTCGTGCCCGCGCACCCGATGCAGGACCTCGATGCGGGTGAACACCTTGGGGTGTTCCTCCGCCTTCTCGCCGGTGACCACCAGCTCGTAGCCGGTCACCTGCTGGCGCTTCTTGCGCAGAATGCTGATGACGTCCATCGCCGTGCAGCCGCCGACCGCGGCCAGCACCACCTGCATCGGCGTCGGGGCCTCGGCCGTGGCGCCGCTGTCGAACGTCAGGGAGTGGCCGGCGACACGGGCCTCGAACGCGAGGCCCGTGCCCTCGACCGTCTGCAGGGCGAGTTCGGCGGTGACGATCATCGGGTCAGGTCTCCTTGGGGCCGCCGCGGGCGCCGACGCGGCTCAAGTCGTGCAGCTTGTTGAAGCCGTCGAGCGCGGCGACCTTGTAGCACTCGGCCAGCGTGGGATAGTTGAACACGCTGTCGACGAAGTAGTCGAGCGTTCCGGCGTGCGCCATCACCGCCTGGCCGATGTGCACCAGCTCGGTCGCCTGGGTCCCCATGCACCACACCCCCAGGACCCGGCGCGTCTCGATGTGGAAGATGAGCTTGAGCATCCCGGTGAGGTCGCCGAGGATGTTGCCGCGCGCGATCTCGCTGTAGCGGGCGATCCCGGTCTCGTAGGGCACGCCCTTGGCCGTCAGCTCGACCTCGGTCGGGCCGACCCATGCCAGCTCGGGAATCGAATAGACCCCGAAGGGGTAGAGGCCCGGGAACGTGATCGCCGGCAGCCCGAAGGCGTGGCACGCGGCGAGGCGGCCCTGCTCGCTGCTGGTCGAGGCGAGCGCCGGAAAGCCGATGACGTCGCCCACCGCGTAGATGTGCGGCACCGCCGTCTGATAGTGCTCGTTGACCGTCAGGCGGCCGCGCGCGTCGGCGGCGAGCCCCGCCTTCTCCAGCGCCAGACCCGCGGTCGCCCCCTGACGTCCGGCCGACACCATCACCATCTCCGTCGCCAGGCGCTTGCCGCTCTTCATCACCAGCTCGACGCCGCGCCCGCCGCCGGTATCGAGCCGTTCCACCTCTTCGCCGAGCCGCACCGTCATGCCGCTCTGGCGCGCGTGGTAGGTGAGCGCGTCCACCAGCTCGCGGTCCACCATGTCCAGCAGCTCGGTGCGCTTGTCGAACAACGTCACCTCGATCCCGAGCACGCTGAACATCGTGGCGTACTCGACTCCGATGATGCCGGCGCCGACGATCGCCATCGAGCGCGGCAGCCGGCCCATCGCGAGCACGTCGTCGCTGGTGAGCACGTTCTCGTGGTCGACCTCGATCCCGGAGGGAATGCCCGGCACCGTCCCGACGGCGACGAGCACGACGGGGGCGCTGAGCCGGCGCAGGGTCTCGCCGTCGTCCACCTCGACCTCGTGGGGCCCGGCGAAGCGGCCCTCGCCCTCGACCACCTCGACGCCATTGCGCAGCAACTGCGCGCGAATGACCTCGCGCTCGCGCTTCATCACGCTGTCGGTGCGGACGAACAGGTCCTCGACCCGGATCTCGGTCTTGGCACGGTAGGAGGCGCCGTAGAGCACGCGCTGGCGCAGCCCGGACAGGTCGATCACCGCCTCGCGCAGGGTCTTGCTGGGGATGGTGCCGGTGTTGATGCACACACCGCCGACGTCGCGCCGCCGCTCCACGACCGCCACGCGCCGCCCGAGCTTGGCAGCCTGCACCGCGGCGCGCTGCCCCGCGGGACCGCTCCCGAGCACGACGAAATCGAACTCCGGCATCGCACCTCCGCCCGCAGGATCGAGGGGAACCGCCGGAATGTATCGCGCCCGGGCGGGCGGGCCAAGCGGCCCCCGTCCGGGCCGCCGACCGGCGGGTCCTTGCGCTAACGCGCGCGCGGCGTCGCTTGGGCGCGGCGGGACGCGGGCGCCGATGCTGCGCCGCCGGGAGCGGCCGCGGAGCCGCCGTCGCCCTCGACGCCCTTCAGCGAGAGATTCAGCTCCTCGTCGGAGAGCACCTGCCGCCGGTTCATGATCTGCGACGAGTCGTGATCGAATACCAGGTGCGTCAGGTGGTCGAGTCCGACCTCGAGTTGCTTGCGGAAGCCCACCATCTTGACCAGATAGGCCGCCGCCCACAGCAGCCACGCCAGCCGGCCCGAGAGCGGGATGCCGAACAGATCCACCACCGAGCTGTGCTGTCCGAGGGAGATGATGTAGCCGGTCTCCTTGAAGCCGAAGGGCTCGATCTCGCGCCCCTCGGCGGCGGCCACCAGCGCGCGTCCGACGTAGCCCCCGGTCGCCACCGCGGTCTGGGCCAGCCGCGGCTGGTAGCGGCCGCCGTCACGCTCGACCGCCGCCGAGTCGCCGATCACGTAGAGGTGGTCGAGCGCCCGCCCTTGGCTGTCCAGCGCGCGCAGCCGGCCGTCCACCCGCACGCGACCGTCATCCGCGTGCGCGAGCGGGAGCGCCCGCACCAGCTCCGGCGGACCGACCCCGGCGGTCCAGACGATGCTGAATGCCTCGAGGCTTCCGCCGTCGGCGAAGTGAATCCGCTTGGGCTCGACTCTCGCCACCGCCGACCCCAGCCGCACTCGCACTCCACGGCGCTCGAGGAAGCGCCGCACGTATTCCGAGTGCTCGGGGCGCGCGGTATTGACGAGCCGCGTGTCGGCCTCGATCACCGTGACCGCGAGGTCCTCGCGCTGGAGGCTGGGGTAGCGCGGCAGCAGCGTCTCGCCTGCCATGTCCATCAACTCGGCCGCCACCTCGACGCCGGTGACCCCGCCGCCGACGATCGTGAAGGTCAACAGCCGCCGGCGCTGCTCCGGCGTGCGCGCCTGCTCGGCCATCTCGAACAGCTCCACGACGCGCGCGCGCAGCATCATGGCGTCGACGATGGTCTTGAACGGGCGCGTGTGCTCGACCGCTCCGGGAATGCCGTAGTACTCGGTGACGCTGCCGACCGCGACCACCAGCACGTCGAAGCGCTCGACCAGGTCGTTGTGGAGCAGGACCTCGCGGCGCTCGAGGTCGATGCGGCGGGCCTTGTTCTTGAGGAAGCGGACATGATGATGACGCGCCATCTGGCGCAGCGGGTAGACGATGTGGCGCGTCTCGACCGCGCCGACCGCCACCGCCGGAAGCAGGGGGTTGAACTGAAAGAAGTTCTCCTTGTCGACGAGCACCGTGTCCCAGTGCTCGCGCGCGGCGCGCGAGCGGCCCACCTCGCGCACCACGTCGAGACCGCCGAATCCGCCACCGAGTATCAAGAGCCGTTCGCGTGCCATGGGCTGCACGATAGCACGCTCACCGAGCTCGGCGGCTTCTGGTAGAGTCCGTCGCCGTGCCCGCCCTGTCCGCGCTCCTGCCGGTGCGAGATGCGCTGCCCTATCTCCAAGCGTCGCTCGCCTCGCTGTGGCGGCAGACCTTTCGGGACTTCGAGGTGATCGCGGTGGACGACGGCTCGACCGACGGGTCGGGCGAGGCGCTGGACCGCGCCGCCGCGCGCGAGCCGCGACTCACGGTGCTTCACACTCCGCCGCGCGGGCTTCCCGCGGCGCTCGAGACGGCGCGCGCCCGAGCCCGGGCGCCCATGCTCGCCCGCCAGGACGCCGATGACGTCTCGCACTGCCGGCGTTTCGAGATCCAGCGCGCCACGCTCGTCGCCCACCCGCGCCTCGCCGTGGTCGGCTGCCGCGTGCGCCTGTTCCCCGCGGCGGGCTGCGGCCTCGGCATGCGGCGCTGGGCGGCGTGGCACAACGCGCTGCTCGACCACGAGGCGATGGCACGCGAGGCACTGATCGACAGCCCTCTCGCCCACGGAAGCGCGGTCATGCGCCGCTCCTGGATCGAGCACGTCGGCGGCTGGCGCGAGCGCGGATGGGCCGAGGACCTCGACCTGTGGCTGCGGCTGCTCGACGCCGGCGCGCGCTTCGCCAAGCGCCCCGAAACCCTCTACGGTTGGCGCCAGCATCCCCGCAGCGCGACGCGGCGCGACCCGCGCTACTCGCGCGAGGCGTTCCTGGCACTCAAATGCGACGCTCTCGCCCGCGGGTTCCTGCGGCAGGCGCGACGGGTGACGCTGCTCGGTGTCGGCTCCAGCCTCGCGACCTGGCGCGCCGCGCTGCGCCCGCTGGGCCTGTCCATCCACGCCGCCGAGGCGCGCCGCCCGCACCCGGCGTTGCTCGAGACGCTCGAGCCGCCCCTGGTCCTGGTGCTCATGTCCGCCATCGCCCGCGAGCCCTGGCGTCGGTGGTTGACGGATTGCGGTATGACGGAATGCGAACACTTCGTATTCGTCGCCTGACCGACATCCGATCGCGACGCGGCATGACATTTCAATGACGATCGCAATCGGCTCGTGATTGACATCATGGGAGCATTGCGTGTACTGATCGTCCGTTCCGATGGACCCCCTTGGCCGACGATGGAGAACACCATGGCAAAGAGACGTAAGAAGCGCACGCAGTACACGGAGGCGGACCGCAAGAAGATCCTGGCGGCGGCGCAGGCCGAGGGCCTGACCGCGGCGCAGGTGAAGAAGCGCTTCGGGGTCCAGCCGGTGACCTATTATTCGTGGCGCAAGAAGCGCGGTGTCACCGGCCGGCGCGGCCGGCGACCCGCCGCGGGCGCCGGAAGCCTCGCGTCGCAGGTCCAGGAGGAAGTGCGCAGCCGGGTGCGGCAGATCTTGCCCGCGATCGTGCGCAGCGAAGTCGGCAGCTACCTCACCTCGCTCTTCAGGCGTGGAGGCGGACGCCGGCAGGCGCGGCGCAAGAAGTAGCCGGTTCGCAGACGCAGCAGCCGCGACCCGGTGTTTCTCGCCGGGCCGCGGGCGTCTTCAGCCTGCGCGCCGCAGCCCCGAGGCCGCGGCGCGATCGATATACCAGTCGCGACCGCGCACCAGCCGCGCCGGGACCTCGTTTGGCGCCGCCTCCCCCTCGAGCGCCCGCGCGACGGCGGCCGCCTTCTCGGGGCCGGTCGCGAGCACCAGCACGACGCGGGCTTCGTCGAGTACGCGCGGCGTCACCGTGATCCGCCGCGGCGGGGGCTTGGGACTGTCCTCGACCAGCCCCACGCGCCGCGAGCGCTCCGCGAGGAGCGGCGATCCCGGGAACAGCGAAGCGGTGTGCCCGTCGGGCCCGACGCCGAGCACCAGCAGATCGAGCGGGGCGACGAGGTGCGCCTCGTATTCCGCGACCGCGACCGCCAGATCCGGGTACTCGCCCTTCATCCGGTGCACGTTGCGCGCCGGAACGCCCGCGGGATCGATCAGCGTCTCGCGCGCCAGGCGGAACGCGCTCTGCGGGTCGCCCGGCGGCACCGCGCGCTCGTCGGCGAACCACACGCGCACCCGGCCCCAGTCCACACGCTCGCGCCACGCGCCACCGAGCCGGCGGTAGAGCCCCGCCGGCGTGGTGCCTCCGGAAAGACCCAGATCGAAGCGCCCGCGCGCCGCGATCGCCTCGCCCGCCGCGGCCACGACGCGCTCGGCGGCCGCCGCCGCCAGCGCATCGGCATCCTCAAAGACGTGGGCCGGCACTGGAGCCCGCCTAGAGAAGTTGCCATGAGCGCCGGTCGCGCCGCATCAGCTCTTGGCAGCTCTCGGGCCCCCACGAGCCCGGCTCGTAGTTGGGAAAGTCCTTCGGCGGCTGCTTCTCGAAGTACTCGATGATCGGGTCGATCCAGGCCCACGACGCCTCCACCGCGTCGCGCCGCGAGAACAGGGTGGCGTCGCCGCGCATCGCGTCGAGCAGCAGCCGCTCGTAGGCCTCCGGCGGCGCGCCGCCGAACGCCTCGGCGTACTTCATGTCCATGGTCACCGAGGCGACCGCGACGTCGTGCCCCGGGACCTTGGAGGCGAAGCGCACCTTGATGCCCTCGTCGGGCTGGATTCGCAGCGTGATGACGTTGGGGTCGATCCGCTCGCAGACTTCGTGGTTGCCGAACAGGGACAACGGGATCTGCTGGGTGAAGAGCGATACTTCCGTGACCCGCCGCTTGAGCATCTTGCCCGCTCGCAGGTAGAACGGCACCCCTTGCCAGCGCCAGTTGTCGATGTACACGCGCAGCGCGGCGTAGGTCGGCGTCACCGAGTCCTTGGCCACGCCGGGCTCGCCCCGATAGCCGCGGTACTGGCCGACGCGCACGTCGCGCTCGATGGTGTCGTCCCATGGAATACGCAGCGCGCGCAACACCTTGAGTTTCTCGTCGCGGATCTCGTCGGCGGCCGCGCCGTTAGGCGGCTCCATCGCCACCAGGCTCAACACCTCGAGCAGGTGGTTCTGGACGATGTCGCGCAGCACCCCGTTGGCGTCGTAGAACCTGCCGCGCGAGCCCACGCCCACCGTCTCGGCGGCGGTGATCTCGACGTAGTCGATGTACTTGCGATTCCACAGCGGCTCGAAAAGGCTGTTGGCGAAGCGGAACACCATGATGTTCTGGACCGTCTCCTTGCCCAGGTAGTGGTCGATGCGAAACGCCTGGGATTCGTCGAGCAGCTTCCCGACCAGGGCGTTCAGTTCCTTCGCCGACGCCAGGTCGCGCCCGAACGGCTTCTCGATGATCACCCGGGTGAAGCGCTCGCCGTGGGGCGGCTGGATCATGCCTCCGTCGTGCAGGTGCGTGAGGACCGTCTCGAACACTCCCGGGGGGATCGCCAGATAGAAGAGCCGGTTGCCGCGCAGGGCGTGCGCTCGGTCGAGCTCCGTGAGCCGCTGGTCGAGGCGCCGGAAGGTCTCGGCATCGTCGAACGCGCCCGCAACGTAATAGACGCGCTTCGAGAAGTCGCTCCACACCTTGTCGTCGAGCGGGCGGCGCGAGAACTTCTCCACGGCTTCGCGCAGATCGGCGCGGTACCGTTCATCCGTCAGTTCGGTGCGCGCCACCCCCACCATGGCACAGGCCTCCGGCAGCGTCCCGTCGAGCGCCAGGTTGTAGATCGCCGGGAGCAGCTTGCGGTGGGTGAGGTCACCGGTCGCCCCGAATACCACGAATGCGCAGGGCGGGGCCTCGCGGTGGCCGCGCTCGAGGACGTCGGGGACCGCGATCTCGAGATGGGCCGACACGTCACGTCTCCTTCACGGCGTGGCCGCCGAACTGGTTGCGCAGCGCCGCGATCACCCGGTCGCGGAACGAGTCGTCCTGGCGCGAGCGGAAGCGCGACAGCAGCGCGAGCGCCAGCACCGGCGTGGGGATGCTGCGGTCGATCGCCTCGAGCAGCGTCCAGCGCCCCTCGCCCGAGTCCTGCACGAAGCCGCGGATGTTCTTCATGTGCGGATCGGCCGCGAACGCCCGCTCCGACAGCTCGAGCAGCCAGGAGCGGATGACGCTGCCCTGGTTCCACAGGTGCGAGAGCTTGGCCAGATCGTAATCGTACTCGCTGGCCTCCAGCACCTCGAAGCCCTCGGCGTAGGACTGGAGCATGCTGTATTCGATGCCGTTGTGGACCATCTTGGAGAAGTGCCCGGCGCCCGCCGGCCCCACGTGCAGCCAGCCCTCGGGCGGCGCCAGCGCGTCGAGCGCGGACCGCAGCCGCTCGATCGACTTGGCCTCGCCGCCCAGCATGGTGCAGTAGCCCACCTGGAGGCCCCAGATCCCTCCCGAGACCCCGGCGTCCACGAACTCCAACCCCGCGTCCTTCAGGCGGGCGGCGTGGCGCACCGAGTCCTTGTAGTTGGAGTTGCCGCCGTCCACCACCAGGTCGCCGCGCGCGAGCAGCGGGACCAGGTGCTCGATGGTGTCGTCCACCGGCTTGCCCGCCGGGATCATGAGCCACACCGCCCGCGGCGGGCGCAGCGCCTGGACCAGCTCCTCGAGCGAGTAGGCCGGCTTCGCCCCCTGCTGCTTGGCCTCGTCCACCTTCTTCGGGTCGCGGTTGTAGCCCGCGACCTGGTGCCCCGCCCGGATCAGGCGGATCGTCATGTTGAGCCCCATGCGGCCGAGGCCCACGAATCCGATGTCCATCGCTCTTCCTCCAGGATCGAGATGCTGCCGTACGCGTGATCGGAGTATACGGGTCCGATCAAGCGCGGGTGACCGGCCGGCGGCGCACCTCTTAACGAGGCCTAGTCCACTACCGTCGCGGGTTGCGCCATCTCGGCCACCGGCACGTGGCGGCGCACGTCGGGGAGCGCCAGCGCGCAGCCCAGACCGCCCACCAGCAGCAGGGCCAGCACGAACAGCGCGAACGGCAGCCCGTGCGCGTCGGCCAGCGCTCCGATCGGCCCCACCAGCAGGGCCCCCAACCCCCACGCCGCGCCCATCAGCAGGCTCGAGATCGTCGAGGAGTGCCGGGGCGAGAGCTCCTGCCCCATGACGACGTTGACCGGCAGCGAGGCCTGGAGGGCGAACGACCCCAGCACCAGCGCCACGATCCCCGCGAACGGTTGCAGCAGCAGGAAGGCGTTGAACAGCGGGATCGCGCCGATGAACGACGCCACGACCACGCGCTTCCCGCCCCAGCGTTCGGCGAGCCAGCCGCCGAAGAACCCACCGAGCGCCCCGCTCAGCAGGTAGGCGGTGAGCAGCGCCCCGCCTGCCGCCACCGGGACGCCGCGCGCGTGGAGGTAGAGCGCCAGGAAGGTCATGAAGCCATAGGAGACCGCCGAGCGGCACACCACCGCGAAGTAGAGCAGCGTGAGCGGTCGAAGCATCGGGCGCAGTTCCGCGAGCCTCGGCCGCGCCGCGGCGTGATGCCGTCGTGGCTGCGCGCGCGAGAACCAGGCGAGCATGAGCCCCGCGACCAGCAGCCCCGGAGCCGCCGCCAGCCAGGTGCGCTCGATGCCGACCAATCCCACGACCGTCACCGCGTAGAGCGGCCCCAGCGAGAAACCCACGGTGCCCCCGGTGACGAACAACGACATGGCCACCGACCGCCGTGGCAACGTGTCGCTCGCCAGCACCGCGGCCTGCGGGTGAAACGCCGCCGCGCCGAGGCCCCCGATCATGAGTAGCGCCACCAGCGAGCCGAAGTGCGGCGCCAGGCCGATCGCGCTCATGAACACCGCCGCCACCAGCGGCCCGAAGGCCACGAACCACGGGCGCGCCAGGCGGTCGGAGAGCATCCCGAAGAGCGGCTGGGAAAGCGACGAGGAGAGCGAGACCAGCGCCACGAGCACGCCGACACTGGTGAGGCTCAGGTGGAGGCGCGCGACCAGCAGGGGCAGCAGCGGAGAGAAGAAGCTGGAGTAAGCGTCGATGCTGAAGTGGCCCACGGCGAGCAGGGCGAGGCGCGGGGTGATGAAGCGGCGCATGAGGCCGCGGAGGGTAGCACAGCGGGCGCGGACCGCCGGCGCGGCGGTCGGGCGCGGCGTTGCGGCGCTGCTGCGGGGCCCGGCGATCAGGCGTCGCGGTGGTCGGGCGCCGCGTTCAGGCGGCTTCGCCGAACGATTCGCTGAGCAGCGTGATCTGCTGCTCGACCCGGGTGACCTCGGATTTCGCGCGCCCGACGATCGACTCCAGCCCATCGAGCTGCTCGGCCTGGGCGGCGGTTTCGATCTCTGCCAGCAGGCCGGCGAGCTGAGCCGCGCCGATGGTGGCGCTCATCCCGCGCAGCTTGTGTGCCTCGAACTCCACGCGCCGCGCATCGCCCACGGCGCAGTGCTGGCGCAGGTGATCGATGCCCGGCCGCACCTCCGCCATGAAGGTGTGGAGCAGCGATTCGCGCAGCGGCGCCATCCCCATGCAGGCCTCTTCCAGGCGAGCCGTGTCGATCGGCGGCGCCGACTCCGCCAGCGCGCCCGCGAGCGCGAGCGCGGAAGCCTCGAGCGATTCGATCGACGACCCGTTGTCCCCCGGCTCGGGTGCTGCGGCGGGTGGCGGCGGCTCGCCCTTGGCCTTCACGCCCGGCTTCGCCCCGGCCGCGGGCTTGGACCTCGCCCCCGGCGCGGACTCGGGGTGCGGAGCATGCGGTGCGGCGTTCGGGGCGTGCGGCGCGGCGTGCGCGCCGCTCAGCGTCCGCTGCAGCGTCCACCGCTCGACCGCCGCGCACAGGTAGGCGAGGTCGATCGGCTTGGTGAGATAGTCGTCCATCCCCGCCGCCATGCAGCGTCCGCGCTCTTCCGGGTCGTCGTCGGCCGTCATCGCCACCACCGGGGTGTGGGCGTAGGGGCCCTCCTTGGCGCGCAGCGCCGCGGTGGCCTGGCAGCCGTCCACCTCCGGCATGTGCACGTCCATCAGGATGAGATCGAAGCGCTCGCGCTCGACCGCCTCCAGCACCGCCGCCCCGTTGGTCACCGTTTCCACCCAGTAGCCCAGGCGCTTGAGTGCCGTCTCCGCCACGATCTGGTTCACGCGGTTGTCCTCGGCGAGCAGGATGCGCAGCCGCCCGCGGCGCGACTCGGCCACGGAGTGGCGGGTGACCAGGGGCGCCTGTGCCCCCTTGTCCCGCGCGTTGCGCACCACGTCCACCAGCGCGTCGTAGAGTTCCGGCCAGCCCAGCGGCTTCACCAGGTAGGCGGAGAAGCCGGCCTCGCGCATGCGCGCCGCGTCGCCGCGGCTGCCCACGTTGGTGAGCAGCATGATGAGCGTGTCCCGGAGCGCGGGATCGGAGCGGATCTCGCGCCCGAGCTGCTCGCCATCGAGATCCGGCACCGCCAGCTCGAGCATCGCCACCTGGAACGGATGGCCCGCCTGCGCCGCCGCGCGCATGCGATCGAGCGCCTCGTCGTGCTGCGAGGCCGATTCGGGCTTGCAGCCCCACGCCGCCAGCATGCCCACCGACTGGTCGCGCGAGGCGCGCGAGGGATCCGCGACCAGCACCTTGAGCCCGCGCAGCTGCACCGCGCCGCTCGTCGGGCGCTCCGCCGCCGGGGCCTGCTTCTCGAACGGGATGCGGAACCAGAAGCTCTGCCCCGCGCCGGGCTCGAAGTCCGTGCCCACCTCGCCGCCCATCAGCTCCACCAGCCGGCGCGCGACGCTCAGCGTCAGCGATGCGCCCTCGATCTTGCCGCCCGGCGTCGCCTCGCCCTCGAGGAAGTGCTGGAATGCCGGCATGAAATGCGGGTCCGGGCCATCGGTGCCGGCGTGCGCCACGGTGAACTTGAGGGCGACGCGAACGTCGTCCTCCTCGGCGCGCTCGATGCGCACCCGTCCGCCGCCCTGGCGCATCGTGCGGACCATCGTGCGGCCCAGGTTGAGCAGCACCTGGCGCAGGCGCCCCGGGTCCCCGCGCAGCAGCGAGGGCACCTCGTGGTGCACCATGCAGGCGAAATCCAGCCCCTTCTCCGCCGCCTGCGGCAGCAGCAGCGCCGCCACCTCCTCGGCGGTGACGCGCAGGTCGAAGTCGAGGGTCTCGAGGTCGAGCTTCTCCGACTGGATCTTGGAGAAATCGATCGTATCGGTGACCAGCCCCAGCAGCGAGCGCGCCGAGTTCTGGATCACCTCGATCCACTGGCGCTGGTCATCGCCGAGCTCGGTGCCGAGCAGGAGCTTGGTCATGTTGAGCAGCCCGTTCATCGGCTGGCGCAGCTCGCGGCCCATGGTCGAGACGATGTCCGGCTTCGTCGTGCCGTCGCCGCCCGCCTGGGCCACCACCTCGGAGAGCTTGGTCTCGGTGAGCATCGAGAGCGGCAGCAGCTCGCCCTCGGCGATCACCTCCACCGTGCGCGCGGTGCCGACGTAGACCACCTCGCCGTCCGGGCGCTCGACGCGCCGCGTGCGCACGCTCACCGGGATCGGGCTGCCGTCGGCGGCGAGCAGGTGGCACTCGCGCACCGTGACCTCGGTGCGGGCGCGGTGCTGGCGCGCGAAGAAGCGGGCCACGTGCGCGCGCTCGCGGTCGGGGATGAGGTGGAGGAAGAGGCGTCCCAGCAGGTCGGACGGATTCCGGCCCAGCAGCGGCTCCACCGCGGCATTGAGCCAGATCAGGCGCCCTTCGGAGTCGGCGCAGAAGATCATGTCCGGCGCCGCCTCGAGCACCTCGCGCACGCTGATCGAGGTACTGGCCCCCATGGAGGGACCAGCCAGGCTTCCCTGCCGACGTTTCTCGCTCATGCTTCCTCGAAGGGACGCGGACTAGGGGTGCGACGGGCATGGGAAGGGCCCGCACCCTGACGCGGCTGGTATCGGCGCCGGGGTGGAGGAGCTTGAGCGGGAATGGGATGCGCCGGGGCCATGGTCGGGGGGTTCGGACGCCGCGCGAAGCGGGGGCGGGCGGCTGTGGAGCCCACAGGGCGCGGCCGGCCCGCGCGGGGCGCGGGGAGTGCGGGCGCGCGGCCCCGGCGTCCCCGGGGGGGGTGGTAGGCTGCCCGGCGACCGGACATCGAATGGTGCCGGAGGGCGCGTGTCCAGAGCGGCGATCACGAGACTCCTGGTTCTGGCCCTGGTGGCGGCCGCCGGGCTGTACTTCGCCGGGCGGATCCGCGAAGCGCCGGTCCCGTCCGCCGCCGTGCAGCCCTCCGCGGGCGCCCCCCGACCCTCCGCGGGCCCCGCGCGACGCCCGGCGGCGGGCGAGTCCGGCGAAGCCCGCATCGTCCGGGCATTCGAGCAGCGCCTCTCCAACCAGTGGGTCGAAGCCGAAGGGGTGGTCGAGCGCATTCTCCCCGACGACCGCCAGGGATCTCGCCACCAGCGCTTCCTCCTGCGACTCCCTTCGTCCGGGCACACCGTGCTCGTCAGCCACAACATCGATCTCTCGCCTCGCGTCCGCGGACTCCAGGTCGGCGATCGTGTCGTGTTCCGCGGCGAGTACGAGTGGAATACAAGGGGCGGCGTCATCCACTGGACCCATCGCGATCCCGCCGGAAAGCGGCCCGGGGGGTGGATCGAGCACAAGGGACGTCGCTACTCGTGACCCGGTTCGCGGCGATGCTACATTCCGACCGTTGAACTGCCCACCTGCCACGCCCACGAGCCAGGAGGGTGCACATGGGAATTCGCCGGATCACACAAGTCGCGGTCGCGGGCGGCGGGCTCATGAATAGTCCAGGCAAGGAGCTTGGCCCCCCCGACATCGCCGGCATGATGACCTTTACCACGCAGTACCGGAACTTCAACGTGTTCTGGAAGGACGCCGAGGGCCAGCCGGTCTCGGTGTCGTACATCGGCGAGTACGCGTTCACCAAGGACGGTTACTGCGAGAAGCCGATCTTCTGGCTGCAGAACAATCTCGGGGCTCCCGGGCTCAGCTACACCGCCCCCGCCGAGAAGTCCAAGTGCACCGCCGTCAGCGGCAGCGGAAAGATCGTGACCTTCCAGATCAGAGGCGAGCCGCCCGTCGTGACGTTCGAGGGCGACAAGCTGACCGCGGAGGCCGAGGGCCTGTTCGTGGATCATCGGGAGCGCGTGAAATAGGCGGGGAACGGACGCGACGCAGTGCGGGCGACGCCGGATCGGTGTCGCCCGCAGTGCTTTGATGGGCGGTCGCGTCGGCGTATACTCGATGCTCGTTCATCTCGCGAGGGCACCTTGGCGCAGTCGGCACGTCGCTTTCCGCAGCCTCCCCTGACCCGTCACCTCCGCGCCGTCGCTGCCGCCCTCGCCATGCTGGCCGCGGTCGGGCCGCTCACCGGTGCCGCAGCGGGCGCGCCCAAGCGCGCGCTGTTCGACAACACCCACGCCGAGACCGCCGGCAACGCCGACTGGGTGATCGACACCGACCAGCCACTGCCGCTCCCCGACCAGTCCACCGTCACGGCCGCCACGCCGCGCACCTACTGGCTCGGCGCCGTCTCGTCGTGGGGGATCGATCTCGTCAAGCGCGGCTACTTCGTGGCGACGCTCACGTCCGCCTACGGCATCACCTACGGCAACATCGCCAACCCCTACGATCTCTCGCAATTCGACGTGTTCATCGTCCCCGAGCCCAACACCGCGTTCACGGCGGCGGAATCCACCGCGATCTTCGATTACGTGCGCGACGGCGGCGGGCTCGTGGCGGTCGCCGACCACATCAACTCCGACCGGAACAACGACGGCATCGACTCGCCCCGGATCTGGAACCAGCTCGACGCCCAACACCTGTGGGGAACGAGCTTCGAGGTGTCGGGCACCAACAGCAACTTCAGCGAGGTGTGGTCGACCAACGTCAACATCGCCCCCGACGACTCCGTCATCCACGGGCCCGAAGGCACCGTCAACGGACTGGAGTTCCACAACGGCACCGCGCTGATCCTCTACCCGGGCATCAATCCGACCGTGCGCGGCTGCGTGTGGCGCACCGGGCTCCCCCAGGGCACCACCGGCGTGATGGCGGCTCGATCCGTCTACGGTAACGGCCGCATCGTCTTCGTGGGCGACAGCTCGCCGATCGACGACGGCAGCGCCGCTCCGGGGAACAGCAGCATCTTCGACGGGTGGGGCGAGGCCGCCGGCGGCGACAGCCTGCTGGCGCTGAACGCGACCGCGTGGGTGACGCGACGCGACGCCCCGGTGGCCGCGGTCGAGCCCGCGCCGCGGGCGATGCGCGCGCCGTTCCCCAATCCGTCCCGCGGCAGCGTGCGCCTGGCGCTGCAGCTCGCGGAGCCCACGCGCGTCATCGTCGGGGTCTTCGATGTGAGCGGGCGGCTGGTGCGGAGCCTCGCCGACGCCGCGTTCGAGGCTGGAGCCCACGAGGTGGCGTGGGACGGCCTCACCTCGGGCGGAAGCCGGGCGCCGGCCGGACTCTACTTCGTGCGCGCGCGGTTGGGCCGCACGGAGCGGACCTGGAGAGTCGCGCGCGTGCAGTGACGGCGGTAGCCGGCGCCCGAAGCGGCCTTCCTCGTCGCGCCCCATGACCGGAGTCTCGCGCTGGAGCGCCGGCGCTCCAGCGCGGCGACGGCGCGGCCGATACCCATGGGGTGCGACGTGCGTCCTTCCGAGTCTTCCTGATCGCTTCGCTGCTGATCCTCGCTCCCTTCCTGGCGCGGTCGATGGGGGACGCCACGCCTCCTCCCGAGGCCGTGACGCCGTCCCCGGATCCGCTCGCCACGGCACCGGTCGTCGCCGTCCAGCCGCTGGGGGACGTGGATCCCACGTTGGTCCGCGCGGCCGCCGAGCGCATCGGGGAGACGTTCGCCGCGCGCGTCGTCGTGCTCCCCGACCGGCGCCTACCCGAATCGGCGTTCTACTCGCCGCGCAATCGGTATCGCGGCGAGCGGCTTCTCCGCTGGCTCGAGGAGGGCAAGCCGTCGGGTGTTTCGAAGATCCTGGGGCTCATGTCGCGCGATCTTTCGGTGACCAAGGGGCAGGTCTACGACTGGGGCGTCATGGGCGTCGCCGGTCTCTCGCGCCCCGCCGGCGTGGTTTCGGTCCACAGACTTCGCGGCCATCACGCCTCCCCGAGCCTGGTGGACCGGCGCGTGCAGCAGGTGGCGGTCCACGAGCTGGGCCACACCTTCGGCCTCCACCACTGCCCCTCGCCCCGATGCATCATGAACGACGCCAAGGGCGGGTTCCGCGCCGTGGATCGCTCGAGCGGCGAGTTCTGTCCCGACTGCCGGCGCCGGCTGCGGGGGCTCCTGCGCGAGGACCTGGCGGGCGGGCGATCCGCGGGGAACGCTACCCTTTAGCCAGTCCGAACTCGTCGTGGAGCGCGCGCGCAGCGTCGGGGCCGGCGTCGCGGCCGACCGCGAACGAGATGCTCAGCTCCGAGGAGCCCTGCGCGATCGCGATCACGTTGATCCCGCGCGCCGCGACCGCGCCGAACACCCGTGCCGCGACGCCGCGCGTGCCGCGCATCCCGGCCCCCACCGCGGCGACGATCGCGACCTCGGGCTCGACCAGCACCCGGCGCGCGTGTCCGGTGCGGAGCAGCCGCGCCTCGAGCGCCGCGCGCGCGGCCTCGAGCTGGCCGGCGCCCACCGCGATCGAGATCGCGGCCTCCGAGGCGCTCTGCGAGATCATGCGGATGTTGATGCCGTGCTCGCCGAGCGCCTCGAACACGCGCGCGGCGGTGCCGACGCGGCCGATCATCCCCGCTCCCGTCACCAGGATCATGCCGGAATCGTGCACCACGTGGACCGAGCGCACGATGCCGTCGGGCGCGTCGCCTTCCCGCGCGATCAGCGTGCCCTCGCCCTCGGGCCGGAAGGTGTTCCGGATCCGCACCGGGACGCCGCGCTCGGCCGCGGGCTCGAGCGCGCGTGGGTGCATCGCCTTGGCGCCGAACTGCGCCATCTCCACCGCCTCGGAGAACGAGATGCGCTCGAGACGCCGTGCGCCCGGGACGATGCGCGGATCGGCGCTCATCAGCCCGTCCACGTCGCTCCAGATCCAGATCTCGTCGGCTCCGAGCGCGGCACCGACCAGCGTGGCGGTGTAGTCCGAGCCGCCGCGCCCCAGGGTGGTCGTCACACCGTGCTGGGTCGCGGCGATGAATCCGGTGATCACCGGCACCTCGCCCGCGGCGATCAGCGGGCCGAGCGTCTCGGCCACCTGGTAGAGCGACAGCTCCACGAGTGGCTCGGCGTCGCCGAAGCGATCGTCGGTGACGAGGCCCGCCTCGCCCCCGTCGAAGGCGCGGGCCTTCACGCCCGCGCTCGTCAACGCGCGGTGGAACAGCGCGGTCGCCAGGCGCTCGCCGAACGCCAGCACCGCGTCGCGCGAGCGCGGCGTCAGCTCCCCGACCGCCGCGATGCCGCCCGCCAGCCGGTCCAGCTCGTCGAGCAGCTCGCGCACCCGCCCCGGCTCGCCCAAGGCCGCCGCGGCCTCCTCGTGGCCCCTGCGCAGGGCCGCGAGGTGGGCTTCGGCCACGGCGCGGGTCCCGGCCGCCGCGGCGTCGGCGAGCGCCAGCAGCTCTTCGGTCACGCCGTCCATCGCCGAGACCACCACCGCCACCTGGTGCTTCGCCACGCGCGACCGGACCAGCGCCGCGCAGTGGCGCATGCGGTCCGCGTCGGCCAGCGAGCTGCCGCCGAACTTCATCACGAGCTTCATCTCGGGCTCCCGATCGCATGCCAGATGTCGATGAGATCGCGCAGGATCGCCGTCGCGGTCTCGGGTCCCCCCGCGCCCCGGCCCACCAGCGCGACCTCGCCGCCGGTCTCGAGGGTCAGGCTCAGCGCGTTGAGGTTGGCCGGCACGTGGAGCGGCGAATCCGCGGGGATCTCGCGCGGCGCGACGCTCAGGCCGCCGTCCAGCTCGGCCACCAGCCGCACGACCTGCCCCTGCTCGCGCGCCGCGAGCACATGCTCGCGCGTCACCCCGCGGATGCCGGTGACCGCCACGTCGCCGAGCACGCAGGGATGTCCGAGCACGCCGTTGGCGAGGATCACGAGCTTGGTCGCGCTGTCGATACCGTCCACGTCGGCGGACGGATCGGTCTCGGCGTAGCCGAGGCGCACCGCCTCGGCGAGTGCGGCGTCGTAATCCTCGCCGTGGCGGTCCATGCGCCACAGGATGAAGTTCGTCGTGCCGTTGAGCACGGCGCGCGCCGAGAGCACCCGGTCGCCGCGCACGCATTCCTGCGCCAGCGCCAGGACCGGCGTGCCGCCGCCGACGGTGCCGCTGAAGCGGAACGCGACGCGGTTGTGGCGCGCCAGCTCGAGCAGCGCGGGGAACGCGACCGCGAGGGGTCCCTTGTTGACGCACACGACGTGCTTGCCGCCACGGAACGCGGCCTTGAGGCGCGCGAGTGCCGCACCCGGGGCGGCGACCGAGGTGGGCGTGGCCTCGACCACGACCTGGGCCTCGCTCTCGACGATGAACGCCTCGACCGAAACGCCGTGGACGCCGTGCGCGGCGAGTGCCGCGACGGTGCCGCCGCGGCGCTTGGCCTCGAGCAGCGCCTCGACGTCGAGGCCGCGCGGATCGGCCGCCGCTCCCCGCGAATCCACCACGCCCACCAGGCTCGGCGACAGCGCGTGGCGGGCGTAGAGGTCCGCGCGCCGCCGCTCGATCAGGCGGGCGAACGCCTGGCCCACCGCGCCGAAGCCGAGCAGCAGGACCTTCATCGCGGGATGAGTTCGCGGAGCGCTTCGAGACCCGGGGCCACGCGGGTCTCGCGCGCCGGGTGGCGGCTCACCACTTCGGGGTCCTTGAGGCCGTGCCCGGTGGCGATGCACACCACCGTCCCCGCGCCCTCGAGCCCGCGCTTGCGCAGGTAGGCGATCGGCGCGGCCGAGGCCGGCTCGACGAACAGGCCCTCGCGCGCCGCGAGGTCGTGCTGGGCGGCCAGGATCTCGGCGTCGGTCACCGTGCCCGCCTCCCCGCCCGATTCGCGGATCGCGGCCACCGCCTTCTTCCAGTTGACCGGGGCGCCGATGCGGATCGCGGTGGCGATGGTCTCCGGGCGCTCGACCCGGCAGGCGTCGGCGCCGTCGCCGAGCGCCCGGACGATGGGTGCGGCGCCCTCGGCCTGCACGCCGATCATCCTCGGCAGCCGCTCGATGCGGCCGAGCAGCTGGAACTCCTTGAAGCCCTTCCACAGCGCGCTGATGTTCCCGGCGTTTCCCATCGGCAGCACCACCACGTCGGGTGCGGAGCCCAGGGTTTCGCACACCTCGAAGGCCAGCGTCTTCTGGCCCTCGAGCCGGTTGGGATTGATCGAGTTGAGCAGGTAGAGGCTGCGCTCGCGCGCCGCCAGCTCGACCACCAGGCGCATGGCGTCGTCGAAATCGCCCTCGACGTGGGCGATGGTGGCGCCGCAGGCCACGGTCTGCGACAGCTTGCCGCTCGCCACCTTGCCCGCGGGCACCAGCACGATCGCCTCGATCCCGGCGCGCGCCGCGTAGGCCGCCATGGACGCCGCGGTATTGCCGGTCGAGGCGCAGGCCACGGCGCGCGCGCCGATCCCGAGCGCAAGCGCCACACCCACCGTCATGCCGCGGTCCTTGAACGAGCCGGTCGGGTTCTCGCCCTCGTTCTTGACGTAGAGCGTCGAGAGCCCGAATTCGAGCCCGAGGCGCTCGCACCGGTGCAGCCCGGTGTCCCCCTCGCCGAGGGTGGGGCCGCGCCCGGCGGGCAGCAGCGCGCGGTAGCGCCACACGCCGCGCCCCTCGAACGAGCCGCCGCGAGCGAATGCCTCCGGATCGGGGAGCACCTCGAGCGGCGTGCCGCAGCGCGGGCAGACGAAGGTCAGCGGGTCGTGGGGCTGGCGGTGGTCGCAGGAGATGCAGTGGAGCGTCATCGCCGAACCTCCACGACCCGCGCCCCGCCGCCGACCCGGGCGACGAGGGTGCGCGCCTCGAGCCCCGCGCGCCCGAACGCCGCGGCCATCGCCGCCGCGACCGCGCGCGGATCGGCGCGCCCGGCATCCACCGCGGCCATCACCGCGGGGCCCGCTCCGCTCACCGTGGCGCCCGCCGCACCCGCGCGCCGGGCGCTCGCGCACACCTCGGCGAAGCCGGGGATCAGTGCCGCGCGCGCGCGATCGGTGAGCGAGCCCTCGAGCGCGCGGCCGAAGCCACGCACGTCGCCGGCTTGAAGGGCGGCGACGATCATCGCCGCGCGCGCGCAGGCCTGCGCGCACTGCTCGAGCGCCAGGCGGCGCGGGAGCACGCGCCGCGCGGCCGCCGTCGTGAGCCGGAGCTGGGGCCGCGCGATCGCGATCCGCAGCGCCCCGCGCGGTACCAAGCGCAGGATGCGCGCGGGCGCGAGGCGCTCGACCACCACCAGGCCGCCGAACAGGCTCGCGGCGACGTTGTCGGCGTGCGCCGTCCCGGCCGAGGCCGTCTCGCCGTGGGCCGCGTAGGGCACCAGCGCCTCGCGCGTCAGGCCAAGGCCCAGCAGCCGGTTGGCCGCGACCACCGCCGCGACCGCGCTCGCCCCGCTCGAGCCCAGCCCGCCCGCCGGCACGCCCTTGCGCAGCCGCGCGCGCACCGTGCGCGTGATGCCGTGGTCGCGCAGCAGCTTCGCCAGTGCCACGCCGGCGGAGTTGGCGCTGGCGCGGCGCGGAACGCCCGCCGCGGCCTCGCCCTCGACCACCAGCACCGAGCCGCGGCCGCCGAGGCTCAGCTGGACCTCGTCAAAGCCCGCCGTGACGCACAGCGCGAAGACGTCGAACCCGTATCCCAGGTTGGCGATCGAGGCATGGGCGCGCGCGCGGACCGAGCGCATTCAGCCCTCCCGCTCCCCGCGCGAAGGGACGCCGGGCGCGCGCAGCTCCACCGTGAGCGGGCCGGTCGCCGCAAGGGTGGAAGCCGCCTGGGGCGAGGAGGTCTCCCACCCACTCGCGGAAAGCGCGCGACGAGCGAAGAGCGTGTGCGCGCAGTCGCCGCCGGGGGAGCGTCGGGAGGCAGTGTGACCCGCCCGGCGGCAGGCGATGCTCCCGAGCGGGGCGCACGGAGACGAAGGATCGGCCATCGCGCGAGTATACAGGGCGGGCCGGGGCGAACGTGCACGGTACGGGGGCGATCGTTCCACTCCTGGCGGCGGTGATGTCGCTCGCGCGCCCGGTCCATCCCTGACGCGGACGCGGCGGGCTCTGGATGTGCATGGGCATCGCCGCGCTCGCGGCCGGCCTGCTCGCGACGCAGAGCGCGCGCTGCGGTGGTGCGGCACTGATCCCGAGCGTGGTGGCGCTGGCACTGATCGGTCCCATCTCGACTCAGCGCGTGACCTGCTACCTCCCCCGGTGGCCGGGATCGAGCCGGCTCGGCGGGGAGGGCGTCGTTCTCGCCGCGCTCACGCTCCAGTTCATCGTGCTTCCTTCCTGTGTCGAGCCGGCGCTGCTCGACGCCAGCGCCCCCACCCCGGCGCACGCCGCGTAGCTCGCCGAGCCGCCAGTCGCCGATGCGCTTCCCCCGCTGGCCGCGGGCGCGCAGGCGTCGAGCGCACCCTGGACGGCGGTGAGCCCGGCGCCCGGGGCTCGACGGTCATCAGGGGCCCGACCGCCCTGGTGGATCGCTGCGGACCTCGCGTTTAGCGACATCGAACGCCCGGTGCCATGGATGAACTCCCGCGAGCCGTGGTCAGCGCATCAGGTCATTCAAGATTGACTTCACAAAACGTTGGCAGGACACTTCTTCCTACGAGGCACTCCCCCAGTTGAAGAAGGACGACATCATGTCCGTGGCCGCGGCGGGATCTCGCTCACCACTCGCCTACCGGTGCTGGCTCCCACCCTGCTTTCAGGGCTCGACCGGCCAGCAGAGAGGCACCCGTCACCGGGTGGTCTCGAGCGAGTGGCGAGCCCGATCCTTCCCAGCGAGCATGATCTCGCGATCCAGGTCATCCACGATCCAGGCTCACGCCTGATCCGGCGGCCGACCGATCAACGCGGCCTGCTCCGCGTCGCCGCCGCGAAGGGAGGATACACCTACCATGCGTACGCGACTTTCGCTTGTGTTGGCGTTGCTGCTCGTCGCGGGAGGGTCCGCGTCACTGGCTTGGGGACAAGCACTGCCGTGTTCGGAGTGCGGTCCCGGCAGCCACTGGATCGACGGATGCGCCTCGGGGCTCGACCAGATCCCGTCCAATGGTGCTGTGGTGGGGATCAGCACGGACATCGGGGGCCCTGATAGCTGTACGGCCGGGATCAATCTCGTACTCACCGGAGAGTGCTCGCTGCTAACAGTCAGCCGATCCAATCCCCTCGATGATTCGAACCACTTCCCGGGACTCAGGCCAGTTGACGCACACTTGGATGTCATCGACACCGAGATCATATCGATGTGTCTCACGAACGGGACCGTCACGCTGAGGGCCGGTCAGGGGCAGGGTGGCATCATCTCTCCCTCCCTGGGGGCGATCGCCGAGGACCCCGGTGACCCTCTGACCGGCGAGAGCTTCTTTGACGTGTTCTTCGAGGTCGATTTGGGAGGCGGACAGTTCCTCTACAACCACACCCCACTGAAGATCCAGGCCGACATCACGTGCGTCCCGCCTCAAGTGACGTACCTCCATCCATTGACCTGCCTCCACCTCTTCACCAACCCAAATCCGGGGCAGGGGATTCACGTCGCCAATCTGGTGACGGCCGAGCATTCGGTCAATATTCCCGGCACATCCACGGTGACTCTGATTCTCATGGTGGTCCTGTTGTTGGCGGCAGGCGCCCTGTTCATGGTGCTGCGACGGCGAAACAAGGAAGTCGCTGCCTAGCTGAATCGGGATATGGCGAGTCGTTCGAGCCCCCTCGGCTGTAACGGCCGGGGGGGCCTGCCAACATGCCCTCTTTCGGATCGCGAGACATCCATCATTCGTAGGAATGGACCGCCCGATAACCTGGCGAGCCGCCGCGGCGCGGCGCAGCCAAAGGAGCGGGGGCATGCGGAGCAGCGTGATGGGTGAGCAGCGACCGGCGGTGGCCGGCGCCGGTCGCTCCGGCGCGCCACCGGCGGTCGCGTCGTACGCGGGGCGCGCGGCGTGGATCGCCTTCGCGCTCACCGCGCCGCTCTATCTGGCCACCATGAACCGCGCCATCGGCTTCATCGATCGCGGCGAGTTGGCCGCGGTGGCCTATACGTTCGGCATCCCTCACGCCACCGGCTATCCCACCCTGATGCTCATCGGGGGCGCGCTCGCGCACCTCGTGCCGCTGCGCCCGGTGCTGGTGCTGAACGCGTTCGCCGCCGTGCTGGTGGCGGCGGGTGCGGCGGTGCTCACCCTCCTCCTGGACCGCGTCCTCGCGACGGTGGCACCGACGGTCGGCGCCACCGCCGGGGCACGGGCGCGCGGCGGATACGCGCTCGGCGCCGCGTCGTTCACCGCGCTCTCGGTGACGTGGTGGCAGCAGGCCAACGGCTTCGAGGTCTATGCGCTGCACGCGGTGCTGATGCCGCTCGTGGTGCTGCTGTGCCTGCGCTGGGTGGATGCTCCGGCCGCCGCCGCGACGCGCGCGGGATGGGCGTTCGCACTGGTGCTCGGCCTGGCGTTCACCAATCACCTGACCACCGTGCTGCTCGCGCCGGGCCTGCTCGCGGTCGCCGTGTCGCGGTTCGGCTTCGGGCGGCGGTTCTGGCGCCGCGTCGCCTCGCTCGTTCCGCCGTTCCTGATCGGCCTGCTGCCGTACGCGTGGCTGCCGCTGCGATCCGCCATGAGCCCGCGGTTCGATTGGGGAGGCACGCGCACCCTCGCGGGATTCGTTCATCAGGTCACGGGAGCCGATTACCGCGGCTGGATGTTCGCCGACCCGGCGAGCTTCGCGACGCAGGCGCGCTACCTGCTGTGGCGTGTGCCCTGGGACTTCGTGTGGCTCGGGCTCCTGGTGGCCGCACTCGGGGCGCTGTGGCTCGCGCGCCGCGCGCCCGCGCTCGCCGGGATGGCGGCGCTCTTCACCCTCTGCGGCGCGGTGTTCGCGGCCGGCTACCGGATCCTGGATCTCGACGCGTATCTGCTGACGACCATCCTCGGCCTCGCGACGTTCTTCGCCGCCGGACTGCTCCGACTCCACGAACGCCTGGGTGCGCGCGTCGCGATCATCTGCACCGTGGTTCTGGTCGCGCTCGCCGCCGCGCTGCACTGGTCCGGGGCCGACGAGAGCGGCAACCGCCTGGTCGAGCACCGCGTGGCCGACGTGCTCGGACCCTTGCCCCCGCGCGCGATGCTGATCACCACGAGCTAGGACTACAGCCTGTCCGCGAGCCTCTACTACCAGGAGGTCGAAGGCTTCCGGCGCGACGTGCTGATCGTGAACCCGGACCTGCTGCGCCTGAGCTGGTATTTGGACGAGCTCGATCGGCGGGCGCCCGAGCTGGTCGCGCGCGCCGCACCCGAGGCCGCGCGGCTGCGCGCCATCCTGGTCCGCTCCGAACGCGGACTGCCGTTCGATGGACCGCAGGCCGAAGCCGCCTACCGCGGGTTTCTGAACGCATTCGCGGCGCGCGCCATGCCGGACCATCCGGTGTTCGCCGAAGGCAACTTCGCGCAGCTGGATCCGGCGTGGAAGCGCGTGCCGTATCATGTCGTGACCTGGCTCAGACCCGACACGGCGTACGTGCCCGAGGGCCCCTGGCGCTACGCGTATCGGCCGTGGAGCGGACGCATGGATGGATACGTCGCGATGACGAGCTGGCTCTACGGCGAGTCGCGCGTGAACCGCGCCGTCTACGAAACCCGTCACGGCCGGAGGGACGCGGCGCAGCGCGTGATGGCGTCGGTCCCCACGTTCGATCCCCACATCCGGCTCGAACGGGTGGGGCCGCTGCCGCTCGGCAGTCAGGCGATCGTGATCCGCTGCGCGCGGTTCTTCGCGGGGATCGAGCGGTCGATCCGTGGAGCGATGTCGCGCTGAGCGGCGTCCGTGTCAAGATGTCGAGTGAGATCCGGATCCCGGTGCGGTGGTGACACTTCCTCAAAGGAGGCGGCAATGAAGCGGTTCTGCGGGATCGTGCTGGTGGCGTTGCTGGCGGGAATCGCCCTGACGGGGCTCGCGTTCGCCGAGGAGACGCATTCCCATGCCGCTCCGACGCACGACGAGACGCGGGCCAGCGTGCCGGAGCTGACGCAGTTTCACGACGTCATCCGGAGGCTGTGGCACGACGCGTGGCCCGGCAAGGACTACGTCGCCATGCGGGCGATGCTGCCCGAGATCCGCGAGCGGTCCGCGGCGGTCATGAAGGCGGATTTGCCGGGAATCCTGCGCGACAAGCAGGCGGCCTGGGATGAGAGCGTGAAGGAGCTGGAGGCGGTGGTCGAACGGTACGCGGCCGCGGTCGAAGGCACGGATGACCAGAAGCTGCTCGACGCGGGCGAGCGGCTCCACGCCCAGTTCGAGCAGCTCGTGCGCACCATCCGGCCGCCGCTCGCGGAGCTGGAGGCGTTCCACGTCGTGCTCTACAAGCTCTACCACTACGACATGCCCGCCGGCGACCTCGATGCCATTCGCGCGTCGGTCGGTCGGCTGAAGGAGCCGATGGCGGCCCTCGGCAAGGCGGCGGTGCCGGAGCGCTTCAGGGACCGGGAGAAGGAGTTCGTGGCGGCGCGCAAGCGGCTCTCGGTGGCAGTGGATCGGCTGGCGGGCACGGTCCGATCCAAGGACCTCGAGCGGATCACGAGCGCCATCGAGGACATGCACGGCAAGTACGAGGCCCTGGCTCAAACCTGTGACTGAGGTGGCCGGCGCGCGGCGCGGAAGGGCGGAGCGAGTCGTCTCGAGGAAACGTCGCAGCCGGGAGTGACCGAGTCACCGATGTGATCGGATGCTTACACCGCGGCCTAATGCTGGTGCCCGGCGCCTCCGGCTAGGTAACCTTCGATCGCGACATGCGTCGCGTGGGCGCTCCAGTCCATCGGACCGCGCGCCTGGTGGACCAGGTGGCCCTCGGGGTCGTAGATCAGCGTCTCGGGCAGACGCCGCACGCCGATCAGCCCGGCAGTCTTCTGGTCGCGGTCGGCGTACAGGTTCTCGGTGGGCACTCCGTGACCGCGCGCCCAGGCCAGCACCGCCTCGCGCTTGCTGCCGGCCGCGATCATGATCACCTCGATTTCGCGGTTGTTCTCGACCGAGCGCGCGTAGTCCACCAGCGCCGGCAGCTCCGCCGCGCTCTCCGGCGAGCCCATCTCGAACCAATGCATGACGAGCACTCCGCGCGGTCGCCCGACCAGGTTGCGCTTTCCGCCCTCGGGCTTGTCCACCCACAGGAAGCCGCCGCCCGCCAGGTTCTCGAGGCCATGATCGTGGTCCGGGTGGATGGCGGGCACCAGGCTCCGTTGGTAGGTCCAGCCGATGACCGCGATCAGGGCGGCCAGGATGCCGCCAAAGAGGATGCGTCGGGATCTGGAGGTCATGTCGGCTCCTGGATGAAGGCCACGGCCAACGGGTCGAATCCCCCGAGTGCGCGTTCAGGGAGACTCTCAAGCACGTGCCGTCCCCGAGTTGTCATGAAGTTTCAAGGTCGGCGCACGGATCGCGGCGCGTGGCAGCCCTTGTCCGGTGCGCGGCAGGCGCGAACGTTTGACGGCATGAAGCGGCTGCGCCACGGACGAGCGGGGCGGCCCGGGCGGGAGCCGCTGAATCGACGAGACGTCCTGCCGCCCTCCCCCCCTCACGGCCATCCTTGCCAAACGACCCCACGGCCCTGCAACATGTCACCGTGAGCCTCCCGCGCGGATGCCATGGCCGATCGTCGCTTGCGGGTGGAAGGGGCCGCCGCGGAGATCTCCATGACCTTGACCGTCCTTAAAGTGGCGCGCCTGGCGCCCGCCGCGCTGCTGGCGTTGCTCGCCCTCGGCTGCTCGCGGGGCGGCGCGCAGTCGAACCCCGGACGCGGGGGTCCGGGCTCGCAGGCCATCCCGGTCGCCGCGGTCGAGACCCGCCCGCGCGACCTGGCGCGCACGGTGACCGTGATCGGGCCGGTCGAGCCGATCCGCAGCGTGTCGGTCAACGCCCTGACCTCGGGCACCGTGATGCGGATGCTGGTCCAAGAGGGCGACCGCGTCCGTGCCGGCCAGCTCATCGCGGGGCTCGACGGGCGCGAGGCCGCGGCCCAGCTCGAACGGGCGCGGGCAGTCCTCGCCAACGCCGAGGCGGCCCTGCGCCGCGCCGAGGAACTCAAGACCCGCAACATCATCGCCGACGCCGAGCTGGAAACGGCGCGCTCCACATTCGAGATCGCGCGCGCCGACGCCGAGCTATGGCGCACGCGCTACGCCTTCACGCAGATCACGGCACCGGTGTCGGGCGTCATCACCGCCAAGCGGGTGGAGCGGGGTGGCGCCGTCTCCTCGAACCAGTCCATGTTCGAGATCGCGGACGACTCGCTGCTGGTGGTGCGCGTGCAGGTCTCGGAGCTGGACGTCGTGCACCTCGCAGCCGGAAGCGAGGCGACCGTGCAGCTCGATGCCTACCCGGGCGCGCGCATCGAGGGGCGGATCCGGCGCGTCTTTCCGAGCGCCGATCCCGCGAGCCGGCTGGTCCCGGTCGAGATCGGGCTGGGCAGGATGCCGCCGGGGGTGCACGCGCGGCCGGGGTTCTTGGCACGGATCGAGTTCGCGCTCGACCGGCGCCGGGGCGTGCTGGGGGTCCCGGCATCGGCCGTCCAGGTCTCGGACGGCGCCCCCTTCGTGTACGTCGTCAGCGGCGACACGCTGATTCGGCGGCCGGTGGAGACCGGACTCACCGCGGCGGGATGGATCGAGGTCACGCGCGGTCTCGAGGCCGGGGAGCGCGTGGTCAGCTCCGGCCAGATGAACCTGCGTCCCGGCACGTTGGTTCGGATCAGCGACAAGCAACAGTAGGAAGGATCGCGGGATGAGTGACGAGAGGAAGCACGGCGGACTCGCCAGTCTTTCCATCCGCCGGCCCATCGGGGTGCTGGCCGCCGCGTCCGTGATCGTGGTGGTGGGGCTGTTCTACGTGGGGCAGCTTCCCCTCGATCTGCTGCCCCAGATCATCTACCCGCAGGTTCGCGCCCGCGTCGACTACCCGGGCGTGGCTCCCGAGGTCATGGAGGAGCAGGTCACGAAGGTCCTCGAGACCAGCCTCGCGACCACCGAGGACGTCACCGAACTCGAGAGCGAGACCACCGAAGGGCACGCCGACGTCAACCTGCACTTCAACTACGGGACCGACATCGACTTCGCGCTCCAGGACGCGTCCAAGAATCTCGATCGCGCCCGTGCGCGGCTCCCCGCCGACGCGGAGCCGCCCACCATCTTCAAGTTCGATCCCTCGCAGATCCCGGTCTTCGAAGTCGGCTTCAGCTCTCCGACCCGAGGCCTGGTGGATCTCCGGAACTGGGTGGATCTGCGGCTCCAGCCCCAGCTCCTGACCGTGGAGGGAGTGGCCGCGTGGACGTCTCCGGAGGCCTCACGCGAGAGATCCGCGTGACCCTGGATCAGGAGCGCCTGCGCTCGTACGGGCTCACGGTCTCCGGGGTTCTCGACCGCGTCCGCGCCGAGAATCAGGATGTCGCGGTCGGCAACGTCACCTCGCCGAGCTTCGAGATCGTCGGCAAGACCGCGGGCAAGTTTCGCACCGTGGACGACATCCGGAGCGTGCTGCTCCCGGTGCGCGGCACCCGCGAGCGCGTCCCCCTCTCGGAGATCGCCAGGATCACGGACACGCATCAAGAACAGCGATTGTGGGCGCGGCTCGACGGCGTGCCGGCCGTGAAGCTCTCGGTGCGCAAGCAGCCCGACGCCAACACCGTCGAGGTCGCCCGCCGGATCGGCGAGCGGCTCGCCCACCTCGCCGGCTCGCGCTTCATCCCCGACGACATCCACTACGAGATCGTGGCGGACCAGTCGTTCTTCATCCGCAGCGCGCTGCGCGGGGTCTTGAACGCCGCCCTGATCGGCGCGGCGCTCGCGATGCTGGTGGTGCTGCTGTTCCTGGGTAGCCTGCGCAAGACTTTCATCATCGGCTTGTCCATCCCGCTCGCGGTGCTCGCGACATTCGTCATGATGGGGATGGGACGGCTGACGCTCAACATCATGACCCTGGGCGGCCTGGCGCTTGGCGTCGGGCTCCTGATCGACAACTCGATCGTCATGCTCGAGAACATCTTCCGGCACCGCCAGCTCGGGATCGCGGACCCCGAAGTGGCGGCCCATCGCGGCTCGGCCGAGGTCTCGTCGGCCGTGGTGGCCTCGACGCTCACCAACCTGGCGGCGGTCGTTCCCTTTCTGCTCATCAGCGGCCTGGCGGCGCTCATCTTCCGCGAGCTGATCCTGACCATCTCGTTCGCGATCGTCGCCTCGCTCGCGACCGCGATGACCCTGGTGCCGATGCTCTCGGCCCAGCTCGCCAAGGTGGAGCGTTCGAGCCACCTCGACCGCAACCCGCTGGTCCTCGGCTTCAACGGCGCCCTGGTGCGCTTCACCGCCCTCTATCGCCGAGTCGCCGCGCGTGCCGTGCGCTGGCGCTGGGCGGTCCTCGGCGCCGCGTTCGTGAGTCTGTTCGCCGTCCTCGCCCTCGCCGGGCGCATGGGCTACGAGTTTCTTCCCACGGTCGACGACGGCAACGTCGGCGCGTACGTGCGGATGCCGCCCGGCACCTCGCCCGAACGGACCAACGAAGTGTGCCTGCGACTGGAGCAGCTGGTCGCCGGCATGCCCCACGTCGAGCACGTCTTCACGACCGCCGGCGGCTTCCTGTGGGGCGGATCCACCGTCTCCCGCGGCGGACGCGGCTCGCTCAGCATCCAACTGGTGCCGGCGAGCCGGCGGCTCGAGATGCCGGCCTCGCGCTGGGTCGCGGCCCTCCAGTCCAAGATCGCGGGGCTCGGCATCCCCGGAGCCCAGATCTTCGTCCGCCCGCCGCGGATTCGCGGGCTGCGCACCAACGTCGCGGGCTCCGACGTGGCCGTGTCGATCCAGGGGGACGACATGGCCGAGCTCCAGCGTCTGGGCGACCAGGTGCAGCGGCGCATGCGCGGGGTGCGCGGCATCTCGGGGGTCGAGTTGTCCACCGAAGAGGCGAGCCCTCAACTCTCGATCGAGATCGACCGCCAGCGCGCCGCCGACATGGGCCTCGACGGGGCGCAGGTCGGGCAGACGATCCGCACCGCGCTCGACGGCTCGATCGTCACGCGCTTCACCGATGCCAACAACGAGTACGACATCCGCGTGCGCCTGCCGCGCGAGGCGTTCACCAGCCCCGAGGATCTCGGCGCGATCGCGCTGTTCCCCGGTCGCGATCAGCCGATCTACCTGCGCGACATCGCCGACGTGCGACTCGGCACCGGACCGACCACGATTCTGCGGGTGAATCAGAACCGCCAGATCCGCGTGACCGGCGACGTGGACGCCCAGGTCGCGAGCGTCGGCCAGGTCACATCGTCCGTGCGCGCCGCACTGTCCGATCTCGGGCTGCCCGAAGGCTACTCGCTGATCTACGGCGGCGAGGAGCAGGCGGCGCGGGAGAACCAGCGGAATCTCTCGATCGTGACGCTGCTCGCGATCTTCCTGGTCTTCGTCGTGATGGCGATCCAGTACGAGAGCGTGACCGACCCGCTCGCGATCCTGTTCTCGATCCCCCTCGCGCTGGTGGGCGTCGGCCTGGCGCTGTGGATCACCGGAACTCCGCTGAGCGCGCCGGTGCTCCTGGGCGTGATCCTGCTCGCGGGGATCGTCGTCAACAACGCGATCCTGCTGGTGCAATACGTCGAGATCGCGCGCCGCGAGCACGGGCGGACGCTGGAGCAGGCGGTCGTCGAGGCGGGTGCGGTGCGCCTGCGGCCGATCCTCATGACCACGACCACTACCGTATTCGGCATGTTGCCACTCGCCTTGGGGCTCGGGGAGGGCTCCGAGATGATGCAGCCGCTGGCGATCACCGTGGTCGGCGGGCTCACCGTCTCGACGCTGCTGACGCTGGTCGTGGTGCCGTGCGCCTACCTGGTCGTGCACCGGCTCGCGGACGCGCTGCGCCGGGTGGTGGTGGGCGGTCCGCGCCGGGACGAGGCGCCTGAGCCCGAACCGGCGGGCTCGGCGGGGAGGTGATGGGGCGGCGGGCGCACGCGTCCAACGCTGCCACCCGCGGGGTGTGCGGTTTCGGCCGAGCTGCCGAGCGCCTCGAGCTGCACCCGGCCAGACACCGATGAGCCCGGATCGCCCCAGGTGGGGCGACCGGGCTCACGTGTCGCGTTTGCGCCTGCTGGATCTCGCGCGCCCGTCGGGAGTGGCGGCTCTCACGGGCATCGGCACGGGCGCCGGCGCCAGGCAACCGACGCGGGCTATGCCGTGGCGGGCTCCCTCCTGCGAAGGAACGCGGCGCCGGCCGCGAGCAGGAGCAGAGTGAGTGCTCCAATCCCCCAGGTGGGCAAGCCGGGCACCGGCACCGCCGTGACGTCCCCCGTCGAGAGCGGGAACTGTCCCGGGGTCCCCGGCGTCCAGTAGCCGCTGGCGATCTCGCTGGATTGAACGAAATCACCGATCACCTGGACGGTGATCGACTCTCCAGCACCAACGCACGCGGAGCCCCAGTTGATATCGAAGGGCGTGCCGGGGTTGCTGACGACGGGGTCGGGACAGCCTGGGGCGTTCCGGATCACCCTGAGTGTGGCCGTGCCGCCGGTCCATGTCACTTCGAGGTGCAAATCGCTTCGTGCGGCCCCGGAGTTGTTCGTGATGACGAAGTTCTTCCCACGGACGGCAGCGTGGGCGCTGTGCGCCATCGCGCCCGCGGCCACCAGCACCGCGATGGCACATACGATCGTGCGCCGGTTCATGGTTCGTGTCCCTCCTGATGAGTCTGCCGGTCCCGCGTGGAGTCGCGCGTTTCGCGATGCGCCGTGGGCCGCAACTGCTCGTCTTCCTGGGGACTCTCCCGTCGGACTGTAGCAAGGGCGGTGCCACGGGCCGGCGCCGCAGCCAGTCTCGCAAGCGAGTCTCCAGCCACAGGATGGACCGGCGCGGCGGCGTCTCCTCCGGATCTACCGTTCGTCGCTGCTGCGGCGGATTGCAGCGGTTGGAGGCTGGCCGGGATTCCGATGTCGCGGATCTCGGCTCGGAGCTTGACGATCCACGATCGACTCCGAAACTGCGGCAAACTGCAGCAACCGCGCCCCGGCGGCATGCTAGGCTTGGGGCGCCAGAGATCAGGATACGTTGAGCCGCTCGCCGCGTTTATCCGGGGACCGCCGGATTCCCGCCCGCGCGCGGAGAGCCTCTGGCCCGGGAGGTGACCGCCTTGAAGCTCTCGTGTGGGCTCCCGCTCGTCTCCGAGACAATCCGTCCCATGTGGGCGCGCACCGTCGCCGCGCTCCCGCTGGCCCTGCTCCTGGGAGCACTCGGCCCGTCCGCGACCGGAGGCGACCCGCTCTTCGCGGCCAAGTTCCTGTCCTTCGACACCGGGCCCAACCCGTCCGCCGTGGCGATCGCGGATCTGAATGCCGACGGGAAGCCGGATCTGGCGGTGCCGAACATCGGGACCAACACCGTCTCGGTGCTGCTCGGGACCGGCGGCGGGACGTTTGGACCGAAGAGCGACTACGTGGCGGGGACCGGTCCATCCTCGGTGGCGATCGCGGACCTGGACGCGGACGGCACGCCCGACCTGGCGGTGGCGAACTTCGATTCCGGGACGCTCTCGGTGCTGTTCGCGCTCGGGGACGGAACGTTCGGACCGAAGCACGACTACGCGACGGGGAATGGTCCATCCTCCGTGGCGATCGGGGATCTGAACGCGGACGGCACGCCCGACCTGGCGGTGGCGAACCGTTTCTCCAGCGCGGTTTCGGTGTTGCTCGGAAACGGGGGTGGCAGCTTTGGACCCAAGAGCGACTACTCGACGGGGGCCCTTCCTCGCGCCGTGGCGATCGGGGATCTGAATGGGGACGGCACGCCGGATTTGGCGGTGGCGAACTACGACTCGGGCACGCTCTCGGTGCTGCTCGGGCTCGGGGACGGGACCTTCGGCCCCAGGACCGATTACGCGGCGGGGAGCGGCCCCTTCGGCGTGGCGATCGGGGATCTGAACGGGGACGGCAGGCTCGACCTGGCGGTGCCGAACTACCTCTCCAACACCATCTCCCTGCTGCCCGGAGTCGGGGACGGCACGTTCGGGCCGCGGAGCGATGTCGTGGCGGGGAGCTACCCGACCTCCGCGGCGATCGGGGACCTGAACGCGGACGGGCGGCTGGACCTGGCGGTGACGAATGCCGCGGACAACGAGGTCTCGGTGTTCCCGGGAAACGGGGACGGGACGTTCGGGCCGCCGAGCGACTTCGGAATCCAAGTCAACCCCGTCAGTGTCGCGATCGGGGATCTCGACGGCGACGGCAAGCCGGACCTGGCGGTGGCGAACTACCGCTCCAACACGGTTTCGGTGCTGCCCGGGAACGGCGACGGGACCTTCGGGCTCGTGCGCGAGTTCGCGACCGGGAGCGGCCCCGGCTCCTTGGGCCTGGCGGACCTGAACGCGGATGGCAAGCGGGACGTGGCGGTGGCGAACATCGGCTCCAACGCCGTCTCGATCCTGCTCGGAAACGGCGACGGGACGTTCGGGCCGAAGAGCGACTACGCGACCGGCAGCATCCCCTTTTTCGTGGTGATCGGTGATCTGAACGCGGACGGCAAGCCGGACGTGGCGGTGGCGAACTACGGCTCCGGCACGCTCTCGGTCCTGCTCGGAATCGGGGATGGGACGCTCGGGCCCAAGAGCGACTACGGGACCGGCAACGCCCCCTACTCCATCGCGGTCGGGGATCTCGACGCGGACGGCTATCCCGATCTGGCGGTGGCGAATTACTTCTCCGGCACGGTCTCGGTCCTGCTCGGGAACGGGGACGGGACGTTCGGGCCGAAGAGCGACTATGCGACCGGCAGCGCGCCCTCCTCGGTGGCGATCGGGGAGCTGGATGGGGACGGAACGCCGGACGTGGCGGTGGCGAACTACGGCTCCAGCACGCTCTCGGTCCTGCTCGGGATCGGCGACGGGACGCTTGGGCCGAGGAGCGACTATGGGACGGGCAGCGCCCCCTACCGCATCGCGATCGCAGAACTGAACGGGGACGGAGCGTCGGACCTGGCGGCGACGAACTACGGCGCCCGCACGATCTCGGTGCTGCTCGGGAACGGGGACGGAACGTTCGGCAGCGCGAGCGCACATGCGACGGGGGGCGGTCCCATCTCGGTGGCGGTCGGGGACCTGAACGGGGACGGGCATGCCGATCTGGCGACCGCGAACAACACCTACTCCAACACCGTTACGGTCCTGCTGGGAAGAGGAGACGGCACGTTCGAGCCGAAGAGCGACTATGGGGCGGGGAGTGATCCTTCCTCCGTCGCGATCGGGGATCTCGACGGTGACGGGAGACCCGACCTCGCGGTGGCGAACTACCGTTCCCACACCGTTTCGGTGCTGATGAACACCGGAGCAGCGCCCGGCGTGGGCGTCGAGTCCGCGCCGGTGCAGAGCGCCTCGCTGCGGCTCGCGCCGCCGCGGCCGAATCCCTCGCGCGGGGCCACGCGGCTCGGGTTCTTCCTCCCCGCCGCCGGCATCGTGGTGGCGGAGGTCTTCGACCTCTCGGGGCGCAGGATCCGCAGCCTCGGCGCGGGCCAGGAGCTGCCCGCGGGCGAGCACGTGCTGCTGTGGGACGGGCGGGATAGCGGCGGCCGGCTCGTGCCCGGTGGGATCTACTTCGTGCGGGTCAGAGCGGGCCGGGAGGTCGCATCGGGGAAGCTGGTGCGCCTGAAATAGCGCGGCTCCGCCCGGGGCCTGCTGGGGCCTTGGTTGGGGAGTCAAAAGAGCATTGGTCCGCCCCCGGCCGGTTGATAGAATCGACGCGAGATCGGCCGCTCGCGATGCCCGTCCCCCGCCTGCACGCAGGGCCGCACCCCCAAGCGTGATCCGGGCCGTCCGCCTCCGCGCCGACCAGAAGATCCCGAGGCCGCCCCTGTCGTTCCCCCGAGTGGCGTGCCGGGGCGTCGTTGCTACTCCCAGGGGAGGTCGCCATGGCTTCGATCGGTCGGCAGTCGCGCTACACGCGAACCACTCTCGCCCACGCCCGATGCGTCCGCCCCCCGGGGGCCCACCCCCGCACCGCGCGATGCGCCCGCGCCACCGCGTGCGCCGCGGTGCTTCTGGCCTGGCTGCTCCTGCCCGCCGGCCCCGCGGCCGCCGACGGCGTGACCGTCACGCCGTGGGGTCCGCCGGACACCGAGACCTTCGACCACAACGACCCACCGGGCGACCTGCCGGAGGGCGAGAACGGCGACGCCGCCCCGGACGTCCAGTGGTCCGCGACCGCGTATGGCGGCACGTGGAACCCCGGCACCTCGACGTTGACGATCACCTCGGCGGGCGACTTCACGCTCAGCGGCCACACGAATATCCGCCTGCCCGACAATGCGGACGCCACGCTCACCGGACACGAGAACGGCCACGATCGCCTGTCCAAGGACGAGTACGACCGGCTTGCCAAGAAGAAGGTGGAGGACGCGCTCAAGGGGTTCGTCGGCATGTCGTTCGTCGGCACGGGCGCCACGGATGCCGACCGGCTGCAGAGCGCCAAGGACCAGGCGACGGCCGAGCGCGACAAGCGCATGAAGCGTGCGATCGACGCGATCAAGCAGCAGATGGACGTGCTCAACGACAAGTACGACGACCTCACCGAGCACGGCTCGAGCCCGACCGTGGACACCCCCACGGGCGAGACCAAGGCCAAGGAGGAGCAGGCGAAGGCTCCCCCCGCCGGGAGCGCGCCGGTCGAGCCCGATCCGTCGAAGCAGGAGAGCGAATCCCACGGGATGCGCATGGACTTCGACGAGCCGACCCAAAAGCTCGTGTGCGGAGGCTTCGGCATCATCGATGTGACCCGCACGCCGTTCGACCCGATCTACAACCGCGGCCGCATCGCGCTCGATTCCCTGATCCACGTGGGAACCCAGCTCAACGGCACCATCCGCCTGTCGGACACCCGGCTGCAGATCATCGACATGCAGAACGGCGACACCCTGATGAACGCCTACCTGCTGGAGCCCGCGTACATGCCATCGCACGCGCCGGGTTACACCGCGATGATCCAGGGCTACCTGGACGTTCCCCCCGCGTGGGCGGGCGGCGTGCGCAATACGATCAACTCGCCGTTCCTGAGCGGCATGCAGGCCGCGAGTGACGCGGGATGGCCGACGACGGCGTGGATCTACACGCAGGCTCCGCTGTTCGACGCGAACGGCGAACCCGTCATCCCACCCTCCGGGGTGCCCGTGACCGTGGTCCTCGGCGTGGGCCCCGCGGCCGTGCCGGCGATGCCGCCCTGGGGTGTCGTGGGTGGCCTGCTGCTCGCGCTCGGAGTGGCCGAGTTGCTGCGGCGGCGGAAGGAGGCGCCGGCGCGCGCCTGATCGCTTGGTACGGCGGATGATCGCCGCTGCGCACGGCGTCGTCGCCCGCCCTGGCGCACCACGACGCCGGGGTTCTGCGCGGCCGCCGTGGAGAGACGCGGGTCGCGGCGGCAGGCGCTGGACCAGCCGGCGGTCACAACGTCGTCGCCCGCGCCGGCGCCGGACGGTATCATCCGTCGATGGCCCCGAGACGGCGCGGCGGGCGCTCCCGACCGCAACCAGGAACCGCGGGACGCGCCGCCGGCGCGTCCCGTCCCGGTGCGGGCGCCGCCACCGGCGGCCTGCCTTACGGCACTGCGGCCCCGGCATGGCTCTCCGCCCTCGGCCCCCCACAACGACTCGTCCTCGCGGTGCTCATCGCGAGCTACGCCGCCATCTACGTCACCGTGACGATGATCAAGTATCGGTTCTACCTCTATACCGATTTCGATCTCGCACTGTTCACCCAGGCGGCCGACCTGCTGCGTCACGGCTCGACCTGGAACACGGTGCGGGGCATGGACTGGCGCGCCGACCACTCGTCGCTGTCGTTGTATCTGATCGCGCCCCTGACGTGGCTGTTCCCGCCGGCGCCCGCGTTGCTGGTGCTGCAGAGCCTGGTCCTGGCGCTCGGCGCCTGGCCGGTGTACCGGCTGGCGCGGCGACTGGTGCGGAACGAGACCATCGCGGTGATCTGCGCGGCGCTTTACCTGTGCCATCCCGCCATCGGCTACACGAATCTGTTCGAGTTCCACCCCGAGACGCTCTCCACCACCACCCTGCTGTTCGCGCTCGACGGCCTGTACGCGGGTGCGATCGGACGCACGCTCCTCTTCGCCGGCCTCTCGCTGCTCGGCAAGGAGGACATCGCCGTGGCGGTGCTCGGGCTGGCCGCGCTCGCGCTCACCCGCCCACGACCGCGCGCGTGGTGGATGGCGGCGGGGCTGGCGTCGCTCGCCGCGATCTCGCTCGCCATCACCTTCCTGTGGCTCAAGCCGAGCCTCGGCCACGGCGAGATCGACCCGGCGCGTATGTACGGCCTCCCGGCATCGGGCGCGCGTGAAACGGTCTGGCTGATGCTCGGAGACCCGTGGCGCACGATCGCGTCGCTGTGGATGACACCGGACAACCCCGCCGACTCGGCGATGAAGCAACAGTTCTACATGCATCTGCTGCTCCCGCTCGGGTTCCTGCCGTTGCTGGGGCCGGCCCCGCTGCTGCTGGGCGCCCTCCCGGTGGTGGCCCAGCACTTCATCTCGGACCGCGCGCCCCAGCACAGCATCGTGCACCAGTACACGGCGGTGGCGACACCGTTCGTCGTCGCCGCGACCGTCGTGGCACTCGCGCGACTGCGCCGCTGGGGCGAGCGGAGCGGCCGGGGCCTCGCCCTGGCGCATGCGGCAGCGTTCCTCGCGCTGGCCGCGTCGCTGGCGGCGAACGTGATGTTCGGCCCGCTGCTCGGCCACCGCATCGCCCAGCGCTACACGCCCACCGAGCGCTGGTGGCCGGGACCCAAGGACGCGCTCATGCGCCCGTATCGCGATCGCATGACGG
>MFFQ01000096.1:0-13732 GCA_001780165.1 Candidatus Eisenbacteria bacterium RBG_16_71_46 | reverse complement strand
GTCGGCGTGGTGGCGAGCTTCGAGTACCTGCCCCGCCTGGCGGCGCGGGCGAACGTTCACTCCTTCCATCACCTCTTCCTCGGACACTACATGCTGTCGGACAAGCCCTACCCCGTGCCCGACGGCATCGGGGCGGTGCTGTCCACCTTCGGCGACCAGTACGACGAGGACGCCGCCGGTCGGCTGCACGACCTCATCGCGAGGAACGATCTCCACCCGGTGGACGGCATCGACGACCTGCTGTTGTTCCTGCGCGGCGCGAAGGACACTCTCGACCTCATGAGCGTGGCGCACGGCGACCCGGCGGGGTCGGTCCACGTCGTGTACGACGACGCGCTCGCGCTCGCCGGCGCCGACCTGCCGCTTGCGCCGTGTGAGCGTGGCGGGCTGGCCGTCTGCCGCACGTACTGGCGGCGCCACGCGCCGGTGGATGGCGTGTACCTCACGCTGCTGGCGTTGATCGACGGCGCGGGCCATCAAGTGCTCTACCGCACCCGCTACCTCGGATACGGCCTCGCCACGCCCGATCGGTGGCCGGCGGACACCACGATGCGCGAAACCTACCGGCTCGGCATTCCCCGCACGATCCCGCCCGGCCGCTATCGACTCGTGATGCAGGTGGCGAGGAGAAAGGGCGTCGCCGTGGGATATGCCCACGCCGACGACCCACAGCTCAACGGACCCAATCGCGGGGTCGGGCTCGGCGTGGTCGAGGTGCGATGAGCCGCGACGACCGCCCGCCGCGCACCGATGAGCGCGCACTTCGATGGCGTCCGCAGCGCGTTCAGGGACTGCGCAGAGGGTGCGGTCCGGCCCCTGCCGGGCTGCTCATAGGCCCCGACGCGGCGGACAACGACTAGAGGGCGGGGTGGCTCAGCACTCCCGTGCTCACTCAACCGCCATGCTGTCATGGCAGCTGCGAGACGCGGCAGGCGTTGGCCGCTGGGTGGCGTGTTTGGTCTCGCGAGACTCGGCTGCGGTGCATTGCGTTGCGCGCGCCGTGATATTCGGCATGAATGATGCTCGTTGAGGTTTGTTTATCGGGCCGCGAACCCGCGCTCGTCCCCCGGCTCACGGCCGACCATTGGCCACTTCCGGCGCCAGGAGGAGCTTCATGCGGGATCCCCACCGAATCTCGCCTACGGCAAGCGTGCTCACCTGCGTGGGCCCCACTCTCCCACCCGTTCCACCCACCCTGACGACCCATCCGGGAGTTCGGACATGACGACCAAGAGACAGAACGCCCGACGTGGACACATCGCCACATGGCCCCTGCTGCTCGTGGCCGCGTGCGTGCTGGCGTCGGGAAACCCAGCCAACTCCGCGACGAACGACGGCGCCTGGACGAGCCTCTCGCCGTTCGGCCCCCGCCTCGGGCACAGTGCGATCTGCGATCCGGTCCGCGACCGCGTGATCGTGTTCGCGGGCAGCGGCGCGAACGACCTCTGGTCGCTCGCGCTGTCCGGAACGCCCGCATGGACCAGGCTCGCGGCGGGCGGGACGCCACCCACGGCGCGCCAGTTCCACTCCGCGATCTACGACGAACGCCGCGACCGCATGATCGTGTTCGGCGGCTCGGGCCTCAACGACCTCTGGGAGCTTTCGCTCGCGGGCACGCCGGCCTGGAACCGGATCGTCCCCTCGGGCACGCAGCCGAGCGGACGCTACGGGCACACGGCGATCTACGACCCGGTGCGCGACCGGATGATCGTCTTTGGCGGCTATGCCTCGTGGACGATCAACGACGTCTGGGCGCTCTCGCTCTCGGGTGCTCCGGCCTGGACCCAGCTCGTGCCCACCGGGACCGCGCCTGCCGCCCGTCACTCGCACGCCGCCCTCTACGATCCCGTGCGCGACCGCATGCTGGTTCTCGGGGGCCGGTCGGGCGGCGGCGACCTTTACGGCGACGTCTGGGCGCTGTCGCTGGGCGGCACGCCGGCCTGGAACCCGGTCACGGTCCCGGGCACGCCTCCCGCAGCGCGCTACAACCACAGTGCGATCTACGACGCCGCCCGCGACCGCCTGGTGATGTTCGGAGGCGATCTCACGCCCACGAGCAACTACGATCAGCACTCGGACGAGCTGTGGACGCTGAGCCTGGCGGGGACGCCGGCGTGGGCGCAGGTGCCGCGCGCGGGGGCGTGGCCCGGACCGCGCGCGGAACATACCGCCATCCGCGATGTGGCCCGCGATCGCATGGTGGTGTTCGCCGGAAACGGAGGCAACACGCTCGTCTACGACGACACCTGGTCGCTGCCGCTCGCGGGCGCGCCCGCGTGGACGCAGCTCGAGCCGGAAGGCGCGCCGCCCAATCCGCGCGTCGGGCATGCCGCGGTCTTCGATGCCCTGCGCCGCCGCATGGTCGTCTTCGGGGGTTCGGGGCGCGACGATGCCTGGTCGCTCGGTGTCGCCCCCGCCCCGATCTGGACCCGGCTCTCCCCGACGGGGACACCGCCGAGCGGGCGGGACGGTCACACCGCGATCCTCGATCCGGTCGGCGATCGCATGATCGTATTCGGCGGCGCCGGGCTGAACGATCTCTGGGCGCTGGCGCTCTCGGGCGGCACCGCCTGGACCCAGCTTACCCCGCTGGGGACTTTGCCGCCCGGCCGCAGCGACCACTCCGCAATCTACGACCCGGTTCGCCGGCGCATGATCGTATTCGGAGGCAGCGGGCTCAACGACGTCTGGGAACTGACGCTCTCGGGTCCGCTGGCGTGGAACGAAATCGTCCCATCGGGCACGGCCCCCAGCGGGCGCGGCGGACACGCGGCCATCTACGACCCAGCGGGGGACCGGATGATCGTCTACGGGGGCTCGGGGGACGAGGTGTGGGAGCTGACCCTGGGCGCCGCGCCCGCGTGGCGCCAGCTCTTCCCGTCCGGCGCCCCGCCCGGATCGCTGCCCGGGTCCACGGCGATCTACGATCCAGCCCGCGGGCGGATCGTGATCTTCGGCGGGGGCAACTTCGTTTGGATCACCGGCGACGCCTGGGCGCTGGAGCTCACGAACCCTCCCGCGTGGTCGAAGCTCTCGCCGGTGGGAGACGGCGGGCGCCGGTCGGGACACACGGCGGTCTACGATCCGCTCGGGGACCAGATGGTGGTCTTCGGGGGAGAGCGCTGGAGCTGCGCGGCGTGTTACACGCTGCTCGACGACGCGCGCGCGCTGGTCTGGGAGAGCCCCACACCGGTTCTGGCCTCGCTGGTTTCGGCCGAGGCCGAGCCGGGCCGCGTGCGGCTGACGTGGCACACGAGCGACCCCGCGGGCGCCGTGGCTCAGGTCTGGCGCTGCCCGTCCGGCGCGGGCTGGGCGCGCATTGGGGACGTCGTCCCCGACGGCTCCGGCTTGATGCACTACGAGGACCTCACGGTTCTTGCGGGGCAGCGTTACGGCTATCGGCTCGCCCTCCGTGAGGCGGCGGGCGAGACCCTCGCGGGGGAGACCTGGGTGGAAGTGCCCCGGTGGGCGCTGTCGCTGTTGGCGGTGCGGCCCAATCCCTCGCGGGTGGACAACCTGGCCGTGGATCTTGTGCTGCCGGGGTTCGGGCCAGCCCGGGTCGAACTCGTTGACGTCGGCGGCCGCCGCGTCGCCGCGCGGGAGGTGGGCTGGCTCGGCCCCGGCCCGCATGCCGTGAGCCTGGGCGCGGCTCGGCGGCTGTCGCCCGGGATCTACTTCGTGCGTCTGATCCGGAGCGGGGAGGTGCGCTCGGCGCGCGCGACCGTGCTCCCGTGACGGCGTGCGGTGCGACATCAGCGCCCGAACCGGGCGCAGCGGGCAATCGCCGGTGCGGAACACCGGGAGGCCGCCGGAGGCATACCGGCGCAGTTGGAGGCTCTCCATGAGATCCGGAGATCGAGAACCCAGACGTTCCTGCGGTCCGCGGCGGCCTAGCCTGGCGGGGATCTGTCAAAAGGTCACCGTGACTGTGGCGACTGCCTTGGCGGGCTTCGGGCTGACCGCGACCTCCACCGCACAGGCCCAGAATCTGGACCCGAAACTGTGGGTCACGAATGGCCCCGTCTACGCCACGGCGCTGTCGGGAAAGACGCTCTACATCGGGGGTGCCTTCACCTACGTCGGACCCTACACCGGAGGTGGCGTGCCAACGGACGCGACCGACGGTCTGCCGATCCCCGGCTTCCCCAAGGTTCAAGGAAGTGTGCGTGCGATTGCGGCCGACGGGTCGGGGGGATGGTATATCGGCGGAGCATTCGATTTGGTTGGCGGTGTTCCTCGCGCAAACCTCGCGCACATCCGCGCGGATCTGACGGTTGGCGATTGGGATCCTGGCGTCGACGGTCTGGTCCAGACCCTGGCCGTGAGCGAAGGAACGGTGTACGCGGGCGGGGGCTTCACGATCATCGGGGGGCAGGCCAGAAACAACATCGCCGCGCTGGACGCGCGGAGCGGCGCGGCCACCCCCTGGAACCCGGGCGCCAACAACTGGGTGTGGACGATCGCGGTGGGCGCGGGCGCGGTTTACGCGGGCGGGGACTTCACCACGATCGGCGGCGAGACGAGGAGCTACGTGGCCGCCCTGGACATCTCGACGGGTCTGGCCACCGGGTGGAACCCCGCGGCGGACAGCTGGCTGGAGAGCCTCGCGCTCAGCGGAGGCACCGTGTATGCGGCCGGCAACTTCACGAGCATCGGTGGGCAGGCGCGCAATCGAGTCGCCGCCCTGGATGAGACCAGCGGTCTGGCCACCCCTTGGAACCCCGACGCGAGCGATGTGGTTCGCGCGCTCGCGGTGGATGGAAACACGATCTATGTCGGCGGAGATTTCGTCACCGATCCGCGCCTCCCGGCAACTGCGACGATCGGCGGGCAGCCGAGGAACCATGTCGCGGCCATCGAGGCGGCCACGGGCTTGGCCACACCCTGGAACCCCGATGTGCCGACTTGGGTCCGGGGCCTCGCGGTGAGCGGCGGGAGCGTCTACGTGGGTGGTGACTACATCGCCGCGGCGTATGACATCATCACCGCCCAGCGCACCACGTGGGACCCGAGGCCGAATGCGAAAGTCCGGGCGCTTTCCGCGAGCGGCGGAATGCTGTACGTGGGCGGCGAGTTCACCAGCGTGGGCGGGCAGGGACGTCCCAGAATCGCCGCTCTGGACACGGATACCGGTGAGGCGACCGCCTGGAATCCAATCGCGACCGGCACCGTCCGTGCGCTGGCGGTGCGCGGGAACACCGTCTATGCCGGCGGGGACTTCTCCGTCCCTCCAGTGCCTCCTGGGGATCCGGACGACCCAACCATCGGCGGGCAGCCGAGGAACTTCATCGCCGCTCTGGATGCCACGACCGGCCTGGCTACGGCATGGAACCCGGATGCGAATTGGACGGTCTATGCTCTCGCTGCGGCCGAGGGCACCGTTTACGCCGGCGGAACGTTTACGACCATCGGGGGGCAGGGGCGCAGCCACATCGCCGCGCTCGATGCCACGACTGGTCAGAGCACCTCGTGGGACCCTAACGCGAACGGCCAGGTCGTCAGTGCCCTGGCGGTGAGCGGGAATACGGTCCACGCCGGTGGGAACTTCACGACCATCGGGGGGCAGGCGCGCAATCGCATCGCCGCGCTGGATCGCACAACCGGACTTGCCACCGAGTGGAATCCCAATGCGAGCGGCTCGGTCCTGACCCTCGCGGTGAGCGGAGACTGGCTGTACGCCGGCGGGAGCTTCACCATCATCGGCGGTCAGCCGCGCAACCGGATCGCGTCGCTCTGGATCGCCGACGGCTCGGCCACGTCGTGGAATCCAAATGCGAACGGGATCGTCCGGAGCTTGGCGGTGAGCGGGAACATGGTCTACGCAGGTGGGGACTTCACCGCCATCGGTGGGCAGGCGCGCAACAGGATTGCCAAGCTCGACGTCACGACCGCGATGGTGATGGCGTGGAACGTGGACCTGAACAACAGGGTCTGGACCCTCGCGGCGGACGACGCCGCGCTATACGCCGGCGGAGAGTTCACCCTGCTCGGCGGGAAGCCATGCCTCTACCTGGCCGGGATCCGCGACGACTGGCCCACGGCCACGCTCCTCTCGACCTTCACCGCGGATTGGCGCGCGGGAGCAGTTGAACTCGTCTGGGCCTTCGCGGACGTCACAGGACTCATGTCGGTCCGGGTCGAACGCGCGCCGCGGGTAGAGGGTCCGTGGATCGAATGTGCGGTCGAGACGCGACAGGACGGCGACCGCACCGTGGCGATGGACCGCGACATCCTGGAAGGAACGACCTACTGGTATCGACTCGTGACCACCGGCGCGAGTGGTTTGCAGGACCTATTTGGCCCCATCGCCGCGACGACCGGCAGGACGATTCGAGGATTTACGCTGGGCCCGCCGGGGCCGAACCCCTCTGGCGGCGAGCTGCGCATCGAGTTCGACGTTCCGTGGAGAAGTCGGCTGCGGCTTCGCCTTTTCGATGTGCAGGGTCGCGAGCTGGCCACGCTCCTGGACGGCGACTATGGGGCGGGCCGTCACCAGATGATCTGGGACGGAAGCGGGCGCATCCGTCCCATCCCCGTCGGTGTCCATTTCCTGCAACTCGAGACGCCGGAGGGGACGCGAACCCGGCGCATCGTCGTGGCACGATGAGGGATGCGAACGTTGCGGCCCTTCGTTGCCGCTTCCCGCGCTCCGCACAGGGGGGACATCCTGGCGCGGTCTCTGATCAAACGACGAAGCCGATGCTGCGGGACTGGCTGGGATGGGACAGGTCCGGAACAGCAACAAACAGTAACAAACAATAATAAACGTTGACTTGCGTGCCTCCTTGACCGATCATGGCCTGAAAGGAGGGACGCGCGATGACATCGGCTCCGACCCGCCCCATTACCGCCCGCGGCACCCGACCCGGATTCGGGGTCTTTCTCACCCAGGTTCTCAGCGACCGCGAGCGATTCTTCACCGAGGTTGCGGAAGGCGACGGGCTGCCCGCCAAGCTCGCCCACGCGCTGTGGATTCTGCTCGCGCTGTGCGCCCTCTACGGCGCCGCCGCGGGCGCGTATGCCGGTCCCGCACAGGCTCTCTCGGCCGCCATCAAGTTGCCCCTGCTCTTCCTCGGCACGCTGGCGATCTGCTTCCCCGGGTTCTTCGTCATCCAGGTGCTCGTCGGCTCGCGCCTGCGGCTGCCGCAAGTGCTGGCGCTCGTTCTCGGCGCGCTCTCGCTCAGCGCCATCGTGCTCGCCGCGGTCGTTCCCATCACCGCCTTCTTCCTGCTCACCGGAGCCAACTACTACTTCCTGACGCTGCTGCACGTGGTGATCGTGCTCGGCGCCGGGCTGGTCGGCATGGCCGTGCTCCACGAGGGACTCGCGTTCGCCTGCGAGAAGCGCGGCGTGTATCCGAAGAAGGCGATGACGATCATGAAGGTGTGGGCCGTCCTGTTCGCGTTCGTCGGCATCCAGATGGCCTGGAACCTGCAGCCCTTCGTCGGCGACCGCGGCCAACCGTTCCAGTTGTTCCGCCACAACGAGGGCAACTTCTACACCGCGATCGTCTACTCGCTGCAGAAGCTCTCGCACGGCGAGGGCAGGGGGGGCGCCGCCGCGCCGCCCGCCACGCCGCTGCAGGAGGAGCACCGCCTGCTCGACTTCGGCCAAGTGGCGGGACCCGACAGCGGCCGCGTGCCTGGGCGATGAGTGGACCGGACGCGCCCGACCACGAGATCCTCACGCTCGAGGAGGTGGCGCATTACCTCCGCCTCAAGCCCCAGACCATCTACAAGTGGGCGCAGGAACGGCGCATTCCCGCGGTCAAGCTGGGTAAGGAATGGCGATTCCGCAGGAGCATCATCGACCGCTGGCTGGACCAGCAGATGCTGAGCGAGGACTCGGGATTCAGCCACCTGCGCGAGCCTGAAGGCGGCGAGTGAGGGGACCAGATCACCACTGTGGGGGCGTGAAGTCGAGGTCCTCGCTCGCGGGCCCCCCTGTCGACCTTCAGATCCTTACCCTCGCCATGCGGCGCTTTGCCTCGCGCTGCTTCTTTCGGAGCTTGCGCGATTCGCGCAGCCACTCGACGGCGCCCTCGGTCGCATGCCAGGCGGGGGCGAGCATTGCGGTGGCCAACTGCGCTTCGTCCTCCGAGCCCGGCCGGTAGGATTCCGGCAGCCACCGCGGCATCGCGGCGCTTCCGGTCAGGTACTTGAGAACGTGGGGGTTGCCCTTGAGCGCGGCCGCCAGCCCGTTCCGCGCCGCGTCGCCGTCGCCGCACCGCCGGAATTCAAGCAGCGTCCGCGCGTACGACAGCATCGCCGAGGCGTCGTCCGCGTAGGCGGCCAGCAGGTCGCGCGCCTCGTCGTCGCGGTGCTGCTCGATCAGGCGTGGCACGAGCACATCCCGGACGCCCTGGTTGTCGGCCGGGTTCAGGCGCAGGAGGTCTTTCCAGTGCGCGAGCGCTTCGTCGTGCCGACCGGATTCCCAGAGCGCGCCGGCGAGGCCATGGCGGGCCCGCATGTAGGGCCGCGTCTCGAGCATCCCCCAGAAGTGGCCGACGCCCTCGGCAAAGGGTCTCGGACCCAGCGCACGCTCGCCCGCTTCGACCCCCTTTCGATAGAATTCCGTCCGCCGCTCGAGATCGGGCATCTCCTCGGCGCGCAGCACCCAGGCCTCCGTGCAGTCCGGCCACGTCCGAAGCGCCTCGCGCGCGAGCTTCACTCGCAATCGGCCGCACTCCTCGAGCGCCCGGTTGACGAGTTCCTGCGCGTGCTCTTCAGGCGTGGACGGAGTCGCGTGACGCGGCACCCGGCCAACCTGCGCGGCAAGGAACGCATTCGCCTCTTCCGGCGACTCGAAGTCCTGCTCGGCCAGGAGCCGCTGGAGATCGGCCAGCGACCTTTCGTGGAGCCGCCGATCGGGGAGTTCGTCCCCCAAGGCCGTGCGCGGGCGACGCGAGCGAGACGCAGTGCCGACCAGTGCCGGGAGCGTGAACTCGAGCGTCCGCTCGCCATCGAACGTCGGCACGGTCCTGCTCCAACGCCCACTGTCCAGCTCGTCCTCGGTGGTCGCCGCGAGCGCGCGCAACAGACCCTCGACGAAAGTCAGCCGCGCGGCGTCCGCGGGCTCCGTCTGACCGTTTCCGAGATGACAGATGAACGAGGGGTAGGCCGCCGCGCCCGCGACGGGCAGACCGTGCTCCTCCCACAACTCCACGTCGGCGAACGGCCAGTCCACGATCTCGTCGTAACTGAACAGCCAGCGGCGCGTGCTCGAGATGTAGAGCTCGGGCTCCTCGTCGATCAGGAGGCGCTCGAAGTCCTTGCGGGACCTGTAGAAGGCCAGTCCGCACTGGACTCCCGCCCCGCCGAGCACGGTGAGCCAGCCGAGGTCCGCAGGGGTCCCCCGCGATACGACCCGCACGAGGTCCTCGTCGGTCAGCAGATTCCAGGGCGCCGCCCGATAGAAGGCCGTCGCGGCATCGGCGAAGGCACGCACGCGATCGATTTCGAGCTTGGGATCGAAGAAACGCAGACTTGCAGCTCCACCCCCGAGATGGCCGGCCATGTCCGCGAACACCTCGTCCAATGCGTCGAGCCGCTCCGCCATGACGAGGTCGATCCCGACTCTCGCCAGTTCGAGCCCCAGTGCTTCTGCCAGCTCTGGATCGCGCACCTCGATCGTCTCGGGACGGTATCCGACACCTTTCATGGTCGCGAGTTCGACCACCGCCCCGAACGCGGCCGGGAGAACCGGATCATCGGGCGCCAGCGCGCCGCTCGCGCCCACCATGCCGATTGCGGTGCTGCGGCACAGTCCGATCCGCGGCCGGTATGGTTGAGCGCCCTCCTCGGCTACCCACGCGGGCATGCGCACCAAGCCGAGTTGCCACACGTCGGGGCGCGACGGCAGCAGATTCAGGCGCTGGAGGTCTTGAGGTCCGACAGGGCGGGTCTTCGGCGGCATCTTCACTTGCGGAAACGTAACAGCGTCTCGCGCTTCCGTCTACAGCGCAACACGGCGCGGCTCTACACGGCGCAATTCGTCGGCCCTGACGCCTCGCGGAACCTCGCCCGCCGCCGCGGTCACAGCTCGACCGCAGTCCTCACGCGTAAACCGCATCGGGGCAACTTCACAACTCCCCGCCGCTGCGTGCCCTCAGCCGGCGCCGCCGCCACCCCCTCCGCTTCCTCCACCACCCCCGGCGCTGGCTCCACCGCCACCGACCCCCGACGCATTGCTCATCGTGCTGGAGACGGCATCGACCATCGAGGAGAAACCGGAGCCGAGGCTCGCGAGTCCGCCATCCGAGTCGCCGTGGAGGGCCGCATGGTACCAGTACGGGTAGGCCGCGGGGGCGGCGCCTTCCTTGGCGACGCGAAGCAGCGGCAGGAGCTTTTTGTGCATGCCGAAGATCAGGGCCGCCGCCAGGTAGCTGCCCCATGATTGGGAGTCGAGGCTCACCGGTCCCAACGCCCTGGAAATCGACTCGAGGTGGCGCTTGAATCCCCGCCACTCCACCAAGAGACGCCTCCCCTCGGGCGTGCGGCGTTGCAGCGCACCGGTCAGAACCGCCTGCAGGAATCCCACGACGACCGCCGGCAGCCCGACCGGTGACGCGGAAAGGACACTCAGGAGGATCCCGGCGCCCACGAGAGCCACCCCCATGAGCGCATTCAGCACCATCGCCCGGGTGGGATACGGCTCGTAGAACTGCGCCTGCGTGCCGGCCGCCTCGACGCGCTTGCCCCACTTGACGAACCACTGATGAAACTCCGAGCGCCGCTTCGAGGCGACATCCTGCAGCTGCTTCATCGAGAATCCGCTGGCGTTTCCGGCCTTGCTCAATAAGAAGTCCAGGAGCTCCGCTTCGTGTCGTGCCAGGTCGGCGGCGTCTTTCGGCGTGCGCTCGAAGAAGAACTTCGATTCCGCCTGGGTGCGCCCCCGCCAGTTCGTCTTCTGCGTGACGCTCTCGCGAATCTCGAAGTAGCCGCGATTGGCGAGGTCCAGCAGCGTCGCCACCAGCGCCGGTCCCGTCACCGTTCGGTACAAGAGGTACGAGAGCAAAGCAGGGGCGTGCTCGCTCGGCACCTGGCCGGGCGGAGCCAGCGGCGTCACGTCGTGGGGCTTGCCGTGCCGGATGAAGAGTCCCGTCCAGACGCCCGACCCCAGCACCGCGAGAGCGATCGCCAGGACCAGGAACGATGGGCGTCGTGCCTGCTCGCGCGCCCGTTCGCGCGAGGCCGCTTCGGCGCTCTGGCGGAGCGCGTCCCGACGGCGATTGGCCGCTTCAGCCCATTCCTTTTCCTCTGCGAGAATCTGCTCGAGTCGCCCCGACATGCCCGTGACGGGCACGCTCCCGAAGACTGCGCCGGGCACGACGATGCGCCCCTCCCAGAAGGTATGTGCAGGAAGAGGCGCGATGTCGAATGCCAGCTCATTGGCGCCGAGCACCTCCACGGAGCCATGCAGAGGTCCGTGGGCCCAGGCCCGCACATCACCGGTGTGAAGCCGACCGGGCAGGCGGACCCTCGCTTCGACCGAGCCGATACGCCGGTCCCATTGATCGCCCACGAACTGCACGTAGATTTCGGCGACGTCGGCGTGCCGTTTGACCGCGCCCCTCAGCGTGTAGCGGAGCGTGAACGCACGTGTTTCGTTGCGCGCCCTGTAGTGCCACACGATGCGCTGTACGTCATTGCGCTGCTCGAGCGAGAATGTTCCCGGCTCCTCGTTCGTCGCCATCGAGTAGTCAATGCCGTCTTCCGAAACACCCACGTCAGCCAGGTGCTCGCCCGCTTTCAAAGGAATGTCCCGATACGCAAATGAAAAATTGCCGCGGTACTTGAAGGTGATGTGCTCGCTCACGTGCAGCGAACCATCCGGGTCGACGACGAGAACACTCTCGATCCGGTCGACGGAGTAGGCCTTCCCCGCGGCCGGCGATGCGGCGGCGACCAGGGAGCACACGGCGGCCAGAGCGGCGATCAGCGATTTCATGGATGGGAGCATAGCGCATCGGCTCAGGTTGCCGGTCATCCGGCGTGGCTGGAAACGTGACGCCCGCCGCCGCGGTTGGATGGTACATGATTCGCCCGGCGTGCAGGGGGCGATTGGCGACTAACGAGATTCGACCGGCGGGTCCGCCGGTACGGTGGGATGGCCTCGTTGACCCAGTCTGTCCCCGACGGCTCCACGGTGGCCACGCCGTGGCGCGGGTCCGTGCAAGCCCCCTCCGCCCGTCCTCGCCAAAGCAAACGGGCCGGATCGCGGCACGCATCTCTCAGGTGTTGCTGGGCACATGGGCGGCAGTGGACGCCTGCGCCCTACGCCGGCGCACCGCGCCTGACCTTGAGGGTCCGTGAGACATGCCCTACCCTGCGTGTCCCGAATCAGACACGGTCGCCAAACTCCGGAGCGCGCCATGAGACATCGTTGGGTCACGTTCACCCTCCTCGCAGCAGTGAGTGGATCCCTCCTCGTCGCGACGGGTTGCACGACCGAGGCGTCGCGGACCGGGTCTGGCTCCCGCGTGGTACCCGAGAAGCCGGTGCCCGACGTCGTCCGCCGCATGATCGAGGCGCACGGCGGAATGGACGCGTGGCGCACCGCACCGTCCGTCCGCTTCACGGAGCGCTGGGGTGAAGCGGCGGCGACCCGGGTCGCAGTCGAGCAGGGCACTCGTCGCGTCTACATGGAAGTGCCGGGCACCCGGTCGCGCATGGCGTGGGACGGTGAGCGGGCCTGGAGTATCGAGTGGAGAGGTGCCCCTCCGCGCTTCCTGGCCCAGCTCAACTACTACTTTCTCAACCTGCCGTGGCTCAGCATGGATCCGGGCGTGAAACTCGGCGAGCCTGGAACCGGCCTCCTCCGGGACGACCCGACATCGTACTCCACGGTGATGATGACGTTCGATGAGGGCGTTGGCGACACCCCAGGCGACTACTACGAACTCTACATCCACCCCGAGACCCACCTACTCGAGGCGTGCCGCTACGTCGTAACGTACAAGGCGCTCCTTCCGCCGGGATCCAAGCACACGCCCGATCACATCCTCGTATTCGACGAGCATGAGACGGTAAACGGCCTCGTCGTTCCCACGCGATTCACGGTCTATGAGATGGACCACTCGGTGTACGCTAGGTGCTCCATCACGGACTGGTCCTTCGACCAGCCCTTCGACGCGACGATGGTCACCATGCCCGCGGGCGCGGTCGTGGACACGACGACGCCCTGAGCGGACTCATGCCGTTCGCGCGGCCCACCAGCCCCCCGAAGCGGACGGTGTAGTCCCCCGCCCGCTGGGGCTATGCTCCCGCCAGGCGCTCGCCCCTTCGCCCCGATGCGACCGCCCGTTCCCGTAGCCAAGGCCCCGCCGCACGCCGCGGCCGCCCAGACGACCGAAATCTCTCCGCAGATCGTCGCGAGATGGGTTCAGCATGCGCGTATCTTCGAGACCGTCGGGACGGCGAACTACCTCGACACCCACGGTGATCGGCGACAATTAGAACTACCGGCCGGACGGGAAGAATAGTTGTCGCTGATCACCACGGATTCGATCTCGGGATGGCGGGCCGCGCTGGGGCACTATCCGGTCGGGCCGGGTGCGCGTCGGTCTCGAGGGGCGATACGCGCGCAGCCTGCTCGACGCCCTTCCCGGCAGTGCCGACGCGACGAACGCCGTCTTCGCCTTCGCGGCGAGTGTCGAGATTCGCTAGCCCGCGCCCTGGGCGGGCTGGATGCGGCGCAAGCAGAGGCTGGCCTTGCGATCCTCGTCGAGCTT
>MFFQ01000095.1 GCA_001780165.1 Candidatus Eisenbacteria bacterium RBG_16_71_46 | reverse complement strand
GAGTTCCACCCCTGCGACCGGCCTGGAGGACGAGCCCGACCGTGAAGACTTCGATCACCGCGACCGCCCGGCGCCCAGAGTCTGGCCACGAGGCCGAGGAACCGCGCGCCGCTGTCCCGGATCGCAACCTGGCGGTCCAGGCCGTGGGGCTCACCAAGCACTACCTGAATCCCTGGACGTTGCGGCGCGCCCGCGGGCTCGAGAGCCTGAGTCTCTCGATCCACCGCGGCGAGGTCCTGGGGCTGCTCGGACCCAACGGCGCGGGCAAGACGACCACGATGAAGATCCTCACCGGCCTGCTGCGCCCCAGCGCCGGCCGGGCCTGGATCCTGGGCGAGCCGGTGGACCGGACCGCCAGCCGCAGGCGGCTGGGCTTCCTGCCCGAGCAGCCGTACTTCTACGACTACCTCACCGGGCTCGAATACCTCGAGCTCGCGGGCCAGCTCTCGGGTCTCGGCGGCCACGAGGCCTCGAGGCGGGCGCGGCGCTGGCTCGGGCGCGTCGGGCTCGGCGATCGCCCGCGCCTCGGGCTGCGCAAGTATTCGAAGGGCATGCTCCAGCGGCTCGGCCTCGGCGCGGCGCTGGTCCACGAGCCCGAGGTGCTGATCCTCGACGAGCCGATGAGCGGGCTCGATCCCTTCGGCCGCCGCGACGTGCGCGAGCTGATCCGCGAGCAGCACGAGCGCGGGACGACGGTGCTGTTCTCGTCGCACATCCTGCCCGACGTGGAGATGCTGTGCGATCGCGTGGCGATCATGCTCGAGGGCCGGCTCGCCAGCCTGGCCCCGGTGGGCCAGCTGGTGCACGACACCCGCCACCGGGTCGAGATCCGCTGCACCGGGGTGTCGATGGTGGTGCTGCCCGGCGAATGGCGGGAGCTGGTGCGCCGCTGGGACACCGCGCAGGAGACGGTCTTCGAGCTCGCGAGCGAAGAGCTGCTGTCGCCGGTGCTCGAGTGGCTGCTGCGCACCGGCGTGCGGGTGCGCGCGGTGACGCCGCAGCGCGCCGGCCTCGAGGAGCTGTTCATCGCCGCCGCCGGCGCCGGTGACGGCCCCGGCCGCGACCGGAGGAGCGCATGACCGCCCTCGTCATCGCCCGCAACACGTTCCGCGAGGCCACCCGCGGCCGCGTGCTCGTGGGGCTGATCGCGGCCGGCCTGGTCGCGCTGGGGGCGACGCAGGCGCTGAGCCCGCTGGCGCTCGGCGAAGGGACCCGCATCACCACCGACTTCGGCCTCAGCGCCATCACCTTCCTCGGCCTGGTGGTGGTGCTGATGGAGGGCGCGAGCATGGTGGCCAAGGAGATCGAGCGGCGCACGATCTACAACCTGCTGTCGCGGCCGATTCCGCGGGGGACCTACCTGGTCGGCAAGTGGGTGGGGCTCAGCGCGGCACTGTGGTTGCTGACCGCGGTGCTGGGCACGGCCCTGTGGGTGGTGCTCGCGCTGCGCGGCGCGGCCGGGCTGGGCGGTGGCGTGGCGGCGGCGGTGTTCCTCGCCGGGCTCGAGCTGAGCGTGGTCACCGCGCTGGCGGTGCTGTTCTCGGCGCTCTCCACGCCGGTGTTGTCGGCGCTCTACACGCTGGGTTTCTACGTCGCGGGACAGTGGACCTACGACATCCGCGGCTTCGCGACCAAGTTCCCGCCCGGGATCGGCCGCGCGCTCGAGGCGGCGGCGAACCTGCTCCCGAACCTGCCGCTGTTCAACGCGCGCACGCTGGCGGCCGACGGCCTGGCGCCCTCGGCCGCCTACCTGGCGATCGCCGCAGGCTACGCGGCGCTCTACGTCGCCTGCGTGCTGTGCCTGGCGACCGCGGCGTTCGAGACCAAGGACTTCAAGTGAGGGTCCCGCCCGCGTTCCCGGGCGCCGGGCTCGACCGGCGCCGCGTGCGTTTCCTGGGGGCGTGGATGCTGGCGCTGGCGCTCGGCGCCGGCGCCTTCGCGCTGGCCGACCACTCGTACCGGCGGCTGCCGCATCCGCACCCGCTCGAGGAACTGGCCTACTACCCCTCGGGCGACGGCTTGCGGCCTACGTTGCTGGGGCATACCGAGAGTGCGGCGGACCTGGCTTGGCTGCGCGCGGTGCAGTATTACGGCGAGCACCGCCGCAGCGACAACCGCTTCGACCGCATGTACCACGTGTTCGACATTCTCACCACGCTCGCCCCGCACTTCCGGACCGCCTACGTGTTCGGAGCGTTCGCCTTGGCCCAGGAGGGCGGACAGTTCGCGCGGGCCGAGCAGCTGATGCTCAAGGGTCTCGACGCCAATCCCGCCAGCGGGCAACTCGCCTTCGAGCTGGGGTTCCTCTACTACGTCCGCCCCGGTCAGCGCGACCTGTCGCACGCGGCGGAATACTTTCAGCAGGCCGCCCGCCAGCCGGACGGCCCGCCCCAGGCGTTGCGCTTCGCCGCCTTCGCGCGCCAGAGCGCGGGCGACCTGACGGTCGCCTACGAGTTGTGGGCCAACGTCTTGGAGCATTCCCCCAACGTCTACCTGCGGGAAATCGCCCAGCGCGAGATGACCACCATCCGCGAGGCCCTGGCCGAGGGCCGGAAAGAGCGTGCGATCAAGCGTCTAGCGGTCCCGGGGGTGCGGCTGCAATGAGGCGCCGCCCCACGCTGCTGGGCGGGGGGCCGGGTACCAAGAACGCGCTCAAGAAAATTCGCCCAGCGTCCGATGTGTAATACGGCAGGCCGCGACAGACGGCCAACCGCCGAGCGTCGATCGTACCGCGTGCGCATCCCGGCCCGCGGTCCAGCCGAGTGAGCCGGCCGAGACCCGGATCGCTTTCAGGGAGTGAAGAGATGCTCTTCGGAAAGAAGCAGTCCCTCGTGGGGCTCGACATCGGCAGCCACACGATCAAAGCGGTCGAACTGGAGTCCTTGGGCAACAAGGGCTTCCGCCTCACCAACTGGGGCATCTCCGCTCCGCTGGCCGAGGCCATCGTCGACGGCGAGATCATGGACCGGCAGCTCGTGACCGATGCGATCTCCAATTTGCTCGAGTCGCGCGCCATCAAGTCGCGCAGCGTGGTGGCCGCGGTGAGCGGTCGCGCCGTGATCGTGAAGAAGATCACGATGAACCGCCTCTCGCCGGAGGACGCGAAGCAGGCGGTGTACTGGGAGGCCGAGCAGCACGTCCCCTACGACATCAACGACGTGTCGCTCGACTTCGAGATCCTCGGTCCGGCCCCCAACGACCCGAAGCAGATGCAGGTGCTGCTGGTCGCGGCCAAGAAGGACATGGTGATGTCGTTCAGCGACCTCATCCGCGAGTCCGGGCTCCAGCCGCTGATCGTCGACGTGGACTCGTTCGCCGCGCAGAACGCGCTCGAGGCCAACTACGAGTTCACCCCGCAGGATGTCGTCGCGATCCTCAACATCGGGGCCGAGATCACCAACATCAACATCACCCAGGGCGGGGTGCCCTACTTCACGAAGGACCTGCAGGTGGGAGGCACCAGCTTCACCGAGGCCGCCCAGCGCAAGTTCAGCCTGAGCCAGGCCGAGGCCGCCGCCGCCGTGCGCGGCGAGTCGAGCGCCGGGCTCGAGGTGGTCCCCGTGATCGAACAGGCCTGCGAGGGGCTGGCCACCGCACTCGAGCGCGCGCAGGCGTACCTGCGGACCGCCGGCGAGGCCGGCACGGTGACGCGGGTCATGCTGTGCGGCGGAAGCGCGATGACCCCGGGCGTGGCCGAGTTCCTGCAGCGCCGGTTTGGCGTGCCGGTCGAGATCGCGAATCCGCTGGCGCGCATCGCCTACGATCCCGCGCTGTTCGCGGGTCAGGACGTCATGAAGGTGGCGCCGCTTCTGACGGTCGGCATCGGGCTCGCGTTGCGCCGCCTGGGAGACAAGAAATGATCCGCATCAATCTCCTTCCGCGGGAGGACAAGGGCCAGCGCAAGGCCACGTTCAGCTTCCACGCGGCCGACCTGATCGTGCCGGTCGCGGTTCTGGTGGCGGCGGGACTGGTCATGGCAGGTACCGCCTTGTCGCAGCGCTCGCGGGCCACGGCGCTCAACCGCGCGATCGTCGAAGTGGACAGCCAGTCGCGGGCGCTCGCGCCCCAGATCGAGCGCGTCAACCGTCTGGCGCAAGAGCGCGCCGAGTTGGACCTGCGGCTCGGCATCATCAACCGTCTGGAAAAGGGACGTACCCAGGGCGTGCGACTCATGGACGAGCTGGCGCGCTGCGTCCCCGACCACCTCTGGCTGACCTCCGCGACGCAGGATGCGGGTAGCGCGATCAGTCTGGAGGGGGTCACCCATTCGAATCTGGTGGTCTCCGATTTCATGTCGAGGCTGGAGCGCTCGCCGATGTTCGCCGACGTCGAGCTCGGCGTGGCCGAGCGCACGCAGATGGCCGACCACAACCTGGTGAAGTTCCGCCTCACGTGTCAGGTGACGCCGGACGAGCCGGCCAACTAGGAGACCGCCATGGGCAACATCGATCTCAAGAACCCGACGATCCAGAAGATCCTTCTCAGCGTGGTGGTGGCGGTGGGCCTGCTCGCGGTCTTCTTCTTCACGCACTTCCTGCCGTTCGGCTACCCGAACCAGAACGATCACCTGATCACGCTCAAGGCGGACTTCGAAAAGAAGTCCACGGACCTGGCCCGCGCCCGCGCGAGCGTGGCGGACCTGCCGCGGTTCGAAGCCGAGTACGAGCAGCTCCACCAGCGCTGGGCATCGGCGGCGGAGCTGCTGCCGGTGGACCGGCAGCTGCCGGGCCTGTTGCGCCGCATCACCCTGGCCGCGCAGCAGACCGGAGTGGAGTGCGTCACCTTCCGGCCGGCCTCGAGGAAGCAGGAGCAGTACTACACCGAGATGCCGCTGCAGCTTTCGGTCTATGGGGGCTATCACCAGGTCGGCTCGTTCCTCGCCGAGATGGCGAACATGCGCCGGATCATCACGGTCGCGAACATCAAGCTCAGGTCGAATACGTCATCGGACGACGCCACGGCCACCACGGTCGCCGATTTCACGGCCTCCGCCTACACCCTGAACAGCGCTCCCGCCAGTGCCCCGGCAACGGCGGATGCCGCGAAGCAGAGAGGAGACTCGTAATGAGCGCCCCCCGTCCCCGTCGTTCGGCACCGTCCCGCGCCGGCGAGCTGCGCGCGCTGACGGGCATGGCCCTCGCCGGACTGCTGCTCGGCGGGGTGGCGACGCTGGTGCTGAGCGCCGCGGGCCAGTGGATGGGCCCGGCGACCGCCCTGGCGGCCGGCGATCCCGCGGCCGCCTCGGGCGCCCAGACGGTCTACAGGCGCGCGGTGGATCGCGCGGCGGGGGTGCAGGCGACCTCGCAGAAGCTGGCCGACGAGAAGAACGCGGCCGCGGGTGTCGGCCCGGCGCCACCGGCCGCGGCGGCGAAGACCGCCACGCCGCCGGCCAAGATCGCCGCGACCGCCGTCAAGGCCGCCGCGGCGCCTCCCGCCGTGGCGGCAACCGCCCCAAAGGCTTCGCGGCCGGCCGGCACGTCGATGCCGACTGCGCCGACCCTGCGCTCCGCGCCGGGTCCGACCGCGGTGCGCACCATGGCCCGCGTCGACGAGCAGGTGACGTTCCAGTACAACGCGCTCGGGCGGCGGGATCCTTTTCAGCCGCTGGTCGGCGGGGAATTCGTGGGCATGGACATCGGCGGGGACGCCCCTCCCGACATCGGCGGCATCAAGGTGGTGGGCATCGTGTGGGGGGCCGAGGACCGCTTCGCGATGGTCGAGGACGCCCGCGGCAACAGTATGGTGCTGCGCCGGGGCGACAAGGTGATGAACGGTGTCGTGCGGGAGCTCAAGCGGGATGCCGTCGTCGTGCAGCTGACCGCGGATGGTCAGTCTGAGTCGGTGTCGATTCCATTGACGCGGAAGGGAGATCAGTCGAATGCGAACCGGTAAGGTCCTGGCGGGCCTCGCAATGATCGCCGGCGCGTGGCTGGCGACGCTCGCGGCCTCGCCGGCCGTGGCCCAGGAAACGAGCGCAATGAGGCGGGTGGGCCTGGTGTCGACCGGCTCCGGCACGTTCAGCATCGACGTGGAGGGCGCCGACATCCGAACGGTGGTGAGGGCGATCGCGGAGTTCAGCGGTCGCAACATCGTCGTCGCCAACGAGGTCAAGGGCACGGTCAAGGCCTCGCTGCGCAACGTCGGATGGCGGGAGGCGCTACGCACCATCCTGCGCACGAACGGTCTCGACTACACCGAGGAAAACGGCATCCTGCGGGTGGACGACGCCGCCAAGCTGGGGAACGAGGCGGTCGAGCGCGAGACCGCCCGCGCCAAGCAGATGGATCTGGCGGCGCTCGAGACCCGCATCATGAAGCTCAACTACGCCAATGCCGGCGAGCTCACGACGGCGCTGCAGGCGGCGCTCACCCGTCGCGGCACGATCCAGGTGGAGAAGCGCACCAATTCGCTCATCGTCACCGACCTTCCCCAGAACGTGGACCGGGTCGAGGCGATGGCGATCAACCTCGACTCCACGACGCCGCAGATCGAGATCACCGCCAAGCTGGTGGACGTGGACGCCGAGGCGCTGCGTGGTCTCGGCATCGAGTGGAACCTGGGCGGGCCGTCTCAGTACTTCACCGGACCCATCTCCGGAACCGCGCACGTCCCCAACCCGGGGCCCGGCCAGGACATCGGCGGGGAGCACACGACCGGGATCGCCGATCCCACCACCCGGATCAACTACGGCGTCTTCCAGGACTGGGGCTCGATCGAGGCTCAGCTGCAGATGCTGGAGCAGAATCGCAAGGCCAACATCATCTCCAACCCGCGCATCACCACGGTCGACAACCGCGAGGCGAAGATCCTGGTCGGGCAGAAGATCCCGCTCATCATCCAGGACGTCGCCGGCAATCCGGTGTCGCAGCTGCAGACCATCGGCATCCAGCTCAAGGTCACGCCCCACCTCACCCAGGACAAGAAGATCATCATGGACCTGCATCCCGAGGTGAGCGACCTCTCGGCCCAGAGCACGGTGCAGGGCGGCGTGATCATCAACACCAGCGAAGCCGACACCCGCGTGATGGTCGACGACGGACAGACCGCCGTCATCGGCGGCCTGATCCGCACCAACGATCAGGTGATCAAGCGCGGCGTGCCGTTTCTGAAGGACGTGCCGCTGCTCGGGATGTTGTTCAGCTCCACCAACACCACCCGCCAGAACCGCGAGTTGATCATCTTCGTGACTCCGCGGATCATCGGGCCGGTGGCCTCCAACTAACGCCGTTCGAGCACAGCGGGCCGCGGCCGTCGGTCTTCGGACCGGCGGCCGTTCCGCGTTGAGGCGGGCGCGGCGGCGCGCGTCCACACGGCGCTCGGAGCGCGCTCGGGGCCGAGCCCGCTGTGCTACGCTCCGCGGATGCGAGGATTCGTTCCCGACCGGCCGATCGCGCTGGTCGGGCTGATGGGTGCGGGCAAGAGCGCGGTCGCGCGGGTGCTGGGCGAGCGCCTGGGTGCCGTGACCGCCGATCTCGACGCCATGCTGGAAGCCGAGGAGGGGGGCACGGTGGCGGAGTTGTTCGCGCGCGCCGGCGAGCCCTGGTTCCGGCGCCGTGAGGCCGAGTTGCTCGAGCAGGCGCTCGCGGCCGGCGCGCGCGTTCTCGCCTGCGGCGGGGGCGTGGTGCTGGATCCCGGGAGCCGGGTGCGGCTGCGCGAACGCTGCCGCGTGGTGTGGCTGGAGGTCGCTCCCGACGAGGCCGCGCGCCGCGTCGGCGCCGGCGCGGCGAGCCGCCCGCTGCTGGCCGGCGCCGACCCGCGTGCGCGGCTCGAGGCGCTGCTCGCCGAGCGCGCCGCGCTCTATGCCGAGGTTGCGGAGTTTCGCATGCCCACCGACGGCCGCGGACCGGAGGCGGTCGCTGAAGCGGTGCTGGCCGCCTTGGCCGGAGGCGGGGCGTGAGGTCCGGCCGGCGCGCCGCGTGCGCGATCGCCCTGGCCGGCGCCGCGGCACTCGCGTTACCCGCGTGCGCACCCCATCGCCTGGCCCCGCCCGCGCTCGAGGAGGGCCAGGTGCGGGCGCGCTTCGTCCGTGCGCTCGCGGAGCGCGCCGAACGCGCGCGCGCCGTCGAGGCCCGCGTCGCGCTGTGGCCGCATTCCGCCTCGAGGGGCGCGCTGCCGGGCGCGGAGGCGGTGCTGCTGCTGGCCGCCCCCGACGCGTTCAGGTTGCGCGTGGGCTCGAGCTTCGGCACCGCGCTCGATCTCGGAGCGCATGACGACAGCGTCGTCGCCTACGTGCCCTCGCGGCGGCTCGCCGTGCGACTGGGCGCGGCGGGGGAATCCCTCGGCGTGCGCTCGCCCGCGGCGGTGGTGTGCCGGGCGCTCGGGGCGACGTGGAACCCCGACGCCGCGGCATGGGCCGCGCCGGAACGGAGCGACAGCCTGTTGGTGGTGCGTTGGCTCGAGGATGGCGATTCGCTCGCGCTGGGCGTGGGGACCAGCGGGCTACCCCGCTGGGCGCGGATCGCGCGGCCCGACGGGCCGGCGCTCGATGTGCGCTACCCGGCCTGGAGCTGGGTGGACGGGGCGAGCTGGCCCACGGGCGTCGCGTTGTCCGACGGCGGCGGGCGCTTCCAGGTCGAGTGCCGGCTGCGGCACGTGCGATTCGCCGCCCGCCCCGATCGGCGCCGGCTGGCGGTGGTGACGCCGGCGGACGCGGGCCGCCTCGGCTGGCTGGGGCTGCGGCGGGCCCTCGAACGCCTGGAGGAGCTGTGACGCCGCGCACCGCGGCCGCGGCCGCGCTGCTGGTGGCGCTGCTTCCGGCGCCGTGCCGGGCGGCGGCCCCGGCCGATTCCGCGGCGACCCGGCCGCCGCTGGTCGCGACGCGCGCGCTGGTGCGCCGGCTTGCGGCCAGCGGGCGGGCCGAGGTCTCCCTCACCCGCGAGTCGGTGGATCCGCTGTCGGGCCGCGCGGTGCGCCTGCGCGGCCGGCTGGTGCTCGAGCCGCCCGACCGCGTGCGTCTCGACTTTCCGGACACCGGCGAGCGCGTCACGCTGCGCTCGGACGGCGGCGAGTGGCTGCAGCGCTCGCTCCAGCAGATGCTCCGCCTCGATCCCGCCCACGTGGCTCCGGCGCTGCGCTGGTGGCGGCTGTTCCTCGACCGCGGCGGTGACCGGTTCCGCGAGCGCTCGTTCGGACCCAAGGAGTTCGTGGTGGTGCCGCGCGACCCCGCCGCGGGCGGGGACAGCGTGCGCGTGGTCCTCGGCGCCGGCGGCCTGCCCGCCCAGGTGCGTGTCGGTGGGCCGGGGGAGGAGGCCGTCTACCGGCTCGCCGACTGGCGCTTCTCGCCGGCGCGCGGGCGGGCGGACTTCGTGCTGGAGGCGCCGCCCGGCGTCCAGGTCATTCAAGTGCCGTGACGCCCGCCGCCCGGCATGGCGCCGCGGCCTCCCCCGGGACTCGCCCGACGCGGAAACCAGGCTCCGTCTGAAAGCGTCCGCGGGCAAGGCGTCGCCGTCGAGCGACGACGATCGTGGCCTCTCGGCCACGTGGGAGCGAGGAGCCGACCGCGCAACTCGAGCCTCGGACGTTTACAGACCGAGCCTGGACGCGGGCGCGTCTTGACACCCGCGGCGGCGGTGAAGGAGACTCCCGCGCTCGTGCGCGTCATCGCGGGTGCTCTCGGTGGGCGGCGTCTGGTCGCGCCGCGCGGGCGCGCCACCCGGCCCACCTCGGACCGCGTCCGCGAGGCCCTGTTCATGGCGCTGGAGCCGCTCGACGGCCTGCGGGTCGTGGACCTCTACGCCGGCTCGGGGGCACTCGGAATCGAGGCCCTCTCGCGCGGGGCGGCGCGCGTGGTCTTCGTCGAGCGCGAGCGCGCCGCGCGCGCGGCCCTGGAGCGGAACCTGACGGACCTGGAGCTGACCGACCGCGCGGTCGTGTGGCGGCTGGTCCTGCCGGCGGGGCTGGGGCGCATCGATCCCGCGCTGGCCGAAGCCGACCTGGTGTTGATGGACCCGCCCTACGGCGGTGGGCGGGCGGCGGGCACGCTGGCCCGGCTGGGCGAGCCCGGGCGCCTCCGGCACGGGGCGCGGGTGGTGGTGGAGCATCACGCGCGCGACGTGCTGCCGGAGCGGAGCGGGGCGCTGGCGCGGGCGCGCGAGCGGCGGTACGGAGAGACAGTGGTTTCCACCTATCGGGTCGCGGCAGAGGGGACGACCGCCGTGGCTCCTGAGGAGGGCGGGAATGAAGGTTGAGCGCGTCGCGCTGTTCCCGGGGACGTTCGACCCGTTCACCAACGGCCACCTCGATCTCACGCGCCGCGCCGCGCGGCTGTTCGACCGCGTGGTGGTCGCCGTCGCCGACAACCCGGCCAAGGGCACGATGTTCACGTTGGAGGAGCGCATCGAGATGATCCACGGGGCGGTGAAGTCGCTGCCGCGCGTCGAGGTCGTGGGGTTCACCGATCTGGTCGTGGCCTGCGCGCGACGGGTGGGCGCGCAGGTGATGATCCGCGGCCTGCGGGCGGTGAGCGACTTCGAATTCGAGTTCCAGATGGCGCTCATGAACCGCCGGCTCGCGCCCCAGGTGGAGGTGGCGTTCATGATGCCGAGCGAGCAGTACACCTACCTCAACGCCACGCTGGTCAAGGAGGTGGCGCGGCTCGGCGGCTCGGTGCGCGGGCTGGTGCCGCGGCCGGTCGAGGAGCGCCTGCGGCAGCGGCTGGGCCGGCCGCGGCGCGCCCCGGCCCCGGCGGCCCGGACCCCCGCGCGCCGCGGGCCGCGGCCGGCCGGGAGGCGGGCGCGATGAACCCGGTCATGGAGCGCATCCGCCTGCGCGCCCGGCTCAAGCCGCGGCGCCTCCTGCTCCCCGAAGCCGGCGACGAGCGCGTCGTGCGCGCGGCCGAGCGCCTCGCGCGCGATCGCATCGCCGAGGTCGCGGTGCTCGGGTCGCGCGAGACCCTCAAGGCCACCGCGCGCCGCGCCGGCGTCACCCTGGCCGGCGTGACGGCTCTCGATTCCACCGACCCTGCGGAGATCGCGCGCGCCGCGGCGGCGCTGCGCGAGGCGCGCGGGGACCGGCTGCCGCCGCCGGAGCTCGAGCGCTGGAGCCGCGATCCCCTCTTCCAGGCCGCTGCGCGCGTGCGGCTCGGGCTCGCCGACGCCTTCGTCGGCGGCGCGACGCGTCCCACCGCCGACGTGCTGCGCGCCGTGCTTTGGCTGATCGGCCTGGCGCCCGGTGTGCGCACCCTGTCCTCGTTCTTCCTGATGATCGTGCCGCCGGTCGGCGGCGCGCCGGAGCGCGTGCTGCTGTTCGCCGACTGCGCGGTGGTCCCGGATCCGACGCCCGAGCAGCTGGGCGAGATCGCCTGCCTCGCCGCGGACCATTTCGCGAGGTTGATCGGCACCGTGCCGCATACGGCGTTGCTGTCGTTTTCCACCCGCGGCAGCGCAGACCATCCGCGGGTGCAGAAGGTGCGCCAGGCGGTGGAGGTGGCCCGGGCGCGGCGTCCCGACCTGCACATCGACGGCGAGCTGCAGCTCGACGCCGCGATCGATCCCGGCATCGGACAGCGCAAGGCCCCGGACAGCGTGGTGGCGGGGCACGCGAACGTGCTGGTCTTTCCCGACCTCGACGCGGGCAACATCGGCTACAAGCTGGTGCAGCGCCTCGCCGGCGCTCAGGCCTACGGCCCGATCCTGATGGGCCCGGCCCGCCCCGGCAACGATCTCTCCCGCGGCTGCAGCGCCGAAGACATCGTGGAAACCGCCACCATCGCCTGCGCGCTGAGCCAGGCGGAGGCGGCGGTGGGGTCGGGCTGACGGCGCAGCCGCTCCGCCTCGCGGCGGGCGGGCGCGACCGAGGGCGGAGAGTCCATGCCGACGTACGCATACCGGTGCCGCAGCTGCGGCCGCACATTCGAGGAATTCCACAGCATCCGCGACGAGCGCCCGCGGCGCTGTCCGCGCTGCAAGGGCCGAGCGGCGCGGGTGCCGTCCGGGGGCGCGGGCCTGTTGTTCAAGGGCTCGGGCTTCTACGTCACCGACTATCGCAGCCGTTCCTATCGCCAGGGGGCCAAGCAGGAGAAGAGCGCCGGCGACGCCGGCGGCAAGACCTCGGGTGCGGCGGGCGGCGCGCCCGCGCCGCCGCCCAAGGAGAAGAAGCGCAAGGGCGGGACGTCCGACTGAGCCCGCGGAGGAAGCCGTGGCGCACAGTCTGACGCGGAGTCTGATCGAGGCGCATCTGCTCGAGGCGCCTGCGAGTGCGGCGTGGCCCAATGGCGGTGAGCTGGTGCTGGGCGTGGACCACGTCGTGGCCGGTGGGGGCGCGGCGCTCCTCACGCTCGCGGCGTTCGCCAGCCTGCGCCGCCCGCGGGTGGCGGTGGACCTGGCGCTGGCCTGCGCCGACCGGGGCGGCGCCGCGGTGTTCGATGACGCCGAGGCGCTGCGCGAGCTCAAGGAGGCAGCTCTCGGCCACGGCGTGTGGTTCTCGCGCCCCGGCCACGGGCGCTGCGACCTGGTCCATCGCGAGCGCTTCGCCGCGCCCGGGAGGCTGTCACTGGTCGCGGGCCGCCGCACGCCGAGTGCCGGGGCGCTCGGCGCGTTGAGCCTCATGGCCGGTCCGCTCGAAGCGGCCGCGGCCCTCGGCGGCGCCCCGCATCTCCTGGCGTGGCCGGGCCTCCTGGCAGTCAACCTGCGCGGCAGCCTCAGCTCCTGGGTGGGAGGCCTCGACGTGGCGCTCGAGCTGTTGCGGAGGCTGCCGGCCGGCGGCGCGCGCGGCATGATCGTCGAGTACGGCGGACCCGGGGTCGCGCTGCTCGACATCGCCGAGCGCTTCACGCTGGCCGCGCTCGGCGGCGTGCTCGGTGCCTGCACCAGCTTGTTCCCCTCGGACGAGGTGACGCGGACCTGGCTGCAGGCGCAAGGGCGCGAGTCCGACTGGAAGCGGCTCGAGGTCGAGCCGCGCGGGGGCAGCGACGAGACGCTCGAGTTGGATCTCGACGCGGTCGAGCCGATGGTGGCCGAGATCGGCCGGGCCATCGCACCGCGGCTGGTGCGGCAGGCGAACGGCGCACGGGTGGACCAGGTGGAGATCGGGCCCGAGGCGGGGATCTCCGACCTCGTCCGGCTGGCGCGCCTGCTGGAGGGCCACCGGATCGCGGACGGTGTCAGCCTGACCATCCTCCCGGGTACGCGCCAGGTGCTCGAGACGCTCGGGCGCAACGGCTCTCTGCGGGCACTCACCGACGCCGGCGCGCGGGTGCTCGAGGTCGGCGCTCCCCGGGGGGCGCCACCGGCGCTGGCGCGCGAAGCGGTGGGGCTGTGCTTCGGGAGCGACGCGGCGGAACGCCTCGCCTCGGGCTCGCGCTGGCTGCTCGCCGGCCTGCAGCCGTGCGCCGCGGCGGCACTGCGCGGGCGGGTGACCGACCCACGCGAGATCGAAGCGGCGAGCGCGCCGGCGCCGGGGCCGCTGGCCGCCCCCGAGGGCTGGCTCCTGCGGCCGCCGGCCCCGGGATCGGAGCCGCAGGCCGGAACACCCCCGATCACGCTGCCGCTCGGGCGGCCGCTCGACGGACCGTTGCGCGGCACGGTGCTGATCCGGCTTGGGCACCAGGTGACGACCGAGCAGATCCTCCCGTGGGGCGCCCGCGTGCGCCCGCTGCTCGGCAACCTCGCGGCCCTGTCGGAGCACGCCTTCGCGGCGGTGGACGGCGACTTCGCCTCACGCGCGCGCGTCCTCGGGGGCGGATTCGTGGTGGCCGGACGCGATTACGGCAGCGGCGTGGCGCACCTGCCGGCGGCGCTGGTGCCGATGCTGCTCGGCGTGCGCGCGCTGCTGGCGGTTTCCTGCGCGCCGGACTACCGGCGGCTGCTGGTCCAGGTGGGGGTGCTGCCGCTGGCGTTCGCCGTCCCTGAGGACTACGAAGCCCTCGCCCAGGGGGACGAGCTGGAGATTCCCGGACTGCCGGAATCGCTCGAGCCCGAGAAGCCGCTGGTGGTGCGAAACCTCAGCCAGGGCACCCAATACGCGGTGCGCCACGACTTGCCGCCGCGCGAGATCGCGCTGCTGCGCGCGGGCGGGCTGCTGCGCGACCTCGCCCTGGAGGACCGGCCGTGAGGGGCGTGGAAGCCCCCGAGTCCCGGCGCCCGCTGCCGGTCGCGTGCGCGCGCCACCGCGTCGAGCGAAGGCACACGATGCGCGCTCCGCCCGGGCGGAGGACCTGACGATGCTGGTCGATCTGGCGCGCATCCAGGTGATCGCCGGCCGCGGGGGAAACGGCTGCGTCAGCTTCCGCCGCGAGAAGTACGTGCCGAAGGGGGGACCCAACGGCGGCGACGGCGGCGACGGGGGCGATGTCGTGCTGCGTGTGGACCGGCACGTCCGCACGCTGCTAGACTGCCGCGAAGCGCCGCGTTTCGAGGCCGAGAACGGCGGCGGGGGATCGGGCAACAACCGCACGGGCAAGGACGGCGAAGACCTCGTCGTCCCGGTGCCCCGGGGCACGGTGGTCCGCGACGCGGAATCGGGAGAGGTGATCGCCGACTTGACGCACGAAGGTCAGTCGCTGACGGTGGCACGCGGGGGCCGCGGGGGACGCGGCAACGCGCGTTTCGCGACCGCCACGCACCAGGCGCCACGCCGTGCCGATCCCGGCGGTCCGGGCGAGGGACGCTGGCTCGAACTCGAGCTCAAGCTCATCGCCGACGTCGGGTTGGTCGGCCTGCCGAACGCCGGCAAGTCCACGCTGCTCTCGCGCATCTCGCGTGCGCGGCCGCGGATCGGTGACTATCCGTTCACCACGCTCGAGCCCAACCTGGGCATCGTCCGGCTCGACGACGAGCGCGAATTCGTGGCGGCGGATCTGCCGGGGCTGATCGAGGATGCGCACCAGGGCAAGGGACTGGGTCTCCAGTTCCTGCGTCACGTCGAGCGCACGCGCGTGCTGGCCCTGCTGGTGGACGCGGCGGGGGCCGAACCGTCCCACGACCTGGCGCTCATCGAGCGCGAGATCGCGGCCTACGGCGCCGGATTGCCGGCGAAGCCGCGCGTGGTGGTGCTGACCAAGGCCGACCTGCTCGCCCCCGAGGAGCGCACTGGAGCGCCGCAGCGCCTGGGGCTCCGGGATGCGCACCTGGTGAGCGCGCACAGCGGCGATGGACTGACCGCGCTGGTCGAGACCCTGTGGGGGCTGATCGCGAACGCGGTCGCCGAAGACGAGGGCACTCCCGATGACCGATGACCATTTCCCGCCGGGCCAGCCGATCGAGACGCTGAGCAACCGCAGCTTCGAGGCCAAGCGGGAATACGTCGAGGACCTCGAGCGCCGTGCCGACCCTCAGGCGATCGCGCTCCTCGTCGAGTGCCTGTGCGACGAGTCCGGCTACCTGCGTGACCTCGCCGAGCAGGCGTTCACGCGCCTGGGGGGCACCGGCGTCGCCGCGCTGCTCCCGCTGCTCGACCAGGGGCTCTGGTACACGCGCACCAGTGCCGCGCGCGTGCTCGGACGCCAGGGCTACCGCCCGGCGGTGCCCGCGCTCATCCGGCTCACCGACGACGGCAACGAGACCGTCGCCCGGGCGGCGCAGGAGGCGCTGGCGGGGATCGCGCGCGAGCGTGGAGCGCTGCGCGTCGCGCACGCCCTGCACCGTCTCGCGCCGGACCTGCGGCGCCGGCGGCTGGCCGAGATCCAGGAGCGCAGCGCCCCGCTCGCCGAGCGCGTCGAGCACTTCATGCGCAACGCCGAGCTGATGGGGGTCGAGGACCCCGACCCGCTCGCCGATGACAGCCCCACGGTGCGCGCGGCCGATGAAGGCGTGGAGTGGGAAGTGCTCACCGGCCCCCTGCCCCCGAAGCCGAGTGCGGGGGACCCCGGGGGCGGTCATGCGGGATCCGCGTCGGACTGAACTCCCGCTCGCGGGTGCCGATCGTCCCGGCGGGGACGCGCCGCCCGGTCCCGGCCCACCCGAGCGCACGCGCCGCATCGAGGCTTCCGATCCCCACTACCCCGCTCCGCTGCGCGACCTGCGCCCGCCGCCGCCGGCCGTCTTCGTCCGCGGCGCGCTGCCCGCGGGGGCGGCGGTGGCGATCGTGGGTTCCCGCGCGGCGACCCCCTACGGCGTGCGCCAGGCCCACGTCCTCGCTGCGGACCTGGCGCGGCTCGGCGTGGTCGTGGTGAGCGGGCTGGCGCGCGGGATCGACGCCGCGGCGCACCGGGGAGCGCTCGAGGCCGGCGGGCGCACCGTCGCGGTGCTGCCGGGCGGGGTGGACCACGTGACGCCTCGCCACCACGCGGCGCTGGCCGCGGACATCGCCGCGCACGGCGCCCTGCTCGCGGAGTTCGCGGCGGTGCCGCCGTGGGCGGGCGGCTTCGTACGGCGCAACCGGCTGATCGCGGCGCTGGGCGCCGTCACGGTGGTGGTGGAGGCAGCGACGCGCAGCGGGGCGCTCAGCACCGCCGCGGCCGCGCGGCGGCTCGGGCGGCCGGTGCTGGCGGTGCCGGGCGACGTCGATCGCGAGACCAGCCGCGGCTGTCACGCGCTGCTGCGCGCCGGGGCACGGCTGTGCGAAAGCGCCGCGGACGTGCTGGCCGCGTGCGGTGGACGGTCGGCCGCGTGCGCCGGCGACCCCGAGGCGCGGCTGCTCGCGGCGCTCGAGGGCGTGCCGCGCGGGCTGGACGCGCTCGCCGCGCGCGCCGGCCTGACGCCGGAGCGCGCGCTGCCCGCGCTGCTGCGGCTCGAATGGGCGGGGGCGCTGCGCGCATTGCCGGGCCAGCGCTGGGCGCGGGCGGACCAGGCGTGAGACCCGACCACGCGGCGCAGACGCTGCTGGTGCGCGCGTTGTTCGCCGCGGTGCGCTCGCAGCCGTGGCCGCGCTCGCTCGCGGCGGGCGAGCGGCTCGGCGATCTCGTGCACCGGCTCGGCATCCGGCGCCGGGTGGCCGAGGCCAACCTCGCGCTCGCGTTCCCCGAGGCGGCGCCGCAGCGGCGTGCCGCGATCCTGGCACGGCACTACCGCGAGCTCGGGCGCGTGGCGGTGGAGTACGCGCGCCTCCCCGAGCTGGCGCGGGCCGCGGAGGGGGAGGTGGTCACCGAGGTGCGGGGACGCGAGCACCTGCTCGCCCTGCGCGGCCGCGGGGTCATCCTGCTCAGCGGCCACTACGGCAACTTCGAGCTGGTCGGCTCCCACCTGGCGCGCATGAACCCCGTGGACTTCGTGGTCAAGCCACAGTCGAACCGGGGTGTGGATGCGCTCATCGGACGCCTGCGCGCGGCGGCCGGGGTCGGCAGCATCCCGCTCGGCGCCGGGCTGCGGCGCGCGTTCGAGGCGTTGCGCGCCGGGCACTGGCTGGCCATGGTGGCCGACCAGGACGCGCGGGCCGCCGGCGTGTTCGTGCCGTTCATGGGGCGCCCGGCCAGCACGCCGACCGGCCCAGCCGAACTGTCGCTGCGCAGCGGCGCTCCGATCGTCATGGGATTCGTGACCCGCTTGGACGACGGACGGGTGCGGCTCGACGTCGACGCGCCGCTGGTGCCGGCGGAGGCGCGCACCCCCGCGACGGTGCGCGAACTCACCGCGCGCCACACCGCGCGGCTCGAGGCATCGGTGCGGCGCTGTCCCGAGATGTGGTTCTGGCTGCATCGCCGCTGGAAGACGTCGCCGCCCGCCGGGGCGGAAAGGAGGACGTGATGCACCGCTTCCGCTTCCGGGTCCGGTACGCGGACACCGACCAGATGGGCTTCGCCTACTATGGGCACTTCCTGCGCTGGTTCGAGGTCGGGCGCGCGGAGATGCTGCGCCACCTGGGCCGCAGCTATCGCGAGGTGGAGGAGCGCGGGATCCGGTTGCCGGTGGTCGAGGCGCGCTGCCACTACCACCGCCCGGCCCGCTACGACGACCTTCTCGCGGTGGAGACCGGCGTGGCCGCCCTCGGCCGCGCGTCGGTGCGCTTCGCCTATCGGGTGGTGCGGGAAGAGACCGGCGAGATCATCGCCAGCGGGAGCACCGCACACTGCTTCGCCGATCGCGACGGACGTCCCACGCGCCCGCCGGCGGATCTCGCGACACTCCTGCGAAGCGCCCCCGCCGCGGCGGCCGGACCGGAGTGACCCGCGCGCCGACCGCGCAACGCAGCCCGCGAGCGTTCGCGAACGGAGCCTACGCTTTGAAGCCCAGTTCTTTGTTGCGCGTCTCCCCGGGGATCTTGATCGGACCGAACTGGCCCTCGTAGGTCTTGAGGTTCTGCTCCAGGGCGAGCAGCAGCGACTTGGCGTGCTGCGGGGTGAGGATGACGCGCGCGTACACCTTGGCCCGCGGCAGGCCGGGCAGGGCGCGGGCGAAGTCCAGGATGACCTCGGAGGCCGAGTGGGCGATGAACACGACGTTGGAGTAGAGACCCTCGGCTTCCTTCTCTCCCAGCTCGATCTGCATCTGCTGCTGCGGCGGATTCTGGGGCTTTTCCACGGGCGAACTCCTATTCGCACCCAAGCGCGAGGCTTGGGGCGGGCGGCACGGGCGGTCACGGCGGCGAGTGGGACCCCCGGACGTTAGGAGCCCGGTCGCCCGATGGTCAAGCGGAAAGCCGAGTTAGCCGTCCGCTAGCGGTCCGGCGGAACCCCCGGCCGGTCGCCCCCCGGCAGCCGCCCCGATGGCATGGGGATTGCGCGAAACGGAGGTGGTCCGGACTGCCCAGGCCCGTGCTGCAGGAGGCCCGATGGATACCCCATTCCCGCGAGACCCCCGTACCACCCCGCCCGCCGAGGTGGTCCAGGACGAGTCCCGGCTCGCGGCACTGGCCGGGATGCTCGCGGGGGATCCCCATCCCGACACTCTCGAGCGCCAGTTGCTGGCGGTCGCGACCCATGCGCAGGGTGCAGGATTCCGGCGCGCGCACCTGCTGGTGTGGAGTCCTGAGCGCGAGCGCCTCGAAGGCTGGCGCAGCGCCGTCGCCGCGCCCGGACATTCGCTCGCGGAAGCCCTGGAGCGCGCGCGGCGCGGGGTGAGCGAGCCCCAAGAGGCGGAGAGCACGCGCGCCGTGCGTGCGATTGCCGCCGCCCCCTCGGCGCTCGACCGGCCGGTGGCGGCAGCGTGGGAGGGCGGTAGCCCCGAGACCGGGGCCCCGGACCAGGAAGCGTGGCCGTGGCGTGACGCGGCCTGCCTCGGTGCTCTGCCCCTGCGGCGCGGGACCGAGCGATACGCCCTGCTGGTCGGGGAGTGGGATGCCGGCTCAGCGGCCGAAGGCACCGTGGCGCTCGGCTGGCTGGGAGCGATCGCCGAGGCGGCGATCGCGGCCCACGATCGCGCCGCGGAGAGCCGGCGTCGGGCGCGTTACGGCGCCGCGCTGGCCGAGCTGGCGCGCGCCTCGGTGTCGGCGATCAACCTGGCGGAGGCGTTGCACCTGGTGGCGCGGCTGGCGGAGCAGTGCACCGAGTCGCGCGGCTGCGCCCTTTGGCTCTGCGATCCGCGGGGCGGGCTGCGGCTCGAGGTGACCCGCGGCCACGCCTCGTCGCGCGAGCGACTCGGGCGCGGGCTGCAGACGCTGGCGACGCGCGTGGCGGAGCGTCAGAAGCCCCTGGTGCTCGATCGCGTGACCGACGAGGCGCTGCTCTCGCCCGAGATCGCCGCGCAACTGGCCTCGCTCGCGGTGCTGCCCGTCATCGCGTATGGGCGCCCGCTCGGCGTGCTCGCGGTCTACGACCGGGCCGCGTTCCATCCCGCCGAGCGCTCCGGCTTCGACCGCCTCGACCTGGAGTGTCTCTCCACCCTCGCCGACATGACCGCGCTGTTGCTCGATCAGGCGCAGCGCGTGGACGCGCTGGGCGCCTCGGAACGCCGCGGCCACGAGCTGCGGGCGCGCGTTCGTCGCGAGGAGCGCCTCGCGGGCCTGGGCGAGATCGCGATGCGGGCCGCGCGCGAGGCGCGCAATCCGGTGGCCTCGATCGGTGCCTTTGCCCGCCGCGTCCATCGCGAGCTGTCCGAGGGCGATCCGCGGCGCGAGCTGATCGAGATCGTCATCCGCGAGGCGGACCGGCTCGACCGCATCGTGCGAGAGCAGCTCGACTACGCCGCGCTCGACGGTCCGCGGCTGCGGATCGAGAGCCTGAACGGCGTGCTTCAGGAGGCGCTGCAGCACGCGGGCGAGACCCTGGTGCGGCGGCGGGTGCGCTTGCTCAAGCGGCTGGCGCCGGACCTGCCCCCGCTGCTGCTCGATCCCGACCGCATCCGCCAGGTGCTGACGAACGTGCTCGACAACGCGCTCGAGGGCATCGCCGTGGGCGGCCGCATCCGCGTCGAGTCACGCCGCGTCGGCGCCTACGCCGTGGTCGAGGTCGCCCACGACGGACCCAGCGACCCGGGCCGGCTCCTCGAGCAGCTGTTCGTGCCGTTCGCGAGCAGCCGCGCCGGCGGGTCCGGGTTGGGGATGGGCGTGGCACAGCAGATCATCCGCAATCACGGCGGCGAGATCCGGGTGCGCAGCGAGGCGGAGTGGAGCACGATCCTCTCCTTCACCCTGCCGATCCAGGAAAACCAGGATCGGCGGCGCTCGGGACCCGAACGCCGGCGCCCTCGCGGCGATCGCCGCGCGCGCCTTTCCGAGGCGTAGAGACAGCGCCCGCGCCGCCACGAAGCCCCCGCGCCGGTTGACGCACGTTCGCGCGACGTGATAACTCTCTGCCGCTTTTTGGGGTCTGGCGCGGCGCGCGGACTTCCGTCTGGGGGTGCGACCCTAGCTCAGTTGGTAGAGCACGTGACTGAAAATCACGGTGTCCCCAGTTCGATTCTGGGGGGTCGCACCACTTCTTTTTGGGGCGGGCGCGGCCGGTTGCGGACTCCGGTCCGGAACGGAAGCCCCTCCGCCGTGGTGCGGGGCTGGTGTAGCTCAGCTGGTAGAGCACTTCACTCGTAATGAAGGGGTCGGCGGTTCGATTCCGCCCACCAGCTC
>MFFQ01000094.1 GCA_001780165.1 Candidatus Eisenbacteria bacterium RBG_16_71_46 | reverse complement strand
TGCCCACCTCGGCGCTGCTCGAGGGGCATCGCGTGCTGCTGGTCGAGCGCGGCAAGGTCGTCTCGCGCGAGGTGAAGACCGGCCTGCACAACTGGGACTGGACCGAGGTCGTTTCGGGGCTTTCGGGCGGTGAGACCGTCGTCGCCAGCCTCGACCGCCCCGGGCTCAAGGAGGGCGCCGCGGTCGTGGTCAAGCGGCCCGCGAGCGGATCGGCATCCCCGGGCGGAACACCGGCCGCAGCGGGCGGGTCATGAGCCCGGCGGGCGGCGGATCCGCGCCCGCGAGACCGGCCGGGACCGGCGGCACCGGGCCCCCCGGCGCCGAACCGCGAGCGGACGGGGCGGTGATCGAGCTCGAGCACCTCTCGCGCACCTACCGCGTGGGGGAATCCGAGGTGCGCGCCGTGGACGACGTGTCGCTCGTCATCCGCCACGGCGAGTTCGTGGCGTTGATGGGACCCTCGGGCTCGGGCAAGTCCACGCTGCTCAACCTGGTCGGCTGCCTGGACACCCCCACGGCCGGCGCCTACCGCCTGGCCGGCGAAGCGGTGCAGGACCTCTCGGAGGATCGGCTCGCCGAGGTCCGACAGCGCGAGATCGGCTTCATCTTCCAGGCCTACCACCTGGTGCCGCGCATGACCGCGGCCCGCAACGTCGAGCTGCCGATGATCCTCGCCGGCGTGGACCCCCGGGCGCGCGCGGAACGCGTGGCGCGCGCGCTCGAGGCGGTCGGTCTCGCGCCTCGCGCCCACCATCGCCCCGACCAGCTCTCGGGAGGCGAGCGCCAGCGCGTGGCGATCGCGCGCGCCATCATCAACGAGCCCTCGATCCTGCTCGCCGACGAGCCGACCGGCAACCTCGACACCCGGGCGGGAGCCGAGATCGTGGCGCTGCTCGAGCGGCTCAACGCCGGCGGGCTCACGGTCCTGCTCGTCACGCACGATCCGGTCGTGGGCGCGCGGGCGCGGCGCATCCTGCGAATCCGCGACGGACGCATCCTCTCCGACGGACCGCCGGAGAGTCCCGCCGCGGCCGGAGGCCGCATGGGCCGGCCGCCGGAGGGGGTCGCATGAGCCGCGCGCTCCTCCCCCACGATCTGTTGGCGCTGGCGATCGAGTCGCTTTGGCTGCATCGCATGCGCACCGGGCTGACGCTGACCGGGATCGTCATCGGCGTGACGGCCGTGCTCCTGCTCACCACCCTCGGCGAGGCCGCGAAGCGCTACGTGGTGAACCAATTCGCCAACATCGGCACCAACCTGATCATGGTCCAGCCCGGCAAGACCGAGACCACCGGGATGCCGCAGCCACTGGGCGGGACCGTGCGGCCGCTCACCATCGAAGACGTCATGGCGATCGCCCACGAAGCCTCCACGGTGGAGCGCGTGGCGCCGGTGTCGATCGGCACGGCGTCGTTCGAGTACGGCGGCCGCACGCGCGATATCAAGATCGTCGGCACCACCGCGGACTATCAGAAGATCCGCAACATGACGCTGATCTCGGGTCGCTTCCTGCCCCCGGGCGACCCGCGCCACGGCGAGGCCGTCGCGGTCATCGGGCGCACCGTCGCGACCGAGGTGTTCGCCGGCGAGAGCCCGCTCGGCAAGCCGATACGGATCGGGCAGTGGCGCTTTCGGGTGCTCGGGGTGCTGGAGTCCAAGGGGCAGTCCCTCGGCATGAACCTCGACGACTCCGCATTGGTCCCGGTCGCGACCGCGCAGCGCATGTTCGATCAGCGGAGCCTGTTCCGGGTCGCCGTGCAGGCCCGCGACGCCTCGTCCGTGCCACAGGCGCTCCGGCAGACGCGCGAGGTGCTGCTCCGGCGACACCAGGGGGAAGAAGACTTCACGCTGATCACCCAGGACGCGATGCTGGCCACGTTCAAGTCCGTGATCGGGGCGCTCACGGCCGCGCTGGCGGGGATCGCCGCGATCTCGCTCGCGGTGGCGGGCATCGGCATCATGAACGTCATGCTGGTCTCGGTCTCCGAGCGCACGGCGGAGGTGGGGCTGCTCAAGGCGCTCGGCGCGGCCCGGGCGCAGATCCTGTCGCTGTTCCTCACCGAGGCGTTGCTGCTGTCGGGCGGCGGGGCGCTGGCCGGCATCGCGCTCGGAACCACGATCGTGCTCGCCGCGGCGGCGATGTGGCCCGACCTGCCGCTGCAGCCGAGCCCGGTGTGGATCGCGGCGGTGACGGCACTCGCGCTGGGGGCCGGCCTGCTGTTCGGCCTCCTGCCGGCGCGGCGCGCGGCCCGGCTACAGGCCGCCCAGGCGTTGCGGGGGCGCATGTGAACCTCGCCGATGTGTTCGGGCTCGCGTTCGAGGCGCTGCGCGGACACCGCATGCGCTACACGCTCTCGGCGCTCGCGGTCGCCGTGGGCATCAGCGCCGTGGTGCTGCTGTCTTCGATCGGCGAGGGCACGCGCCGCTACATCATCGACCAGATGACGCAATTCGGCACCACGATCATCGGCATCTATCCCGGCCGGGTCCAGACCGGGGGCATGCCCGGGATCATCGCCGGCAGCATGCGCAAGCTCTCGCTCGACGACGCGCGCGCCCTGACGCGCATCCCCGGGGTCACCGGCGTCGTGCCCACCGTCTACGGAACGGCCGTCTTCGAATACAAGAACCGCTCGCGCAGAACGTATGTCTTCGGCGCCACCGCGGAGGGCACCAAGGTCTGGTCCATGAAGGTCGCGAGCGGGCAGTTCCTGCCGGCGATGGACTTCGACCGCGCCTCGCCGGTGGTGGTGCTCGGACCGCGGCTCAAGCGCGAGCTGTTCGGCGAGGACAACCCCCTCGGCATCCCGATCCGCATCGGGCAGTCGCGCTTCCGCGTCATCGGGGTCATGGAGACCAAGGGGCAGATGCTGGGATTCGATCTCGACGACACGGCCTACATCCCGGTCGCCAACGCGATGCGGCTCCTCAACCGGCCCGAGATCGACGAGCTGGACGTGCTCGCCGCCACCCCCGCCGACATCGACCCGGTGGTGGCGCGGATCCGGGAGGTGCTGATCCAGCGCCACGACCGGCGCGAGGACTTCACCATCCTGACCCAGAAGGAGGGGCAGGAGATGGTGAACAACATCCTCAACATCATCACCGGGGTGGTGACCGGCATCGCCGCCATCAGCCTGCTGGTGGGCGCGATCGGCATCCTCACGATCATGTGGATCGTGGTGCAGGAGCGGGTCGCGGAGATCGGGCTGGTAAAGGCGCTGGGGGCCACGCGCGGCCAGATCCTGCTCTGGTACCTGGCCGAGGCGGGCATCACCGCGCTCACCGGCGGGCTGGCCGGGCTGCTACTGGGCGTGGGCGGCGGCTGGCTCCTTCAGCGCGCGGTGCCAGGGCTCGAGAGCTACACCTCGCCGCTGACGGTGATGCTGGCGCTCGGCGTATCGCTCGCCGTGGGCGTCGGAGCGGGCGTGGCGCCGGCCCTGCGCGCGGCACGGCTCGATCCCGTGGAAGCACTGCACGGCGAGTAGGCACGCGGCAGCGCCCGGCGCGGCCACACTCCGGCCCCGTTCGCGTATTCGCCGCAGCCCCACGTCAGACCGGACGCGGTGAGGCTCCCCGGGGGGGCCGCCTCCCGCGCGATCCCCCCGCCTCCCGAGAGGAAGTGCGCCGATGCGACCGAAGTCAGTGGCTATCGCTCACCTCGTCCCGAGCCGCACGATCCCGGCTCTCGGCGCCCTGTTCACCCTGATTCTGGTGTCCTCTCTCGCGCTGCCGGCACGCGCCGCGCGGGAAGGAGATCGCGGCATGGACAAGAGCCGGACCTATCGCGTGACGATCGAGAACCTGACGCCGAACCGCGGCAACGGCGCCTCCCAGGTCCTGTCACCCGCGCTGGTCGTCGCCCACACCAGGCGGCTCCAACTCTTCAGCCCCGGCCAGCCGGCCAGCCCGGCGGTCGCGGATGTCGCCCAGGACGCGATCGCGGCGACCGGGATCTCGATGTTCTCGGGGAATCCGGAGGTGGTCTTCGTCGGGGCCGCAGGGGGAGCGGTGCTTCCAGGAGGACGGACGACGTTCGAGTTCAGCACCCATGGCAAGGCGCGGTTCCTCTCGCTGGTGACCATGCTGGTCAACACCAACGACGGCTTCACCGGGCTCGAGGGCGTGAGGCTCAAGGGCCGCGTGCAGGAATTCTACGTCAAGGCCTACGATGCCGGCAGCGAAGTGAACGACCAACTGAAGGCGAGCATCCCGGGGCCGTGCTGCGGAGACACGGGCCGGCATGGCACCGCCGAGCACGGGGTGATCGAGGAGCACCGGGGTATCCTGCCGGGCGTGGGCGAGCTGGACCCGGCGGTCTGGGGCTGGCCCACGGGATCAGCGGTGGCCCACATCACCGTCGAGCGGCTCCAGGGCGACGATCGCGACGACGAGGAGAGCGACGACTAGGTTCTGTCTGAGAATGCCCGAGGGCTGCGTTGCGCGGTCGGCTCCTCGCTCCAACGTGGCCGGGCACCGCGCGCAGCGTGGTCGGCCACGATTATCGTCGCCCGACCGCGACGCCTTGCCCTCGGGCATTCTCAGACAGAACCATGGGAGGCTGGCGACGCCGTGGCTGGGCTGATCCGGCAGGTCGAGGCCGCGATCGATCCCGGCGCGGCGGTTCGTCCCGGGCGCGTGGCGAAGGTCGATGAGACGGGCGTGCCTCAGCGCGCGCGGCGGCGCGGCCCTCAGCGGGCCGGGCGGCCTCGCAGCCGCGCCCGGCAGTAGCGCCCGAGCACGCGGAGCGCGCGGTCGGCGGTCCGGAACGTCGGGATCCGCGCGTCCTCGAGCCGCTGGGTCATCGGGTCGTAGAGCCGTCCGGCGTCCACCACCGCCACCCATGGCTTGGCGCTCTCGTGGCGCAGGCGGATCAGTCGCGGCACCAGACCGTCCGGCCGGTCGAGGTCTTCGCCGTGACCGGCTCCCGCGGGGAGCGTGCGGAGCGCGCCGGTGAGCGGCACGCACCCCACGAGCCCGACGTCCACGGCGGGGTCGGCGAGCATCCGCCGCGCGACGCTCTCGAAATCCGCGTCGCCCATGATCGGGGTGAGATCCATCGGGTTGCGCGCCGAGAGAATCTCCTCGAGCCGCGCGCGCGCGAGGATCTCGTCAAGCGCCCGGACGGTGTCCTCGCCCAGCGTGGCCAGCTCGAAGTCTCCGAGGCTGTCGGCGATCGCGACGCATTCGTAGCCGGCGTTGGAGACCGCGGCCAGGCGCATGCCGCGCACCGGCCGGTCGCCGAGCAGCGCGAACAGCCGCACCAGGTCCTCGAAGTCCTCGAGCGTCTCCGCCACGACGACGCCGGCCGCCTCGGCCAGTCGGCGCGTGACGCGCTGATCGCCCGCCACCGCCGCGGTATGGCTCGCCGCGGCCGCCGCCCCGGCCGGCGTGCGCCCCGCGCGATAGAGGATCACCGTGCGCCCGCCCGCGACGATCGCCTCGGCCGCCGCGAGAAAACGCGCGCCGTCGAGCGGCTGGAATCCCTCGAGGTAGACGGCGAACACCTCGACCCGTGGATCGGAGGCCAGGAACTCGAGGTAGTCGGCGAGGGTGAGGTCCATCTGGTTGCCGACGGTGATGGTGTAGACCGGGTGGATCCCGGCGAGCTTGCTGGTCTTGGAAACCGCGAACGCGCCGCTGCCGGTGAGCAGTGCCACCGGGCTCGCTTCGCCGCGCGGCAGCGGGAGCTTGTGCTCGGGGATGAACAGGGTGTTGTAGCGGCCCGGCAGCGAGCGGATGCCGAGGCAGTTGCCCCCGTTCACCACCGGACCGCGCCCGGCCGTCGCCCGGGCGCGCGCCAGGCGGTCGCGCATGCGGGAGACCACCCCCTCGGATCCCGGCTTCTCCTCGAGCCCGCCGGGGATCAGGATCACGCTCGCGGCGTGGCCGCCGTCGACGATCTCGTCGAGCATCTCGGCGGCCGGTGCGGCCGCCACGCTCAGCACCACCAGATCCACGGGCGCGGGGAGGTCGGCGAGCGCCGCCACGCAGCGGCAGCCGTCGATGTACCCGGTTCCGGGCTTGATCACCGCGACCCGCTCCGCCGGAAAGCCCTCGCGCAGGATGTTCTGGAGGATGATGCG
>MFFQ01000093.1:40568-40657 GCA_001780165.1 Candidatus Eisenbacteria bacterium RBG_16_71_46 | reverse complement strand
CTGGTGGACCTCCGCGCCTCCACCAGCAACATCGCCGCGCACTGTGCTGAATTGCGGCGGCTTGCGGTTTTGCGTCGGCAGGCTCAAGC
>MFFQ01000093.1:40425-40494 GCA_001780165.1 Candidatus Eisenbacteria bacterium RBG_16_71_46 | reverse complement strand
CCGCCGCGGAATCCGAGGGCGCGGGAGTCGGAATCGGTCGGCTGCGCGGGGCGGCGGTGAGCGCGGCGG
>MFFQ01000093.1:39610-40266 GCA_001780165.1 Candidatus Eisenbacteria bacterium RBG_16_71_46 | reverse complement strand
GTCTTGCAACGCCGCCCGAAGGCGTGCGGGTCGGGCTGCTTCAACTCGAACTCGGCGCGTATTCGATGCAGGCCCGGCTCCGCGCGCTCGGCGCGGGCACGAATCCGCGCGATCACAACCTGCGGCTCGTGAGTCGCCCGCGGCTGCGCGGCGTTGTGGACCTGCTCCAGCCGGGGCACGTAGCGGACCTGCGGGGGTGGGTGTCCGGCGAGGGGCTGGACGTGCTCATCGTGGACGCCCTGAGCCGCGCGCACACGGCGGACGAGAACAACGCCGACGAACTGGGTCCCGTGCTGGCGGCCCTGGACGCCTTGCGGCATGAGACCGGCTGCGTCCCGTTCCTGATCCACCACCCCCGCAAGTCGAGCGCCCGATCGACGCCGGACAACGACCTCGACGCCCTCCGCGGGCATTCGCGCTTGCAGAGCGACCCCACGTTGCTGCTTCGGCTCGTGCAATCCACCGGCGGCCTGCGATGCCTGCGATTCGCGAAGGTGAATGAGGGGCCGACGCCGGAGCCGGTGTGGTTCACGCTCGGAGCGGACGGACGGTCCCACGTTGTCCAGCCTCCCGCGGCGAAAGGGGACGCGAACCGCGGGCGCGTGCTAGAGGCGGTCCGCAACGCGCGCCAGCCGGTCTCGCGGGGCGAACTCGCG
>MFFQ01000093.1:39286-39432 GCA_001780165.1 Candidatus Eisenbacteria bacterium RBG_16_71_46 | reverse complement strand
GGGCTTCCACCGGCGCAGTTACCTCGACGGAGACCGAGGGGCACCGGCGCACCGGCGCAACCGGCGCCCCTAAAGGGGCGCTCGGTTGTGCGCCGGTCGCGTCCGGCACCCCGCCCCCCGGTCTTGGGGTCGAGCCGGAGCAGGAA
>MFFQ01000093.1:6567-39273 GCA_001780165.1 Candidatus Eisenbacteria bacterium RBG_16_71_46 | reverse complement strand
CCGCCCCCCGGGCGACCACGCCGGACCCTGGGACGCCCTGCCCGCACTGTGGCGGCCGGGTGCTGTCCTGGAGCGGAGGTCCGATCTGCACAGGCTGCCACCAGCGGCCCGGGGCGGTTGCCGAGCAGCCGGACGAGTCCCTGGAGGCGCTCTGCCAGCATGGCCGGGGGCCCGTGCAGCGGACGCCATGACTGACCGCGAGCTGCTCCCGGACCCCATGCGCGGCAAGCCGCGGCTCGCCATGGGCCCCGAGGACGTGGCGCGCGCCCCCCGCGAGAGCCTCGCATCTCTGCTCGCGGACCTCGCCGCGCTTCAGACTGCCGTTGCCGCGCGACTGGCCGTGGCCGCCGCGGAGGACCGGGGGCAAGCGCACGGAGCAGGCCCCGACGAGATGCTGACGGCCGAGCTTGCGGCTCGGCGCACCGGCATGAGCAGGCGCCAGCTCTACAAGCGCGCGAGGGCGGGCGAGCTGCCGTTCGCGCGTCGGGTCTCGGCGCGGAGCGTGCGATTCAGCGCGCGCGGCATCGAGCGGTGGCTCACGCAGAAGTCCCGCGCGTGAAGCCCCGACGATATGATATCGTATGTCCATGCGACGCTCGACGCGCACGCGGGCCCCAAGCCGGCGGGACATGGTGGTCACGGTGATCGCGCTCCCGCGCGGCCTGCATCGGAAGCTGCGCGCCATCGCCCGCGCCGAAGGGCTGGCGCTCACCGAGCAGGCGCGCCGGGCGCTCGCCGCCTGGATCGAGCAACGCAGCGGACGGAAGGGGGGCAGGACATGAGCGAGCAGCGAGGGTCCGAGCCGCGCCGCGAAGGGCGAATCTTCGCGCGCGGCAAGCGCGGCATCCTGTGGGTCGCGTGGTACGACTGCGATGGCCACGAGCACCGCGAGAGCACCAAGAGCTGCGATCCGCGCGTCGCAGACCGCAAGCTCCGCGCGCGGCTTCACGCCAAGGAACGGGGCGAGCGGTACGTGCTCCAGGCGCGGCGCGTCACAGTCGGTGACCTGCTCGACGGGCTCCGCGAGCACCACGAGATGCGGGGCACCAAGAGCTGGCCGCGCATCCGCCAATGCGGGGAGCACGTCGCCGAGCACTTTGGGCGAGACGCCCGGGCCGAGCGGCTGGACTATGCGGCGCTCGAGGGCTACGTGAAGGCGCGGCGGCGCACGGCGGCGGCGGCAACCGTGAGATTCGAGCTGGCCGTGCTCGCGCAGGCGTTCAAGGTGGCGCGCCAACGCGGGCGGCTCGCGAGCGCGCCAATGTTCCCCACCGTGCCGGTCAGGAACGTGAGAACCGCGAGCTTCACCGATGCGGAGGTCTCGGCTCTGCTAGATGCTCTGCCCGAACCGCTGCGCGCTGTCACCGAGTTTGCAAGCCTGACCGGATGGCGCCTGATGGAATGTCTGCGACTGCGCTGGCCGCGCGTGGACTTCGAGGCGCAGGCGATCCGGCTGGAACCGGGCGAGACCAAGAATCGGCGCGGCCGCGTGTTCCCGTTCGGTGCGATGCCGCGCCTGGCGGCGCTGCTGGAACGCCAGCGCGCGGAGCGGTGGCGCGTCGAGCGCGCGCGCGGCGTGGCCGTCGAACACGTGTCCCACCGCGACGGCATCCCGATCAAGGACCTCGACGACGCATGGCGGGCGGCGCGCCGCCGTGCCGGGCTTGAGGACCGGCGGTTCCACGACCTGCGGCGCTACGCGGCCACGCGGCTCGTGAGGGCCGGGGTCTCACGCACCGAGGCAATGGCCCTCATGGGCCACGAGACTGAGAGCATGTTCGTCCGGTACGCACTGAACGACCTGCCCATGCTGGAGCGGGCGGTGGCGAAGGTGGCCGCGCTGGACGCGTGAGGGCCGCACGGATGGCACACGGACAAATCCACGGACAAGAGAAAGACCCGCGCTCGCAAGTAGCTGCAAACGCGGGTCCAGGTTGGTGCCCGGGGCGAGACTTGAACTCGCACGGGTTGCCCCATACGCCCCTCAAACGTACGTGTCTACCAGTTCCACCACCCGGGCATTAGGCCGAGACCAGCGCGCTAGGGATTGCTCCCGGCAGGAGGGTTGGCCCCGCCGGACGGTGACGGCGTTCCGGGGGACGGCGTTCCGGGGGACGGCGTCGCGGGCCGGGTTCCCGGAGCGGTCGGCGCCGCAGCCGGAGCCCGCCGTGCCTCGTCCTGGATCAGGCTGCGGGAGCGCTGCCCGAGCCCGGAGGACATGAGCGAGAGCACCAACGAGGTCAGGAAGAAAGCGACCCCGAGCACCATCGTCGCGCGCGTGATGAAGTCGGTCGCGCCGCGGCCCCCGAACACGGTCTGGGCGCTGCCACCGAACGCGCCACCCGTGAGGCCGCCGCCCTTGCCCGACTGGACCAGGACCACCGCAATCAACGCGAAACACACCAGCAGGTGCAGGACGAGCAGAAAGTTGTACATGGACTCCCCTGAAGGACCGAGCGACGGCTCCCGCCGATTCGCGCCGCGCGCCACGAGGGCCCTGTGCGGCCGAAGCGGCGCCGAAGGTTAGCAATCGCCCCGCGGGCCGTCAAACGCGCCCTACGAGGCCGCGGCGACGATCCGCCAGAACGATGCCGCCTCCAGCGACGCGCCCCCGACCAGCGCGCCATCCACCTCGTCCTCGGCGAACAGCGCGGGGGCGTTGCCGGGATTGACGCTGCCGCCGTAGAGGAGTGCCACCTCCGCGCCCGTCCCGGCGCCGACCACGCGGTCCAGGGTGGCGCGGATCACGCGGTGCGCTTCGCTCGCCTGCTCCGGCGTCGCCACGCGCCCGGTTCCGATCGCCCATACGGGCTCGTAGGCGATCACCGTCTGCCGCGCGGTCCCGGGCGGCAGCCCGTCGTAGGCCGTCCGCACCTGCCGCACCAGCACCTCGGCGGTCTGACCGCCCTCGCGCTCCGACAAGGTCTCCCCCACGCAGACGATGGCGGTGAGGCCGTCCCGCAGCGCGGCCCGCAGCTTGCGCGCCACCACATCGTCGGTTTCCCCCATGCCGTGGCGTCGCTCGGAGTGCCCGAGGATGACGAACCGGCACCCCGCGCCGCGCAGCATGGAGCCCGAGACCTCGCCGGTGAACGCCCCCTGCGGCTCGGGGTGCATGTTCTGCGCTCCGAGATGGATCCCGCTGTCCCGCAGGCTACGGCCGACCGCCTCGATCGCTGGGAAGGGTGGGCACAGGGCCACGGCGCAGGCCTTCTGGCCGCGCACCAGCGCCGCGATCTCGCCCGACAGGGCCGCGCCCTCGGCGGAGGTCCTGTGCATCTTCCAGTTGCCCGCGACCAGTCGCGGACGGCGCGGCCAGATCTCGCTCATCCGCCCACCTCGTCGAGCGCGGCGACTCCGGGCAGCTCCTTACCCTCCAGGAATTCGAGCGAGGCCCCGCCGCCGGTCGAAAGATGCGTGAACTTCCCCGCCAGACCGGACTGCTGAACGGCCGCCACCGAATCGCCGCCGCCCACCACCGTGACCGCACCGCTTGCGCCGGCGTCGGCCACGGCGCGCGCGACGCCGGTGGTCCCCGCGGCGAAGTCCGGCACCTCGAAGATGCCCATCGGACCGTTCCAAAACACCGTCTTCGCGCCCCGCAGCTTCTCGGCGAAGAGGCGCACCGATTGGGGACCGATGTCCACGCCGATCTGTTCCGCACGCAGGTCATCGATCGCCACCGGCGTCCCGGGAGCGCTGCCGTCGGTGGCAGTGGAGACCACGCAGTCCACCGGCAGCACCAGGTCGACGCCGCGCGCTCCGGCCTGCTCCAGCAGCGACCGCGCGGTCCCCAGGTGGTCCTCCTCGACCAGCGATTGGCCGGTGGCCTTTCCCTGGGCCCGAAGGAAGGTGAACATCATCGCGCCTCCGATCAGCAGCCGGTTCACGCGCCCGAGCAGCGCGCCGATGACCTCGATCTTGCCGGAGATCTTGGCACCGCCGAGGATCGCGACGAACGGGCGCTGGGGCTGCTCGAGGGCGCGCCCGAGGTACTCGAGCTCCTGGTCCATGAGGAAGCCCGCCACCGCGGGGTGGAGCAGCTTCGCCACGGCCTCGGTGGAGGCGTGCGCGCGGTGGGCGCTGCCGAAGGCATCGTTCACGTACATCTCGCCGAGCCGCGCCAGGCGCTGGGCGAATGCGGGATCGTTCTTTTCCTCCTCGGGGTGGAAGCGCAGGTTCTCGAGCAGCAGCACCTGCCCGTCCGCCAGGCCGCGCGCCGCCTCCTCCGCCTGCGGGCCGACGCAATCCGCGGTGAACGCCACCGGCGTTTGCAGCAGCTCGGCGAGTCGCGCCGCGACCGGCTCGAGGCTGAACTCGGGCGCCGGCTTCCCCTTCGGCCGGCCGAGATGGGACATGAGCACGAGCCGCGCGCCCTTTTCCAAGAGGTACCGAATGCTCGGCAGCGCCGCGGTGATCCGCGAGTCGTTCTTGACCTTGCCGTCGCGCAGCGGCACGTTGAAGTCCACGCGCATCAGGACGCGCTTGCCCGCGGGCCGGAGGTCGCGCAGCCCCTTCTTGTGTGCGTGCATCTCGCCTCCCTCAGGCCATCTTCAGCAGGGCGTCCACCACCCGCTGGGAGAATCCCCATTCGTTGTCGTACCACGCCAGCACCTTGACCATCGTCCCCTCCATCACGAGGGTGAGCAGGGAGTCGAATACCGAGCTCGCGGGGTTACCGATGATGTCGGACGACACGATCGGCTCGGTGCAGTACTCGAGGATGCCCTTGAGCGGCCCGTCCGCGGCGCGCTTCATCGCGGCGTTGACCCCGGCCACGTCGGTGCTCTTCTTGACCTTCACCACCAGATCCACCAGCGAGGCGTCCATCACCGGGGCACGGACCGCCATGCCTTCGAGCCGGCCCTTGAGTTCGGGCAGGACCATTCCGATCGCCTTGGCGGCGCCGGTCGAGGTCGGGATCAGGCTCTGGGCCGCCGCCCGGGCGCGGCGCAGGTCGCGGTGCGGTAGATCGAGGATGTTCTGGTCGTTGGTGTAGGCGTGCACCGTCGTCATCACGCCATGCTCGATGCCGAACGATTCGTGCAGCACTTTCGCCACCGGCGCGAGGCAGTTGGTCGTGCACGAGCCGATGCTCACGACGGTGTGCTTGGATCGATCGAACATGGCGTCGTTCACTCCGATCACGAAAGTGAGGTCCATGTTCTTCCCGGGAGCGGACACCAGCACGGAGCGGGCACCGGCCTCGATGTGCTTGGCGGCGCCGTCGCGGTCGGTGAACTTGCCGGTGGACTCCATCACGACATCGACCCCGAGCGACTTCCACGGCAGCTTCGTCGGGTCCTTCTCGCTCAGCACCTGGATGGTCTTGCCCGCGACGCTCAGATGTCCGTCGGCCGAGAGCCCGGCGTCGGGCCAGGTGCGATGCACGGTGTCGTAGCGCAACAGATGGGCGAGGGTGCGGGCGTCAGTCAGGTCGTTCACCGCGACGCACTCGATGGGAGCCCGGCGCTGCGCCGCCGCTCGGACGACCAGGCGGCCGATGCGACCGAACCCGTTGATTCCGATGCGAAGTGTCATGACACCGCTCTCCTTCCCTGAAACTGGGGTTGGGCGCTACGCGCCTGGAAGTCCTCGCAGCCGGTCCGGGTCGTGCGTCCACCGCTCGCCCCGACCGCAGCTGGATCGCGCTGAACCGGACGTGCCTCCGCCTTCGCCCGAACCGCGGGCGGCACCGTTAACAATCTGGAAAATGATGGCGTTAGGGGGTCGGGGCAGGACTATGCCCCAGGCGTCTCGAAGCGGTCAAGCACCCCAGGGGAGCGCAGCGGCCGACGACGACTACTCGGTCGAGTAGCGCAGCCGGTAGTCGCCCAAACCCTGCTCGTCGACGAACAGGAACAGCAGGCGCCGGCGCCGGAAGATCTGGGCCACGCCGGGATCGGCGTCCGGGGGCGCGGGGATCTCGCCCTCGTAGATCCACACCTCGAAGGGCCGGATGTCCCCTCCCAGCCCGCGCCGGGCAACCGTACCGGCTTCGCGATCCTCGGTGGCGTTGATCTGCGCCAAGATCTGCGACAGGGTCGCGTCTCCCGCGGGGATCACCTGCCGCAGCACATCGCTGGGCTCGCCGTAGCGGATGTACACCCGACCCATGTCGGAGAACATCCCCTTGCCGAGCCCGAAGCGGCCGTACGTGCGATTGGCGTAGGCGATGCGCTGCAGGTAGGTGGTGCGGGTCTCGTTCTCGGCGGTCTCCGGCGTCGGGTCACGCCGAGACCAGAAGTCGTCCAGGTAGCGCTCCTGCTCGCCGGGCGGCATCAATCCGAAGCGCTCCTCCTCGTCGGGCTGCAACAGGAAGTGTACGTTATCCTCGATGTCGCGCGGGTTGCGCAGCCAGGACTCGCGCTGCCAGGCGATGCTGAAGTGCGCGCGCCGGAGCAGCGCCCCTTCGTCACCCTCCTGCCACGCCTTCACCTCGAGGTCGTAGCCTCCGGCGGGCTCCCGGGCGAGATCCAGCACCAGGTGACCCTCCAGCCAGCGGGCCGCGGCGGCACTCGCCTCGCGCTGGGTGACCACCTCACCGTTCGCGTTCAGAACGCGCGCCACCCAGTGCCACGGGCGCTCGTCGGCGGCGCGGGCGCGGGCGACGAAGAAGGCGCGCAGGTCGTTCTCGAGGAGCCCGTAGAGACGCTCGGGGTTGGGCAGAATCCTGCGGTCGCCGTGCCGAAAGGGGCTCTCGCCCGGCGCGGCCTCCTCCGACCAGACGAATTCGATGTCGGAGAGATCGCGATCGGCCTGGGCCGGCGGCACCTCGACTTCGCCTTCGACGTGGGCGCTTCGGACTCTGTGCCTCCCGGCGTAGATCAGCCCGCGCTTGCGCGAGAGCATGTCGGAGAGCTTGACCGCCAGCCGCTGCGTCCCGACGCGGACCGGGAAGTGCAGGATCACGACCTTGCCGAACCCCCCCGACGAGTCGGCGGCCCCGATCGCGAGATTCCGCGTGGTCTGTTGCGATCGCCCGCCGTACGCGCTGCGCAACTGGACCGTGAGCTCGAGACGCGCCGCGCCGTCGTCGTCCCGCGCCAACGCCTCGAGCGTGGACGGCGGGATGCGCACGTAGACCTCGAGCTCGTGCCCCGCGCTGTCGGGAAAGGCGGCCGCATCTACCGTGAAGCCGGCGGGACCGCCGATGCGCCAGGGGAGCGGGCCCGGGCCAACGTCGTCCGTCCGAGCCGGCGCCGCCAGGGCGGGGAGCATGCCGAGCGCCAGGAGCGCGAATCCGAGCGGCATGTACGAAGCTGAACGCGCTGCTCGCGGGGTCGTTCGGACCTTTCTAGAACAGGAATCGCAGTGAGACGCGGTGCGACCCTCCCAGGTCCTTCATGTCGGTATAGGCGTAGTCGAGATCGGCCTGACCGGCCACCGATACCGGGAAGTGGAAGCCCACCCCGCCCGCGACTCCTTCCGAGTCGTAGTTGATGTTGTAACCGCCCCGGAAAAACGCGAACTTGCGGAACGCGTATTCCGCGCCGACGTTCAGGCGCTCCGCGTTGTCGGGCGGGTGGGAGAATTCGAACGAGCCGATGAGCTTCTGATCGGAGGACTGGAGAATCACGGCCGACGTGCCGACGCGGAAGATCGCCGGAATCTTCGCCTCCCGTTCGATGAACTTGATCTGGGAGCCGATGTTCGAGATCGCCATGCCGATCTTCATTCCCAGCGTTCCGACGTCATAGAGCGTGCCGACGTCGAACGAGAAGGTCTGATTCGAGTATTCCGCCAGCCCCTCGTGGATGAAGTTCCCCGTCACTCCGGCGCTGAACTTGTCGGTGAACGAGCGGGCGTAGGTCACCCCGGCGGCCAGCATCCCGGCGTCGAACGTGCGCCCCGTGCCGACCAGGGGATCGGGCTGATACGCGGTGGTTTCGACCATCGGGTCCATGGACAGGGAGCGGGCGTGGACGGCGAAGGCCCCGGGGATCTGCTTGAGATGGAACACGTACCCAACCTGGTCGAACGACAGTTCCGCGGGCCAGCTGGCGTGGTTGAGCGAAAGCTCCGACTTGTCGGGATCGATGCGCGCGATGCCGGCGGCATTCCAGAACACCGCCGAGGCATCGTCGGCGACGCCGACGAACGCGCCTCCCATGGCGGACGCACGGGCGCCGACGCCGATCTTCAGGAACTGCCCGTCGAAGGTCCCCACCTTTTCGAAGATGTTGGCGGCTCCTGCGATCCCGGGGACGAGCATCCCCGCCAGGCACCCGGCCGCGATGATCTTTCTCACGCCCTTCCTCCTTCGCATGTCACTAGCGAATGACGACGAACTTTCCGCGCTGGGTCCCCAGCTGTGACTCGACGGTGAACAGGTAGATGCCGCTGACGATGTCCTGGCCGTTGCGGGAGATCAGGTTCCATCGCGCCTGGCCATCGTTGGGGTTGTCCTGTTGCCGGTTGTACCCCGGCCGCGTGACACCTTGGTCGTCGGTGACCGGCGCGCGGACGGATTCGTTCACCGGGTCATCCGAGTGGATTTCCGCCACCCGGTCCCCCGAAACCGTGTAGATCCGGATCGTCCAGCGTCCCGTCGGCAATCCCATGAAGTCGACGTGCGTCCCCGTGGGATCCGAGGCGTTGGGCGTGAGATCCCACGACGAGGAGCGCTCCTGGATATTCGCCACGCCGCGGTAAGGATTCGGCACCACCCACACCTGCTTCGTGTTCCGGGTGGCCGCCTGCGGCACGACCCCCTCGGCTTCGACCGCGCTGCGGCGTCCGCTGAGTTCGACCATGGTCGCCCCGATGCCGGTCGAATCGAAGGCGGTGACGGAATAGAAGTAGATGAAGCCGTTCTTCACCTCGCGATCCACGTAGCGATAGCGTCCGATCGGATAGACGGTGACCGTATCGGGCTTCAGCGGGTTGCTCGATCCGACCAGAGAGCCGACCGCGCGCCGGCAGTTCGTCGGGATCGTGTCGGGGACGCACGGCACGTTGGGATCGGGCCGGATGATGTCGCCGGTCTGGCGGTCCCAGAGATCGCCTCGATTGAGGCAGATCTCGACCGTCGCCGTATCGGTCTTGCCGGTGGCCGGGTTGTAGTAGTTCGGGATGAACACCCGGGGGCAGACCGTGTCTTGGGGAGCGCGTTCGTACCTGTTGTCCGGAATCGGGGTGCCGTCCGGCCGGCGTTGGTCGAACTTTCGATACTCTCCGATCAGCGACCAGTCATCCTCTCCCGGACCCGGCGAGCCCACGGGCCGCGTCCAGTTCGCCACCTTCCAGATCTTGTATCCGCGCTGGTCGAACCAGCTGCTCTTGGGATCGGCCGTGGTTTCGGACAGATTGTCCCAGGCGAGCGTGACGGTGCGGTCGCCGGCCGCCACGACGCCCCGCGGATCGTTGCGATCCGGGTTGTCGCTGTAGTTGTAGCTGACCGAGACGTTCAGGTTCGGGTTCGGCGGCGGCGCCTCGGCGTTCCAGGTCTTGTGGAACAGGCCGGTCTGGGTCGCGGACACCCACACGCCGGTGCAGTAGTCGCAGTCGAAATCGAACCACGTGTACTTGTCGCTGGTGATCTGGCGCTGGTTGCCGATCTGCTCGTCGCGGCAGTCACCCTTGAACGTGATCTGGGCGCCGGGAGGGTTTCTGAGCGCCGTCTCGCGGCCGTGAAAGTCTGTCAACGGGTCCCAGTCGCGCTGCTCCCAGATCCCCTCGAATGCCTGCTGGCCCGAGAGCGCGGTGGAGAGGGAAGGGTACTTGGCGATGAGCCCGTCGCGGGCCTGCGAGCTGCTCGTGTCCGCGCGGAAGCTCAGGTAGTCGAGCGGGTAGAGCACCTTGTCGCGGTAACTGCCGAGGCTCACGCTGAAGCCGATCGTCACGGTGATCAACCCGCCGTCGGGGACGTTGAGCCACGGGCCGACCGACCACCATTGGGCGTAGTCGCCCTTCTGGTCCCCGAGCGGAGCATTGATGAAGCCCGACTCCGGATCGAGGTTCTCCTGGCTGGTCATCAGCTCGTAGCGCTGCTGGTCGATGGTCGGGTTGCCGCCCTGCACGTAGGGGGTTCCGACGGTGAACGAACGAAAGGCGCGGAAGCCGACCCGCGCGGGACCGCTCTCCCCGAGGGGATCGATCGTGTGGTCGAAGAGCAGCAGCGTCGGCACCCCGTTCGTCCTGCCCTTGTCCCCGTCGTCGTCGGCGATGCTGAAGCCGTTGACCCTGAGGTTCAGCCGGGTGCACAGCGGACCGGGTTGGAGCGCGTTCGGGGCCTGCCTCCGCTTGTCGGTCGCGCTCAACGGAAAACTGAAGGCGCCGTTGGGATACTGCGGGATGTCGAAATCGTCCTGAAAGTAGTTGGAGATGTCGTTGGGGCCGACGTCCATGTCCACGATGCCGCCGACCACGACGCTGTCCAGCGTGTGTCCCGAGCGGTTGTAGATGCTCCATTCGATGACGTTGAAGTCGGTGAACCCGGGGATCGAATAGGCCCAGGCCTTCTGTCGCACCTCGAGCCCGAGCGGAACGTGCTTCTCCGCCCGCACCACCGCGACCGCCTCGGGCGTGTCGTCACGGATCACGCACGACCAGAGCTGCTGTCCGAGCGCCGCGTGGTCTTCGTCGATCTTGCCGTCGCCGTCGTTGTCGTGGCCGTCGAGAAAGTCCTCGTCGATGCGCGGCGTGTTGTCCAGAGCCTTGTCACCATCGTCGTTCGCGAAACGCAGGCCGTTGATGATGCCGTCGTAGGCGCGGTACATCCGGTCTTCCGCGTTGAGCGTCGCCGGGCGCCACTCGGTCGAGAAGCTCACCCGCCGCTTCGCGTTGGGATCGGTGGCGGTCGGATTCACCGCCCCCACCGCGAGCGCGATTGCGTTGAGGTACTCGATGGACGACGCGCCGGGCCATTGTCCGGACGGATCGCTCGACACGTTGGTGAACGGGTTGCCGATGATGCCGAAGTTGGTGACCTTCATCCAGACGTTGCCGACATTGAGCACCGCCCCGGGGCCGAAGACGTCGGGGATCGCCATCGGGCTCACGCGCTCGTTCCCGAAACGCCCCTTGAACGTGGACTCGATCTCCTGCAGCGCCTGCGCGTCGATGCCGTCGACCGAAGGCTCCTTCATCGCGGCCCGCGCCGCGCCGGGCAGGGCCCCCGTGACCAGCACGGCCGCGGTCACCACCCCCGGCATCCACGCCATCGCTCTGGACATGCTCCCTCGCTCCTCCGGTCGATCAGAAGCTGACACTGACGCCGACTCGAACGTTGCGGCCCTCTTCGAAGATTCGCGGATCTTTCACGGGCACCCAGTCGAGCACGTTGTCGCCGTTGACATCCTGGAGGTAGGCGCCACCGGCGCGCCCGGTTTCGGTGTAGTAGATCGTGTAGTCGTCGCCCGCCGTATTGACGAACGGATTGGGGAAGCCCCCGACCGTCAGCGTGTTGATGTTCTTCGCGTCGAGCACGTTGCGCGCGTCCACGAACAGGGTCACGTTCTGTCCCCAGATCCGGTAGAACTTGTCGCCGTCGACCGTGAGGCGGGCCTGCGACGGGAGGCGCCGCGAATTGTCGAGCTCGGGATCGGGGCGGCGGTCGTTTCGGAATGCCGGCGTGAAGGGGAAGCCCGAGCCGTAGGTCCAGAGCATGCGGAAGCCCCAGCGGCCGGGATCGCGCACCACTGCCTGCAGGCTCACGGTGTGCCGCTGGTCCCAGTCGAGCGGCTTTTCCGAGATCGGCAGATAGAGCCGGCCGCCGTTGAAGAACTGCAGCGCCTCGTTGGGGTCTGACGCCACGCCCGTGGCCAGCGAGAACGTGTAGTTGATCTCGGCCGAGAACTTGTGGCTGAAGCTCTTCGAGAGGCTGGCCTCGAATCCGCGCGAGCTGGCGTAGTCGCCGTTGTAGTACACGTTGATCAGATTGCCGAATTCGTCGCGATCCTGGCGGGTCGTGATCAGGCCGTAGATGTCCTTGAAGAACACCGAGAACTGCCCCGACACGTCGCGCGAGAAGAGGTGCTGAACACCGGCCTGGTAGGAGATGTTGGTCTCGGGCTCGATGTCCGGGTTGCCGCGCGTCGTCACGCTGGTATTCACGCCGCGGTTCTCGAAGATCACGTTGCGTGCCGGGGTTTGATAGGTCCAGCCGTAATGGAAGCTCAGCACGTCCCGGTCGGAGATCGGGTAGGCGATCCCGAGCCGTGGGCTGAACTGCTGCTTGTAGCGCTTGCCGCTGCGCAGGTCGGCGAGCGGGATCTGCAGGCCGGGCGTGAACAGGTCGTAGCGCAGACCCGCGTTCAGCACCAGTCCCTCGAATTCCCAGCGGTCCTGGACGTACGCGGCGCCCTCGGGATTGTAGTTGACGTAGTCGGAGCGCGAGCCGCCCGGCAGCCCGTTGGTCTCGGCGTTCGGCAGCGTCAGGCTCAGGTTCTGCGACCGATTGTACTTGACGTCGATGCCGGACTTGACCTGGTGCTGCTTCCATCGGCGCGTGGAGAAATCGCTCTTGAGCAGGTAGCTGGTCGAGCTGCTGTTGAAGTAAATCGGAAAATCGCCGTGGGTCGCGAAGTAGGGGTTGTTCTCGGCTGCGATCTCGTTATTGCCGCTCCAGTAGAAGGGCGACTGGATCCAGTACTCCCAGGGCTCCTTCCCGCCCACGGACGACTTCGCGTCGAAGTGCAGGCTCGACAATCGCGTGGTCCACACCGACTTCTCAGAGAGCTGGTCGGTCCAGACCGCCGTGAACTGCTGGTAGGCGTCCTCCAGGGTCGGCACGTGGTCGGGCATGTTGACCGCGATGTACCCGTCGACACCGGCCGAGGGCACCGGATTTCTCGTCCACGTGCCGAACTTCACGTCGGGCAAGGTTCCGTCGGAGTTCAAGACGATGTTGCCGTCCTTGTCCCTGGGAAAGGTGTAGGCAACGTAGCCCTGCCGGCTCCACATGTGGTTGTACGGGGTGCTGAGCGAACGGTTGTTGATGGTTTCCAGGGTGACCTTGTTCTTCGCGTTGGCCCGGTAGGCAAGCTTGAAGTTGGTGTTCACCTGGTTGCTCTGCCGATTGCCGAGCTGGATGAAGTCGAGCAGCGTGCGACGCGGCTTGGAGAGCGTCGTACGCAAGTAGGTGTCCTGGAACGTGCCTTCGTAGGTGGCGAAATAGGTGAGGTTCTTGATCGGCGTCGGTCCGCCGAAGCCGAAGGTGAAGCGATCGTAGTTGTCGAACGTCTTGGTCGGGTCGCCGTAGCGATCGGTGTCCCAGCGCACCTCGCCGCCGAACCGATCGGTGCCTTCTTTCGTGCTCACGCTGACGATGCCCGAGAGGGCGTTGCCGTACTCGGCGTCGAATCCGCCGGAGAGGATGTCGGTGCCGGCGACGGCGAGGTTGGCGATGCCGGCATTGCGTCCGAACTGGGGGTCGGAGACCTCGACGCCGTCGAACTGGAACTTCACCTCGCCGCTCCGTCCGCCGCGGAAGTGCAACTCGCCGCCCTGGGCGACGATGCCGGCCTTGACCGCCACCGCCTCGGAGAGGTTGTCCACCGGAAGCTCGCGCAGCTTCTCGGCGCTGATGGACTGCTTGGTCGTGGAGGACTTGGTGTCGATCCGCTTTTCGGCGGTCACCACGATCTCTTCGACCTCCTTCACCACCTTCGCCTCGCCGAAGGCGAAGTCGACCGTCACGGTCTGACCGGCGTCGATCGTGACCGTCTGCACCTGCTTGCCATGGGCGACGGACTGCACCTGCACCTGCTGCCGGCCCACCGGCGCTCCGACCAGGACGAAGTTTCCGTTCTCGTCGGTCATGGTACCGAAGCGCGTGCCGAGGACGATGATGTTCGCGTAGGGAACCGGGCCGCCACCCTTCTCGATGACCTTCCCGGTGATGCGCCCGGTCGCGCCGGCGGGGGGCTGCTGGGCGTGCGCCAGGGGCGCCGCCAGGAGGGCGAGCGCGAGGGACGCGACCGCGAAACGCCTGTCACCATGAATCATGCGGAACAACCTCCCCTCGGAGCGACGGTCCGGTGTTCGGTTCACAGAACCGACACACGATGACGTGCAGGATGCCCGATGTCAACGGATTTCAAACCACAACTCATTTGACGGCTGTCAGTTAGTTCCATCGCGCGGACGTCACGCAGCTGTCGATGCTGTCACGGGGGGAGAGTCGAGGTCGTCGTTTGCTACTGGCTTCGCTGCGGGCGACTTCACCGCGCGGAGGCACCTGCGGGCATGCCCCTGGACGGCGGTGCCGTACGCCCAGTCGGGAGTAAATATCCGGTCCTGGCCCCCGCGGTGTCAAGCCTTTTTTGTCCGCGGAGCGGGGCGCTCAGAACGCCCACCGAATCTGGAGCGCGAGCCTCTGGTCGCTGCCTCGTGGCGTGGCCGGGTCGCCGAAATCCGCCTGCAGCCACTCGATCGCGTAGCCGGATTCCACGGTCCAGCTCGCCTTCGCGGGCCGCAGCCCGAACCCGCCGGTGAGCGTGTGCCCCACGTACTCGTTGGCCCGCGTGAACTCGTCGCGATCCTCCCAGCGGTAGATGTACCCGAGGCGCCCGCGCAGCACCGGGCTGCAGACGAACTCGAGCCCGCCTCGCACGTCCGACGCCACCTGCTTGGGCCCCGAGCCCGAGCGCACCTGCTCGAACAGGTTTTCGGCGCGGTGGTATTCGACTCCGAGCACCCCGCGGTCTCCCGGGAGGCGCACCGACACGCCCCCGCCTCCCTCCCATCGACGCTCCTGGCTCTCGTTGGCGACCACGCTATCGGGGATCGCGATGGTGTCGGCGTTCACGTAGTCGTAGAGGACGTCGAGGAAGTGATTGAACGAGGTGAGGTCGTCGAGCGCGGGCGGCGTGGTGGTGATCTTGCGATAGCCGGTGTTGAGCCCGCCGCCGATCTCGAGCGGACCGATCACCCAGCGCGCGCGCGCGCGGAGATTCGATCCCTCCTCCTTGCGTTCGAGCAGCTTGCCGCGACCCTGGAACGGCGTGCCGCCGACGCCGGCCGAGATCGTGAACCGCCAGTTCTGCTGCGAGCTCGAGGTCCAGCCGTTCCCGACCACCCCCCACTCGAAGTGGTCCCCCACGCGCCCGAGCACCGTCGCCTGGCCGATGTCGTAGCCGCGCGGCTCGGTGACCTCGGACCGGTAGCGCTGCCCGGTGTTGTCCGCACTGATCGAATGCCCGACGTGGTCGTAGCCGATCGCGGCGGTCGCCAACCTGCCGACCTGGTAGGACGCCGCCAGCCCCCCGCCGAAGATGGAGGTGTGGTATCGGTCGGGCTTGAACAGCTCGGGTGGATCCATGAGCGTGCCATCTCGGTCGAGCAACTGGCCGAACGGACCGTTCACGATCTGCCGGTAGTCGTCGTTCGACTTCTCGGACCCGAGGTGGACGCGAAGCGCGTACCGCATGCGGTTGGAGAGCACGAATGGCATGCCACCGCTGACCGCGGCGACCATGCGCGGCAGCGAGAGCTCGTTACGCAGCTCCGACGCGTCGCTGAACGGTTGGTCCGAGCGCCGCACGAGGAATTCCCCGATCGCGCCGTAGGCGTTCGCCTGGGACGTCCGGCGCCACGTTTCGTAGCCGATCCCGACATCGCGCCCGGCGCGCAACTGGTCCTCGACCTTCCCGGTGCTCGTCGCGCGATCCGCGACGTCGGAGCGCGATGCAGTGGCGGGCCGAAGGTCGAAGGTCGAGGAGGTGTCGGCGTCGTAGAGCCCGGTCGGATTGCCGGCGAAGTCCCAGAGCGCGAGCCGATTGTGGGGGTCGTCCACCACCCAGGTGAGCCGCCCCATCCCGACCAGGCGCGGGCTGCGAGCCAGCGGGTCGTGCGCGAGGTCGAGCGAGCGAAGAGCCGGGTCGTAGCCCTGGGCCGCTGCGGCGCCCGCCGCGAAGACCAAGGCGAGTGCCGAATTCAGCAGCGCGCTCGAACGAGCCCCCCCTGATGGGGTCATGCCGACTCCTTTCCGGCTTGTCGACTTGGACGAACCGACCGCCGTGCGTGAGGACGATGCTTCCGCCCGCCGGGCGAAAGGACGCGCGGTCAACGAGGTGCGCGGTGCACGGAGGCGCGATACTAGGAACGCGTCAGGAGGGTGTCAACGGCGAAGTCGGGCGGGGCCGCCGGCGCGCGCCGGCGGCGGCCGGCCGCGTGGGACGGGCGGTGGAGGATGACCGTCGTCCGGAAACGCATGGATGCCCCTCGAGATGGAAGCGCCAGGGCAGATCGGCCCCGAGCCGGATGCCGACGCGCGGCCCACGGGCGATTCTCCGACCGCCCCGGCGGGGGGGCAGGTCCGCGAGCCACAACGGTCCGCGCACGAGATCGAGGCCGTTGTGGCGGAGATCCAGCCCGAGCGCATGCCCGACGCAGCCCGGACCGCTCGCGAGGCGCTCCCAGGCCGTGACCTTCCGCCGCCGCCGCATGAGCTCGAGCCCCGCGACCGGCTCGAGGGCCCGCACCAGCACCGCCGCGGCGCGCCCCTCGCCCTCGGCCACCAGATTCAGGCAGTGGTGCATGCCGTAGGTGAAGTACACGTACGCGTGGCCGGGCGGCCCGAACATGACCGCGTTGCGCCGGGTGCGTCCCCGAAAGGCATGGCTCGCGGGATCGACCGCCCCCCGATAGGCCTCGACCTCCACGATCCGGCCCGCCACGCGCCCCGCGGGCGTATCGCGAACCAGCAGCCGGCCCAGCACCGCCCGGGCGAGAGCGAGGGCCGGACGGGCGTAGAAGGCGCGCGGCAATGGCCGGGCGCGTGCCAGGGCGCGTGTCTCGGCGGCGGGAGCGCGGGCGCCGGCGGGACCCGCCCTAGTGGCCGACCGTGGCCTCACCCACGCCCAGTCGCCGCAACGGCTCCATGAACGCCGCTCGGATCTGCTCCAGCCGCTGCGGCGTCTTCGCCTCGAACCTCACCACCAACACCGGCTGCGTGTTGGAGGCCCGCGCCAAACCCCATCCGTCGCCGAACTCGACTCTCACGCCGTCGATGTCGATGACTCGGTGGCGACCGGCGAACTCCCGCTTGAGCTCCTCGACCACGGCGAACTTGCGGTCCTCACTGCAGGCGAGGCGCAGTTCGGGGGTGGCGAAGTAGTGGGGGATCGAATCCACCAATGCGGCGAGGCTCTGCCCGGTCGCGGCGACGTAGCGCAGCAGCCGGCCCGCCGCGAACAACGCGTCGTCGAATCCGAAATACCCCTCGCTGAAGAACATGTGGCCCGACATCTCGCCGGCGAGCGGGGCGCCGGTCTCGTGCAGGCGGCGCTTGATGAGGGAGTGCCCGGTCTTCCACATCGCGGGCCGCCCGCCGTGGGCGAGGATGTCCTCCGGCAGGCCCTGGGAGCACTTGACGTCGAAGATGATCTCCGCCCCCGGCACCCGGGTGAGCACGTCCCGCGCCAGCAGCGCGAGCAGCTGGTCCCCGTAAACGATCCTGCCACCGCCGTCCACCGCGCCGATGCGGTCGGCGTCGCCGTCGAAGCCGATGCCGAGATCGGCGCCGCGACGCTTCACTTCGCGCACCAGGTCGGCGAGCAGCGCCGGCACGGTGGGATCGGGCAGGTGGTTGGGAAAGCTGCCGTCGAGTTCCGCGAACAGTGGAAACACGGTGTGCCCCATCCGCTCGAACACCTCGGGCACCACCGTCCCGGCGCAGCCGTTGCCGCAGTCCATCACCACCCGGAGTCCTCGCGCGCTGCTCAGGCGCTCCACCAGCATTTCGCGGTAGTCGGCGAGCACCGGCCGGTCCTCCGCCCCGCCGGCGCCGGATTCGAGCTCGTCGCGCTCGATCCGCTCGCGCATCTCCTGAATCTCGGCGCCGAACACCGGCAGCGTCTTCTTCGACATCTTGAAACCGTTGAACTCCGGCGGATTGTGGCTGCCGGTGACTTGCAGCCCGCCGTCGAGCCCGCGCGCGGCCACCGCGTAGTAGAGCGCGGGGGTCGGGACGACGCCGACGCGCTCCACGTCCACCCCCGCGGCGCGCACGCCGCGCTCGACCGCGGCGACGAGTCGCGCGCTCGATGGCCGCACGTCGGCGCCGAGCGCCACCCGGCGCCCACCCTCGCGGCGCACGAGTCCGGCGAAGGCGCGTCCGACCGCCCGGGCGACGTCATCGGTCAGCTCGGTCGCGTGCAGGCCCCGGATGTCGTACTCACGAAAGATGTGAGGCGGGATCATGACCGCTCCTTGCGCTTGAGGTAGGCGTCGATGAAGGCGTCGAGCTCGCCATCGAGCACCGCGTGGACGTCACCGACCTTGAGCTCCGTGCGATGGTCGTTGACCATCGTGTAGGGGTGCAGGACGTACGAGCGGATCTGGCTGCCGAAGTCGATGTCCTTCTTGGGGGCGGTGAGGGCCTCGGTCTTCGCCCGCTCCTGCTCCTGGAGGTGAAGGAACAGGCGCGCGGTGAGGATGCGCATCGCGAACTCGCGGTTGCGGTGCTGGCTGCGCTCGGCCTGCGACTGCACGGCGAGCCCGGTCGGCAGGTGGGTGATGCGCACCGCCGACTCGGTCTTGTTCACGTGCTGGCCGCCCGCCCCGCTGGCGCGGAAGGTGTCGACCCGCAGGTCGCCGGGCGAGATGTCCACGGTGATGGTGTCGTCCACCATCGGGAAGATGAACACCGAGGCGAACGAGGTGTGCCGGCGCTGCGCCGCGTCGTACGGGGAGATCCGGACCAGGCGGTGGACGCCGCTCTCGCCCTTGAGGTAGCCGTAGGCGTGCTCGCCGGCGATCTCGATCGTGGCGTCCTTGATTCCCGCCTCGTCCCCCGGCTGGAGGTCCAGCAGGCGGGTCGCGTACTGGTGACGCTCGGCCCAGCGCAGGTACATGCGCATGAGCATCTGCGCCCAGTCCTGGGACTCGGTGCCGCCGGCACCGGGATGGATCGAGATCAGCGCGCCGAGTCGGTCGTGCTCGCCGGACAGCAGGCTCCGCAGCTCGAGCTGCCCGACCTCGTGCTCGACCCCGTCGAGCTCCTGGGTCAGCTCGCGCACCAACCCCTCGTCCCCCTCGGACTCGGCCAGCTCGGCCAGCTCCGAGAGGTTGCGCAGCGCGGAGTCGCGGGCGCGCCACTCGTCGATCGTGCGCTTGGCGCGCTTGAGCGAAGCGACCGTCTTCTGGGCCTCGTCGGACCGGTCCCAGAAGCCGGGCTCGGCCATGCGGGCCTCCAGCGCCTTCACCTCGCTCGCGCGGGTGTCGACGTCAAAGGTACCTCCGCAGCCCGTCCAGGGTCTCCCGGGTGCGCTCGAGGCGCCGGCGCAGATCAGCGGCAGTCAGCATCGTGTCCTCCCCCGCACTCAGCGGGCTCTGCGGTTTCCGCGCAGCCGGTCGGCGGCCCCGAGCGCCGCGAGCTCCAGCGCCTCGATGGTCCCGCGATTGTCGAGCGTCTCGTCCGCCGCCGCGGCAAAATCCTCGTTGGAGCGTTGCACGCCGAGGCGCCGGCGGGCCTCGGCCTCGTTCCAGCCGCGCGCCGCCGTCAAGCGACGCAGTTGCTCGCGTTCCGGCGCCACCACCGCGAGCACGGCGTCGCACTCGCGCTCGAGCCGCCAGTCGAGCAGCAGCGCGGCATCGACCACCACCGTCCCGCGCCAGCCGCGCTCCACCAGCCGGGCGATGCGCCCGCGGATGCGCTCGATGATCCGCGGATGGACCAGGCGGTCCAGCCGCGCGCGGGCGGCGGCGTCGGAGAAGACGCGCGCCGCCACCTGCGGGCGGTCGAGCGCCCCGTCGGGACCGTACACCCCGGGGCCGTATTCCGCGATCAGCGCGGACCGCACCTCGGGATCGCGGCCGGTCACCTCGTGGCCGATGGCGTCGGCCTCGATCAGCACCGCACCGGACGCGGCCAGGGCGCGCGCCACCGTGCTCTTGCCGCTCCCCGCGCGGCCCACCAGACCCAGGATGAAGAGACCGTCTCCGGCATCCGGCCGCCGCGGCCTGTCAGGAGTGGGCATCGAACCAGGTGGGACCTCGGCCCAGAGAGACCCGAAGGGGAACGCGGAGCGGGAAGCAGCCCTCCATGGCGGACCGCACCAACCCGGACACTTCGTCCGCGGCGCCGGTCGGGCACTCGAGCAGCAGCTCGTCATGCACCTGCAGCAGCAATCTAGCCGACGCGCGCGCGCGCTTCAAGCCGTGGTGCACGCGCACCATGGCCAGCTTCATGATGTCCGCCGCCGTGCCCTGGATCGGGGTGTTGATCGCCGCACGCTCGGCGAGCGCCGCCCGCGCCCCCGAGGCGGCGAGGTCGGGCAGGTAGCGACGGCGCCCGAGCGCGGTCTCGACGAACCCGCGGCGGCGGGCATCGACCACCGTCTGGTCGAGGTACTCGCGCACGCGCGCGTAGATCCGGAAGTAGTCGCGGATGAAGGCCTGCGCCTCGTCCAGCCCGATCCCCATCTGCCGCGAGAGGCTGCGTGCCCCCATGCCGTACATGACGCCGAAGTTCACGACCTTGGCGCGCGAGCGCAGCGCCGGATCGAGCTCGCCCGCCGGCACCCCGAAGATGCGGCGCGCGGTGCTGGCGTGCACGTCCTCGCCGCTCGTGAAGGCCTCGATCAGGTTCGGATCCCCGGAGAGGTGGGCCATCACCCTCAGCTCGATCTGCGAATAGTCGGCGCCGACCAGCACCGCCCCCGGTGCGGCGACGAACGCGCGGCGGATCGCCCGCCCCTGCTCGCTGCGCATCGGGATGTTCTGCAGGTTCGGATTGCTCGACGACAGGCGGCCGGTGGCCGCGCCGGCCTGCTCGAAGGTGGTGTGCACGCGCCCGTCGAGCGGGTCCACGGCCTGCGGCAGGGCGTCGAAGTAAGTGGACCTGAGCTTGCTCAGCACGCGGTACTCGAGCAGGCGCGCCGGGAAGGGATGGCTCGCGGCCAGCTCCTCGAGCACCGCCTGGTCGGTCGAGAAACCGGTCTTGGTGCGCCGTCCGGTCTTGAGCCCCAGGGTCTCGAACAGCACGCGCGCGAGCTGCGGTCCGCTGTTGAGGTTCACGGGCTCGCCGGCAAGCCGGTGCAGCTCCTGCTCCAGCCGCGCGATTTCGGTCGCGGCGCGCGTGGACATCTCGGCCAACACGGCGCGGTCGAGTGCCACGCCGGTCGCCTCGATCTCGCGCAACACCTCGATCAGAGGATGCTCGAGGCCGGTGTAGAGCCGCCACTGCTCGCGTGCCTCGAGCTGGGCGCGCAGCGCCTGGTGCAACGGAAGCAGCGCGGCCACGCGGGCCTCGGCGGCCGCGGCCGCCGCCGCCGGCTCCAAGACGGCCGGTCCCGGACGCGGCCTGCCGCGCGCCGCCGCGGGCTCGACCGGCGGCAGCGTCACACCGAGCACGTCGCGCGCCAGGGCATCGAGGCCGTGGTCGCGCTGCGGGTCGAGCAGGAACGAGCCGAGGTGAACGTCGAAGGCCAGCCCCCCGAGCGGCATCCCCGCCGCCCCGAGCAGGTGGGCGTCGCGCTTGAGATCCTCGCCCACCTTCTCCACCAGGGCGTCCGCGAGGGCGGGCGCGAGCCAGCCACGCGCGCGCTCGAGCGGCACGTTTGGCCCGTGGGCGTGGGCCAGCGGCACGTAGCAGCAGGTGCCGTCGCGCGCCGCGAGGGCGAGGCCCACCAGCGTGGCGCGACGGGGCTCGGGTCCCTCCGCCACCGGCAGCAGCGCCAGGCCGTGGAGGGCGCGCGCGCGCACGGCGTGGATCCGCGCCTCGAACGCCTCGAGCCCGGCCCCGGCGGCGAGCGGCGCCGCCTCCGCCGCGGTGGCGCCCCCCCACAGCTCGAGCGTGCCCTGGCCTCCGGCCGCGGGGGCGGGCACCACCGTGCCGGAGCCGGGCTCGCCGAGGTCGCGCCGCGGCGGCCGGTCGCCAGCCAGTCGCACCCCCGGCGCGGGAGTCTCGGCCGCGGTGCCGCGGCGCTCGGCGCTGCGCCCCGGGGCCTGGGCGCCGGCCTGCTCCTCGTCCACCCCCAGTTCGTCCGCCACGCGCTCGAGGCGTCCGATCTCGAGGCGCCGGGCGAACGCGCGCAGCGCTTCGCGGCGGATCGGCGCGCAGCGCAGATCGTCCCACGCGTACGGCAGATCGAGGTCGTCGCGCACCGTGACCAGCTCGCGGGAGAGCAGCGCCTGCGCGCGATGGACGCGGAGCTTTTCGCGCACGCCGGCGCGCGCCACCTGTTCGAGCCCCGCATAGAGCGCGTCGAGCGTGCCGAACTGGCGGATCAGCTCCACCGCCGTCTTCTCGCCGATGCCCGGAACACCGGGGACGTTGTCACTGCTGTCGCCCATGAGTGCCAGCACGTCGCGGATCTGCTCCGGCGCCACGCCCCACTTCTCGTGCACCGCGGCGCGGTCGACCCACACGTAGTTCTCGCCACGGCCCGCGGGGCTCAGCAGCCGCACCCGGTCGTCCACCAGCTGCAGCAGGTCCTTGTCGCTCGTCACCAGCACGACCTCGAAGCCCTCGCGCTCGCCACGCCGGGCGAGCGTGGCCATCACGTCATCGGCCTCCGTCCCCGGCACCTCGAGCACCGGCAGCCCGATCGCCTGCGCCAGATCCTCGATCGCCGGGATCTGCTCGAGGAACTCCGGGGGCATCGGCCTGCGGGTCGCCTTGTAATCCGGAAAGCGCTCGTGGCGGAAGGTCGGCCCGGGGCCGTCCCAGGCCAGCGCCCAGTGCGTCGGCTCCTGCTCGCGTCGGATCTTGAGCACGGTGTTGGCGAGCGCGAAGACCGCCCAGGTCGGCTGACCGGCCGCGGTGGACAGCCCTTCGTAGCGGATGCCCCCCTCGGCCCCGGCGTCTTTCACGCGCCTCGCGAGCGCGTGAAAAGCCCGGTAGGCCAGCCCCATCGCATCGAGCACGAAGAGTCGCGGCATGGTGGTCTCCTCAGGATGCGGGGTGGCGAGCGCGCCTAGGTTCTGCGGCGCGCGACCAGCAACTTGCTCACCGCCGGGTCGGTGCCGAACCCGAGTCCCAGCAGCGCGCGATCGAGCGCCAGGAGCAGGCTCGGAAGACGGTTGAGGAAGCGCAACGCTCCCAGTTCGCGATTGAGAAGCACGTGCGTCGGGTAGAGATCGCCGGGCTCGACCGCCTCCGCATCGAGCACTGCGCGGTAACGCGCGAGCGCCCTCATCCTATTGTGCGGCTGGGACCCCGGACGCTCGGCGAAGGTGTCGGTGACGAGCAGCAGGCCACCGGGATTCAGCGCCCGGGCCAGGTGGCGCAGTGCCGCCTCCCAGCGGGCGTCGTCCACGATGTGGTAGAGCACGTCGAAGGCGTTGACGAGATCGAAGCGCCCCTCGAGCGGCCCCTCGCTCACGTCGGCGAGGACGAAGCGCGCCTCGGGATGCCGCGCGCGCAGGCGCTCGACCGAGGTGGGCGCGATGTCGATGCCGGTGACCCGCGCCCCGCGGCCGAGGAAGTAGGCGGTGAAGAACCCCGAGCCGCACCCCACGTCGAGCACGCTGCGGTTGGCCGGGTCCATCCCCGCCTCGCGCAGCGCCCGCTCGAGCACCCGGCCGCGCAGCCGGTAGCAGGCGCGGTTGTAGGCGAGCGACAGCCCGGTCTCCCCGGTGCCGCGCAGGTCGAAGTGCTCGCTCAGGCGGCGGTCCCAGAACTCGCGCGGCTGGTAGCTCATGCGCGCCCGCGGTAGAGGCGGTGCCGTGCGATGTAGGCGGCCACCGCGTCGGGCACCAGGTAGCGGATGGAACGTCCCGCGCGCGCCCGCCGGCGCGCCAGGCTGGACGAGACGTCGATCACGGGGTTGCCGATCCGAACCACGCGGCGCCGCTCCCGCGGGGCTCGCGCCGTCGCGCACGCGCGGCGGGCCACCGCCAGCGTCGCGAGTTGGAGAATCGCCTCGGGGGCGTGCCAGGCATGGAACTCGTCGAGGCTGTCCTCGCCGATCAGCAGGTAGAGGCGCGCGTCGGGGTGGCTGCGGCGCAGCGCGCGCAGGGTGTCCACCGTGAACGAGGTCCCCGCGCGGCGCGTCTCGATCGTGGAGACGGTGAAGGCGGGGTGACCCCGCACCGCGAGACGGGTCATGGCGACGCGGTGCGCCGCCGCCGACAGTCGCCGTTCGCGCTTGTGCGGCGGGGTACCGGCGGGAACGAACAGCACGCGATCGAGCCCCAGCCGGTCGCGCGCCCATTCCGCCAGCACCAGGTGGCCGAGGTGCGGCGGGTCGAAGGTGCCGCCGAACAGGCCGAGCCGCAGCATCGCGCGCTATTGCTCCAGGCTCTCGCGCAGCCGCGCGGCGCGCGCCGCCGCCGGCCGGCCCGCGAAGCGCGACTCGACCTCGCGCAGCCGATCGATCGCCTCGCTCCGGTGACCCTGGCCGGCTTCGGCCTCGGCGAGGCCGAGCCAGGCGTCCCCGGCGACCGGAGTGTCGGAGTACTCGTCGATCACGCGCTGGAAGTAGACCCGGGCGGGCGCGTAGAGCTTGAGCTTCATGTAGAGCCGGCCGTTGTCGAGCAGCTTGGTCGCGAGCCGGGTGCGCGCCGCGGCGATGCGCCGCACGGCCAGATCCCCGTAGCGGTCGCCGGGATACGCGCTCAGGTAGCGCTGCCATTGATCCAGCGCCTTGACGGTGTATTCCTGGTCGAAGTCCACCGGTCGCGTCTGCCCGAACAGGGCGTCTCCCAGCCGGAACGCTGCCGCCGCGGCCGAGTCGCTCTCGGGGTACTCGCGCAGCACGCGTTCGAACTGGGTGCCCGCCAGCGCCCACTCCCTGGTATCCAGGTAGCAGACCCCGAGCTGGTAGAGCGCGACGTCGACGTCGGCACTGCCGGCGTTGTTCGCCACGTAGGTCTTGAGCAGCTCGATGGCGGCCGAGCACTGTTGTCCCGCCGCCAGCCGCCGCGCGACCGCCAGGCGCTCGGACTCGGAGTGGATCTCCGGGATCACGCCGGCTCCGCAGCCGGCCGTCGCGGCGAGGGCGAGCCCCGCCGAGAACGCGAGCCACGAACCGGAAGACAGGCGGCGCCGAGGCACGCTCAAGGCCGGTTTTGGAAGAAGAGCGCGACCAGTCCGCCGACGACCGCCACCACGACGATCGGCTCGAGCGCCTTGCCCACGTTCCGCTGGGGGGGCGCGCTCGTGAGGTCGGTGAACCGCGTGTCCTCGACCACGGTCAGCTTGTCGCGCGGGAACCGGTCCACCAGGTTGTAGGAGGCGTCGTTCATCCACAGCATCCGCGAGGTGGCCGGATCGCGCAGCGTCACGCCGCCTTCGACCAGGGCCTGCCGTTCGATCTTCACCCGACCGGTGAAGGGCAGCCAGCCGACCAGCCGCAGGTAGGACACGCGGGCGGTCGCGAGCTGGTACTCGAGCACCGGGTCGCCGGGGTTGCCGGCGATGACTACCAGGCTGTCGTCGGGAATGATCGAGCGCCGCACCGTTGCGGTCACTCCGCGGCGGGACAGGCTGCGGAGCACCGCGTGCTCCACCGCGAAGTTGAGCGGGTGGCTCTCGGCGGGCGCGACCATCACGTGCGAGCCGCTGTCGAGCGGCGCGCTCACGAGCGCGCGCTCGAAGGCGACCCCGGCCACCAGGTTCACCAACTGCAGGTTGGTGGCCGGGACCCGCGGGCCCCGCGGGCGCACGATCGGCTCGATCTGTTCATGGGCCACCGACAGCAGCGTGTCTTCGGCGGCCTTGGGACCGCTCGCATAACGAAACGTCTTGGCGTGGACGGTGGAGGCCACGCACAGGACGGCGAGGACCGCGAACGGCATCCGGGAGCGCTTCACGTCATCATTCCTTTCACGGTGTGGAGCGTGGGTCCGAAGGGGACCTCCACGCGGGCAAACAGGTCGTACGCGGCCGCACCCATGATCCTCACGCTGACCACGTCGCCCGGGCTGAGATTCTCACCTTCGACCACCACCGCGCCATCCACTTCGAAGGCGGAGCCGGCGGTTCGCGCCGCGTACTGGCCGCGGCCGGCCGGGCCGTCGATCATGACGTCCACCGTCTCGCCGATGCGCCGCGCGAGGCGCGCCCGCGCCAGCCGCTCCTGGAGCGCGAGCAGCCGGGCGCGGCGGCGGCGGCGGACCGCGATCGGCACGCGCGGCGTCATCGCGAACGACGGGGTCTCGGGCTCACGCTCGTAGCCGAACACCACCAGGTGATCGAACGGCTCCTCCTCCACGTAGCGGCACAGCTCCTCGAAGTCGTCCTCGGTCTCGCCGGGGAATCCGACGATGAAGTTGGTCCGGAACGACACCCCCGGGATGCCGCGCCGGATGCGCCGCACCAGCGCGCGGGTGTCGCCGGCGGTCATGCCGCGGGCCATCTGGCGCAGCATCCCGGGGGCGATGTGCTGGAGCGGCATGTCGACGTAGGGCACGACCCGTCGCGCCCCCGCCCACACCGCGATCAGCCGCTCGCTCCACAACCGCGGATACGTGTACTGGACTCGGATCCAGCGCAGGCCCTCCACTCGATCGAGCGCCTCGAGCAGGTCGGCGAGCGTGGGCCCGCCGGGCAGGTCGGTGCCATAGCCGGTGGTGTCCTGCCCGATGAGGTTGAGCTCGCGCACCCCGATCGCCGCGAGGCGCTCGGCCTCGGCCACCAGGTCATCGATCGGACGGCTGCGCTGATCCCCCCGCAGGCGGGGGATGATGCAGAACGTGCAACGGTGGTCGCAACCTTCCGAGATCTTGAGGTAGGCGAGGTGGCGCGGCGTGGAGATCGCCCGGGGCGTGAGCGCGTCGAGCGCGCCCCCCGGGTACTCGGTGCGGACCGTGCGCTCTCCCGTTCCCCGGAGCACGTGGGTCGCGACACGCGCCACCTCGGCCCACTGCCCGGTGCCGAGCACCGCGTCCACCTCGGGGAACTCCTCGAGCAGGGACTCCCCCGCGCGCTGCGCCAGGCACCCGGCGACGATCAGCCCCCGGAGCCGGCCCTCGCGCCGGAAGCGGACGAGGCCGGCGATCGCCTGCTTCGACTCGCGCACCGCGCTCTGCAGGAAGGCACAGGTGTTGATGACCGCGACGTCCGCCTCGCCGGCATCGCCGACGGTCCGGAAGCCGGCCTGCACCATCAGGCCCAGCATCTTCTCGGCATCCACGGTGTTCTTGGGACAGCCCAGGGTGACGAAGGCCAGGGTCGGTGGTGGCGTGGGCCTCACTCGTAGCCCCGATCTTCGAGCCAGCGCTCGTCCACCAGGACGTCGCGCGCCTTGCTGCCCTGGAACGGCCCCACCACGCCGAGCTGCTCGAGCTGGTCCATGAGCCGCCCGGCGCGCGAGTAGCCGACCTTGAGCCGGCGCTGGAGCAGCGAGGTCGAGCCCTGCTGGTGGGTGACCACCAGGCGGGCCGCCTCCTGGATGAGCTTGTCCTCGAACGAGTCGCCGCCCTCCACCTCCTCATCCTCCTGCTCGACCAGCGTGGGCTCGGTGGCGAGCGGCGCCTGCTGGGTCGCCACCGACCTCGCCTTCCAGAACTCCACGACCCGCGCGCTCTCCTCCTCCGAGACGTAGGCACCGTGGACGCGGCTGGGCTCGGGCCTGCCGGCGGGCATGAACAGCATGTCGCCGTGGCCGAGGAGGTTCTCGGCCCCGTTCATGTCGAGCACGGTGCGCGAGTCGGTCTTGCTCGCCACCTGGAAGGCGATGCGCGATGGGAAGTTGGCCTTGATCACTCCGGTGATGACGTCCACCGAGGGCCGTTGCGTCGCCAGCACCAGGTGGATGCCCACCGCGCGGGCCATCTGCGCGAGGCGCGCGATCGGCTCCTCGATCTCGGCCGGCGCGGTGAGCATCAGGTCGGCGAGCTCGTCGATCACCACCACCACGAACGAGAGCCGGTCCGGCGGAACGTCGGCCCCGGGGGCGGTGGGGGCGAGACCGGCCGCCACCTTCTCGTTGTAGGCGGAGATGTGGCGCGCGCCGCAGGTCGCCATGAGCTTGTAGCGCTTCTCCATCTCGGAGACCGCCCAGCGCAGCGCGCGGCTCGCGCGCTTGGCCTCGGTCACCACCGGCATCACCAGGTGCGGAATCCCGTTGTAGGCGGAAAGCTCGAGCATCTTGGGATCCACCATGAGCATGCGCAGCGTGTCGGGGCTGTGCTGGAACAACAGACCGCAGATGATGGCGTTCAAGCAGACGCTCTTGCCCGACCCGGTGGCGCCCGCCACCAGCACGTGGGGCATCTTGGTGAGGTCGGCGACGAACGGCTGGCCCACGACATCCACGCCGAGCGGCACCTTGAGCGCCGCGTCGCTGGACTGGTAGGCGGCCGAGGCCAGCACCTCGCGCAGATAGACGGTGCGCCGGCGCCGATTGGGGATCTCGACCCCGACCGTGCCCTTGCCCGGGATCGGCGCCAGGATGCGGATGCGCTGGGCGCGGAGCGCGAGCGCGAGGTCGTCTTCGCGCGAGACGATCTGGTTCACCTTGACACCGGCCGCGGGCTCGAATTCGAACGTGGTCACCACCGGCCCCGGGTGGATCTCGGTCACCCGGCCGAGGATGCCGAAGTCCGCGAGCTTGGCTTCGAGCAGGCGGGCCTCGGCGGTGAGATCGGCGGCGGTGAGCAGATCCTCCGGCTGGGTCGGCATGGACAGCAGGCTGAGCGAAGGCAGCGTCTCCCCCGCGTCGGCGGCCGAGGTGTCGGGCGCGCCCGTCTCGCCGCGGGCGCGCCGCGGCCGCGACTCCGCGCGCGCCGCGAGCGACAGCGGCAGGCGCATCTGGTCGTCCGCGGTGGCGGCGCCGCCCGGGCGCCCGGCGAAATGGGTCAGCGGGCCGGCCCCGCCCGCGACCGGCGCGGCGTCCGCGCGCTGAGCCCGGGGCCGCCGTGCCGGCGCCGGCTGCCTGGGGCGGGAAGCGCGCCCGCGCTCGAGCCAGGCCTGCCAGGCCTCGGCCGCACGCCGAGCGGGGTCGAGCAGGACGCCATGGACGAGGCGGCCGATCCAGTGGAACCCCAACTCGCTCGCGGCGAGCACGGTGACGCCGAACAGCGCTCCGGCAACGATCCACGATCCCAGGCTACCCAGCGCCGAGTAGAGCGTGAGCGAGGCGGCGAAGCCCCAGCCCCCGGCCCACGACCAGCGGTCGAGCCCGCCGAGCCCGAAGAGGGTGCAGATCTCGAACAACAGGAGCGCACCGATCAACGAGGACAGCGCGAGCGGCGCCACCGGACGGTTGCGCAGCCGGTTCCACGACCAGACCCCGGCGAGCAGCGGCAGGCCGAATGCGGCATAACGGCCGAAGGCCCACACCAGGGCGAACGCCAACGTGGCCCCCACGGGACCGCACGCGTTGGGCGAGGTCCACGGAGGGGCTCCCGGGACCGGGGGCCCGAAGGTGGCGACGCTGGCGAGCGAAAGCACCGCGAAGGCCCCGAGCAACAGGGCGAGGATCTGTCTTTGCCGTCTATCCGAAATGGAGGAGGTCACTCGTCGATGGGGGGAACTTCCGCGGATCCCTGCGGGAGCGCCGAGCCCTCGCCCGGCGCACGATCACGCGCGGGCCCGGGCGCGGGTTCTCCGGGACCGCCCGCCCGCCTCCCTGGCAGGCTCCGACCCGCCATTCTGCTACACCGCGTCCCCCGGGGCAACGCCGGTTTCTTTTCGAAGGGCATGGCACGCCCGGACCCTGCTGGGCCGGAGCGGTTTGGCGCCGGGGCCGGGAGGCGCGGAGGCTGGATGGGAGCCCCCGCCCGCGCCGGGGCGCGGCCTCGCTCGGGTGCTCCCGGCGACCTCGGGCTGGGCCGGTTCAGCGCCCCGCGGCGGCGCCGCGCGTCGGGGCCTCGACCGGGTGCGACGCGGCGTTCGGCGCCGGGATGATGCCCAGCTCGAGCCACGTGAAGCGGTGGTCCAGCACGTCCCGCGCGACCCGGTAGGCCGCCGCGTCGTCGTTGCTCCGCAGCGCCTGGAACAATCCCTCCACCTTGCGCCGCGACACGCGACAGAAGAGATCGGCGAGCCGCTCCGGCGTGCGGTCGACCGGAGCCCGCGCGAGGTCCCGCCGGGCGCGGGCGCAGGTCGCGGCGATCGCGAACAGCTCGGCGCCGATGTCCACGCAGCGGAACAGCTGCGCCTGCTTCTTCTCGAGCGCCGGCCCGTTCACGACCATGAGATGGAACTGGGCGCGGGCCAGGCGCCGCGACGTGCGCTCCAGCCAGCGCAGGTGGTCCGCCAGCGCGCCGAACTCCGCGTACTGCGGCCAGCGCCCCCAGCCTAACCAGCGGCTCGGGTACCACCAGGCGTAGAACAGGCCCGCGCGCAGCAGCCCGGCGAGCCGGCGGCCCAGGGGCACCCCCGGCATCACCACGTCGCCGGCAACCTTGAGGTGCTGGTCGAGCGCCTCGCGGGCGATGAACAGGCGCATGATCTGGTTCGAGCCCTCGAAGATGCGGTTGATCCGCAGATCGCGCATCACCCGCTCGAGCGGCACCGGGGGCTCGCCGCGCGCCGCGAGCGACGGGGCGGTCTCGTAGCCGCGCCCGCCGCGGATCTGCATCGCGTCGTCGCAGATCTGCCAGGCGACGTCGGTGTGCCACAGCTTGGCCAGGGCGGCCTCGAGCCGGATGTCGGAGCGCCCGGCGTCCGCCAGCAGGCTGCCGAGGTCCGCCATCGCCTCCATCGCGTAGGTGCGCGCCGCCATGTCGGCCAGCATCTGCGCCACCGCCTCGTGCTGGCCCACCGGCCTGCCCCACTGGACGCGCTCGGCCGCGAACTCGCGGGCGACCTGCAGGCACCATTTGCCCACCGAGACCATCGTCGCCGGCAGCGTGAGGCGTCCGGTATTGAGCGTGACGAGGGCCAGCTTCAACCCGCGGCCCTCGCCCCACAGCAGGTTCTCCTTCGGCACGCGCACTTGGTGGAACAGGATGCGCGCGTTCTCGATGCCGCGGATGCCCATGAACTCGCAACGCTGGACGATCTCGACCCCGGGGGTCTTGGTCTCGACGATGAAGGCGCTGATCGGCCCCGGCTTGCCCGGCTTGCCCGGGGTGCGCGCCATCACCACCAGCAGCTCGGCGATCGTGCCGTTGGTGCACCAGAGCTTGTCCCCGTCGATGATGTAGGCGCTGCCGTCGGCGGTGGGCGTGGCGGTGGTGCTCACGCGCGCCGGGTCCGAGCCGACATCGGTCTCGGTGAGGGCGAAGGCCGAGATCGCGCCCTGCGCCAGGCGCGGCAGGAACCGCTTCTTCTGCTCCTCGGTGCCGAACAGCTTGAGCGGCTGCGGCACGCCGATGGACTGATGCGCCGAGAGCAGCGCCACCACCGCGCTCGAGACGCTGGCGATGAGCGCCATCGCCCGCCCATAGGTGTACTGCGTCAGGCCGAGGCCGCCGTACTCGCGGGGGATCTTGATCCCGAACGCCCCGAGGTCGCGCAGTCCGCGAATGACCGGCTCGGGGATCCGGGCGTCGCGCTCGATCTCCTCCCCGTCCACCTCTTCGCGCAGGAAGCGTTCGAGCCGCTCGAGGAATTCGCCGGCTCGCGCCTGTTCGTCGGGGTCGGGCTCCGGGTAGGGATGCACCAGCCCGAGGTCGAGCTTCCCGAGGAACAGCTCGCGGACGAAGGAGGGGGCCTCCCACGTCGTCTCGCGCGAGGCCTCGGCGACGGCGCGCGCCTCGAGCTCGGACACGTGAGACGCGGTGCGCTGGGGATCGGTCATGGGCCTTCCGATGCGATCAGCGACCGCTGCGGTCGCCGGACAAGAAAAAAGATGAGGGGGGTCCAAGAGAAGTCATCGGCAGGTTAGCGCCGCTTCCTTACCACGCCAATGGGAGATTCGGGCCGCCGCCGTCGTGGCCGCAGCGGGCCTCGCGGGCGTGGCCGGGGCCCGCGGCGGCCCGGTCAATCGCGGGCGCCGAGCAGCACCAGGATCTGCCACAGGCGCGGGAGCCCCAGGCGGCGGCTGTAATGGCCGGGAAAGACCCGGGTGAGATGCGCCCGGTAGCGGCGACCGAATTCCCAGGGATACCAGCCCGAGCGGTGGGTCTCGTAGGGCAGCCCCGCGATTTCCTGGCGGCGGAAGCCCCACGGGGTCGCCACCAGCACCCGGCGCGCGCGCCGGGTGAGGGCCTCGAGGAGCCTCCAGCCGTCGGCTTTTTCGAGGTGCTCGATCACGTCGATCAGCAGCGCCAGATCGTAGCGCGCGGGCTCGGCAGGCAGCACCCGATCGAGGTCGAGCGCGTCGCCGATGTGGACCTGGTCGTAGACCGGGTAGCGCGGCCGAATCACATCCAACGCATCCACCCGCTCGGCGTCCGCGTATTCGCGCGCGAGCAGGCCGTACTTCCCCCACCCCGCGCCGACGTCGAGAACGGTGCGCGGCCGCTCGCGCTGGAGGACGTCCACGATGTGCGGGATCTGCCAGTGCTCGGACGTCGGCATGGCGCGCACCTTCGCATATGGGTCGGAGGCGGCAAAGGCGGTTCTGGGAAGGACGCGGCGCGTGCCACCGCACGCGGGGGGCGAAGGAGGATTGCGGTCTGCGCGCCACGCCCGCGGGGACGCGCACTGGCCGGTCTCCCACCACCTCCGATACAATCTCATGAGCATCGCTCCTCGCCACCGACCGCCTTGCCTCCAGCGGAGAATCCCACCGTGCCCGGAACCCGCTTCCCGTCCGACCGCCTCGCGATTCGCGCCGCTTCCGCAGGCCTGCTGCTGGCCGGCTTGTCCCTCCTGACCGCGCCGGCGGCGGCGGATCCCGCGGTGCGGCCGCCGTGGGCCCGTTCCGGGGCGCGGCCATCGGCCGCGCTCGAGCGAATGCTGCGCGACCGGCTCGCGCG
>MFFQ01000093.1:1168-6552 GCA_001780165.1 Candidatus Eisenbacteria bacterium RBG_16_71_46 | reverse complement strand
GCCCGACTTCGTCCGCCGCTTCGGACTCGACCAGGCGCCGACGGACGAGGGGATGCCGGGAGCGGGCGGCGCGCTGGCGCCGAGCGGTCCACCGCCGCCCGCGCTCGGCGCCGACGCGCTGGTCAACGACCGCTCGGGCGACGCCCTCTGCGCCGGCTGCGGCTTTCGGCCCCTCACCCAATCCGAGACCACGATCGCGGCCCTCGGGAACAACCTGCTGGCGGGGTGGAACGATTCCAAGGGATTCTGCAGCCCGACCGAGGCGGTGCAGGGCTACGCCTGGTCCGTGGACGGCGGCGTGACTTGGTCGGACGGCGGCTCGGTTCCCGCGCTCCTCAGCGGCGGGCGCTACCGCGGCGACCCGGTGCACGCGGTCAACCGCAAGACCGGCGACTTCTACATCCTCGGCCTCTACGAAGGCGGTATGAGCGGCAGCGGCCTCGCCCTGGCGCGTGGGCACTTCGCCGGCGGCAGCTTCGTCTTCGACGACAACCGGCAGATCGCCGTCGGTGGAACCAGCTTTCTCGACAAGGAGTGGTTCGCCGTCGACTCGCTCACCGGCAACCTCTACGTGAGCTGGACTGACTTTCCCAACGCGGGCGGGGACGACATCGTGTTCGTGCGCTCGACCGACAACGGGCTCAGCTGGAGCGCGCCGGTCGTGCTCAACTCGGCGGCGGGCTCGGGCAACGTGCAGGGCTCGCGTCCGGTCGTCGGACCGGACGGCGAGCTGTACGTGGTCTGGTACGAGTACGGCTTCCCGCTCAGCCACATGCGCATCCGGCGCTCGGACGATTTCGGCGTCAGCTTCGGGCCCGAGCGGACCGTGTGCGACTTCTACGAGAACGGGCTGAGCGGCGCGCCGGGCTACCGGCGCACCTTCGCCCCGACGCTTCCCAGCATCGCCGTGGACGCGAGCCCCGGACCGCTCCGCGGCCGGGTCTACGTCGCGTGGGACGAGGCGGTGGATTTCTACGACGCCCCCTTCACGCTGACGTCGTTCGCGCCCGAGGCCGAGTCGAACGACTTCTTCCTCGCGGCCACCCCGTTCACGGTCGGCGAGGTGATCCGCGGGCGCATCACGAGCGGCTCGGACGTGGACCTCTTCCGCTTCTCCGGGCTGCGCGGCCAGACCGTCTTCTTCGCCGGCGACTCGGCGGGCGTGAACGTGACGATGCGCCTGGTCTGCGAATCCGACACCTCGACCTTCAACGAGTACCGCTCCCTGGCCTTGACGTCCGGGAGCTTCCCCGCGTTTCCCTTCACCCTTCCGCGTGACGGAACCTACTACCTGCGCATCACCGGGAGCGCGGTGGGCAACTACCGCATCCCGACCACCTTCGACACCCCGACCGCGGGCGAGCGCGCACGCGACCACCGCGACCGCTTCGCCGCCTACTCGGACGACGGCGCCCTCTGGAGCACACCGGCGCGCCTCAACGACGACGACCCCTGGTTCGACGGCATCTTTCCCGAGCTCACGGTGGACGGCACCGGGGCCGTGCACTGCTACTGGCACGACTTCCGCAACGATGTCGCCTGCGCCGCCGCGAGAGCTACGAGTACATGACCTCCTCCGGCGACGGCGGCGTCACCTGGGGCGCCAACCGCCCCGTGAGCGACGCGCAGTCGTTCTGGTCCGCGAACGCGTGCGGCAGCGCCAACCAAGGCGATTACCAGGGCATCACGAGCCAGGGGACCACGGTCCACCCCTGCTGGAGCGATGCGCGGCTCGGCGATCCCGACGTGTTCGTGGACGGGCCGGACTTCCGCATCTCCGGGACCTGCGCGCCCTCCGCCGGCATCAGCGGCGGCAGCGACGTCGTGCTCGACTTCCAAGTGGACAATCCCGGCAACGTCGAGGGCAGCTACGCCTGGGAGATCTCCGACCAGACCGGCTGGCTCACCGGTGCCGCGCCCGCGATCTCGGGGGGCGTCATCCTCGCAGCGGGTGGATCGCAGGTGGTGCAGGCCACCTTCGAGCCGAGCGGCGACTGCTTCCCGGCGCTCACCGACACGGTGCGCTTCGTCGCGCGTGATCTGCTGATCCCGGGACGCGAGGTGGTGTGCACCACCGTGCTCACCTGCGTCGCCACCACCGCGGTGCCTCGCGCGTCCGCGGCGGTGCTCGCTTTCGCGCCGCCGCGGCCCAATCCGGCGACCGGCGACGTGCGCTTCGGCTTCTCGCTGCCGCGCGCCGGGCGCGCGGGCCTGGTGATCTACGGCGCCGGGGGTGCGCGGGTGCGCACGCTCGTGGACGGCGCGCTCGCCGCCGGCGCCCACGAGGTCGTCTGGGATGGCCGCGACGAGCGCGGGCGGCGCGTGGCGCCCGGCGTCTACTTCGCCGGGCTGCGGACCGAGGCGGGCGAGATGCGACGGACCGTGACGCTGGTGCGCTAGGCATTGTCCGCAGACGCCCGCGGGCTGCGTTGCGCGGGCGGCTCCTAGCGCGTGTCCCGAGTCCCACGGGCACCGTTGCGCAACCGGCTCCTCGCTTCGACGTGAACTGCGGGCCGGGTCCGGGACTGCCCGCCGCGGGCGGATCGGGGTAGAGTGCGCGAATGCTCACCTTCGCGCTGATCGCCCTGTCGCTCGCGCTGCTGGCGTGGGCGGTGCGCCGCGGTCGCGCGCGCGATCGGGCGGCCGCGCGAGCCGATCTCCTGCGACTCGCCGTGGCGCTCGTCGTGGGGCGGGCGCTGCTCGAGCTGGCCCGCTCACCCTGGGCGGCGGGCGCCGCCCCCGCCCTGTTCGCGTTGGCGGCCGCGGCGGGCCTGCTGGGTTTCGGCGCGCTCGCCCGTCTCACCTTCTTCACGCGGCTGCGGCGCGACGACTGGCTGCGCGCGCCGCTGGTAGGCATCGCCCTGCTGCTGGCGGCGGGCGGCGCGCCGTGGGGCCTTTCCCAGGCCATCGCCGTGTCCGTCGTGCTGAGCTTCCGCTGGATCGAGACCTTCGACACCCGCGCGCGATTCCGGCTCCTGGTGCTGGCCCTGGCGCTGGGAGTCGTGCTCGCGTGGCCACTGGCGCGGGGCGCGGTGCCACCTCCCCCCGCGGGAAGCTGGATGCGCGCGCTGCGCGACTACGGGCAATGGGTGAGCGCCGTCGGCTTCTTCTACGTCGCCTTCGCGGTGCCGGCGTTGTTCGTCGCCTTCACGCGCGATCCCAGCCTCGGCATCCGCCGCGTGAGCTGGCGGCTGGCACTGTCCCACGTGCTCGTCGGAGCGGTCCCCTTCGGCCTGCTGCTGCTGCTGTGGGGTGCCACCACCTACCTCGGCGTCAACGCCGACCGCGCGCTGATCGCCACGCGCCAGATCGCCTCTGAAGGCGATCGGTTCGAGCGCGCCCTGAGAGCCGCGCTCGATGGACCCGACACGCCGCGCGCGGGGCTCCGCGCGCTCGCCGCCGCGCACGCGGACGAGTGGCCCGGTCTCGGGCTGTGGCTCTCGCAGCACCGACGCCTGGAGCGTGTGCGGGGCGATGCGGTGCCGGGCGAGCGCGCCCTCGCGGAGTGGGCCGGCGCCCTCGGGCGGCTGCCCGGCTCCGGGGTGGTCCAGCTCGAGGACGGCCGCTACTTCGGAGCCGCCGCGCGTGCCGGGCGTGACTCGTCGCTCTCCGCCGTCGCCCTGGTCCCGATCCAGCAGGCCCTCGATGGCGGACCGGCCAGGGCAGTGGAGGCCCGACTCAGGCTGGTCGGGCGCCCACGTTGGAGCGGCGACGATTCGCTCGCCGGCGCGCGGGCTCCCGGCGCGCCGCCGGCGACGGCGCTCGGCGCCGAGGATTCGGCGGCGCTGGCGCGCGCGCGGGCCGTGGCGCGGCGCTTCGGGATCGCGGACAGCGTCGTGCAGGCCTCCGGTCGTCGACCGAGCGGCACCAGCGTCACGTTCAAGGGCGACACGATCGCGACCGGCGTCAGCGCTTTCGACCGGGGAGCGCTCCTCGCGGGCGGCGGAGCGATCATGCCGGGCCTGCAGTACGAATCGTCGGGCTGGGCCGAGCGCAGCTTTCTGCTCACCGCGCGCGTGCGCCTGGGACGGGCACTGACCGGCCTGGTCCGCAACCGGGTCGAGAACCCGGTGAGCTGGGTGCCGCTGCTGCTGCTCGCCGCCCTCGCCCTCGCCTTCCTGTTCGTGATCGGCGTGGATCTCGCCATGGTGCGCGGCATGGGACGCAGCACCACCGCGGCGATCGCGGCGCTGCGCGGCGGGACCGAGGCGCTCGAGGAGGGGCGGCTCGAGCACCGCATCGAGGTCGCCGGTGAGGACGACCTGTGGGCGGTGGCCGCGCGCTTCAATGACATGGCCACGGGTCTCGAGCGCGCCCGCGCCCGGGAGGAGGAGCGCCTGCGGATCGAGAACGAGCTGGCGCTGGCGCGACGCATCCACGCGCGCCTGCTACCCGCCGCGCCCCCGACGGTGCGCGGCCTCGAGATCGCGGGGCGGAGCGAATCCGCGCGGGAGGTCGGCGGGGACTACTACGATCACATCGTGACCGGCCCGGATCGTGTGCTGCTGGTGGTGGCCGACGTTTCGGGCAAGGGCGTGCCGGCGGCACTCCTCATGTCGGGCTTTCGCGCCGCGCTGCTGAGCCAGGACCTCGCGCGCCCCGAACCCGCGCCGCTCGTCGGGCGGCTCAACACCGTGCTCCACCGCAGCGTGGACCCGGGCAAGTTCGTCACCGCCTTCGTCGGCTTCCTCGACGGCACCACCGGCCGCCTGGCGTACTCGAATGCCGGGCACAACCCGCCCGCCGTGATGCGCGCCGACGGAAGCGTGGAATGGCTCTCCGCAGGGGGACTGGTGCTGGGCGTGATGGAGGACAGCCGCTTCGAGTCCGGCGAGACGACGCTCGAACCCGGCGATCTGGTCGCGCTCTACACCGACGGCGTGACCGAGGGAGCGGGCGACAACGGCGAGATGTGGGGCGAGGAGCGCCTGGTCGCGGCGTTGCGGGACGGCCGCGCCGCGGGCGCGCCGGCGCTGGCGGACGCGATCGTCACCGCCGTGCGCGGATTCGAGGGCGCGCGCGGGCCCGCCGACGACATCACGGTGCTGGTGGCGCGGCGGGTGCCGGGCCCCGGGGCGTGAGAGTCGCGCGCGGCGGATCGCAGACGGCGCTGGCCTCCGGGACCCAGTGGGGCTGGTTTCCGCGACGTTGTCGCATCCGAGGCTGCAACCCGGCCCGACTTCCTCTCGTCATGGCCTTCGGTCGAGGCCTTCCATTCTCGGGGAGGTTCCGCCCAAGACGGCGCAAACCTGGAGGTCGCCATGGTCGCCCCCCGTATTCCGCTCACCCTCTCTCCGCTGACGTCCTTGCTGCTGCTCACCGCATGGCCGGCCGCGGCAGCACCCTCCGGCACTCGGGACGCCGAACGGACGCGCGCGCATGAG
>MFFQ01000093.1:0-1115 GCA_001780165.1 Candidatus Eisenbacteria bacterium RBG_16_71_46 | reverse complement strand
GCCCGCCGCGCCGGACGCCCCCCTCGGCGCGCAGGCAGTGGATAACCAGCTCCGCCCGGCAGCCATCGCCGACGGTTCCGGGGGCATGATCGTGGTCTGGGAGGAGGTCGTCGGCCCCGTCGTGTCCGACATCCACCTCAAGGCCTTCGATGCGAACGGCGCCGCGCGCCGGCCGACGGTCGTGGTCTGCGCCGCGACCGGCAACCAGTCTGACCCCACGATCGTCTCGGATGGCGCGGGCGGGGCGATCGTCACCTGGTACGACCTCCGAGCGGCACGAACTCCGACATCTACGCCCAGCGCGTGCTGGCCTCGGGTGCCGTTGACCCCGCCTGGCCCGCCGACGGCTTTGCCCTGTGCGCCGCCGCGGGCGACCGGGGCGATCCCACGATCGTCGCGGACGGGGCGGGCGGGGCGATCGTCACCTGGGAGGACCCCCGCAGCGGCACGTCGTACCTCTACGCGGCGCGGGTCACGCTCACGGGATCGACCACCTGGACGCCGGACGGCGTGACCGCGACCCTGCTCTCGCTCGCGAGCGCCGAGGCCGAGCCCGGCGCGGTGCGGCTCGCTTGGTACACATCGGAGGGCGCGCTCGAGGCCACCCTCTACCGCCAGGAGGAAGGTGCCGCCTGGGTCGCGCTCGCCACCCTGGTTCCCGACGGCACCGGCCGACTGCGCTATGTGGACCAGGCGGTCACGGCGGGCCGGCGCTACGGCTACCGGCTCGGCGTCCTCGCCGGTGCCGATGAGACCTACCTGGGCGAAGTGTGGCTCACGATTCCGAGCGGTGCCAGTCTCAGCCTGGAGGGCTTGAGGCCCAACCCGGCGCCGCGAGATCTGGTGGTGGCGTTCTCGCTGGCCGAAGCCGGAGAGGCGACGCTCGAGTTGCTGGACGTGGCGGGCCGGCGCGTGATCGCGCGGCGGCTCGCAGGGGTAACGGCGGGCAACCACGTCATCAACCTGGGCGCGGGCACCGTGCTCGCGCCGGGGATGTACGTGGCCCGGCTGACGCAGGACGGGCGCAGCATCACGCGCAAGGCGGTCGTGGCGCGGTAGGACTGCACCACGTCGGATCGGGATGCTTCCCCCCACGGCGGCCACCTCCTCGCGGA
>MFFQ01000092.1 GCA_001780165.1 Candidatus Eisenbacteria bacterium RBG_16_71_46 | reverse complement strand
CAGGTACTCGCGCCCGTCGAGCTCGCTACCGCCATCGGCCGCCACCCCCGATCCCGCGCGGACCTGATGGGTTCCGGTGATCAGGGAGAAGCCGCCGGTGGCTTCCGGGTGGTTGCCGACGTAGAGGTTGTAGCCGAAGTTGTAGGTGAACGGGATCCACTCGCCCGACACCGCCGCGTTGCGGAACGCGACCGGTGCCACGACCAGCGCGAAGCCCGCCCCCAGCGCCAGCACCGAGCCCAGGCCGGCGCGCCACGACGCGCGCGACCACGGCACCAGCGTGAGGGCCGCGGGCGCCAGCAGCAGCGCGGCCGTGGCCCGGCCCTCGGCGAGCAGCCCCACCAGGAGACCCACGCCCGCGAGGGCGATCCGGCGCGGGGGAACCCAGCCGCCGACCACCACCCACCACAGCAGCACGGATTCGAGAAAGAAGAGCAGCGACTCCATCAGGATCAGCCCGTCGAAGAACACCGCCATGCGGTAGAAGGCGACGAACAGCCCGACGGCCACGCCCACCGCCGGACGCGTGAGGTGCCGCGCCGCGTCGGCGAGGAGCGCCGCCGAGGCCGCGCCCCACAGCGCCTGGACCTGGAGCACGCCGCCGATCGAGTCGCCCAGCACCGCCCGCAGCAACGCGAGCGCGTACGGATAGAGCGGGCCCAGGAAGAACGGATGGTGGCCGAGCGGGCCGCTTCGGACGAGATACCGGGCCCACTCCCAATAGGTGTTGGAATCCTCGATCAACGTCCCAGCGAGCGGGGACTGAGCGAGGCGGCCGAGGTAGGCGACCCGCCAGCCCCAGGCCAGGACGAAAATCCCGGCGAGGATCAGGAGCCAGGCGCCTCGCCCGGACTCGCCGCGGCGCGCAGGCGCCGACCGCCGGTGGGTGCTCGCCCGCGGCTCCCCCGCGCTCGGAGCCGGGGCGGCGGTCTGGCGTCGTGATCGTCTGGGCATCGCTGGGTCGGCGTCCTGCGTCAGAGGGGGAGGCGTCCGCTCGGGCCCCGCGACGGTCGGCGACGGGCCGCGGCGCCTTCCGTGAGTCCTACCGCCCGTGGCGCGCGTCGAGGATCTTGGCGAACGACCGCCCGCGCAACTCCTCGAGCGTGAGCCCGGTCTCCAGCGCCTCCTGCTCGGTGAGCGCGCCGCAGCCCAGGCCCCGCAGGAAGAAGTTGAGCAGGCCCTGGCCGGTCGCGGCGTCGTCGAACGCGCTGCCGAGCAGGGTGGCCCGCGCGGCCTGGTCCACGAACGCGCGCAGGCGGGCCGCGGCCTCGACGCGGCCCTCGAGGAAGAACGCGAAGACCGCGGCATAGCGCGTCGGCAGTTGGGCGGAATGGAGATCCCATCCCTGGTAGTAGGCGTGGCGAAGCGAGCGGGTGACGTCGTCGAAGTGGAGCTTCCATCCGCGGTGGACGGCATGGCGGTTCTCGTCCACCTGCGAGGGCGTGAATGTGTCGCCTTCCATCCCGCCGCGATGGGGCCCGACCGGCATCATGGTGGTGGCGCCGTCCGAGATCGTGATCCCGGTCCCGGCGAGGGAGACCTGCATGACCTGGCGCGCGAAGTCGCATGCGGGGTGGGTCGGCAACTGATGCGCGGCGGTGATTCCCAGGCCCGCGGTGTAGTCGTAGGTGCCGAAGTGCGCCCCACGGCAGCGGCCGCGTGCGGCGGCGACCAGGTGCGGCAGGGCGACCTCGCCCTGGGGCCCGACGATGCTCTGGGCGGTCTCGATCATCAGCTCGATGGGCAGCGATCCCCGCGCGATCCGCGTCTCGCGCTCGATCAGCTCGAGGGCCTCGACCAGTGCCGCGACCTGCTCCGGCGACGTGATCTTGGGCAGCGTGACGACCAGGTTCGGCGGCAGCCGGCCCCCGGTGCGCTCCAGCAGCGTGGTGACGAACAGATCGAGGGTCCGCAGGCTGCGCGCGCGCAGCTCCTCGGTGAAGGGCTTGATGCGGATGCCGACGAAGGGCGGCAGCGTGCCGTTCGCGAGTCCCAGCGCCATCTCGCCGGCGGCGGCCACGACGTGGCCGTCCTCTTCGTCGTCGGGTCGGTTGCCGTAGCCGTCCTCGAAATCCGCGCGAAAGTCCTCGACCGGCTCGCGCCGGAGCTTGTCCAGGACCCGCGCGTACAGCAGGCGCATCAGGTCCATCTGCTGCTCCAGTCCCAGCACGCGGGCGAAGGACGCCGGATCGGGGGCGAACTCCCGGAGCGAGCGCAGCGCGGCGTCCCCGAGCTTGCGGCCGATGTCGGCCTTGAACAGATGGCCGCCGCCGTAAACGGTGTGAACGGGCTGGCGGTCGGCGCGCTCTCCGGGGTAGGCTTCCGCGATCCGGTGATTCGCCTGCGCCAGCCGCGCGAGAATGTCTCGCGTGTTGCCGGGGGTGAGTACGGTCGGCATCGCTGCTCCTCCTGTTTGGAGCGCACGACTCTACCATCTCGCGAGCGAGAAACGCTGACCCCCCGTTCCGGCGGCCGACCCACGTCGCCGCCATGGCCGCCGCACGATCGCAACGACGAGGTCGCATGACGCAGAAGAGCCTGGTGGGAAGCCGCGCGGTGGTGACCGCGCGTTACGCGATCCTGCCCCCGGCCGGGATCCCGGCGGGGGTGCTGCCGGAGTGGCCCGAGGTCGATGCGCGCGTCCTCACGGCGCCCGCGATGGGCGCGCGCTTCGCGATGTACCGCCTCGACGTGCCGCGCGATCACGGTTCCCGGCAGCGCCTGCGGCAGGACATCGAGGCGTTCGCCTTCGTGCTCGGCGGGCGCGTCGCGCTCGCGCTCAACGGCGCGGATCACGTCCTCGGTCCGGGCGGCTTCGCCTACCTCAAGCCCGGCTCCGCATTCGAGCTCAAGGCCCTCGCCGACGAGGCGGCCCTGCTGTGGCTGCGCAAGGGCTACGTCCCGGTGGAGCAGGGGCGGCCCGACGACGTGGTGGGCGACGAGGAGGCGATCGCGGCCGAGCCCTACGTGTTCGGGAGCGGGAACCCGCGGCTCGACCAGCCCTACCCGGTGATCGAGGGGCTGCGGCTCAAGACCCTGCTCCCCGACACCGTGGCGTTCGACATGGCGATGAACATCTTCACCTTCGAGCCCGGCCACTCGCTGCCGGTGGTCGAGACCCACGTCATGGAACATGGGCTCTACTTCCTGCAGGGCCAGGGCCTATACTTGTTGGGCGACACCTGGCGCGAAGTCGAGGCCGGCGACTTCATCTGGATGGGTCCGTACTGCCCGCAGTCGTTCCACGCGACCGGCTCGGAACCGTCGCGCTACCTCTATTACAAGGACGTACATCGCGATGTGAGTCTCTGATCCCAACCCGGAGGCCGCCATGAAGCGCGCGTTCACCCTCGTCCCGCTGTTCCTCGCGGTTCCCCTGTTCGTCGGCTGCGGCAGCAGCTCGAAGTCGACCTCTACGCCCGACGTCACCGGCGCCGAGATCGCGGTCGCCGCCGGGCTCCAGGCGCTCGCCGACGGCGACGTCGCCGGCGCCAACGCCCAGTTCCGGACGGCGGTCGCGAAGGATCCTTCGAACCCGCGCGGGAACATCGGCGCGGCGGTCACCGAGGTCGCCCTGGTCGAGAGCGATCCCGATGTGAACCGAATCCTCGGTGATCTCGGGATCACCGGGGTGCCCCCGATTCCGTCGCCCCTCGGGGCCTTCGGCCCGCGCGAGCGCTCGATCGGGCGCTTCTCGCTGGTCCCGCGCCACGATTACGACCCGATGCGGATCGGGCGCTCGGTGTTCGGCCTGCTGCTCCGCGCGACCGCGAATCCGCCCGCGGTCTCCGAGATCCAGGACGTGATCAAGACCAGGATCATGTCGCGGCTGAGCTACGCCGAGAGCCGGCTGAACGTCGTGGAGCAGAATCCGAACTTCGTGTGGAAGATCCCGCCCGCGGTCACCGGCGAGCCGGATTCGGTCGAGGTCGACCTCGGCGACGTGCTGCTGGTGGACGCGGTCATCAACCTGGTCCAGGGACCGCTCGGGCTGGTCGTGGCCTACAACTTCGATGCCGACTACGAGAACCTGGATGCCGAGATGCTCCTGGCCCCGGGCAGCCCGTGGGCGACGCTCCATCCCGACGGCGCCGCCCAGCTCTCCGAGGCGTACACCAGCCTGCTCACCGCCGACACCCGCATCCACGCGGCCGAGCAGAGCATCCAGGGCGAGACCGATGAGCAGAGCGACGACTTGGTCCCGCAGAGCGTGGATCTGAGCGAGATCATCGCCGGCCTGGACGAGATGGCGAACGCCCTCGAGCACCAGATCACGGTCTCGGTGCGAGACTACCAGGGGGGAAACCTCGACGTGGAGCTCAGCGCGGGGGTCTTCTTCACCAGCCCGATCCAGGACTGGAAGCCCAAGCTCCCGTTCCATACGTTCGATCCGACCACGCACGACCCGATCATCACCGATCCGCTGGGCTTCCCCGACCCCAGGTTCAACGGCCTCTTCCCGACCATGACGAACGCCCTGTGGCAGCAGATCGTGGGGCCGATCAGCCCGTAGCGCGAGGGGAGTGCCGGACGTGAAAGGCAGCAGGCGGCGGGCCATCGCGGCGGCCCTCGCGGGCTTGGTCGCGCTCGCGGGGGCGGCTCCCGCGTGGGCGATCGAGCCGGGCGCGCTCCCCGAGCCGGTGTGGTGGCGCCCGGCCCCGGTGCTCTCGCTGATCGAGGATCCGCTCGGCGCGATCCCGCGCGGCGCGCGCTTCGAGGCCGAGGCGGAATGGGCCCCGCTCTACGCGGACCGCGACGGCGGCCGTTTCGAGCAGGCGCGCCGCACGCTCCGGCTGCGCGTTCCCGCCGCCGGCTGGCGGCTGGCCGGCGAGCTGGAGGCCCGCGACAACGTGGCGCGCGCCGGCGACGGGCCCTGGGCGCTCGGGGCCGAGCAGCCGCTCGGCGTGCGCGGCGCGCTCGGCGTGATGCGCGCGGGCCGCCGGTTCGCGGGCGCCGTGGCGGGGGGCGCGCGCGAGGGGCGGCCGGGTGCCGCCGCCGGCGGCCGGCTGCTGCTGCTGCCCGGCGCCGAGTTCGGCGTGGGGCTGTCGCTGTGGCCCGAGCGCGGACAGCTCGAGGCCCGTTGGGACGACATCGCGGTGCGGGCGTTCGGACACTGGACCGACCGGCGCGCGCATTGGAATCTCTCGCTGGGCCGGACGCAGGGGCTCCGCGTGTCTCTCGGGCAGGAGTCCCTCGACCGGGTGGCGGATGCGCCGGGCGAGGGAGACTGGATCGCGCCGGAAGCCGCCTGGCGCGCGTCGCGATTCACCCTCTCCGGCCCCGGGCTCCACGGCCGCTGGGAGGGCTCGGTCGAGTACGGCGAAGGGCGCCAGGGGCTGTGCGTGTGGCGGGATGGCGCCCGCTACGGCCGCATGACCGGGCCGGTCACCAACGGTCTCGTCGCGCTCGGGTGGAGCGCGGCCCGCGCCCCGGTGGCCCTCCGCGCTTGGGCCGGGCGCTGGCGCGGCGAAGAGAGAGGGTCGCTCGCACTGTGGCCGTTCGACGACCTGGGCGGCCTGCTCGGCACCCGGCAGGTCGCCCACTCGAACGGCTCGCTCGATCACGTCGGCCTGGCGCTCGACCGCTCCGTGGGGCCGGGCGCGGGCTGGGACGGGGGCCTGGCGCTGTGGTCCCTTTCGCCCCGAGCCGACTACGCGAGCTGGCACTCCACAGTGCTCGGGCTCGGCCGCACGGACGAGTCGGCCGGGACGGTGACGCTGCGCTCGGCGCTGCTGCTCGGCGTGCGCGCGGCGGCGGGGCTCCGGGTGGCGGGGACCAGGATCCGCCTCGAGGGCGTCCAGTGGCTGCCGCTGCGCGTCGAACGCGCCGGCACCGCCGCGGGCGGTGGGTCGGCGGGGACCCCCGGAGTCGCGGTGGGAGGTGCCTCCTCCAGCGGGGGCACGGTGCTGCGGATTTCGGTGATCGCGGCCGAGTGAGGCGACGGCCGCGACGGACCGGCGACCGCGACCGCGACCGCGACTGCGACCGCCACGGCCGAGGTTGCGCTCGCCGTCCGCATCCCTTCGCCGGTGCCCCGAGCGCGCGCCGCTGCCCGGCCGCCGCCGCCGCGGCCGCCCGTCTTGGCAGGGCGCCGACGACGGCATAAGCTCGCCGGCATGGTCCAGATCCCCACTTCCGCCAAGCGTGCGCGCGAACGAACCCGCGGCCGCGCGAGCGGCCGTGCGGCCGACCGAACCAGCAGCCGGACGAGCCGTCGCAAGAGTAGCCGCGCGAGCAGTCGCCCGCCCCGCCCCGCCGTGATTCGCCGTGCCGCGTCGGTCGGCCTCAGCGTTCCCAAGATCGAGGGCCGCGACAAGGTCGCCGGCGCCGCGCTGTACGTCGACGACCTCGTCATCCCCGGCATGCTCCACGGGCGCACGGTGCGCTCGACCGTGCCGCGCGCGCGCATCCGACGCGTCGAGCTGGATCCCGCCTTCGACTGGACGGGCGTCACCGTCGCCGATCATCGCGACATCCCCGGGCGCAACGTGGTGGCGCTGATCCAAGACGACCAGCCGCTGCTCGCCGCGGACGAGGTGCGCCATGCCGAGGAGCCGATCCTGCTGCTCGCCCACGAAGATCCCGAGCGCGCGGAGGCCGCGCAGCGCGCGGTGCGAATCGAGTACGAGCCGCTGGAGCCGGTGCTCACCATCGAGGACGCGCTGGCGCGCAAGGCGCTCATCCACGGCGACGACAACGTCTTCAGCACGATCCACATCGAACGCGGCGACGTCGAGGCCGGGTTCGCCGAGGCCGATCTGGTGCTCGAGGGCGAGTACCGGGCCGGGCACCAGGAGCAACTCTACATCGAGAACAACGGCATGATCGCCGAGCGTACGCCCGAGGGCGGGCTGATGGTGCGAGGCTCGCTCCAGTGCCCCTTCTACGTGCACCGCGCGCTGATCGAGGCGTTCGGCCTGCCTGCGGAGCGCGTGCGGGTGGCGCAGACCGTGACCGGCGGCGGGTTCGGCGGCAAGGAGGAGTATCCGTCCATGATCGGCGGCCACGCGGCGCTGCTGGCGTGGAAGAGCGGGCGCCCGGTCAAGATCGTCTACGACCGTCTGGAGGACATCGCGGCCACCACCAAGCGGCACCCCGCGGTGATGCGGGTGAAGATCGGGGTGCGGCGCGACGGCACGCTCTTGGCACATCGCATCGACGTGGACATGGACGGCGGCGCCTACGTCACGCTCTCGCCGGTGGTGCTCTCCCGCGGGGCGATCCACGCCGCGGGGCCCTACCGCTGCCCCAACGTCACCATCCACGCGCGGGTGGTGGCGACCAACACCCCGCCCAACGGCGCGTTCCGCGGCTTCGGCGCGCCGCAGACCCAGTTCGCCACCGAGTGCCACATGGATCGGGTCGCCGCGGCACTCGGCATGGACCCGGTGGACTTCCGGGCTCGCAACGCCTACCGCGTCGGCGACGTGACGCCGACCGGGCAGGTGCTGCGCGAGAGCGTGGGCGCGATCGAGGTCCTCGAGCGCACGGCACGGCGCGCCCGGTGGGCGGCGAAGCGCGCGCGCTACGCGCGCGAGAACGCCGCGGCCGCCGCGGCGGAGCGCGCCGGTCGCGCGGGCGCGCGAGTGCGGCGCGGCATCGGCGTGTCGCTGGTCTTTCACGGCGCCGGCTTCACCGGTTCGGGTGAAGTCAAGCTCCACTCGGCCGCGGCGGTGGATCTGACGCCAGAGGGGCGGCCGCGGGCGCTCGCCGCGAGCACCGAGATCGGGCAGGGCACCATCACCATCTTTTCGCAGATGGTCGCCGATCCGCTCGGCGTGCCGGCGGAGTTCGTGGTGGTCGAGACCCCCGACACCGCGCGCGTGCCGGACAGCGGACCCACCGTGGCCTCGCGCACCTGCATGGTCGTCGGCGGCCTGCTGTCACAGTGCGCGGTGGCGATGCGCGAGCGGCTCGAGCTGTTCGCCGAGCGCCCGATCGCCGGCGCGCGCGACTTCCGGCGCGTGGCGCGGCGTTTCCTCGCCGCGCGGGGACCGCTGCGCATCGAGCGCTCCTACGCCAAGCCGCCCGAGATCGCGTGGGACGAGGAGCGCTACCGCGGGGACGCCTACGGGGTGTTCTCCTACGCCTGTTGCGCGGCCGAGGTCGAGGTGGACCTCGACACCTGCGAGACGCGGGTGCTGCGCGTGACCACGGCGCAGGACATCGGCAAGGCCATCCACCCGGTGCTGGCCGCGGGACAGATCGAGGGCGGCACGCTTCAGGGTTTGGGCTACGCGCTGCTCGAGGAGGTGCGCTGGAAGGACGGGCGGGTGTGGAACCGCCAGCTGACCAACTACATCATCCCCACCTCGGCCGACGCGCCGCCGATCGACGTCGTGATCGTGGAGATGCCGTACTCGCGCGGACCGTACGGGGCCAAGGGGGTGGGCGAGCTGCCGATGGACGCGCCGGCGCCCGCGGTGGTGGCGGCGATCGCCCACGCGGTCGGAGCGCGCGTGGACGAGATCCCGGTGCTCCCCGAGCGCCTGATGCGCGCGCTCCGGGCGCAGGGCTCGGGCGGCGGGCGATGACGGCGAAAGCGGCCTACGCGCGCGGGGCCACGCGGATCGCTTTCACCGTCAACGGCCGCCGCCGCGCGGTGCGGGTGCCGCCGATGAAGCGGCTGCTCGACGTGCTGCGCCAGGACTGCGGGCTCACCGGCTCCAAGGAGGGGTGCGGCGAGGGAGAGTGCGGCGCCTGCACGGTGCTGATCGACGGCCGCTCGGTGAACTCGTGCCTGGTGCCCGCGGTGCAGGCCGACGGCGCGCGTATCGTCACGATCGAGGGGCTGGCGCGCGGGCGCACGCTCTCCGCGCTGCAGCGCAGCTTCGTCGAGATGGGTGCGGCCCAGTGCGGCATCTGCACGCCGGGGATGCTGATCACCGCGCACGAGCTGCTGCAGCGCGCCCGCGGGCGGGTGCCGGGGGACGAGGAGGTGCGCGAGGCGCTCGCCGGAAACCTCTGCCGTTGTACCGGCTACCAGAAGATCGTGGACGCGGTGCGCGCGGCGGCGCGGCTGAGCCGGCCGCGGAAGCGCGGGTCCGCGGCGGGCACGAGCCGGGCGCGGAAGCGCGTGCGCGCGGGAGCGAAGGCATGAGGTCGGCCCTGTCCACCCTCGAGGTGGCGCGCCCGCGCACCCTCGCACAGGCGCTGGAGGCGCTGCACGAATCGCTTGCGGGCGAGCGCTGCGTGCCGATCGCCGGAGGCACCGATCTCTACGTCTCGCTCAACGACGGCAGCCACACGGGGCGGCGGTTCCTCGACCTCTGGGGCCTCGACGAGCTGCGCGGCATCCGCGTGTCGCGCGGCGGGCTCCGGCTCGGCGCGCTCGCCACCTTCCGCGAGATCCGCCACCACCCGGTGGTGGCGAGCCGCCTGCCCGCGCTGGCGGAGGCCGCGTCATGGGTCGGCGCCTGGCAGATCCAGAACCGCGCCACGCTCGCCGGGAACATCGCCAACGCCTCGCCCGCCGGGGATTCGCTGCCCGCGCTGCTCGCCTACGACGCCACCGTCCACCTGCGCTCGGTGGGCGGCGCGCGCGACGTGACGTTCGAGCGTTTCTATCGCGGCTACCGCGATCCCGCGATGGAGCCCGACGAGCTGATCACGGCCGTGTCGGTGCCGTATCCGCCCGCCGGCGCGCGGGCGTTCTTCCGCAAGGTCGGCACGCGCCGCGCGCAGAGCATTTCGAAGGTGGTGTTCGCCGGGCTGCTGCACGTCGGCCGAGGCGGACGCGTGGACCACGCGCGCTTCGCCTTCGGCAGCGTGGCGCCGGTGACGCTGCGGGCGCGGCGCGCCGAGGAGGCGGTTCTCGGGGCGCCGGCCTCGCGCGCGGCGGCGGCCCGGGCGCTCGCCGCCCTGGCCGGCGACATCTCGCCGATCGACGACATCCGTTCCGATCGCGACTATCGCATCACCGTGGCCGGCAACGTGCTGGAGCAGTTCCTGCGCACCGCGGACGCGCGCTTCGCGCGCGCCTGAGTCGGCACCTCGACCCGGGCGTCGCGGTTTCCTCCGCCGAGCGACACGCTTCAGCGGCGCCCACCGGGGAGCTCTCCCCGCGGGCCCCCGCACCGGCCGCCAGGACGGGCGCTCCTCGCGGGCCCCTCGTCAGGCTCCGCTCCGCGCCCGCCGCGCGGCCGGGTAGCCACGCGGAACTCGTTCAGGGGTTTGGGGTTCCTGCCGATAACCGCTGCACGATCAGGCTGGCTCGGCCGCGCGCGCAAGGGAGTGGGTCTCGCGCGCGCATCCGCCGCGCCGCAACGTCCGGTGGCCATCCGCCGGACAGGGAGTCCCGCCGTGTCCCATCGCGCGCCCGTTCCGATCACCGAGATCACGCGGACCTTCGCCATGCTCGCCGAGCAGATCTCGCCCGACGAGACGGAGCCGGCGCTCGAGCCTTTCGACCGCCAGAGTCTCAAGCGTGCCCTCGAGGAGCTCAGGCGCTACATCCCAGGGCTCGATCCCCCGCCGAGCCCGGCGGCGGCGCGCGCGCTGCAGCGCGCGGCGGCGATCGCGCTCGACAAGGGCCGTGGGCACGAGGCGCTCGCTCGCGCGTTGCGCGGGTTGTCGTTCGCCCCGCACGACCCCGGACTCTGCTACCTCGCCGCATCGGCCTGTTTCGAGCTGGGCGAAGCCGAGTCCGCGCTCAGGCTGCTTCACCACACCCTGTGGATCCATCCCGGACACCCCGGCGCGCGCACCGATCTCGAAGCGTTGAGCGACTTCTTCGAAGACGCCGGAGGGGAGGACCGGGCCGCGTGAGGATCCTGATCCTCGCCGACGGGCTCGAGGGCTCGAGCCTGAGCGCGCCGGGACGCTGGCTGTCCTCCCTCGCCGCGCACTGGATGGAGGCCGGCCACCGCGTGCAGGTGGTATGCATCCACCCGCTCCCGTCGTGGCAGCGCCCCGAGGATCCCCCCGGCGTGACGGTGTTCCGCCCCAAACGCCAGACCTTCGAAGCCGTGCTCGGCGAGGCGCTCGCGGTCGACCCCGACGTGGTTCACGTCGCCACCGCGGGGCCGCTCGGACCCCGGGTGGTCGAGGCGCTGCACGAGCTTCCGGTGCTGCTCGACGTGCACGACTTCTGGCCGGCCTGCCCCAACGACGATCTGCTGCGGCGTCCGCGGCTGACCGCCTGTCGCGAGCACTGGCCGTACCAGGGTTGCCACGGCTGCGCGGGCGCGCAACGCGCGCGGGCGATGGAGGAGCGGGCGGAGCTGGTGGCGGCGAGCCGCATCATCGTCGCGCGCTCGGATTTCCACGCGCTCCACCTGAGCGCCACGACCGGCCGCGAGGTCGAAGTCGTGCCGTACGGCGTGGACACGCGGCGATTCCGCCCCGACCCCGACCCGCCGCAGGCCGAAGACGTGCTCGCGCTCTACGAGACGCGCCACCTGCCGCGGGTGCTGTTCATGGGGCCGCCGACTCCGGCGCGCGGCGCCGACGGGCTGCTCGACATGCTGGTGGCCCTGATGGCGCGCCTGGCGGAGGTCGAGCTGGTGGTGGCGGGCAGGGACCCGGCGAATCCGGCGTGGGGCGACGTGTTCGTCAACGAGACCCGCGAGCTGGGCCTCGGCGACCACGTGCGCGTGCTGCCCGCGGTCTCGGCCGCGGACCTGCCCGCGCTCTACGTCTCCTGCCCGGTGGCGATGTCACCACTCGCCGCGCCCGATCCCGGCGGGCTCGCCATTCTCGAGGCCATGGCGTGCGGCATCCCGATCGTCGCCAGCCCGCTCGGCGCGGTCGAGGAGCTGCTCAAGCAGGGTGAGGAGAGCCTGCTCATCCCCGCGGGCGAGGTACCCGAGTTCGTCACCGCGCTGTGGACCATGATCGCGGACCCGATCGCGCGCATGGCGTTTGGCGAGTCGGCGCGCATGGCGGCGCAGGAGCGCCACGAGTTCGGGCACACGGCGTCCCGGCTCGAGGGCCTCTACCGCAGGCTCGGCTCGACCCCCGGGCGCAACGTCGCCTGAGCTTTAGCAACGCCCGGCCGTTGTGCGAGACTCCCGCCGTCCAGGGAGGAACGTCACCATGCGTTGGTCGTTGTCGATCGGCCGCATCGCCGGGGTCCGGGTCGAACTCCACGTCACCTTTCTCATGTTCATCGCCTGGATCGCGATCGCCCAGGGGTTGCTCGGCGGCGACGTGCTGCGCGCCCTGGCGGCGGTCGGGCTGCTGCTCACGGTGTTCGCCTGCGTCCTGCTGCACGAGCTGGGCCACGCGCTCGCCGCCCGCCGCTACGGCATCCAAACCCGTGACATCGTGCTGCTGCCGATCGGCGGCCTCGCCCGGCTCCAGCGCATGCCGGAGGAGCCGCGGCACGAGATCGTGGTCGCGCTCGCCGGGCCGGCGGTCAACGTCGTCATCGCGGCCGCGCTGTTCGCCTGGCTCTACGCCGCCCGGCAGCCGCTCACGCCGATCGTCCTCGGCGGCGGATTCATCGAGACCTTGTTCGCCATCAACGTCGCCATGGTGGTGTTCAACATGGTCCCCGCCTTCCCCATGGACGGGGGGCGCGTGCTGCGGGCGGCCCTGGCGCTGCGCCTGCCTTACGTGCGCGCCACACGCATCGCCTCGCTGGTCGGGCAGGGCTTCGCGCTCCTGTTCGGCGTCGTCGGGCTCTTCTGGGGCAACATCGTGCTGATGTTCGTCGGCCTGTTCGTCTTCCTCGCCGCCTCGGAGGAGCGCGCCTTGGTCGAGACCCGTTCGACGTTGTCGGGACTCCCGGTGCGGGCCGCCATGCTGACCGAGTTCCAGTCGCTCGGACTGCGCGATCCGCTGCAGCGGGCGGTCGATCACCTGATGGCGAGCAACCAGGCGGAATTCCCGGTGCTGGACGGCGGCTACCCGGTGGGCGTGCTGACCCGCGGGGAGCTGGTGCAGGGGCTCCAGCGACAGGGGGCCGAAGCCCCGGTGGAGGGAGCCATGCGCGCGGATGACCTGGTGGTCGAGGCCGCCGAGCCGCTCGAGGACGTGGTCGAGCGCATGCGCGCGCGCGGCCGCTCGGCGGTGGCGGTGACGCAGCACGGCCGGTTGGTGGGCGTGCTGACGCTGGAGAACGTCGGAGACCTGCTACTGGTGCGCGAGGCGCTGCGCCGGCATCGGGGGCAGGGGTGATACGCAAACCCGCCGCCCGGCGCCGATTGCCGGTCGGCCGCGTGAGCGCGCTGCTTGCGATCGTGGCCGGGGCGCTGGTCGTGCTGCGTGGCGGCACCCCGACGCACTGGCGCGCGCTCGCCCCCGGCGTCGAGTTCGGCACGATGCGCGGCGAGCCCTTTTGCCGCCGGGGATCGGCCGAAATCGGACTGCTGCGCCTCGATCCCGCGCGCGCGCGCCTCGAGGTACGGCACTACTCCCAGGAGCCGGAGCGCACGCCGCTCGACATCGTGGAGTGGCAGCGGCGCACGCGCGCGCTGGCGGTGTTCAATGCCGGACAATACTACCCGGACTACTCCTACATGGGACTGCTGGTGTGCGGCGGCGAGCGCGTCTCGCCGCGGTCGCACCCGCAATTCGGCGCGGCGCTGGTTGCGGGCCCCGAGGGCGGCGGGCGGACCGCGCGCGTGCTCGACCTCGAGCGCGAGCCGCTGGACCCCGCGGCACTGCGTTGGCGGCACGTGGCGCAGTCGTTCATGTTGTTCGACGAAGGCGGCCAGCCGCGCGTGCGCCGCAGCGACCGGGTGGCCAACCGCACCGTGGTGGCCGAGGACCGCCGCGGGCGTCTGGTGGTCGCGGCAAGCGAGGGCGGCTACACCCTGTGGGAGTTCGCCGGGCTGCTGCAGCACGCCCCGCTCAACCTGAGCCACGCCATGTCCATGGACGGCGGCGAAGAGGCCGAGCTGCTGGTGCGGACCGAGCGCTTCGGCTACGCCAACTACGCGCGCTGGGACGGCGGCCGCGAGATCGCGCCGCCCGAGGGCATCGTGCCGCTGCCCGCCGTAGTGTGCGTGAAGACGCCGTGAGCGTCCTGCCCTGCGCGCGCTGCGGGCGGCCGCTGCGCCGGGTGCGCCCCGCGGGCCGCGGGCGCGGCGGCGCCCCCGAGATCCGCTGCCCGCGCTGCCGGTACCTGCTCTACGACTACCCGCGCCCGTGCGCCGGCATGATCGTCCTGCGCGGCGATCGCGTGCTGGTGCTGCGCCGCGGGCACGCACCCAAGCGCGGGTTCCTCGACGTGCCGGGGGGCTTCATCGAGGCCGGGGAGGAGATCGAGCAGGCGGCGCGCCGCGAGCTGCGCGAGGAAACCGGGCTCACGCTCGGGCGGGTGGACT
>MFFQ01000091.1 GCA_001780165.1 Candidatus Eisenbacteria bacterium RBG_16_71_46 | reverse complement strand
CAAGTGAATTCTTTATTGCTTCGAAATGTTCGTCCTCAAACCGCGGGGACCCCGCACCCCTGCCCTCTACTTCTTGCTCGCCACCACCGCAGCCTGCTGCACCAACCCTCTACCCAGCAGATCGCCGGCCGCCTTCTGGGCCTCGAGGGCGTCGTTGTACCGGCCGAGGTAGACGTGGAAGCTGGCGCTCCCACCCTGGCCCACGCTCACCACCCGGGCTTCGAGGTTGGTCGAGGCCCTCAGCTCATCCGCCTTCTTGGTGGCGGCGTCCTCGAACAGGAACTGGCCGGCGTCGAGCGCGTAGGGACCCGCTTCCAGCATGGGCATCGGCTCGTCGGACGCGAGTGCGGCCGCGGCCGCGAGCGCCTTGTTGGCCGCGACCGTGTCGCTGCCCGCGGCCTGGGCGCGCTGGAGCCATATCTGGCGCCGCTTCCACTTGGGGAGCTTGGCGAAGGCGATCGAATCGGCGCGCGCCACCGCGGCGATGCTGTCGGCCCGCGCGACGGCGGCGATGCTGTCGGCGTAGGCCACGGCGGCCAGGCTGTCGGCCACGAATGCCGCTCGGGCCGCCCTGTCCTTGGCTTTCGTCTGGGCGTCGTTCCAGAACCACCAGCCGCCGCCGACCGCCGTGAGCGCGATGACCAGCGTGATGATCAGGCCGGCCGGGTCGGACTTCTTCTTCATGAAATCGAATTCGTCGTCGCTCCCGCCTCCGGTCTTGGCATCACCGAGCTTGTCGCGCAGACGCGGGGGTAGCCAGCCTTCGTCGCCCCCCGCCTGCTTGGGGGAGGACGGTTTGGATTCGTGATCTTCGGGTTCTTTCACCGGACGCTCCTCGAGTCGATCGTGGACGGTCGTGGCTTCGGGGGGTGGGCGCATGCTATTCCCGGCGGGCGGGGATGCCAAATCCGCCCCCCTCGGGCGCCCCCGGCGCGGACCCGGAACCCGCGAGGCCAGCGGACCCGGAGCGTGGTGGCGAAGACCCGCCGGCCCGCGGCCGGAGCGGGACCGGGGCCCGTGGTTGGCCCACCCCGGCGGCGCGCTGGTGGCCCCGGTCGAATGGCCCGCGGCCCCGCCGCGCCGCCTCGCGGCTCCCCGAACCGTGCCCCAACCAACCGAGCCCTCGACGCCGGGCGTGATTGGACTACTATGCCGGAAATGTCCTCCCCCGGACCCCCCCACGCCACCGCCACGCGGCTGGCGGTGATCGGTACGGCCGGTCATATCGATCACGGCAAGACGGCCATGGTCCGCCGTCTCACGGGTGTGGACACCGATCGCCTGCCCGAAGAGAAGCAGCGTGGGATCTCGATCGACCTCGGCTTCGCGCCGCTCACCACTCCGGCCGGGGTGCACGTCGGCATCGTGGACGTGCCGGGGCACGAGCGGTTCGTCAAGAACATGCTCGCCGGGGTGGGCGGGATCGACTTGGTGCTGCTGGTGATCGCGGCTGACGAAAGCGTGATGCCGCAGACGCGCGAGCACCTGGCGATCGTCCAGCTGCTCGAGGTAACGCGCGCGGTGGTGGTGCTCACCAAGCGCGACCTGGTCGAGCGCGAGTGGCTCGAGCTGGTGACGCGCGACGTGCGCGAGCTGCTCGCGTCCACCCCGTACGCCGCGGCACCGATCGTCGAGTTCTCCGCCCTCACCGGCGCCGGGCAGGAGGCCCTGCTCGCCACGATCGATCGCGAGCTGGCGGCGACCTCGGGGAGGCCCGCCGAGGAGCCGGTGCGGCTGCCGGTGGACCGGGTGTTCATCGTCGAGGGCTTCGGCACGGTGGCGACCGGCACGCTGTGGCGCGGCCGGGTGCGCACCGGCGACACGCTGGGACTGCAGCCGGCGGGGCGCTCGGTCCGCGTGCGCCGGGTGCAGGTCCACGGCCACACGGTGGACGAGGCGCGCGCCGGGCAGCGCGTGGCGCTCGCGCTGCACGGCGTGGACAAAGGTCAGGTCGCGCGCGGCGACTGGCTGGTGGCGCCGGCCTCGCTGCGCGCCTCGAAGCTGCTCGACGTGCGCTTCGAGCTGCTGGCCGACTACCCGCGGGCGTGGAGGGCCAACGCCCGGGTGCGCTTCCACCTCGGGGCGAGCGAGATCATCGGGCGCTTGGTGCTGCTCGAGGGCGAGTCGCTCGAGCCCGGCGCCAGCGCGCTGGCCCAGCTGCGGCTCGAGCAGCCCGCGGTGGCCGCGCGCGGCGACCGCTTCGTGATCCGCGCCTACTCGCCGATGCGCACCGTGGGCGGGGGTGCGGTGATCGAGCCGGTGGCGGTCAAGCGCCGCCGGCACGCCGCCGGGCTCGAGCAGCTCGCGCTGCACGAGAGCGGCTCGCTCGAGACCCGGCTGCTCCAGCGGCTCGTGGTCGAGAGCCACCCGATCGCGACCGCCGCCCTGGCGCAGGCGATGGGGGAGAGCGAAGAGACCACCCGTGCCGCGCTGGTGAGGCTGCTGGTGTCGAAGACCGTCGTGTCGCCGCTGGACGGCCGCTGGATCGCGCCCGCGCGCTGGAAGGCGGCGCGCGAGGCGATCGAGCACGCCGTGCGCGACTACGCCGCACAGTACCCGGCGCGCTACGGCATCATGAAGGGCGACCTCAAGAGCAGCCTCAAGGGCATCGTGGACGCGACGATGTTCGATCCGGCGTTCGACTCGCTGGCGGTCGAGCGCGCGCTGGTCCAGCAGGGTGAGCGCGTGCGTCCCGCGGGGCCGACGTGGGAGCCGCCGCCGGAGACCCTTGGAGCACTGGACCAGGTCGAAACCACGCTCGAGGCCGCGGGGCTCGCGGTGCCCGAGAACGCGGTGTGGCAGCGCGGGCTGGGCGAGGCGGCGACCGAGGTCGTGGCGCTGGGGTTCTTCCTCGGGCGACTGGTGCGGGTGAGCCAGGAGTTCACCTTCACCGCCCGCCAGCTCGAGGCGTTGCGCCTCAAGCTCTCGGTGTTCTTCGCCGGGGAGCCGACCCTCGACATCGCCGCCTTCAAGCGCCTCACCGAGCTGAGCCGCAAGTACGCGGTGCCGCTGCTCGAGCACGCCGATCGCGTGGGCTGGACGGTGCGGGTGGGCGATGCGCGCAAGCCCGGCAGTCGGCTGCACGCCGAGATCCCGTCGCGCACCGCCTGAGCGCCGCGCGCGGGCGGCGGCGCTACGCCGCGAGACGCGGCTGCTCGGCGGGCGCCAGCAGGCGGTTCAGCCGCTGGAACAGCTGCTCGAAGCGCTCGAGCGTGGGGCGGCCGACGCGCGGCAACAGCGTGGCCTGGTGCTCCAGGAAGTAGCGCGCCGGCTGGTAGCGGTCGAAGTCGGCGCCGAGGGCGTCCTCGATCTGCTTGACGATACCCCCGCCGGTGAGCAGGCGGCCGGGCCGGACGGTGGCCGTGCCCGACTCCGCCAGCAGCGCGGCGTAGAAGTCCACCTCGAAGAAGTCCTCGAGCCCGGCCTCGGGCTGGCGCGCGATCTCCGGCAGCGGCACCACGCGGTCGGCAGACAGCACGCGGCGCTGCACCATCTGGTGCGCCTTGGCGTGGTTTTCGCCGATCCCGTCGAGAATGACGGCGAAGCTGGCCTGGGCGCCGAGCAGCGACACCAGCGCCGGGATCCGGCACATGCCTCCGATCGGAACGATCACCCAGCGCCGGTCGAGATGCGGCCGCTGCTGGCTGCGCAGGTAGTCGCTGATGACCTTGAGGTAGAGGTAGTCGGAGGGACCCTCGACCAGCAGGTTGTTGGGGCCTTCGAGCAGGTTGCGGGCCAGCTCGTAGCCGAGCGCCACCTGGAGCGGGAAGCGCGTCTCGCGGGTGCTGGACATCACGTCGGCGGAGATCTTGGCTCCCACTTCGGGGATGTCCTCGACGGTGCGCACGCGGTCGAGCCGCGAGGCCTCGACCATGAACGGCGAGTGCGTGCTGTAGAGCACTTGGCGCGTGGAGCCGAGCCGCTCCTCGATGAAGCGCATGAGATCGCTCTGGGCCAGCGGATGGAGGCCGAGGCCCGGCTCGTCGAGCAGCAGGATGAGCGGCTCCTGCCGGCTGCGGTACTCGGAGAACGCCGAGAGGAACGAGAAGAACCAGATGAACCCCTGCGAGCGCTCGCCGAAGTTGAGCGTCACGCGGTGGCGCCGGTCGCGGATGCGGATGTCGAGGAACGGCCCGATGCCGTTCTTCTCCGATCCCGGGCTGCGGAAGTCCACGTCCAGCTCGACCAGCAGCTCCTTGTTCTGGCTCCAGTACTCGAACATCTCGTCGGTGAGCTGGTTGGCCGCCGACTCCAGCGCGGCGCGCCGGCCCTCGTAGTCGGCCTCGGTGCACTCCTTGCTGTCCACCCCGGCGAGCTTGAGGAGTGCCAGGGCGGTGCGCTCGCCCGGCGTCAGCAGGTTGGGCGGCGTCTGCTGGAGCTTCGGGATCGAGACCCGCCCGGGCATGATGCTGAACTCGTCGAAGTACAGGAACCGGGGCAGGCGCGGCGCGAGGATCGACCGGATCTCGGCCTGGAAGTCCCGGGCCTCGATCGAGTCGATGAACTGCTTCACCTCGGGCGCGGGATCGCTCTGGCGCTTGAGCCGGCGCACCAGGTCCTCGATCGACAGGAACCCGGCGGCGATGCTGGCATCGAGCCCGGCGTCGACGACCGCCTTGTCGATCAGCCGCTGCTCGCGGAGCGGGACCTCCCAGACGAGATCGTTCTCGTAGGTGCGCTGCACGCGCACCTGGGGCTGCGCCAGCACGCCCACGCCGAGCTTCTCCTCGATCGCGGCCACGTCCGCGGGCTCGAGCGTGAAGACCACCTCGATCGGGATGGTCGTGGGAATCGCCTCGCGGTCGTGGCTGAAGGTCCGCCGCGGGTAGTCGCGCAGCGCCTCGAACGACTGCGGGTGACCGGTGGGCAGCGGGTTCAAGCGGTAGAGGGATTCGAGGAACGCGGACTTACCGCTCTCGTTCTTGCCGACCAGGCAGGTGATGCCGGCTTCGAACTCCACGACGCCACTGTCGGTCGTGTTCTTGTAGCTGCGCACCCGCGCCGACTTGAGAATCATGTCCGCTCCCTGATGCCGCTGGATGTCCGGCCGAGTCCGTTCGCGCGCCGGCGGGCGCACGCGCGTCCGGCCAGCCACGACCCGCCCCGATCCGGGGCGAATCGGGCCGGAGGCGTGCCCGCTGGAATATCGGCCGAATCGCGGCGGGGCTTGATGCCATTCCACCAGGCCGTTGCAGGCTGCACGCCCGCGGCGGAGCGGGCTGGGCGAGGGTACCCGGCCCCCGGGCGGGCGAGAGGCCTGGGGGTGCGATGGGGGGGGCGAAACCCGCTGGCGCCCCGCGCCGGGATCAGGAGATCTCGACGCTCCCGGCCGCGTCGGCCTCGGCGTCCTGGGGCGGCTCCTTGGGCCGCGCCATCACCGACTGCTCGCGCTCGCACAGGGCCAGTCCGGGCGGGGCCTTGCGCGGCTTGCGCACGTACTTCTTGCGGGTGACGATCACCGGCACGGTGCCGGCGTTACGGGCCTGCGAGTAGAACGCGGCCCACGCGGCGACCTCCTGGAGCGTGCGCTTCGAGGGCTCGTCCTTGCTCTTGCCGCGGCGCAGCACCACGTGCGAGCCGGCCGCACCGTGGACGTGGAACCAGTAGTCCTCGGGCCGCGCCAGAGTGTGGGTGAGGTAGTCGTTGCCTTCGTTGTTGCGCCCGATCAGCACGTCCCAGCCCTCGCTGCTCTTGAGCCGCCGCGGCTGGAGCCGCGCCGAGGGGGCGCGCCGCTCGCCGCGGGCCACCGCCGCCATCGCCGAGGCCGCCGGGCGCGAGCGCGGCGCGGCGCCGCGCGCGGCCTCCGGGGCGCCGAGGGTCGAGCGCAGCCCCGCGGGCAGACGCGCCAGCGCCCGCTCGAGGTCGGGCTCGAGGGTCTCGTCGTGGGTCGGCTCGACCACCGATTGTCCGCCCTCGCGCGGGCCGTGCTCGTCGAAGCGGTCGGCACGCTCGAGCAGGACCTCGAGGGCGTGCAGGTCGGCCTCGACCGCCGCGAGCCGCGGCGGCACCTCGGCGAGGCCGCGCTCGGATTTGGCCGCGCGCTTGAAATAGCGCGCCGCGTTCTCCTGCGGCTTGAGCCGCGGATCGAGCGGGATCTCGACCCCCTTGGCCGGGTCGAACGGATCGGGGAGCGAGACGCTCACGGCGCGCTTGGGCACCTGCGGCAGGTAGGCGAGCAGGGTCTCGGCGAACTTGCGGTACTCGGGCGCGCGCGAGGCCTCGGCGAGGTCGCCGCGCAGCGCCTCGAGGCGGCGCGCCAGGCGCGCGCGGTAGCGGCGCAGCGCGCGCACGACCAGGGCGCGGCGCTGGTCCGCGGGGCTCGGGAGGGAGGCGCTCATGACGGCCGCACGCTAGTGCATCGCCGCCCGCGCCCGCAATCTTGCCCCGGAGGCGGGCGCCTCGGCGCCGGCCGCCCCGGCGCCGCACTGCCCCGCAGGCGGTGGTGATGGCCCCGGCTTGACCCCGCGCGCGACGCGGCGCAGGCTCGCGCCATGCCCTCGCAGGTCTGCCACTCGTGCGGTGCCCCCGTCGTGATCGACGAGCCCCTCGCGCGCGACGCCGAGTGCGGGGCGTGCGGGCACGACCTGCGCTGCTGCCGCAACTGCCGCCACTTCGATCCCAACTTCCACAACCAGTGCCGCGAGACCGAGGCCGACGTGGTCGAGGATCGCGAGCGCCGGAACTTCTGCGAGTACTTCTCCTACCGCCGCGCCCCGTTCGCCGGCGCGGGCGCGCCGGTGAAGCGGCAGAGCGAGGCGCGCTCCAAGCTCGATGCGCTGTTCCAGCGCGGCGCCCCGGGTGCGGCGCCCGCCGTGCGCGGGAAGCGCGAGGGACCCGTCCCGCCCACTCCCACGGCCCCGGACGCGCGCGCGGCCGAGGCGCGCAGGAAGCTCGCGGATCTGTTCGGGAAGAAGCCCAAGGACGATCCCGGCGCCGGCGAAGGGTGACGCGGCGGCGGCGACCGAACGGTCGATCCGCCGCGCGCTCAGTCGGCGGGCCAGGCGCCGAGCAGCCGGCGCACGGCCACGAGCTGACCCACGTGGTAGGCGTTGTGGTCGGCGAGCACCAGCGCCTCGCGCAGCAGCGTCTGCCCGGTGCCGTGGGGGATGCGGGCGAGGAGTTTCGCGCGCGGATTGGCGACCAGGCGCCGCATCGCCCGCAGGTCGGCGCGGAAGGCCCGCACGCTCTTTCCCCACGCGGCGCTACTCGCCGGCGCGCGCCGCGTGGGCCAGTAGCCGCCGGGCCACGGGGGCGAGACGTGCGTGGGATCGCGGCTGAACTCGAGGATGTCCCACTGCGCGATGCGCATGTGCTCGAGCAGCTCCCACGGCGAGTACGGCAGACCGCGCGGCCGGCGGCCGCGGAGCGCGATGGGAAGTCCGGCGATGGCGCGATCGAAGTCGAGATGGGCGCCCCGGGCTTCGAGCAGCCGCACGAGGTGGCGGCGCAGTTCGCGATCGCTAGTCATGCGCGATTCCTCCCGCGGGCGACGCTACCACCAAGGTGCGGTGCCGGGGAACCGGGACGCGAGGCGCGCGGGCCCGGCGCCATCGGGTGAGCGTCGTGTCCGACCGTGTGCTGGGAGGTTCTCCCCACCGCCGTGTGAGCGGACGGTGGAAGGCGGCCGCCCGGCGCGCGGCGGCGCCAACGCGCGCGACCGCATTGGCACCGGCCACCATCGCCCACCGTCGCTTGCGCCGCCCGCCTCCGGTGCCCTAATGTCCCCGCTCCCCGAACCGGAGGTTCTCGATGATCCGAAGCATGACCGGGTACGGCTCGGCCGAGCTGGAGCACGACGGTCAGCGCCTGATCGCCGAGATCCGCTCGGTCAACCATCGCTATTGCGAGGTGTCGATTCGGGCCCCGCGCCTGGTGAGCCTGTTCGAGGACGACATCCGGCGGCTGATCCAGGAGCGCTTCTCGCGCGGCAAGTTCAACCTGTCCATCACCTGGTCGGGTGTGGGCGAGTCGGGCGAGATGCTCAAGCTCAACGAGCCGGTCGCCGACCGCTACGTCGCGTTGCTCCGCCAGCTCGCCCAGCGCTACCAGATCGACAGCGGCGTGGACGTGCGCACCCTCGCGAACCTGCAGGATGTTTTCACCTGGGAGCACACCGCGCTGTCGGACGAGGAGACCTGGGGGTTGGTGCGCCAGGTGGTGGAGCGCGCCTGTGCCAGCCTCGACACCATGAAGTCGCGCGAAGGCGTGGCCTTGAGGACCGATCTCGAACAGCGGCTCAAGCTGATCCGGCGCGAGCTGGACCTGGTGAGCGAACGGGCGCCGCTGCGCCCGCTGGAGGCGAAGGAGCGGCTCACCTCACGGATCAATGCCCTGCTCGCCGACGTGGAGATGGACCCGATCCGCATCGCCCAGGAAGTGGCGCTGCTCTCCGACCGGCTGGACTGCACCGAGGAGTGCGTGCGGCTCGCGGCACACCTCGACCAGTTTCGCTCGCTGATCGAGGGCCAGGAGCTGGCGGGCCGCAAGCTCAATTTCCTGCTGCAGGAGATGAACCGCGAGGCCAACACCATCGGAGCCAAGTCGAACGACGTCGAGATCACCCGCGCGGTGATCGTGATGAAGGAAGAGACCGAGCGCCTGCGCGAGCAGGTGCAGAACGTGGAGTAGGGGTGAGCGCCGCGGAGTCCGCACGCCACGCGCAGGAGGCAGCGATCCCGTTTGGGTTCGAGCGGGGCGGCTTCCTGCTGGTGCTGTCCGGACCCTCGGGGGCGGGCAAGGGGACGCTGGTCGAGCGCCTGGTGGCGTTGCGCTCCGAGTGCGTCTTCTCGATCTCGGCCACCACGCGTCCCCGGCGCCCGGCGGAGCAGGAAGGTGTACAGTACGAGTTCGTGACCCGCGAGGAGTTCGAGCGGCGCCGGTCGGCCGGCCTGTTCCTCGAGTGGGCCAGGGTGCACGAGCATCTCTACGCGACTCCGACGCGGTTCGTGGACGAGGGCGTCAAGGCGGGCCGGGTGGTGGTGCTCGACGTGGACGTGCAGGGCGGGGCCAGCGTGCGCCGCGCGCGGCCGGATGCGGTGTCGGTGTTCATCTATCCGCCTTCGATCGACGCCTTGCGCCAGCGCCTGCTCAAGCGCAACAGTGAGACGCACGAGACGGTCGAGCTGCGCCTGCGCAACGCGCCGGCGGAGCTGGCCCAGTACCGCGAGTACGACTACCTGGTGATGAACGACGACCTCGAGCTGGCCGTGACGCGGCTGGTCGCGATCGTCGATGCCGAGCGCGCCCGGGTTCGCCGGATGCGCGCCGATTCCTGAGGGCCTTCGAGCCCGCGACCCAAGAGAGAGACCATGACCAAACTGGCATCCCTGATTCCGCCGCCTGGAACCAACAAGTACGAGCTGGCCATCGTCGCGGCGCGCGAGGCGCGCCGGCTGAACGAGTGGATTCGCCGCACCCAGGAGACGCTGCCCGGCAAGGTGCCCGCGGTGGCGCTCGAGCGCACGATTCGCGTCGAGGTGCCGTTCCACTACGAGGACGTCGTCGAGTAGGAGGAGCATGCACCGCGGGCGCAGGATGCACCCCGCACCCGTGAGCGCTCCGGGGGGAGCGACATCGTGACCGGCGGGCGCAGGACGCCCCCCGCGGCCGCGGCGCGCCCGCCCCGGCGCACCGGTTCCATGGACGGGCGCACCGTGGTGGTGGGCGTCTCGGGCGGCATCGCCGCGTACAAGAGCTGCGAGCTGGTGCGCCGGCTGCGCGATCGCGGCGCGGCCGTGATCGTGGTGATGACCTCCGCGGCCACCGAGTTCGTCACCCCGCTCACCTTCCAGGTGCTCTCGGGCAATCCGGTGGTGCGCGACCTGTGGGGCAACCAGCGCCCGCGATTCGATCTGCCGCCGGCGGCGGCGCGCCGGATCAAGGGCCGGGTCGAGCACGTGGACGTCGCCGGGGCCGCTGACTGCATCGTCGTGGCCCCGGCGACGGCGGACCTCATGGCGCGCCTGGTCCACGGCGAGGCCCCCGACGCGCTCACTGCGGTGGCGCTCGCGAGCCGGGCGCCGCTCGTGGTGTGCCCGGCCATGGACCTCGAGATGTGGCTCCACCCCTCGACCCAGGCCAACGCCCAGGCGCTGCGGGCCCGCGGCGCGACGCTGGTGGGCCCCGAGAGCGGGTCCCTCGCCTCCGGGCTCGAGGGCCCGGGGCGGCTCGCGGAGGTCGGGGCCATCGTCGCCGCGGCGGAGAAAGTGCTCGAGCGCCGGGCCGGCCTCGCCGGCCTGCGCGTGCTGGTGGGGGCGGGGCGCACCGAGGAGCCGCTCGATCCGGTGCGCGTGCTCACCAACCGCTCGAGCGGACGGATGGGCTTCGCGCTCGCCGCCGCGGCGCGCGACCGCGGCGCCGCGGTCACGGTGGTCGCCGGGCCGGTGAGCGTGGATCCGCCGCACGGGGTCGAGCTGGTGCGCGTGAGCGCCGCGGCCGAGATGGAGAAGGCGATGCTCGAGCGTGCGCCGCGGGCGGATGTGGTGCTGATGGCCGCGGCGGTCGCGGACTTCCGTCCGGCGCGCGCCAGGGGCGAGAAGCTCAAGCGCGCGGGCGGTCCGCTCACCCTCGACCTCGAGCCCACCGCCGACATCCTCGCCCGCATCGGCGCCCGCCGGCGCCCCGGCCAGGTGCTGGTGGGCTTCGCCCTCGAGACCTCGCGGGGACTCGCGCGTGCGCGGGCCAAGCTGGCGGAGAAGCGGCTGGATCTGGTGGTGCTCAACAGTCCCGCCTTGGGGCTCGGCGGCGAGACCACGCAGGTGACCCTGGTGGAGCCCCGCAGTCAGGGGCGCCTGCCGCTCCAGTCCAAGCGCGAGACCGCCGAGGCGATCCTCGACCGCGTGATCGAGCTGGGTGCCGCGCCCCGCCGCCGTGCCGTGCCCCGCCGCCGCGCGCCGGCCCGCGCGGCCGCGCGCCGCCCGCGCAAGCGTCGCGCGGGGAGGCGGGCATGAGCGAACCCGAATCGCGCAGCGAGGCCGCCGCGATCGCGGCCGCCGTGCGCCGCGTGGTGGAGCGCGAGGTCGCGGGCGGACGGGACGAGCTGCTGGTCCACGCCGTCGCCGCGAGGGCGCGCGCCGGGAACGTGGCGCCCGCGGGGTCCGCGGAACCAACACCGCCCGCACGGCCGGGAGCGCCCGCGGCGCTCGCGCGACGCGAGGCGTCCGGAGTGCGGGAAGCGCTCGCGGACGCCGCGGGCGGCGTGGGATCCGGCACCGGACCCGCGGCGGCTTCACCCGCGCCGTTCAACCTCTTCGGCGAGCCCGAGCCGCCCGCCGCGAGCGCCCCGGCCGCGGTGGGCGAACCGTCCGCGGCGCGCGTGCCGCTCGCCCCGGTGGACCCCGCGGCGCGCGCGACGATCGAGCGCGACGCGCTCCCCGTGCTGGAGCGCATCGCCGCCACGGTGCGCGCCTGCACCCAGTGTGGGCTGTGCGAGACTCGCACTCAGGCGGTGCCGGGGGTGGGGAGCGCGCGCAGCGGGATCGTGTTCGTGGGCGAGGCCCCGGGCGCCGAGGAGGACCGCCGCGGCGAACCGTTCGTCGGCCGCGCGGGCGAGCTGCTGACGCGCATCATCCAGGCGATGGACGATGCCGGGCTGATTCCCGGGGTGCCCCTCAGCCGCGAAACGGTGTACATCTGTAACGTGCTCAAGTGCCGCCCGCCGGACAATCGCAACCCGCTCCCGCTCGAGATCGAGACCTGCTCGCCCTACCTGAGGGAGCAGCTCGCGATCCTCCAGCCGCGCATCATCTGCTGCCTCGGGAAGTTCGCCGCCGAGTTGCTGGTGGGGGTGAAGGGGACGATCGCCGGCATGCGCGGCAAGGTGTACCGCTACCAAGGCGCCAAGCTCATCGTGACCTACCATCCCGCGGCGTGCCTGCGCAATCCGGGTTACAAGCGTCCGGTGTGGGAGGACATGCAGATGCTGGCGCGCGAGTACCAGAACTAACCCGGGCGAAGCGCGAGCCCGCCCCGAGGGCTCGTGCTTCGCCGGGGCTCGGAACCGGGCGCGCCCGGGGCGGCTCCGACGAGCCGCGAAAGGAATCCACCATGACCGACATCATGACCCGACCGGTTGCGACCGGCCCCGAAGGATCCACGCCCCCGCAGTCGCTCGAGGCCGAGCGTTCGGTGCTGGCCGCGTTGCTGCTCGATGCCGAGGCCGTGGGCCGCGCGATCGAGATGATGGACCCCGACGCCTTCTACCGCGTCGGGCACCGGAAGATCTACGAGGCGATCGTCGCGATCTTCAATCGCAACGAAAAGCCCGACCTCATCACCCTGCGCGAGGAGCTCCGCAAGCGCGGCGAGCTCGAATCGGTCGGCGGCGACGCCGCCCTGGCGCAGCTCGTGGACTACGTCACCGCCTCGCCGAACCTCGATCAGCACATCCGGATCATCGAGTCGAAGTCGGTGCTGCGTTCGCTGATCAAGGCGGCCGGCGAGATCCAGCAGGAGTGCTACGCCGCGAGCGACGAGACCGGCGCGATCCTCGACCGCGCCGAGCAGCGCGTCTTCGAGATCACCGACGCCCGCGTGCGGCAGGGGTTCGTCCCGCTCAAGGACCTGCTCAAGCCGGCGTTCGAGCACATCCAGAAGCTGTTCGAGCGCAAGGTGCACGTCACCGGGGTGCCCTCGGGGTTCGACGATCTCGACAAGTACACCGCCGGGTTCCAGAACGGCGACCTCATCATCCTCGCGGGGCGGCCGAGCATGGGCAAGACCTCGGCCGCGATCAACTTCGCGGAGAACGCGGCGATTCGCTTCCAGGCTCCGGTGGCGGTGTTCTCGCTCGAAATGAGCAAGGAGCAACTGGTCCAGCGTCTGCTGTGCTCGCAGAGCGAGGTGTCGCTGCAGAAGCTGCGCAACGGCTTCCTCGCGAGCGAGGACTGGCCGCGCCTGACGACGGCGGCGGGACTGCTGACGCAGGCGCCGATCATGATCGACGACTCCGCCAGTCTGACGGTGCTGGAGATCCGGGCCAAGTGCCGGCGACTCAAGGCCGAGGGCCGGCTGGGGCTGGTGGTGATCGACTACTTGCAGCTCATCCGGGGCGCTGCGCGGGCCGAAAACCGCGTCCAGGAGATCTCGCAGATCACGCGCGGGCTCAAGGCGCTGGCGAAGGAGCTGGGGGTGCCGATCATCGCGCTGTCGCAGCTCTCGCGCGCGGTGGAGACCCGCGACAAGAGCGGGCGGCCGCAGCTCTCGGACCTGCGTGAATCCGGCAGCATCGAGCAGGACGCGGATCTGGTGATGTTCGTCTACCGCGAGGTGATGTACAACCGCGACACGCCGGAGCCCAACAAGGCCCAGATCATCATCGCCAAACAGCGCAACGGGCCCACCGCGGACGTGGACATGATCTTCCTGCGCCGCTGCACCAAGTTCGTCCCGTACAGTCCGATGATGCCGGGCGAGACGGAGGAGGAGTCCTACTAGCTCATGCCCGAAGATCTCGCGGTCAGGGGCTACCGTTACGTGCGCCACCGCGCCGGCGACTGGGTCGCGGAGGTGGGGCGCCTGACGATGCTGCTCGGCGACGTCGGGCGCTTCCTCGCGCCCGGACTCCGCTCCTTCGGCCTGGTCGTCGACCAGATGAAGGCGATCGGGGTCGGATCGCTGTGGCTGGTGGTCGTGGTCAGCCTGTTCACCGGAGGCGTCGCCGCGGTGCAGGCCGCCTACCAGTTCTCGAGCGTGGTGCCGCTCAAGTACATCGGCTCGGTCATCCTGCGCTCGGTCATCATCGAGTTGGGGCCGGTGCTCACCGCGCTGGTGGTGGGCGGGCGAGTCGGGGCCTCGATCGCCGCCGAGCTGGGAACGATGAAGGTGACGGAGCAGATCGACGCGCTGCGGGCGATGGCGATCAATCCGGTGCGCTACCTGGTGGTGCCGCGGGTGATCGCGGCGATCGTGATGCTGCCGGTGGTGACGGTTTTCGCCGACGCGATCGCCATCTTCGGCGGGTACGTCGTGTCCATCACCACGATCGGGGTGAGCACCCATACCTACGTCGTGGGGCTCAAGCAGTTCTTCTACCTCAAGGATCTCTACTCCGGCCTGGTCAAGGCGGTGTTCTTCGGCGGGATCATCGGCACCATGGGCTGCTTCTACGGCTTCGTCACCGAGGGTGGCGCCGAGGGGGTCGGGCTGGCGACCACGCGGGCGGTGGTGAGTTCGTGCGTGCTGGTGCTGATCAGCGACTACGTGCTTGCCAACGTGCTACTGCGGTTCATCTTCGCGTCATGATCCGGCTCCGCGGGGTGAAGAAGCGGCTCGGGGGCAAGAGGGTGCTCGACGGCCTCGACCTCGATATCGAGAGGGGCGAGACCATCGTCGTCCTGGGGCCGAGCGGCACCGGGAAAAGCGTCCTGCTCAAGCACATCATCGGGCTGATGATCCCGGACGAGGGCTCGATCGAGGTGGACGGCGTCGAGATCGTCGGCCTCGGTGAGAAGGCGCTCGACGAGGTGCGGAAGAACTTCGGCATGTTGTTCCAGGGCGCGGCGCTGTTCGACTCGATGTCCGTGGGGGAAAACGTCGGGCTGGCGCTGCGCGAGCACCGGCGCCTGCCCGTGGCCCAGATCCCGGTGCGGGTGGCGGAGTGCCTGGCCGCGGTCGGCCTCAAGGGGGCGGAGGATTTGCGGACGGCGTCGCTCTCGGGCGGCATGCGCAAGCGCGTCGGGCTGGCGCGGGCGATCGCGATGAACCCGGATTTCATCCTCTACGACGAGCCCACCACCGGGCTCGACCCCATCACGGCGGACGTCATCGATCAACTGGTGCGCTCGCTGCAGGAGAAGATGGGCGTCACCTCGGTGGTCGTAACCCACGACCTCCACAGCGCCTACAAGGTCGGCGACCGCCTCGCCATGCTCTACGGCGGGCGCGTGGTATTCATCGGCACGCCGGACGAGGTCCGCGCCACGCGCGATCCGCTGGTCCGGCAGTTCATCGAGGGCTCGAGCGTCGGGCCCATCCAGCCGGTCTGACCAGGGGGACGAGTGAGTCGCAGGACGGAAATCGAGGTCGGCCTGACGGTGCTGATCGCGCTCGCGGTCCTCCTGTGGGGGGTGACCTGGCTCAAGGAGTTCTCGTTCCAGCACCGGGTCAAGCTCTGGCACGTGACCTTCCCCCAAACCGGAGGCCTCGGCGCGAGCGACGAGGTCCAGGTCAACGGCATCCGCAAGGGCTCGGTGCAGAGCATGAAGCTGGTCGGGGATCACGTGATCGTGGACCTGGCGCTGGCCTCCGACATCGCGCTCACCACCGAGAGCAAGGTCGCGATCCGCAACGTGGGCTTGATGGGCGAGAAGGTCATCGCGGTGGACCTGAGCTCGGCGGGAGAGCCGCTCAGCGCGCGCGACACGATCATCGGGATCTACGAGAAAGGCGTCCCCGAGGTCATGGCCAACCTGGGCGAGACCGCCGAGACCATCGCCCTGCTCTCGCACCAACTGCGTGGCCTGGCCGAGTCCATGGACCGGAGAGGCGATTTCACCGCCACGCTGCGGAACTTCCGGGCCTCGAGCGACGAGCTGCGCAAGCTGCTGACCGACAACCGTGCCGCGCTCACCACCTCCATTCACAATTTCTCGGAGGCGTCGCAGACGGTGAAGGGGTTGACCACCGACCGCGAGCAGAAGCTCAAGCAGGCGATCGACGATTTCGGCTCGGCGGCCCAGAAGCTCGACCGGCTCTCGAGCCGGCTCGATTCGCTGCGGATCGTGTTCCAGCGGGTGGGCAACAAGGTGGACCGCGGCGACGGCACGCTCGGCAAGCTCGTGAACGACGACAAGCTCTACGACGATCTCAGCCAGTCGGTGGCCGAGCTGCGCGGGCTGCTCCAAGACGTAAAGGCGAACCCGCGAAAGTACTTCAAATTCGGGGTCTTCTAGTGCCCAAGCCCGCCCGCCAGCACTTCTTCTGCTCCGCCTGCGGTCACGAGGCGGCGCGCTGGTTCGGCCGCTGCCCCGGCTGCGGGGCCTGGAACACCGCGGCCGAGGCGCCGGTGCAGAAGAGCGAGGGGCGCGGGAACACCCGCGCCGCGCGCGCGCGCTGGTCCCCGGGGGGTGCCACCGCCCCGCCCGCTCCGCGCCCGCTCGCCAGCGTCGAGATCGGGGACCTGCACCGCGCCGGCACCGGCCTCGGCGAGCTGGACCGGGTGCTCGGCGGCGGCATCGTGCGGGGCTCGTTGATCCTGGTCGGCGGCGACCCCGGGATCGGCAAGAGCACGTTGCTGCTCCAGCTGGCGATGCGGCTCGCGCGCGACGGCCGCCGGGTGCTCTACGTCAGCGGCGAGGAGAGCGAGGAGCAGGTGCGGATGCGCGCGGCCCGATTGGGGGAGACCCCGGAGGGGCTGCTCATCCTGTGCGAGACCGACCTCGAGGCGCTGCTCGAGGCCGCGGCCGGGGTGGCCCCCGAGGCGATGGTGGTGGACTCGATCCAGACCCTGGCGCGCGCCGACCTCGAGGGCGGCCCGGGCACGGTGACGCAGGTGCGCGAGTGCGCCCTGGCACTGCTCCACTACGCCAAGGGCTCGGGGGCGGCGGTGTTCCTGGTCGGGCACGTGACCAAGGACGGTGCGGTGGCCGGCCCGCGCGTGCTCGAGCACATGGTGGACGCGGTGCTCTACCTCGAAGGCGAGCGCTACCAGCACTACCGGGTATTGCGCGCGGCGAAGAACCGCTTCGGCTCGACCCACGAGCTGGGCGTGTTCGAGATGACCGACGCCGGACTCGTCGAGGTCGCGAACCCGAGCCGCGCGTTCCTGTCCGAGTCGGCGCGCACCGAGCCCGGCAGCGCGGTGGTGGCGAGCCTCGAGGGCACGCGCCCGCTCCTGGTCGAAGTCCAGGCCCTGGTGTCGCCCTCCTACTACGGCACGCCGCAGCGCGTGACCAGCGGCTTCGACCCGCGGCGGCTCGCGGTGCTGCTCGCCGTACTCGAGCGCCGGGTGGGGCTGCGCCTCGGCCGGCACGACGTGTTCGTGACCGTGACGGGAGGGCTGACGCTCGACGAGCCCGGCACCGACCTCGGTGTGGCGCTGGCGGCGGCCTCCTCGTTCCGCAGCCGGCCGGTGCGCGAAGGCACGCTGGCGGTGGGGGAGGTGAGTCTCTCGGGCGAGCTGCGCCGCGTGGCGCGGCTCGAGGCGCGGGTGCGCGAGGCGGCCCAGCTGGGCTTCGCGCGCGCCGGCGTCCCCGCGGCCCAGGTGGCCGAGGCGGAGGGACACGGGCTCGAGATCGTGCCGCTGACCACGCTGCGCGAGGCGATCGACTTGCTGCTCGGCGAGCGCGCGCCGGGGCGCCCGGCGGCGGCGGGCGCTGCGGAACCCTCCGCCGTCCCGGTCGCGGGCAGCGGACCGGGACGATGAGCGTCGGCGCCCTCCTGCTCTGCGCCGGCAGGGGTGAACGGCTCGGCGCCGGCGTCTCCAAGGCGCTGGCGCCTCTCGCCGGGCGTCCGCTGTTCACCTGGAGCCTCGAGACGCTGCAGCGCTCGAGCGCGATCGAGGGCATCGTCGTCGTCGGTCCGGTGCGCCAGGCCCAGGACCTGCTCGCCGCGAGCGGGATCGAGCCCGCCAAGATCGTGGGCTGGAGCGAGGGCGGGCGCGAGCGCCAGCAGTCGGTCGCGCGTGGGCTCGCCGCACTGCCGGAGCGTTTCACCACCGTGGCGATCCACGACTGCGCGCGCGCGCTGGTGAGCGGCGATCTGGTGGCGCGGGTGGTGGGGGACGCGCTGCGCTTCGGTGCCGCGATCGCCGCGGTCCCGCTCGAGGACACCTTGAAGCGCGGCACGCTGGACACGATCGAGACCACGGTGCCGCGCCAGGGGCTCTACCGCGCCCAGACGCCGCAGGCGTTCCGTCGCGACTGGCTCACGGCCGCGCACGCCTCGGCCCGCACCGCGGCCACCGACGACAGCGCGCTGGTCGAAGCATTGGGCCACCCGGTGCACCTGACGCCGGGGGACCCGCTGAACCTCAAGATCACGACTCCGCTGGACCTCGAGCTGGCCGAGGCCTGGCTGTCCGCCCACCCCGTGAGGCCGTGACGTGACGCTGCGTGCCGGGATCGGCTACGACATTCACCGCAAGGCTGACGGGCGGCCGCTGGTGCTGGGGGGCGTGCGGATCGAGGGCGAGCGCGGCCTCGAGGGCCATAGCGATGCCGACGTGCTCGCCCACGCGGTCGGCGACGCCCTGCTCGGAGCGGTCGGGCTCGGCGACCTGGGCCGGCACTTTCCTCCGGAAGACCCGCAGTGGAAGGACGCCTCGAGCCTCCAGTTGCTGGGCCTGATTCGCGCGATGCTGGCCGGGCGGGGTGCCGCGATCGTCAACGTGGACGTCACGGTGGTGGCGGAGCGGCCGAAGCTCGCCCCGCTGCGCGAGGCGATGTGCGTCGCCGTCGCGCAGGCGCTCAAGGTGGGCATCGGGCAGGTCTCGATCAAGGCCACCACCAACGAGGGCCTCGGCGCGGTCGGGCGCGACGAGGGGATCGCGGCGTGGGCGGTGGCGATGGTGGACCTGCCGTGACACCGGTCGCGCTGGGATGAGCGTCCGCGTCCGTTTCGCCCCCAGCCCGACCGGCTGGCTCCACGTCGGCGGGGCGCGCACCGCCTACTTCAATTGGCTCTTCGCCCGCCAGCGCGGCGGGCGCTTCGTCGTCCGCATCGAGGACACCGACGTCGAGCGCTCGACGCCCGAGAGCGAGTCCGGGGTGCTGGACGACCTGCGCTGGCTCGGGCTCGACTGGGACGAAGGGCCGGACGTCGGCGGTCCGGAAGCGCCTTACCGCCAGAGCGAGCGGCTCGAGATCTACCGCGACCGCGCGCGCGCGCTGCTCGACGCCGGCCGGGCCTACCCGTGCTTCTGCACGGATGCGGAGCTCGAGGCCCGGCGTGGCCAGGCGCTCGCCGCCGGCCGCCCCCCGCACTACGACGGCCACTGCCGCCGGCTCGGCGCCGCGGAGCGCGAGGCGGCGCGGGGCGAGGGCCGACCCGAGAGCGTGCGCTTCGCGGTGGCGGCCGGGGACCAGGTGCTGCACGACGGCGTGCGCGGCGAAGTGCGGTTTCCGGAGGGCATGGTCGGCGACTTCGTGCTGCTGCGCTCGAACGGGCGTCCGACCTACAACTTCGCGTGCGTCGTGGACGACGCCGGCATGGGGATCACCGACGTCATCCGCGCCGAGGAGCATCTCTCCAACACCGGGCGCCAGTTGATGCTCTACGGGGCACTCGGCCTGCCGCCGCCGCGCTTCGCCCACGTGCCGCTCATCCTCAATCGCGACCGCTCGAAGATGAGCAAGCGCACCGGGGAGATCGCGGTGGCGGTCGGCGACTGGCGGCGTGCGGGCTTCGTGCCCGAGGCGCTGCTCAGCTACCTCGCACTGCTCGGGTTCCATCCCGGGGACGAGCGCGAGATCCTCTCGCGCGCCGAGATGCTCGAAGCCTTCACGCTCGAGCGCGTCGGGCGCAGCGGCGCGGTGTTCGATCCCGACAAGCTGCGCTGGGTCAACGCCCACGCGCTGCACCACGCGAGCGGCGCGGACCTGGCACAGTGGGGCGCGGCGTTCCTGCCCGACGCCGTGCGGGCGCTGCCGCCCCCGCGGCTCGAGCGCGTGCTCGAGGCGGTGCGCGGCAATCTCGCCACCCTCGCCGACCTGCCGTCCGAGTTGGCGCCGCTGCTCGGCGACGCCCCGACGCCCGAGCCCGATGCCGCGGCGGCGATCGCCTCGCCGCAGTCGCGCGAGCTGTGCGCGGCGCTCGCCCGCGAGCTGGAGCCGCTTGCGGACTGGAGCGGGAACGCGTTTAAATCCACGCTTCTGTCGCTGGGCAAGCGGCTCGGAGTCAAGGGCCGCGACCTGTTCCAGCCGGTGCGGGCGGCCCTCACCGGCCGCACCCACGGCCCGGAGCTGCCCCTGGTGGCGGAGCTGTTGGGGCGCGGCCGCTGCGTGGCGCGCCTGCGGGCCGCCGCCGGATCGCCGAGCACGGGAGGCGTCGAGTGATGAAGGTCGCGGTGCTCATGGGCGGACGCTCGGCCGAGCGCGAGATCTCGCTGCGGACCGGGCGCGGCATCGCCCAGGCGCTGCGCAGCCTCGGGCACCAGGTCGTGGCGGTGGATTCGGCCACCGGGCGCCTGCTGCCCGCGGGCGACGAGGAGCAGGGTGCGCCGTCGCTCGCGTCCCTCGAGCGCGTCGAGCCCGGAGCGCTGGTGAGCGCTTCGTCGATGCGCGAGGCGGAGGTCGTGTTCATCGCGCTCCACGGCGGCGCCGGGGAGGACGGCACGCTGCAGGCGCTGCTCGACCTGGCGGGGAAGCCCTACACCGGATCGGGGGTGCTGGCGAGCGCGCTGGCGATGAACAAGGCGATGTCGAAGCGCATCTTCGAGCGCGAGGGGATCCCGACGCCACGCTGGCGGCTGGTGCGCGACGACGATCCGCCGGAGGCGGTGGAGAGCGGCGCGCTGGGCGGCTACCCGCTGGTGGTCAAGCCGAACGAGCAGGGGTCCACCGTCGGACTCACGATCGTCGGCCGTACCGAGGACCTCGCCGCGGCGCTCCGCACCGCGGCCGAGCACGGCCCCGAGATCCTGGTCGAGGAGTACATCCCGGGCCGTGAGCTGACGGTCGCGGTGATGGGGCGCGAGGCGCTGCCGATCGTCGAGATCCGGCCGCGAGACGGGTTCTACGACTACGAATCCAAGTACACCGCGGGACGGAGCGAGTACTTCTGCCCCGCCGATCTCCCGGTGGAGCTCGCGCGGCGCATCGCCGATCTCGGCCTGCGCGCCGCGCTCGGGCTCGGCTGCAGCGGCGTCTCGCGCGTGGATTTCCGACTCAGCCCCGCGAACGAGCCGTTCTGTCTCGAGGTCAACACCATCCCCGGCATGACCCCGACCAGCCTGGTGCCGATGGCGGCAAAGGCGCGCGGGATGGACTACGATCAGCTCGTGGCCCGCATGCTGGAGCTGGCCGTCGCCGGGGCGCGGCGCCATCCGCGCGCCGCGACGGGCGTGTAGAGCTCAACCAGGAGAGACCATGGATCGCACCGGGCAGTTCCTGAAGGATCTGGTGGAGGCGCACGGGGTCCCCGGCTTCGAGGGGGACGTATCGGAGGTGATGCAGCGCTACCTCAAGGGCGTCGGCGTCCTCACGCGCGACCGCCTCGGCAGCCTCATCTGCGAAGTGCGGGGTCCCGCCGCGGGGCCGCGCGTGATGCTGGCGGGCCACCTCGACGAGGTGGGCTTCATGGTGAAGACGGTGACCAAGGAGGGCTTCATCAAGTTCCTCCCGCTGGGCGGGTGGTGGGGCCACGTGGTGCTCGGGCAGCGCCTGATCATCAAGACGCGCAAGGGAGACGTGCTGGGCGTCGTCGGCTCCAAGCCGCCGCACGAGCTGCGCGACGAGGACCGCAAGAAGGTGCTCGAGGTCCGCGAGATGTTCATCGACGTGGGCGCGACCTCGGACTGGGACGTCAGGAAGAAGCTCGACATCCGTCCCGGCGATCCGATCGTCCCGGAATCCCACTTCACGCCGATGGCCAATCCCAACCTGCTGCTGGCCAAAGCCTGGGACAACCGCATCGGCTGCGCGATGGCCGCCGAGACCGCGAAGCGGCTCAAGGAGACCAAGCTGCCCAACACGCTGTTCGCGGTCGCCACGGTGCAGGAAGAAGTGGGACTGCGTGGAGCCCAGACCTCGGCGTTCAAGGTGCAGCCGGACGTCGGCATCGCGCTCGACGTCGGCATCGCCCACGACACGCCGGGCACCGAGGGCGACGAGAAGCTGGGCGGCGGGCCGCTGATCGTGGTCTACGACGCCACCTCGATCCCGAACCGGCGGTTGTTCGACCTGGTGGTGGGCACCGCGGAGAAGGCGCGCATCCCGCTCCAGTTCGAGGCCGTCGAGCGCGGGGGCACCGACGCGGGGCGCATCCACATGTCCGGTCAGGGCGTGCCCTCGATCTCGATGGGGGTGCCGGCGCGTTACATCCACAGCCACGTCAGCATCATCGATCGCCGCGACTTCGACCGCGTGGTCAAGCTGCTGATGGCGTTGGTCAAGCGTCTGGACCGCAAGACGGTCGAGGGTCTGGTCTGAGCCGTGGGCCGTGGGAGCCGCGCGTGACCCGGACGCCACGCCCCCGTCGTGCGGTCAGCGGCGCGGCGCGATGACGCCGCTCGCGGCCGGAGCCGGGCTGCCCGGGCTGCTTCCCGGAGGCGAGAAGCTGCTGAGTGGCGGCGTGCGCGTGGTCATCGCGCTCGCTCTCGCCTTCCTGCTCCAGCGGTTGGTCTACCTGCTGGTGGCGCGCATGGAGCGCTGGCTGCTGCGCGCCGGCCAGGGCAGCCCCCAGGTGGAGTCCCGCGCCCACACGTTGGGCCAGATCTTCCGCAGCTTGACCACCGCCGTCATCGCCCTCGGCACTCTGGTCTACGTGCTCATCGTCTTCGGGTGGGACGTGCGGCCGCTGCTCGCCGGCGCGGGCATCGCCGGGGTCGCCTTCGGCTTCGGCGCCCAGACCATGGTGCGGGACGTCATTGCCGGCGTCTTCATCCTGTCCGAGAACCAGTTCTCGGTCGGCGACGTCATCGAGGTGAACGGCAAGGCCGCGACCGTGGAGAGCATCACGGTGCGCCGCACCAGCCTGCGCGACTTCAACGGCTACGTCTACTTCGTGCCCAACGGCGAGTTGCGGATCGTGGTCAACCGCAGCCGCGGCTGGACCTGCCTGGCGCTCGACGTGCCCGTGGCCCTGGGGCAGGATCTCGACCGCGCGCTCGATGTCTGCCGCAAGGTGGCCGCGCAGATGAACGGCGAGCCGGAGTGGCAGGAGCGGCTGCTGGATCCGATCGCGCTGTGGGGGATCGAGAGCTTCGGCCCCCAGGAGGCGCAGATCCGCATGGTGGTCCGCACCCGGCCCGGGGCGGACGCGCCCGAGACCGTCCGCGAGTTGCGGCGCCGCGTCCACCGCGCGCTCGCGGTGGCGGGCCTGCGCGCCGGCGACCGGGCCGGCGTCGTGCCGGTGGCCGCCGCGCCGCTCGAGAGCCGCGGATCGGGGAGCTGACATGGCGCTGCAGATCTACGACACGCTGACGCGCGAGAAGCGGACCTTCGAGCCCGTGGTGGCGGGCCGAGTCGGCATGTACGTGTGCGGCATGACGGTGCAGGACAAGCCCCACGTCGGACACATCCGCGCCTCGCTCTCCGGCGACCTCATGCGCCGCTACCTGCTTCACCTCGGCTACGAGGTCGTCTACGTCTACAACTTCACCGACGTGGACGACAAGATCATCGAGCGCGCCGAGCGTGAAGGCGTGGACTACCAGGCGGTGAGCCAGCGCAACATCGACGCCTATCTGCGCTACGCCGACCTGCACAACATCGCGCGCGCGACGCACTACCCGCTCGCGACTCGCCACATCGGCGAGATCCTGGCGCTGATCCAGACGTTGGTGGACAAGGGGCACGCCTACCCCGGCGGCGGGGATGTCTATTTCGATGTCCGCAGCAAGGCGGACTACGGCCGGCTCTCGGGGCGCAACGTGGACGACATGCGCTCCGGGGCGCGCATCGAGGTCGGGGAGGCCAAGCGCGATCCGCTCGACTTCGCGCTGTGGAAGGGCGCCAAGCCCGGCGAGCCGGCGTGGGACAGCCCGTGGGGCCGGGGCCGGCCGGGCTGGCACATCGAGTGCTCGGCGATGAGCATGAAGTACCTCGGCGAGCACTTCGACATCCACGGCGGCGGACAGGATCTCATCTTCCCGCACCACGAGAACGAGATCGCCCAATCGGAGGCGGCGACCGGCAAGCCGTTCGCGAACTTCTGGACCGAGAACGGCATGGTCAACCTCGGCGGGGAGAAGATGTCGAAGAGCACCGGCCGGCTGTTCTTCATCGAGGACATCGCCGCCCAGGCGGATGCTGAGGTGGTTCGGTATTACCTGCTGGCCACGCACTACCGCAGCCCGATCGACTTCAGCCACGAGCGGCTGAACGAGGCCGCGGTCGCCTACCAGCGCCTGCGCGGCCCGCTCGAGCGGGCGGAGGCCTGGAGCGTGCCGGCGGATGCGGTGGCGGGGGGCGAGCTGGGGGCCGCGGTGGCCGAGGGTCGGCGGCTCTTCTTCGAGGCGATGGACGACGACTTCAACAGCGCCCGCGCCATCGGCCACCTGTTCGACCTTTCGCGCCACGTCAACCGGGCGCTCGAAGAGGGCGCCGGGGCCCCGGGACGGGCCGCGGCGCGCGCCCTGCTCGATCTGGGGGCGGTGCTCGGGCTGTTCTGGAAGCCTCCGGGCCAGGAAAGCTGGGACGCCGAGCTGCTGGCCATGGTGGAGGCGCGCGAGGCGGCGCGCCGGGCCCGCAACTGGAAGGAAGCCGACGCGTTGCGCGACCGGTTGCTGGAACGCGGCGTGCTGGTCGAGGACGGCCCCGCCGGCCCCCGGCTCAAGCGCCGCTAGCCTCTCCGGCCCGCGAGGGCGGCTTCGCCACGGCGGCCGCGGGGGTCCGGGAGATCCGACCCCGGCACTCCGCCGGGCCCCCCCGCCCCCGGCACGGCCCGCGCCGCGGGGTCACCAGGCGGGACGGCGCCCCTGCCCGTCCGTGCCGCCGGCCACGGCGGGGGCGGCTGCCAGGACCCGAGTGATTGAGGTCTTGACCCCTCGCAACGGAGGGGACTAACCTCTTGTCACGTCCGGGCCTGGTCCGAGTCGTGATTCATGGGGGAATTCACCCCGTATCCAAAGCTCCCCCGGGAATTCGTCGCGGTCCGATCGGGCGATTTTTAGCAGGAGCTGGAAGCTCCAGCTCCGTCGTGAACTGGGAAGGAAGGAAGTGTTCGATGCCGCGGTTCTGCAAGAATCGTTGCTGCTCCTTCATCCTGGCGTTCTTGATCGGCGTCGCGGGTTTGAGCGTGGGGCCTGCGTCGGTGCGCGCCTTTGGCGTGCTCGACGATGGCACCAGCACCCCGGGCGGCGGGGTCCCACCGAGCGTGGGAGATCCCGACGAGCCATCGGGTTCCGGTAGGACCGTAGATCGTGGGACCTTGCGCCAGCCGATCGTGTCCGAGGCGCCTGTCGTGGGTGACGGCAGGGTTTCGAGCAGCGCCTGGAGTTGGCGGATCCAGGTCGTTCTGAAGGGACTGAAGAGCTTCTACCTGATTCGTTTCTAGTTCCCTGCGGAAGCGACCCATTCATCGGTGACCGGAGAGTCGGCGCGTGCTGAACGACGACCGGAATCGCATCGCGCAACTCGAGGAGCGACTGGCGGTGTTCCCCGCAGCACCGGGGCGCGCGTCGTTCGCTGAACTCGAGATGCTCGCCGACCTGTACATGCAGGCGGACAGCTACCTGCCCGCGCTGGAGACGATCGAGCGTCTGCTCGCGCTTCCCGCGGAGAGGACGCTGTCCGCCACGCGGCGCGCGGCGCTGGAGAGCAAGGCCATCGCCTGCCGGCTCGCCCGCGGCGAATGTCAGGACGCGCTCGCCCAGTGCCGTGAGGTGCTGCGGTTGGACGCGCAGATCGAGTCCCTGCCCGTCCGTGCCCGGTTGTACCTACAGAGCGCGGAGGCGCTGGTGCGTCTCGCCCGCCTGAGCGAGAGCCGCGAGCAGGCCCAGCGCGGTCTCGAATTCGCCGACGCCTCCGGCGACCTCTCGCTGAGCGCCCAGGCGCTCAACCTGCTCGGCCGCGTCGCCTACCGGGAAGGCGATCTCGGGCGGGCCCGCGACTGCTACGAGCAGGCGCTGGCGCTCTACCGGCGCGTCGGGGACGAAGCCAGCATCGCGCACCTGAGGAACAACCTGGGCCTCATCCACAAGAACCTGTGCGAATGGCAGGCGGCGGCCTCGCACCTGCGGGCGGCGCTGCAGATCCACCGGCGGCACGGCCACGTCCCCGAGTCGGCGATCCCGCTCATGAACCTCGGCATCGTTTACCAGAAGAGCGGCGATTGGCAGCGGGCGCTCGAGTTCTACGTCCAGGCCGAAGAGGTCTATCAGCAGTTCTCGAATGAGATCCGGCTCGCGCAGGTGGGCATCGGGATCGGCAACGTGGCGCGCCTCGAGCGGCGCTTCGATGTCGCCGAGACCGCGCTGCGCGGCGCGCTCGCGCGGGCCCGGGAGCAGTCGGCGCTGCGTGAACAGGTGCTCGCGCTGGAGTTCCTCGGCGAGCTCGATTTCGATCGCGGCCGTCCGGAGACGGCGCTCGCCGCCTACCGCGAGGCCCTGGCGCTGGCCGAAGCGGTGTCCCCGGAGGGGGACCTGGTGGCGGAGATCGAGCGCCGCCGCGCCGAAGCGCTGGGGGCGCTCGGGCGCCTGGACGAGGCCGACCGCGCCTGTGACCGCGCGCGGATCCTCGCCCGACGAATCGACGACCGTCTCGAATACGCGATCACCCACCGCGTGGCGGGCGAGATCGCCCTCGCCCGCGGCCAGCGGCTGGAGGCGATCCGCGCCCTGAACCAGGCGGCCACGCTGCTCGGCGACTGCCGCGAGCGGCTCGAGCTCGGACGCACGTTCCTGCTGCTCGGCCGGCTGATCGACGAGCCGGGCGAAGCGCGCCGCTGCTTCTACCGCGCGGGGGCGCTGTTCTCCGAGCTGTCCACCGGCTACTGGCTCGAGCAGTCGGAGCAGGAGCTGCAGCGCCTGCTCGGTCCGGCGTCGGAGCCGGCCCCGGCGCGGCCGTCGTCGTTGCTCGGTCGCCGCCACCGCGCGCCGAGCCTGGTGGCCTGCTCGGTGGCCATGCGGCGGGTCGAATCCCTGGCGCGGCGGGCGGCGCTGACCGAACTCTCGGTGCTGATCACCGGCGAGACCGGCACCGGGAAGGAACTGGTCGCGCGCACCATCCACGGGCTCTCGCCGCGCAGCGACCGCGCGTTCATGGCGGTGAACTGCGGCGCCCTGCGCGCGGAGCTCGCGCTGTCGCAGCTGTTCGGGCACCGCAGGGGCGCCTTCACCGGGGCGCACGCGGAGGGGGTCGGTCTGGTCGAGGCCGCGCACGGCGGCACGTTGTTCCTCGACGAAGTCGGCGAGCTGCCGGCCGACGTCCAAGTCACGCTGCTGCGCTTCCTGGAGAGCGGAGAGTACCTGCGCCTGGGCGAGACGCAGGTGCGGCGCGCCGACGCGCGCATGATCGCGGCGACCAACCGCAACCTGCGCGACGGCGAAGGCCAGCGCGTATTCCGCCGGGATCTGCTCTACCGGCTCAACGAGCTCGAGATCCAGCTACCGACCCTGCGCGCGCGGCGGGAGGACATCGTTCCCCTGGCGCGGCACTTCCTCGCCTTCTACGGGGGTATCGAGGGACCGCGACTCTCCGGAGAAGCCGAAGGGATGTTGCGCTCCTACGAGTGGCCCGGGAACGTCCGCGAGCTCGAAAACGTCATGAAGCGTATCGCGGCACTCTACACCGGCGTCGGGGAGGTCGACGCGGGCGCGCTGCTTCCGTTCCTCGCCCACCCGGGCGAGAGCGGACGCCGGGCGCCCTCGGCGCCGGGATCGGACGAGCGCGAGGCGATCCTGGCCGCGTTCGAGAGCGCGCACGGGAACAAGAGCCGCGCCGCCGAGTTGCTGGGGGTGAGCCGCAAGACCCTCTATGCGAGGCTCAAGCGGCTGAACATCCACCTGCCCTAGGCGCCGTCCGCAAACGCCCGCGGGCTGCGTTGCGCGGTCGGCTCCTCGCTCCGACGTGGCCAACCGGCCACGACTCCGCTCGTCGCGCGACCGCGACGCCTTGCCCGCGGGCGTTTGCGGACGGCGCCTGGGGCGTGTTCGAGCACCGGCGGGCTGCGTTGCGCGGCCGGCTCCTCGCTCTCCCGGCCCTTGCGCCTGTTACCCTGTTACGGGCGCGTTACCCGGTGTCTTGATCGTTGGCGCACAAGTGTTTGCCCGCGCCACTGGCCTCCATCCTGTTACGCGGGCGACACAGATCCCGCTCCCGCGGCGTCCCCCGCGGCCCCGCTGGAGGGGCGCGCTTCGGTTTCTCAACGCTAAGAGCCGCATGGCGTTGAGTGCCTGTCGACCAGCTAGTCGCGCCCCGGCCAGCGACTGGCATGCGATCTGCATTGCGATCTCGTCGGATACGGGGCGCAGGCATCGATGCCTGCGGAAGTCTTTCAGGGGACAAGGCTCGCGCGGGGAGGCAGCCTTCGCTCCGGGCGACCCTCACGGAGATCGGCACCTCCATCGCCGTGAGCGGTCGCCCGAGCGGAACACCCCAACGGTTCTCCAGCGAGAGGTGGGGCGGCGCGGCCGCCCCGGGGGCTCGTACCCTCATCGTTCAAGTGCCCGAAGGGCACGGCTCAAAAGGAAAGGGGTGAGCGCAACTCGATCGCAGGGCTGTATCGGTAGTCTGGTGAGTCGTTGAAGTTTCTGGTTTCGTCAAAAAAAACTGAATACGCCCGGTCAACGAAGCCGGGAGGCCAGCGGGGTTTTTCCCGGTCACTCCCTGACCTCTCGGGAAAAGGCAGCCAAAGGTCGTGGAGCAATTCGGCAAGTCCACTCGCCTCCTGGCTGCCTTTTCGATTGCCCTGCAGCGCGCCGCGCGCGAAGGGTTCGGCGCGTCTTGTCGGCGCGCGCGACCGGTGCTAGCTTCCCGTCCATGACGACCTCTCACGATGTGCCCGCCCGCAGTACTCGCCCACTTTCGTTGATCGCATTCCTGGTCGTGCTCGGTGCGCTGGCGAACGCCCTGCTCATTGGGTGCGGTGGCAGCAAGAGCGAATCCACTTCGCAGCAGAGCGCGACCGACACGCCGCCGGCGGAGACGTCGGCCCGGCCGGCGATGGGCAGCGGCGCCGGCGATGATTCCGTGTCGGCCGAAATCGCGGCCGGCATGGAAATCTACGTGCAGCGCTGTTCGCTCTGCCATGGCAAGGAAGGAAAGGGAGACGGTCCCGGTGCCGCGGGCCTCAATCCCAAGCCGCGCAACCACACGGACGGCACGTACATGAACGACCGCTCCAACGCCGAGCTCATCGACGTCATCGAGAACGGCAAGGGTCAGATGCCGGCGTGGGGAAAGGGCGGCGTGCTCGACAAGAACCAGATCCGGCACGTGACCGCCTACCTCCGCACACTGGCGACACCGAAATACACGGGGCCGATGCCCTAGGCCCGGTTCGAAACCACCCGCGGGACCACGGTTCACCCCGGGCCCATGGCGTCGAATCCGCGCGGCGGTAGGGGGCGTCCATGGACGCCCCGCCGCCCCGCGCAATTGCGGCCCGCCAGGCGCCGCCGGGGCTGCCGCGGATCTTGACAGTCCCTAGAGGCGCTGCTTATGTTGCCGGTGCGTCCTGTTGGGCGCCGGCTCGAGGTCCGCTGGCGTAGCTCAACTGGTAGAGCATCTCATTTGTAATGAGGTGGTTGGGGGTTCGAGTCCCTTCGCCAGCTTTCATGTTGCCCCAGCATCGCCGCGAGCATTCGCGGCGCCTGATTGTCTTGGAGGGGTTCCCGAGCGGTCAAAGGGAACAGACTGTAAATCTGTCGGCGAAGCCTTCGGAGGTTCGAATCCTCCCCCCTCCACCAACTTCATAAAGGTCAACGCTTTGAGCGGGAATAGCTCAGTGGCTAGAGCGTCAGCCTTCCAAGCTGAGGGTCGCGGGTTCGAATCCCGTTTCCCGCTCCAATCTTCCCCTCGTTCGCCGCGCTGCCCGGGGCGCGGTGGACGACTGGATCGAGGGCCGTGGGCGCAAACTCAGATTTTGTAGTTTTTTGCGTTGACAGCGGGCCGGCCGCTCCTTACATTGCGGTGCTTGCGCAACCCCCCCCAACGACTTCCGCCAGCGGGAGGCCGTCTTGGGGGAGTGCGTCTTTCTACCCCAGGGCGCTGAGCCACGTTGTATTCGTCCGGTGCAGTACTCCAACACTGCCGCGTTTGCCTGAGCAGTGCTGCCCTCGGACGCCCCGGTCGCTTAAGCCCACGTAGCTCAGTCGGTAGAGCATTTGCATGGTAAGCAAAAGGTCAGCGGTTCGATTCCGCTCGTGGGCTCCATCTTGCCGTCCCTCGCAGCGCGCAGCCGGCGACGCGCGACCCCGGGGCGGGGAGAGTGACATCGGACAGAGGTCGGGGGATTGAAGGACACGGTCCGGGGGTGAGCCCGGGCCCGCGACAGAGCGGGCGAGGCCCGCGGACGCCACGCACCTAGCCGCATCGCAAACCGGACACCGCCAACAGGAGCCAGCACGATGGCCAAGCAGAAGTTCGAGCGGACGAAGCCTCACGTGAACGTGGGGACGATCGGACACGTGGACCACGGGAAGACGACGCTGACGGCGGCGATCAC
>MFFQ01000090.1 GCA_001780165.1 Candidatus Eisenbacteria bacterium RBG_16_71_46 | reverse complement strand
GGCGAATCGGGAATCGTTCGCGCTCAAGCTGCGGGGAGACGTCACGCGCGCCTACCGTCGCCTGCAGGCCGATGGACTCGGCACTCGAACACTCGAGAGCCTGCGCAAGACAGCCGCGGACCTCGAGCAGATGGTGAGCACACGGCTGCGAACCGGGGGCGCACGGTATCTCGACGTCCTGCGTGCGCGTTCGGAACGCGTCCGCATCGAGAACGACGTCGTCGAAGCCGACCGCGCTCTTCGCGAGGATCGGCGCACGCTCAACGCCCTCATGGCTCGCGCCCCCGACGAGCCGGTGGGAGCGGCCGACTCGCTCGTCTTCGTGCCGCTGGCCGACAGTCTCGAGTCCGTGCTTCGTCAGGCCAAGACATCCAGGCCGCGATTGCGGTCGGCTCGCCTCGAGATCGAGCGCGGCGAATCGCAGATCGCGCTCGACCGAAACGGCATGTGGCCCTCCACGTCGCTGAGTGCGGGGCTCGATCGCGTGCCGGGCTCGGATAGCCCGGGGCTCGGCGGCGAGATCTCCATCTCATTGCCGTTCCTGCCCTGGACTGATCGGCGAGCTCGGATCAGCGAGGCGCAGGCCTCGAGAGCTGGGGCGCAAGCGCGATTGGAGGCGGCGGAGCGGGAGGTGGATGTGGCGTTGCGCAACGCCTTCGGATCCGCGCGCAGCACGGAGCGGCAGGTCCAGCAGTTCGATCGCGTCCTACTCGCCGATGCCGCCGACGCGATTCGAACCGCCATCCAGAACTATAAGGCCGGCCAGATCGACGGGCTCGAACTGTTCGAGACCCTGCGGACCTTCCGCTCGATCGAGCTCGAATACATCCGGGCGCTGCTCAATTACGAGCTCGCCCTGACCGACCTTGCGGTTGCGGAGTGAACGCCGACATGCGATCCAACTTCGGAACTCGTCATCTGCTGATGTCCATCCTGCTATTCGCTCAGATGGTCGCACTCGGCTGTGGGACCGAGCAGCAAGAAGCTCCCGCGGAAGTCGCCGCCGCCGACTCGATCATTCATCTTCCTGCCGCAAGTCTCGCGAGCGGCGAAGTCCGGATCGAGACCCTGAGCGAAGCACTGCTCGCGGACACCGTCGTCGTCAATGGCCAGATCCAGCCCAAGCCGCTCAACGTGGCGCACGTCTCGACCCGGGTGTCGGGCACGATCCAGTCCGTTCAGTCGGTGATCGGCGATCACGTCGGCAAGGGGCGGGTGCTGGCGACCCTCTACAGTCCGGAGTTCTTCGCCGCCGAGGGCGACTACCTGCTCGCGCACGAGCGGGCGGAATTGGATGGCGGCGACGTCAGCGAGTTCCGAAACGTCGCTCATTCTGCCCGGCAGCGACTGGAGCTCCTCGGAGCCGGGGCGGAGGACCTCGATCGGCTCGACCGCACCCACGAGGCGATCCCCTACCTGCCGTTGCGGAGCCCGATTGCGGGGGTCGTGACCGAGGTCGAAGCCGGCGCAGGCCGTCAGGTGCCGGCGGGGACCGACCTGTTCGGCATCGTGGATCTCCGGGAAGTCTGGGCGGTCGTGGATGCCTACGAGCGAGACCTCGGCCGGCTGCACGCCGGACAAGCCGCGATGCTCAGCGCGACAGCGTTTCCGAGCCTCGCCTTCCGCGGGCGTGTCGTCAGTCTCGAAGGTTCGATCAAGGAGACGACGCGCACGCTGGACGTACGCCTCGAGGTCGGCAATCCGGAGCTCAAGCTCAGGCCCGGCATGTTCGTCACGGCCCGCATCGCCACGGGATCAGCGCGGAAAGCGATCGTCATCGACGAAGCCGCGGTCCAATCCCAGGGTGATTCCAAGGTCGTGTACGTCGCGCTGACAGATTCCACATTCGTGACTCGTGCGGTGGAGGTGCGGTCTCTGGGCGGGAACCGCGCCGAGATCCTCGCCGGCCTGCGTGCAGGAGAACGCATCGCAAGTCGCGGCGGGTTCCTGCTCAAGTCACAGGCTGCCAAGAGCCAGCTGAGCGAGGAGTGACCGCATGGATCGCCTCGTCACCTTCGCCCTTCGGCAGCGCCTGCTCGTCATTCTCGCTTGTCTGACGTTGATCGGCTTCGGCGTCCACGCCGTCAGTGAGGTCCCGATCGACGCGTTTCCCGATGTCACGAATGTTCAGGTCCAGATCCTCGCCGAGGCCCCGGGCATGGCGCCGATCGAGGTGGAGCAGCTCGTGACTTACCCCGTCGAGGTGAGCATGGGCGGTCTGCCGGGACTCACCGAGGTCCGGTCGCTCTCGAAGCTCGGCCTTTCGGTCACGACCGTGGTGTTCAAGGACAACGTAAACGACTACTTCGCGCGCCAGCTGGTCTTTGAACGACTCCAGCAGGCACGCGAAAAGCTGCCGCCGGGCGTGGACGTCGAGATGGGACCCATCTCGACTGGGCTCGGCGAGATCTACCAGTACACGCTCGAGAGCCCCCGGCGGGACGCCATGGAGCTGCGCACCCTTCAAGATTGGGTCGTGCGGCCAATCCTGCGCGGGGTGCCGGGCGTGACCGACGTCAACAGCTTCGGCGGACTGGTGAAGCAGTACCAGATCCTGGTGCACCCCGAGCAGTTGATTAGCTATCGCCTGACGTTGCATGAGGTGCTCGAAGCGCTGGCCGAGAACAACGCCAACGCGAGCGGTGGGTACATCGAGCACAGCGGCGAGCAGTATGTCGTTCGTGGTCTGGGCCTGGTCAAGTCGCAGGAGGATCTCGGCCGAATCGTCGTCACGCATCGCGGCAGCACGCCGATCTTCGTGCGTGACATCGCCGACGTAACGGTCGGCCCCGAGCCACGGCAAGGGTTCGTCACTCGCGACGGGAAAGGTGAAGCCGTCGCGGGGATCGTCCTGATGCTCAAGGGGGCCAGCGGGCGGGACGTGGTGGCGTCCGTCAAGGAGAAGCTAGGCACGGTCCAGAAGGCACTTCCGCAGGATGTCCGGGTCGTACCGTTCTACGATCGCACCGAGCTGGTGGACCGCGCGATGCGCACCGTGACGGAAGCGCTACTCGAAGGTGGCGTTCTGGTGCTGATGGTGCTGATTCTCTTCCTCGGCAACCTCCGCAGCGCGCTGATCGTGACGCTCGTGCTGCCCCTCTCGGCGCTCGTCGCCTTCATCCTGCTGAATGCCTTCGGCTACTCCGCCAATCTCATGTCCCTCGGCGGGCTCGCCATCGGCATCGGCATGATCGTGGATGGAGCGGTGGTGATGACCGAGAACATCTTCCGACATCTAGCCGAGGATCACGGCAGGCGCAACATCGTCGAGGTGGTACGCGAGAGCGCTCAGGAGGTCGCGCGGCCGATCGTCTTCGGCATTTCGATCATCACGGTGGTGTTCCTTCCCCTCTTCACGCTCGAAGGCTTCGAGGGCAAGATGTTCGCGCCGCTGGCGTTTACCATCGCGGCAGCGCTGGCCGGCTCTCTGTTGCTGTCGCTGACCCTCGTCCCAGTGATGTCCACGTTCCTGCTCAAGGGGCGGCTCTCCGAGCGCGATACCTGGCTTGTCGCGCACGCCAAGGGACTCTACCTGCCGGCGCTGCGCTGGTGTCTAAAGCGCTGGCAGGTTCCGGTGGTGCTCGCCCTGGGGGGGCTCGCCGTGAGCGGTCTCCTGTTCTCGCAGCTTGGTAGGGAGTTCCTGCCGCCCCTCGACGAGGGTGCGATCGGTCTCCAGACATTCCGCCTACCGAGCGTCTCGCTCTCGACCTCGCGTCAGATGGAGTTGGAGGCGGAGCGCGTCCTCCTCTCGTTCCCCGAGATCACTACGGTGGTCTCCAAGACTGGACGCGCCGACATCGCGTCCGATCCGATGGGGCTCGAGGTCAGCGACGTGATCGCCAACCTGCGCCCGCGCTCGGAGTGGAAGACCGCGAGGACGCGCGAGGAACTGGTGGAGAAGATCCGCGCCCGGCTCGAGGATATCCCGGGTATGTCGTACAGCTTCTCCCAGCCCATACAGCTGCGGGTGGACGAGCTCGTCTCCGGCGTCAAGGCCCAGGTCGCGATCAAGATCTTCGGCGATGACCTCGACGCGCTTCGCCAGAACGGCGAGGCGGTCGAACGCGTCATCCGTCAGATCCGCGGCGCTGCCGACGTGAATCTCGAGCGTACGGCCGGCACGGCGTATCTCGACGTGGACATCGATCGCGAGCGGATCGCCCGCTACGGGATCAACGTGGCCGACATCCAAGCCATCATCGAGACCGCGATCGGCGGCAGCGAAGCTACGATGTTACGCGAAGGGCAGCGGAGTTTCGCGGTTGTGGTGAAGTTCCCGGAGGCCGTTCGCTCAGACCCAGCTCACTTCGAGAATCTGCTGGTGACGGCAGAGGACGGCCAGCGTGTGCCGCTCAGCCAGCTCGCGCACATCCGAGTCCTCGAGGGCCCTGCCCAGGTGAGTCGGGAGAACGGTCAGCGGCGGATCGTCATCGAATGCAACGTCACCGGAAGGGACATGGGCTCGTTCGTTGCGGATGCCCAGCGAGCGGTCGGTCGGGAGGTGACGTTCCCGACCGGGTACTTCGTCACCTGGGGCGGCCAGTTCGAGAATCAGCAGCGCGCGATGGCACGCCTGTCGATCGTGGTACCACTCGTCGTGCTCCTTATCTTTCTACTGCTATTCACGAGCTTCGGCTCACTTCGCAACGCGGTGCTGATCGTCCTCAACATTCCATTCGCGCTGATCGGCGGAGTCATCGGTCTCTTCATTTCCGGCCAGAATCTCAGCGTCGCCGCCTCGGTGGGGTTCATCGCGCTATTCGGCGTGGCGGTGCTGAATGGCATCGTGATGGTGTCGTACTTCAACCAGCTCAGGCGGGAGGGAGCGACACTCGAAGACGCTGTCCTGCGCGGTGGTGAACTGCGCCTGCGACCCGTGCTGATGACCGCGCTGGTCGGCGCCCTCGGCCTGATCCCACTGTTGATCGCGAGCGGCCCCGGCTCCGAGATCCAGCGCCCGCTGGCCTCGGTGGTCGTCGGCGGGCTCGTCACATCCACGCTCCTGACCCTGTTTCTGCTCCCCATCCTCTACCGTTGGCTCGAACGGCGGGACGTCGAGTTCTAAAGGAGTCGCCCATGAAGCGAGTCGAAGCCTACATCCAGCCATTCATGCTCACCCGGGTGCTCCACGAGCTGCGCGAGGTCCATGTGCATGGGCTGACCGTTTCGGAAGTGAGAGGATTCGGGCGCGAGAAGGACGAGAGCTACCCGCATCATGCGTCGGACTACGCGGTCGACTTCACCCCCAAGTTGAAGCTCGAGATCCTGTGCCGGGATGGCGACGTGGACGTCCTGGTGGAAGCCCTCGTCAGCGGCGCCCACACCGGGCGCCGTGGTGATGGTAAGGTTTTCGTGACCGATGTCGCGAATGCCGTCAGCATACGGAGTCGTCAGTCCGGGGACGAAGCGATCTGATGGTCGGCCTGCCGTGGAAGGAGACCTGATGTCCGAAGGGGCGGGTGGTCTGAGGCTCAAGGTCCACGGCCTCGACTGCGCCGAAGAGGTGGCTTCGCTCCGCCGCGAAGTGGGACCGGTGGTGGGCGGCGAGGATCGCCTGTCCTTCGACGTTCTTGGCGGCACGATGACGGTGGAAGCACCGACCCCCGCCGGCGCGATCATCGCGGCCGTCGCTCGCACCGGTATGCGTGCCGAGGTCGTGCGCGAGTCGCGGCCAGCGAACGGGCTCCAACTGCACGATGATCGGCGCGAGCGCAACCTCCTCACGCTTCTGAGCGGCCTCTTCGCGATTGCCGGCTTCACGACCCACGCCCTGCTGGCAGGAGGTCCACTGCAGGCGCTCGGGCGCGAGGGGCTCGGACACAGCCACGCCGTGCCCCTCGTCGCAATCAGCCTGTATGCGCTGGGGATCGTCGGCGGTATGCGATTCGTGATCCGCAAGGCGTGGCATTCTGCCGTCCGTCTCCGTCCCGACATGAATCTGCTGATGACGGTCGCGGTCCTCGGGGCGATCGCGCTGGGCGAATGGTTCGAGGCTGCGAGCGTCGCATTCCTATTCGCCCTATCACTCGCGCTGGAAGCCTGGAGCGTCGGGCGCGCGCGGCGCGCGGTGGCGGCACTGTTTGACCTGAGTCCTCAAAGTGCGCGACTGAAGTTGCCCACGGGAGAGGAGAGCCGCCCGATCGAAACAGTGCCCGTCGGATCGATCTTCATCCTGCAACCCGGGGAGCGTGTGCCGCTGGATGGTGTCGTCGTGGCCGGCAGCAGCGCCATCAATCAGGCACCCATCACAGGCGAGAGCGTGCCCGTGCTCAAGGAGCCCGGCACCGACGTGTTCGCTGGCTCCATCAACGGCGACGGCGCACTCGAGGTCCGAACCACGCGGCCCGCTGGCGACACGACGCTTGCCAAGATCATCCGCCTCGTGCGCGACGCGCAATCGAAGCGGGGCAACGCCGAGCAGTGGGTCGATCGTTTTGCGCGCCGCTACACGCCTACGGTCATCGTGCTGGCGCTCGCGTTCGCCCTGGTCCCGCCGCTGCTCTCGATGGGCTCGTGGAGCGTTTGGTTCTACCGCTCGCTGGTGCTGCTGGTGATTGCCTGCCCCTGTGCGCTGGTGATCTCGACGCCGGTCAGCATCGTCGCGGCGCTGGCGTCGGCCGCGCGGGCCGGCGTGCTGGTCAAGGGTGGACTCTTCCTCGAGATCCCCGCGCGCCTCAAGGCGATCGCTTTCGACAAGACCGGGACCGTCACCGAGGGGCGCATGGAAGTGGCCTCCGTGGTTCCGCTGAACGGCCACACCGAGTACGAGCTGATCGAGCGCGCCGTCGCCCTGGAAGGCCGCTCCACCCATCCGCTGGCGCGGGCGATCGTAGCGTACGCGCACGAGAAGGGCATCCACTCGACTCCCGCCGACGCAGTTGTCCTGCTGCCGGGCAAGGGCGCGACTGGCCGCATCGATGGCAGAGAGTTCTGGCTCGGCTCGCACCGGTATCTGGAGGAACGCGGGCAGGAGGAAACGGCGGTCCACGAGTTGATCGGGCGCCTGTCCGGCTACGGCAGCTCGGTCGTGGTCGTTGGCAATGAGCGACATCTCTGCGGAGTGATCGCCCTCGCGGATCGCCCTCGCCCGCAAACCCAACAGGTACTCGAGGATCTTCGCCAATTGGGCCTGGAGCGGCTGACCCTGCTCACCGGCGACAACCAGGGCACGGCCGATGCGGTGGGCCGCGCCTTCCGGTTCGACGAGGTGCGCGCGGAACTGCTTCCCCACGACAAGGTGAAGGCCGTGAGCGAGATGGTGGCCCGTTACGGTACCGTGGCCATGATCGGGGACGGCGTCAATGACGCCCCTGCGATGGCGACGGCCACGCTCGGCATCGCCATGGGTGCGGCCGGCAGCGACGCGGCGATCGAGACCGCAGACGTGGCGCTGATGTCCGATGATCTCTCCAGGCTGCCGTGGCTCATCGGGCACTCGCGACGAACCGTCGCGATCATGCGCGAGAACATCACCTTCGCGCTGCTCGTGAAGCTGGTGTTCGTCGTCCTGGCATTCGCGGGTCGAGCCACGTTGTGGAGCGCGATCGCGGCGGACATGGGGGCGTCGCTGGTGGTGATCCTCAACGCGCTCCGATTGCTGAGGACGGACTCCACCAACCCAGCACCCACTGCCTAGCGTTCAGTGCCGGTGGCGGTGATGCACGTCATGCACGTGGGCGTGAGCGTGCACGAGGGGCTCGTGACGGTGCAGATGCGAATGCGGAAGCTGCGCCAGTTGCTCGGCCGTGTGCTCGTGCTGGTGGTGCTCGTCGTGCTCGTGGTCGTGCGCGTGCTCCAGCGCTTCATGCCAGTGTCGGTGCTCGTGCCGGTCCGTGGCGAGCAGCAGGGCACCCGCCGTCATCGCCCCCAGGGCGACCACGCCCCAGAGTCCGATCGCCTCGTGGAGAAATCCCCACGAGAGCAGGGCGGCGAAGCCCGGCGCGAGGGCGAACAGCGTCCCGGTCTGGAGCACGCCGAGGTGACGAAGCCCACGCACGAAGAGAACGATCGAAAGACCGAATGAGACCGCTCCCACGATCACTGCGGCGACCAGCCGCAGCAGGCTCCAGTGGCCGAAACCGCCGAACGCCGAGGCCAGCAGGAGACTCGTCGCTCCGCCTGCCAGTCCCTTGACCGCGACGATCAGCCGGGCGTCACGAAGACTCACTCGCTGGGTCAGGTTGTTGTCGAGACCCCAGAGCGCGCAGGCGCCTACCACGAGGGCGCTTCCGGTCCACGGGAGTGACGAGGCGTCGGACCACTCGCCCGAGATCGAGAGCAGGACCGCACCGACGATGATCGCCAACGCCCCAAGCCAGCCACGTTTCCCGAGATGTTCGCCAGAGAAGAGAACCCCGAGCCCTACCGTGAACACCGCCTCGAAGTTGAGCAGGAGACCGGCGGCATGTCCGCTCACCCGCTGCAATCCGACGAACAGGAGGACGGGGGCGAGGACAGCACCCGAGACGACGGCACCGGCCAGCCAAGCCCATTCGGAGCCCCTGATCGCGCCCGTCTGGCGAGTAGCCGTCGCCTGCCGCTTCGCGATCAGGAACAGGGTTCCGCAAAGGACGCCCGCAGAAAGATAGACCGCGCCCGAGAGGGCCAGCGGGGAGACACCCACGAGAAGCAACTTGCTCGCGGGAACGCTCGCGGCGAATGCCAGGGCCGCCAGCACGACCTCGGCCTGGCCGGCACGTACTCGGCGCTTCGATGCCCCTGAGTCCACGGTCGAAGCCATGTGCGCATTTCAGCACAGAGCGGCTCCGGATCGCCAACCTTGGAGCCAGGCGCGCCCATCGCCGCCGTCACCTCTGGCCCCCCGGGTTTTCTGCGCCGCATGTCGACGGACCGCAGTTGACACGCGCGCGGATCTGAGTTATTCAAACGTACCTTTGAGGACTTGAGGATCATGGACCGAGCGGAAGGCACCCAGCGGCTGTTCGAGCATTTCGCGCACATCGGGAAGGCGGTTGCGAGCCCCCAGAGGATTCACCTGCTCGAGCTGCTCGCCCAGGGGGAGCGCAGCGTCGAGGTGCTCGCAGCTGAAGCCCAGCTACCCATGGCCAACACGTCGCACCACCTGCAGGCCCTGCGGGGCGCGCGTCTCGTGGACGTTCGCAGGCAAGGCACGCGGGTCTTCTACCGGCTCGCAGGATCAGAAGTCTTCGATCTCGTCCAGACCATCCGCCGCGTGGCACAGGCCCGGATCTCCGAGGTCGACGACTTGATCCAGACGGTCTTCCGCTCGCCCGAGAAGTTGGAGCCGGTCTCACGTCGCGAGTTGACCAAGCGCGTCCGCGAGAAGAGCGTGCTCATCCTCGACGTGCGCCCGCCCGAGGAGTACGAGGCGGGACACATCAGCGGGGCCGTGTCGGTCCCGCTCAAAGAACTCAAGCGACGTCTGGCCAGACTGCCCAAACGGAAGGAGATCGTGGCGTACTGCCGTGGCCCCTACTGCGTCTTATCGGTGCACGCAGTGGAGTTGCTGCGGTCACGTGGATTCCGCGCGCGGCGCCTGGCCGATGGCTTTCCCGAATGGCGGGGAGCCGGACTTCCGACCGCATCTGGACCCTCACGAGGTGCATGAATGGGCGCATCCAGCTACCTGTTCGTCTTCAACGACGCCCCCTACGGCAGCGAGCGGGTGTACAACGGCCTGCGGCTCGCCGGCTCGCTCGCCCGCAGGGAAGGCCCGAGCGTGAGAGTCTTCCTACTCGGCGACAGCGCGTCTGCCGCCAAGGCCAACCAGCGCGTGCCGGCCGGGTACTACAACGTCCAGAACATGCTGGGGGCGGTAACGAAGCGCGGCGGCGCAGTTGGGGTCTGCGGCACCTGCATGGACGCGCGAGGAATCGCACCGGAAGAACTCGTCGAGGGTTCACACCGTGGCACCATGGATGAGCTGACCGAATGGGTGGCGACGAGCGACCGGGTACTCATCTTCTGATCGTGGGAGGAGACGTGGCAGGAACGCAGCGCATTCTCGTATTGGGTGGGGGCGTCGGCGGGATCGTGGTCGCCAACGACCTGCGCAAGCGCCTCCCCGCGAGTCACGAGATCATCCTCGTCAACCGCGAGGAGACCTTCGTCTTCGCCCCGTCGCTGCTCTGGCTGCTGGTCGGAGCCCGTCGCCCCGAGCAGATCTCACGCCCGCTCCGCCGGCTGGTGCGCCGCGGCGTCACGGTGACGACGGGAGAGATCGAACGAATCGATGCCGCCCGACGCGAGGTCGTGGTGGGCGGGCGAACGTTGAGTGCCGACTACATCGTGATCGCGCTCGGGGCGGCAACTTCGGGCGGCGCGATCCCCGGCCTGGTGGACGGTGGCCACGATCTCTACTCGCTCACGGGAGCCGTCGCCTTCCGGAACGGACTCGCGTCCATGGAACATGGGCGCATCGCGATCCTCACCGCGGCACCGGCCTATCGCTGCCCGGCCGCGCCCTATGAGGCCGCAATGCTGGTCGAAGCCGCCTGCCGCGCGCGGCGGGTGCGCGAGCATGTCCAGGTCGACATGTTCACCGCAGAGCCCGGCCCGATGGGCGTGGCGGGGCCGCAAGTCTCTGCGGCCGTTCGTCAGATGGTCGAGGGCAAGGGAATCCACTATCGACCCGAGCATCAGGTGACGCTTGTCGACCCGGCGGCGCGCAGCATCCAGTTCTCCAACGGCGCGGCCGCGCCCTACGACATGCTCGGTTTCGTTCCCCCGCATCACGTGGCTCCGGTGGTGAGCACGTCGGGCCTGTGCGCTGAAGGCGGCTGGATCGAAGTGGACCGCCACACGCTCGAAACGCGGTTCCCGGGCATCCACGCGATCGGCGACGTCAACTCCATCCCGCTCAAGCTCGGTAAGCCCCTGCCCAAGGCGGGCGTATTCGCCCACTTCGAGGCGCAAGTCGTCGCCAAGAACATCGCCCGAGCCATCACCGGCCGGGGCGATGCGGCTCGCTTCACCGGGTTCGGTGAGTGCTTCATCGAGACCGGCGGCGGCAAGGCCGGATTCGGCAAGGGCAACTTCTACGCCGAGCCGCTGCCGACCGTCGACGTGCACGCCCCGTCCCGGCGCTGGCACATCGGCAAGGTCTTGCTCGAACAGACGTGGCTTCACGGGTGGGTGTAGTGGCTCCGGGATTGAACCGAGTCGAGCGCCCGCCAAGCAGGATGCACCAGTCCCCACCAGCCCTGTTTGCACGACGATTTTCTGGTTGGCCGAGCGACATGAGCCAAGACCTCCGCACACTGATGCAGCGACCATGGTGCGGCCACATCACCCGGTCGCGCTACATCGGTCCTGCCTCGAAGCCCGAGGGCCTGGCGACCTTGAAGCAGACGTGGCGCAAGGTCCTAGGCCCCTGGCTCCGATCCAAGCCGGCGGTGCGCAGATGCCGCGGCTTGGGCGGCCACGGCGGCCGGGCTTCCGGGGCGGGCCTCCGGGCCCACCCGCCGGGGGGGCGGGTGGGCGGACCGGGTCGCACCCGGCCGGGGCGCTTGTTAGAGTGCCCGGCATCCGCTCACCCGAGTCCATCCCCTGGAGGTACCGCATGGCAGCCACCCGGATCTCGGTCATGAACAACGGCTCGCTGCGAATCGAAGGTGACTTCGAGCTCGTGGACCAGGAGGGCCGGCCTTTCGGTCTCGCCGGACGCACGCGCGTGAGCCTGTGCCGCTGCGGCCAGTCGGACAACAAGCCGTTCTGCGACGGCACGCACAATCGCTGCGACTTCCAGTCGATCGCCGTGGCGTTCGACCTGCCGGCGCCCACCCCCAAGCCGGGCGCCTGAGCGCGGGGGAGGCCGTCATGGCGGACTGCCTGTTCTGCCGGATCGCGGCGGGGAGCATCCCGTGCGACAAGGTGGCGGAGAGCGAGCAGGTGCTGGCATTCCGCGACATCAACCCCCAGGCACCCACCCACGTGCTGCTGATCCCCAAGCGTCACGTCGCCGACTCGGCGTCGGGCCTCGAGCCCGGTCACGCGGGCCTGATCGCCGAGCTGTTCGGCCTCGCGGCCCGCGTGGCCGCGCAGGAGGGGCTTGGCGGCGGCTGGCGGCTCGTCACCAACGTCGGTCCCGACGCCGGTCAGTCGGTCCCGCACCTGCACCTGCATCTGCTCGGCGGCCGCGCGCTCGGCTGGCCGCCGGGCTGATGCGCCGCGCGACGTCGGAATCCGGCAGATGAAGCTTCGCACGCTGGCGCTGGCCGCCGGGCTAGCGCGCTCGGTGCGCGCCCGCCCCCGCCGATGAAGCCCCGTACCCTGGCGATCGCGGCACTGGTGCTCGCCGGGACCGCGGTGTGCGCGCGCCTCGGCTTCTGGCAGGTCACGCGCTGGCACGAGAAGCGCCACCTCAACCAGGGGATAGCGGCGGCACTGGCGGCACCCCCGCTCCGCCTGGGCGCCGAGCCGGTTTCGGAGGCGGCGGCGATCGGGCGGCGCATCGCGACCTTCGGCCGCTTCGACACCACGCGCCAGGTACTGCTCGCAGGCCGCGCGCACGAAGGCGTACCGGGGGTGGACGTCGTCACGCCGCTGCTGCTCGCCGGTGAGACGCTCGCCGTGCTCGTGGACCGCGGCTGGGTGTACGCCGCCGACGCGGCGCGGGTGCGGCCGCTCGACTACCCGGAGCGCCGGCCGCGCGCCGTGCTCGGTCTCGCCGCCGCGTTCGAGCGGGGCGCGGGTGGGCCGCCGGTGCAGGTGCTCGAGGCCGATTCGGTCCTGGTGCTCTCGGCGCTGCGGCTGGATCTCGACTCGCTCGGCTCGCGCTTTCCCTACGCCCTCGCTCCCTACGTGCTGCGCGAGCTGCCGGGAGCGGGCGTCCCCGCGCAACCCGCGCGCCGCGAGCCCAGGCCCTTCGACGAATTCATGCACGTGAGCTACGCAGCGCAGTGGTTCTCGTTCGCCACCATCATGCTCGTGGGCTCGGCGGTGCTGGCGTGGACGCGCCGGCGGCGTTCCTCCACCTCGTCCGACGAAGGCGCATGAGATGACCCGACGATTCTGGTTCCTGGGGCTGACGCTGCTGATGACCGGTTCTTCCGGAGGCGCGGCGCGGGTCTCCGCGGACTCCGCGAAGGACCTGGCGAAGCTGTGCGACGCCTACTGGCAGGGCTATCTCAAGACCCACCCCACCTACGCCACCTCGATCGGCGACCGGCGCTACGACGACCGGCTCGACGACATCCGCCCGATCGCAATCGCGCTCGAGCAGCGGCGCCTCGAGGACGTGCTCGCGCACGCCCGGGCGATCAAGGAGAACGCGCTCTCGCCCGCCGAGCGCGTCACGCGCGCCGCGCTGATCGAGGAGGTCTCGGGCCAGATCGCGCAGCTCTCCTGTCACTTCGAGGACTGGGTCGTGGATCCGCTCGGCGGACCGCAGGTCGGGTTCATGAACCTGGCCGACTACACCACGATCGCGACCCCGCGCGACGCGGCGCGCTACGTCGCGCGCGTCGGGGCGATGGGGCGCACCCTCGATGCCCACATCGCCAACCTGCGCGCCGGGCTCGCCCGCGGCCGCACCGCGAGCCGCGACGCGGTGCAGAAGGTGGTGGACGAGCTGGACGCGCTGCTGGCGCACGCGCCGGGAGATTGGGCGGTCATGCGCCCGGCCGCCGAGTCGCGCGAGGGCTGGTCGCCGAAGCAGAGCGACGTCTTTCGCGCCGACCTCGCGCGCGCGGTCACCGGCAGCCTCGCGCCCGCGCTCGCCCGGCTGCGGGCGATGCTCGCGAGCGAGGTGATGCCCGCCGCGCGTCCGCCCGAGCAGGCGGGTCTCGCCGCACTCCCGGACGGGCTCGAGTGCTACCGGAAGATGATCCGCGTGCACACCTCGCTCGACTCGAGCCCCGAGGAGCTGCACCGCATCGGCCTCGAGCAGGTGGCGGCGTTCCGCCGCGACCTCGCCGAGCTGGGCGGGCGGGTGTTCGGCACCACCGATGTCGCCGCGATCCAGAAGAAGCTTCGCGACGACCCAGCGATGCACTTCGCCACCGCCGCCGAGGTCGAGGGCAAGGCGCGCGAAGCGCTGGGCCGGGCCAAGGCGGCGATCCCCGAATGGTTCGGCCTGCTGCCGCGCGCGGACTGCGAGGTGAAGGTGATGGGGATGCACGAGGCGCCGTACTCGACCATCGCCTACTACCGCAACGCCCCGGACGACGGCTCGCGGCCCGGCTACTACATGATCAACACCTACCAGCCCGAGACCCGCCCGCGCTACGAGGCGGAAGCCCTGGCCTTCCACGAGTCCATCCCCGGGCATCATCT
>MFFQ01000089.1:28014-32890 GCA_001780165.1 Candidatus Eisenbacteria bacterium RBG_16_71_46 | reverse complement strand
ACTTCCCCCGCCGGCGATCCCCTGGACGGGCAACCTGGTGCCGCGACCGCCCCGGCGGCGGCGCTCGCCACGCTCCTGTTCGTCTCCGGAGCGTGCGCGCTGCTCTACCAGGTCACCTGGCTGCGAGAGCTGCGCCTCGTCTTCGGCGCGACGACACAGGCGACGGCGGCCGTCCTCGCGATCTTCATGGGAGGGCTCGGGGTTGGTAGCGCGTGGCTGGGTCGCCGCGCCGATCGGGATCCGCGGCCGCTGCGCCTCTATGCGCGGCTGGAGATCGCGATCGGCCTGATCGCGGTCGCGACGCCGCTCCTGCTCTGGCTGGTGCGCCTCGCCTACCTGGCCATGGGTGGTACGACGACCCTCGGTCCGTACCTCGGGACCGTCATCCGCATCCTCCTCGCGGCCCTGGCGATCGGCGCTCCGACCGTACTCCTGGGCGGCACCCTGCCCGCGGCGGCGCGCGCGTTCGAGACCGAGCACGACCGGAGCCGGGGCCGGCTCGGGATGCTCTACGGCGTCAATACGCTCGGGGCGGTCTGCGGGGCGCTGCTCGCGACCTTCCTCCTGCTCGAATGGCTCGGCGCCCGCGCCACGATCCTCCTCGCCGCCACCGCCAACGTCGTCGTGGGCCTGGTGGCGCTCCGGCTCGCCGCGTCGGTTCCCGCGCTCCGGCCGGCGCTCCGGCTCGCACCCGCCTCACCGCCCGACGCGCCGCGCGCCGCGGACCGCGAGACCGGAATCCGGGCCGCGCCGCGTTTCGTGCTGCTCGCGGCGGCCCTCGTCGGGGCCGCGTTCTTCGTCATGGAGATCGTCTGGTATCGCATGATGAATCCGCTGCTCGGCGGCTCGACCTACAGCATCGGCATCGTTCTGGCGGTGGCTCTGCTCGGCGTCGGCCTCGGCGGCGCCGCGTACGGGCCGATCCTGCGCGGGAAACGCCCCACGCTCGCGCTCTTCGCCCTGAGCTGCACGCTCGAGGCGGTGCTTCTCGCCGTCCCCTTCGCTCTCGGCGACCGGATCGCGGTCCTGGCGGTGCTGCTGCGCCCGCTGGGCTCACTCGCCTTCGCCGGGCACGTCGCGGCGTGGGGGTTCCTGGCTTCGCTCGTCGTGCTTCCGCCCGCGATCATCGCCGGTTTCCAGTTCCCCCTCCTGCTCGGCCTGCTGGGCGAAGGTCGCGAGGGCGTCGGGCGCCACGTCGGCCTCGCCTACGCATGGAACACCGCGGGCGCCATCCTGGGATCCCTGGCCGGAGGCTTCGGTCTGCTCCCCGCGCTCGGCGCTCCCGGCGTCTGGCGGGTCGTGGCGGTATCGCTCGCTATGCTCGGCTCGGGCGCACTGGTCCTCGCGCCGCGCCGCGGGCGCTTCGCGATCGCGGCGGTGGGCTCCCTCGCCTGCGCGATCGTCGCGGTCCTGCTCGTGAGCTGGCCCGTCGGTCCCACCGCGGCGTGGCGTCACAGCTCGATCGGGGCGGGTCGCGTCAGCCTCGAGCGGCTGAAGAGCCGTCAGCTCGTCACCGACTGGCTCCGGCGCGAGCGTCGCGCCATCGCCTGGGAAAGAGACGGACGCGAGAGCTCGATCGCGATCAGCAACGACTTCGGTGTCACGCTCATGGTCGGAGGCAAGTCGGACGGGAGCGCCATCGCCGAGGCCGGGACGCAGGTCATGTGCGGCATGCTCGGCGCGCTCCTGCACCCGCGCCCTCGTGACGCGCTCGTGATCGGCCTTGGCACCGGGAGCACCGCCGGCTGGCTCGGCCGGGTCCCCTCGATCGCGCACGTGGACGTCGCCGAGCTCGAGCCCGCGGTCATGCACGTCACCGAGGCCTGCGCTCCGGTCAACCAGAACGTGCTGCACAACCCGAAGGTGAAGCTGCGCGTCGGGGACGGACGCGAGATCCTGCTGACGTCGCGGAACCGCTACGACCTGATCGTCTCGGAGCCTTCGAATCCCTACCGCGCCGGGGTGGCGAGCCTCTATACCTCGGAGTTCTACCGCGCCGCCGCCAGCCGGCTGACCGATGACGGGCTCTTTCTGCAGTGGGTCCAGATCTACGAACTCGATTTCCGCACGCTCCGCACCGTGTACGCCACGGTCTGCCGGGAGTTCCCCCACGTCGAGACCTGGGCGACGCTGAACAGCGACCTCCTGCTCGTGGCGTCCCGCCAGCCCATTGCCCCGCGCGCGGGCCGGATCCGGGAGCGCCTGCGCGAGGAGCCCTTCCGCGGCGCCACGCAGGCGGGGTGGCGGACGGCGAGCCTGGAGGGCGTCCTCGCCCATTTCGTCGGTAACGACGCGTTCGGCCGGTACATCGCCGGCGCCGGTCCGGCTCGGCCGAACACCGACGACCGGACCATCCTCGAGTACCAGTTCGCCCGGCAGGCCGGAGGCCCGGGCCGTGTGGATCTCGAGGCGCTGCGCTCGATCGCCGTGCGACGCGGCGAGCATCTTCCCGCCTGGGTGGACAGTGGGATCGACTGGGACCACTTCATGCTGCAGCAGGCGTACCTGCCCATGTCGGAGGGCGCGGCACCCACACTCCCACCCCCGGGCCACCGGCTCTACGCGCGCACCGCCGCGATGAGCGCCTACCTGAACGAGGACTACGCCGGCGCGCTCCGGCACTGGCGCGAGTCGCGCGCCACGAGCCCCTACGACTTGAGCGAGCTGGCCATGGTCGCCGACGTGATGGCGGAGGGGGGCGATCCGGCGGCGGAGGGATTCATCGAGCTGTTGCGCCGCGACCGCCCCGTCGAAGCCGATTTGGTGCTCACGCGCCTTCAGCTGCGGCGCGGGAATGCCGCGGCCGCGGCGGAGGCGTTCGAGATCGCTCTCTCCGGGTACCGGCACGATCCCTGGGCGTGGACGCTGCTCGTGAACCGTGCCCTGCCGCTCGCCTCGGAGATTGCCGCGCAGGACCGCGCGGTGGCGGGGCAGCGGTTGTTCGCCGCACTCGAGCAGCCTTTCGCGGCGTACGCATCGAATTTCACTCGTATCGTGGCCCGGCTCGACGTCGCGCGAGTGATCGAGAACGGCGTGCCGCGCGAGTACGCGCGGGCGGCGATCGAGCCCTTCGGCGAGAACGGCCCGTGGGTGGGTCGGTACCTCGCCACCCGCGCCGACTGCTACGCACGACTCGGCGATCCCCGCGCCGCAAAGGCGCGGCAGGACCTCCTCGCGTTCGTGCGGGGCCTTCCGCCGCAACCCTCCGACCTCTAGGGCCGATCGATCGACCCGTCGGCCCCGCCGCGGCCCCGCGCGCCTCGGTGAGTCCGCGTTCCGCGCCACGCGGGCTCACCCCGATGCCCGTGGCCGCGGCGACGATGACGGCCCGCGCCCGGGGAAGGGGACCGTGACGGTGAGATGGCGCACCGCCGGATCGGGCCGCGCCCCGTGCGGCGCGAACGCGGTCGGGCCGGCTGGTGGCGACTCGCGACCTCAGCCAGCCCGCGCGGCGAGCAGCGCCGCGACCTCCTCGTGCCCCTTCTGGCGGGCGAGCTGGACGGGCGTGAAGCCCTCGTCGGTCGTAGCCGCCGGGTCCGCACCATGGGCCAGCAGCAGCTTCGCGATGTCGCCGCGCCCCGCGGCGGCGGCGGCGTGCAACGCCCGCCAGCCCTGCTGCTGCTCGGCGTCGGGATCCGCGCCTCCCACGAGCAGGAGCGCCACGATTCCGGGGTGACCGTTGGAGGTCGCGGCGTGTAGCGCGGTGACCCTCATGGGATTTTTCGCCACGGCACGGACGTCCGCGCGGTGCGCGAGCAGCAACTCGACGACCGCGGCGTGCCCGAAGAAGGCGGCGAGCGCCAGCGGGAAGAACCCGTCAGGCGCGTAGGCGTTGACGAGCGATTCGTCCGACTTCAGATGCTCGCGCACCGCATCGATCTGACCGAGCGCCGCGGCTTCGAAGATGTCGAGCTTCGCTCCATGGCTGACGATCAGGTCGGCGATCGCGCCCTGGCGGTGGTAGGCCGCGGTCAGCGCCGCGGAAAGGCCCGAGGCGTCGCGGGCGCCGACCAGGCCGGGGGCGAGGTCGAGCATCGCCTTCACTCGATCGGCGTCACCCGCCTTGATGGCGTCGATGAATTCCTGTGGCGATGGCATGAGCTCTCCCTCTGTGAGCGGCCCGCAACGCTCGCGTCGTTCCTGCGTCCGCAGGCTTCCCGGTCGTTTCGACTAGAGTTCCTCCGGCCACTGCCTCGGGGCGATCGCGGGTCCGCCCTCGCGTCGCGCGAGCAGCACGCGCGGCCGGCCCGCGAGATCGTCACGCAGCGTGACGCCACCCCAGTCGTGCGCGCCCTCGAACCAGCCCGCCACCTCCTCGGCGCGCGACTCGGCCAGCTCGAGCGCGAGCAGGCCGCCTGCCACCAGGTGGCGCGGCGCCTCGTCCACGATGTCGCGCACCGCCTCGAGCCCGGTGGAGCCCGAGAACAGCGCTTCGGCCGGCTCGAAACTGCGGACGTCGTCGGGCAACTGGTCCCACTCCCCGGTCGCGATGTAGGGCGGGTTCGAGACGATGGTCTCGAACACGTCGTCCCCGCCGATGGCTCCGAGCCAGTCCCCGTGCGCGAACTGGAGTCGGCTCTCGAGCCCGAGTGCGGCGGCGTTGGCGCGTGCCACCTCGAGCGCCGCGGTGCTGGAATCGGTGGCGATGACGATCGCCGCCGGGTGCTCCGCGGCGATCGCGAGCGCGATGGCGCCGGAACCGGTGCCGAGGTCGAGCACGCGCGGCCGCGGCCAGCGCGCGGCCTCGGCCCGCAGCACCGCGAGCACGGCCTCCACCAGGACCTCGGTCTCGGGGCGCGGGATCAGCACCGCGGAGTTCACGGCCAGATCGAGGTGATGAAACGCGGCGCGCCCGGTGATGTACTGGATCGGCTCG
>MFFQ01000089.1:27635-28008 GCA_001780165.1 Candidatus Eisenbacteria bacterium RBG_16_71_46 | reverse complement strand
CCGCACGGCGGCGGAGCCAGGATTCGAGCCGCTGCCACTGCTCCTGCGCCAGCGGCTGCCCGCGCTGCAGTTGCAGCTCGACGCGCGAGAGGCCGGCGAGCCGGCTCACCAGCTCCTCGGCCTCGGGCGTGGCCGAGGGCGAGCCGGAGAGCCGCGAGAGCGCGGCCGCGAGCGCGTCGGCGAGGGTGGGCTCCATCGCCGCGAGCATAGCCCGCATGGTCCTCCCGCGACAGCGCGGCCGCGATCCGCGGCGCCGGCGGCGCGCGATACGCGAAGGCGCTGCCGAGACGCGGCGCGGGGTGCGGCGGGCGACGCGCAGCAGGCCCGGCGGGCAGCGTGGAGCGCGGCACGCCGGCCAGGCGCCGTACCGCGC
>MFFQ01000089.1:23743-27628 GCA_001780165.1 Candidatus Eisenbacteria bacterium RBG_16_71_46 | reverse complement strand
GAGATGCACCACCGGCGCGATACGGGCGAGCCGGCCGCGCGCCGCGGCCGGGTGTCGGGCTACTTGTGGTCGAACACGAGGCCGTCGAGCAGCATGTAGGCGCAACAGGCGATGGCGCCGGCCCAGGTACCGGCCGCCAATCCACCGGTCGCGATCGTGGCGCGGATGAAGAAGCCACACCCGATCGCGGCGAAGCCCCCGAGGGCGCTCTCGGACTCGGCCGGAGGCTTGTCGATCGAGGCGATCATCGGGCCACGGGCCGGGATCTCCGGCTGCGCGAGCGAGGCCACGGGTGGCGCGACGAACGTGAGCGCCGCCGCGAGGGCGAGCGCCAGCCTGGCCGGGGTCTGCTTGCGGATCTGCATGAGGTCTCTCTTCCTGCGGGGGCGTTTCCGGACTACGGCTACAGATCGTCGGCGATGAGCACGAGGCATCCCACGACGGCGATGGCGATGCCCCAGCCTCCGGTGGCGCCCGCGATGGCCAGCGCGCAGCCGACGTAGCGCAGGGTCTTCTCGACGTCGGTGGGCGCGGCCTCGCGCCCCGGCGAGGCCAGCGCGGCGCCGGCGGGACGCGCGGGGCCCGCGAGCAGCGCGAGGGCGAGTGCGGCGGCCGCGAAGGTGCTCGCGGTGCGCCGGAAGACGGATTGAGTGTTCATGGTGATTCACCTCCCCAGTGCGGGGGCGGACCCGGGAGCGACATCGGCTTCGACCAGGGGCGACAGACAGCGCAGGTAGCCGCCGGCAGGATCGAAGCACAGCACTTCGCCATAGACGCGGTGGCCCCAGCGCTCGCGCCACACGCCGCGCGCGTCCCACCAGATGCGGTCGCCGGGGAGTGCCGCCACGGTCGCGCTCGCGGGCGGGCGGACGACGTCCACGATCAGCCCCGCGACGCGGATGGGTGAGCCCTCCCGCTCGCGCGCGGACACGACCTCGCGCAGGCTCACCTGGCAATGCGGGCAGGCTGGATGGACCGCGACCACCCAGGTCTCCTTCAGTTCCCCCGCGTCCGAATCCCGATCGGCGAGGAGGACGAATCGGCCGGCGTCCCAGCGTGGGGTCTCCCACTGCCGCGTGCGGTCGCGATGCCAGAGGACGCCGAGGGCGAGGAGGGCCGCCAACAGCCCTCCCCACGCCAGCCCGGCGGCGAGCTGCGGCCACGCGGGGGCGGCGCCGCGCCTCATCCGAGGGGGCTCATGCCGCGGGCCAGGTCCACGATCCACCACAGCGCCACCCGGCTCGCGAGCCACGCCCCGGCGGTGAGCGCGAGCGGCGCGGCGATCCGGCGGTCGAGCGCCACCGCCTGCGCGCGCGCCGTGAGCGCCACGCGCGCGGCGGCGAGCAGCCCCAGGCTGCCGAAGCCCACCCAAAGCCCAGCGTCGAGTCCCGGAACCTGGGATCGCAACAGGGACGCGCCCGCGAGCGGGGCGAGCACCAAGGGCAGCGCACCGCCATGTCGCTCGGCGAGCCGGCCGAGCGACATGGCCAGCAGGTCGGCGGCGGAGAGCGCGGCGATCCAGGACGAGAGGCGCCAGAAGGGGATGTGACTGCCGCGCGCCCGCCACCACAGCACGTAGAATCCGGACTCGGCGATGAACCCCGCGACGCGAGCCAGGAGTGCCACGGCGAGACCGACGGCGAGCGCGCGGGCGGCGCCCGCGCCGGCGCCGATCGAGACCTGGCCGAGCTGGCTGGCGAGGGTCTGCCACCAGCCCCAGCCGATCGAGGCCAGCCACGGCAGCAGCGCCCAGGGGGCGAGCGGCCAGGGCAGGCCGGGACGCGGAACGGACGCGGGTGGATGGAGCATCTCCGAGCGACTCCCACGGGGGCGGATCGTGAATGCCCGGGCCTTGCACGCGCCGTGCCGCGCGCGACGGCCGCGTCGAAAGCGAGGGTATGTCCTGCGGACACGTGCGTGGGGCCCGTGGCGCGACACGAGCGAGCGCCGAGCCTGAGCGCGAATCGCCATGGCATGTCCACGTCGTGCGCCCGGCGTCCACCGCGTGACGCGCGCGCGTCCGCGGCCTCGTTGCGGAAGCACCCCGCGTGTCCACCGCGTGCGCCGGGCGTCCACGTCGTGCGCGCGGCTCCCGAGCCGTGCGGGTCCGGCGGCACTCCAGACGATGACCTTTGACCGAGCCCACTCGCGGGATTAGCCTTGGTCCGGCGAAACGGACCCCCCGCTTGGAGAGGCACGTGCCGAACAACGAGGCGTTCGGGTGGGCCTGGATCTTCCTGGGTCTCCTGTCCGGGTTGATCCTCGGGCTGCGCTTCCATGACGCCGACTGGCTCGGCGGCTACGGCTCGCTGCGCCGCCGCCTGATCCGGCTGGGACATGTCTCGTTGGTCGCCCTCGGCATGCTGAACGTCCTGTTCGCGACGAGCGCTCCGCGCATTCACGTCGCGCCCGCGGCTTTCCATGCCGCCTCCTTCGCCCTTGTGGTCGGCGCGGTGTCCATGCCGGCCTGCTGCGGCCTGATGGCGTGGCGACCCGGGCTGCGCCCACTGTTCGCGATTCCCGTGCTCAGCCTGCTCGGTGGCGTCGCCATCGTGGTACTCGGGTTGATCCGGCCATGAAGGTGGGCCTGGTCGCCATGAGCGGCGTGCGGGCCGCGAATCCCGAGCTGACCGCGATCGGACTCACCCTCCCCGGGTTCGTGGAGCGCAGCAAGGTGATCGCCTCCCTGCCGAGCCTCGCGCTGCTGACGCTCGCCGCTCTCACGCCGCCGGACGTCGAGGTGGAATACTCGGAGATCGAGGACCTGCGCGCGGAGCCGGACCCGGTGGGCGACTACGACCTGGTCGCGATCGCCTCCTACTCGGCCCAGATCCTCGACGCCTACCGGCTGGCCGACCTCTACCGCGCGCGCGGCGTGCCGGTGGTGATGGGCGGACTCCACGTCAGCGTGCTGCCCGAGGAGGCGCGCGCACACGGCGCGATCCCGGTGGTGGGCGAGGGCGAGGTCACCTGGCCGCAGGTCATCGCGGACGCGCGCCGCGGCCGCCTCGCCGCCGAGTACCGGGCGCCGGCGGAGGAGTTCGATCTCGCCGCCGCGCCGCTGCCGCGCTACGAGCTGCTCGACCCGGATCGTTACAACCGGATCACGGTCCAGACCTGCCGCGGCTGCCCGCATCGCTGCGAGTTCTGCGCCGGCTCGATCCTGATCGCGCCCACCTACCGGGTGAAGCCGGTGGAGCGCGTCATCGCCGAGATCCGCAGGATCAAGGAGCTGTGGCCGGAGCCGTTCATCGAGTTCGCCGACGACAACAGCTTCGTCGCCCGCCAGGAGGCCAAGGCGCTGTTGCGCGCGCTCCAGGCCGAGAAGGTGAAGTGGTTCACCGAGGCCGACATCTCGATCGCCGAGGACGAGGAGCTGCTCGACCTGATGCGCGCCAGCGGGTGCCGGCAGGTGCTGATCGGGCTCGAGAGCCCCGATGCGAGCGGGCTCGACGGCCTCGAGCTGCGCAGTAACTGGAAGCACCGGCGCTGGTCGCGCTACGAGTCGGCGATCCGCCTCATCCAGTCGCACGGCGTCACCGTCAACGGTTGCTTCGTGCTGGGGCTGGACGGGCACACCGAGGCGGTCTTCGACGCGGTCTACGACTTCGTCGCGCGCACGGGGCTGTACGAGGTGCAGATCACGGTGATGACCGCGTTCCCGGGCACGCCGCTCTACCACCGCCTGCAAGAGCAGGGACGCATCCTCGACGAGGGGGCCTGGGACAAGTGCACGCTGTTCGACGTGAACCACGTCCCGACGGGGATGTCGCCCGAGAGGCTCCAGTGGGGGCTGGTCGAGCTGGCGCAGCGGCTCTACGACCGCGACTTCATCGACGCGCGGCGGCGGCGGTTCTTCGACGGGCTGCGCCGCCGGCGCTCCGT
>MFFQ01000089.1:23536-23729 GCA_001780165.1 Candidatus Eisenbacteria bacterium RBG_16_71_46 | reverse complement strand
CGCTCCGTCGCTCGAACTCACGAGGAGGAGACCCATGACGGCTAACTGGATCCGACCGCTGTTCGTGGTCGCAGGCGCCTACGACTTCCTGCTGGGAGTCGCGTTCCTGCTGGCCTTCGCGCAGATCTACCGGTACTTCGGGATCACGCTGCCCAATCACCCCGGCTACGTGCAGTTCGGTGCCGCGGTGGTG
>MFFQ01000089.1:19528-23506 GCA_001780165.1 Candidatus Eisenbacteria bacterium RBG_16_71_46 | reverse complement strand
GTGCTGATCTTCGGCATCGGCTTCTGGTTCGTGGCGCGAGCACCCCGCCGCAACCGGGATCTGATCACGCTCGGGATCCTGCTCAAGCTGGCATACGCGGGCATCGTCCTGGCGTACTTCTTCCGCCGCGAGATCCCCAATATGTGGGTGCCGTTCGCGTTCGCCGATCTGCTCTTCATGGTCGCCTTCATCGCCGCGCTGCGGGCGCTGCCGCCCGCGGCGCGGGAATAGGCTCCATCCGCAAACGCCCGCGGGCAAGGCGTCGCGCTCGCGCGGCGAGCGCAGCGGTGGCCCTTGGGCCACGTCGGAGCGAGGAGCCGACCGTGCAACGCAGCCCGTGGGCGTTTGCGGACGGAGCCTAACCAATCGCGCCGGACTCCGAAGAGCCCGGCGCGATCGGGTGTTGCCGCGTGCGGCGGCTACGGTGCCAGCGACATTCGCTCCGTCTTGACGCCTTCCGAGGTCTGCAGGGTGATGAAGTACACGCCGGGACCGGCCTGGATCGAGCGGTCGGTGCGCCCGTCCCAGGTCCGCGTGTGATCGCCCGCGAGCATCATGCCCTCGTGCAGCGTGCGGATCTTGCGCCCACCGACGTCCACGACCGAGAGCCGAACGAATTCCGGCTGCGCGAGGCGGAACGTCACCTGCGCGCCGCGCGACGTGGGGTTGGGCGACGGCCGGCTCAGGAACAGCCCGCCCGCGACCAGCGCCTCACGCCGTGCCGAGGTCAGGCCCATATAGTCGGTGTGCCCGCTCCGGTCCATGACCCGCAGGCGGTAGAAGTAGATCGTTCCCGGCTCGGCGCTGGTGTCGAGCGCGGTGGTCCGCTCCCCGTCCCGGCCCAGCTCGGTCGCGATCGCCGCCCACGGGCCGTCCGCGGAGAGCGCGCGCTCGAGGGTCGTCGCCCCCACGTCAGTGGGATCGCCGAATGACCACTTGAGCAATATGCCGTCCGGGCGGTTCTCGGCGGTGAACATCGCGAGGAAGGTGGCGGTCGCTCCGGGGAACCAGCCGATGTCCTTGAAATGGTAGGGCGTGAGATCCACGTCATCGTGGAGGCTCACGTTGATCGCCGGCTCCATCAGCGCGTTGGGATTGACGCTCACGTCCCAGTGCGAGACCGATGAGCCGCTCTGGTACGGGCTCGGAGCGTACATCAGCGGCTTGCCCGTGTTGTCCGCTCCGGCGAGCAGCGTCGGGTGCAACCCGAGCGTGACGTTGACGCCGCTGCCGAGGTTGGCCTTGAGCAGGTTGCCGTCGGCCTGCGAGATCCCCACGGCCGGGATCGTGATGGAGGGGTCCGACCCACCCATTCCGGGAAGCCCGGTCGCGGCGTTGTTGGCGATGATCACGCCGATCGCGCCGGCGGCCTGTGCGGCCAGGGTCTTCGCCACGAACGTGCAGATGCCGCGGTCGATGAGCGCGATGTTGCCCGCGACCTGGGCGCCGTTGATCAGCGGCTCGCAGGCGTCGGTGAGGGTTCCGGTGCCGTCGTCCACCAGCACGACGTTGCCGGTGAGTCCCCCGGCGGTGAGGGCCGGGCCGAAGCTGGCGGTCTGGACCGTGTAGGTGCCGGCGATGCCGCCCGGGGAGTTCACGAGCATCCGCGGCCGCTTGGCGAGGTAGCCGCCCGCGAAGCCCACCGCCGACGAGCCGTCCCACACCAGGTTGCCGGTGTTGATCGCCGAGGCCACGCGCTGCGCCGCGGTCATCTGGTACCAGCGCAGGCCGTTGGTGTTGTCGAACAGGTAGCGGTCGTAGATGGTCGGGAACCCGCTGAGGAAATTGCCCGACGTGCCGCTGGTGAAGGTCTGGAAGCCGAGGCCGTGGGCCATCTCGTGCAGCACCACGGGCAGCAGCTCGATGTTGACACCCTCGTTGCCGTCGATGCCGTAGTACCAGACCAGCCCGGGGCCGAAGCAGCCGGAATCGATGTTGAGGTTGAAGGTGGCGTTGATGTCCGGGTTGACCGCGTCGAGGTCCACGCCGGCCAGCTTGTTGGCCAGCGCCTGACCGTACCAGGTGCCCGCGAAGTCCGCGCCCGCGAAATCGCGGTGCGCGGTGACCGCCCCGGCGCTGCCGAGCACGGCGCTGGTGGCGGTGCACGTCTGCGCCGCGAACTGCGAGCGGACCTGGATCACGACGTTGCTGGTGAGGAAGCTGCCCCAGATGTTGGCGGCATGCTGGAACACGAACAGGCGCTGGGCACCGAGCGTCGTGCCGGGATTGCCTCCCACGGGTGCGACCGGCGTGGGATCGTTGAAGCCCACCCCCGCCGCGTTGTTGTTGACGATGGTGATGGTCGCCGCACCGGCGGTTCCGACGCCGAAGACCAGCAGCGCGACGAGCACCAGCAGCGACCGGAGGCCGCGCGACTTGATGGCGATGGAGGTCGTCATGGCCTACTCCTCCTCGCGCTGAGGTGCGGGAGCGGGCGCCGGACGCATGGCGGCCGCGGGATCGGTGGCGCAGCGCACGATGCGCCGTCCGTTCGCGTCGAGTTGGATGATCGTGTACTCCTGGAACTGGCCCTGCAGATCGATCATCACCGAGCCGTCGGGAAGCATCTGCTCGCGGAGGTTCGCGGACGGCTCTTCGATCGCGCCCTCGGGCGCGGGGCTCAGGCTCCCCACGGGGGGCGGTCCGATGGCGCCGGTTTCGGGATCGAGGAAGATGCGCATGCCGGCTTCACCGGCGACGGGCGCCGGGGCGACGGCCGCGGGGGCCGCTGCGGCGACCTGGCGCGCGGGGCGCGACTTGGGAGTGTTGGCTGGGGCCGGCGTTACCGCGGGCGCTGCGGCCTCGGGGGCGACCAGGGCGACCGCCGGGGTCGTCCCGGTCGCGCTCGAACCGGCCTCCGGCGCCTGCGGGCGCAGGCCCGCCCAGGCGATGCCGGCGACCGCGACGAGCGCTCCTGCGAGCAGGAGCCGTGAGCGATGCTGGGTAGCGAAGCGCTTCATCGGGGACCTCCGTGAGCTGCGGCGACGGCGATCTCGCCGACGACCGTGGCGGTGATTCTAGCCGGGATCGTCGCGAGGCATAACGAGATTCTGACAGGAGCGACCCGCCGCGGAGACCGTGCGGCGTCGAGGGCGGCCGTGTTCAGCGGTGCTGATCCGCCGCTCGGCTTCGATGGCCCGGGCGGACGGCCGGCGCGGCGTTCGGAGCGCCCCGAGCATCGCGACCGCCGTGGCGCGAGGAACGCTTGCCTAGCGGGTTGGTGATTCCGGGTGCGCGGCCCCGGGATCGAATCCCGGCGGAAGCCCCTGGGGGAAGCGCGCGTAGGGCAGCACCAGCTCCCACTTCCCCGCCGGCACGCGTTGCAGCTCGAGCGAGCCGCTCGCCCAGTAGAACGGCACCAGCGTCACGAGCGAGACCGCCACGCGCGGCACCGTGACCATCCTGCCGCCTGCCAGCAGAAGCACGTTCTGCGCATCGATCGCGATCAGCTCGCCCCCGGCGTGGGCCTTCCTGCCCTCGGCCCGGTACTCGACCAGGGTCCAGGCGCCGCGGCCGTCCTCGTGGCTCTGCGCCTCGCGCTGCGACGGGACCGCCCCCGGCGGCGGATGGAGCCACAGCCGCGCGCAGCCGGCCGGGAGGAGGGCGAGCAGCGCCAGCCCCGCGGCGATCGGCACCCGCGCGCGCGACCCGGTACGAAGCGCCGGGCAGGCTCGCTCGGGTCTACGGATGGGCAAAGCGGCTCCTCCAGAACCAGTCCTCGAGCGCCGGCTGCTCGCGCGCGAAGACCGGCGCCAGCTCGCGCAGGGCCTGGCGGGGTTGGAGCGGGAGCATCGCGAGGCGACTCGGGTCCTCCTCCTCGACCCAGCGCTGCCGCATCCATTCGAGGTAGTAGCCGCGGCTCTCGAGGAACAGCTCGTAGCGCCCGGGCGGACCGGGGAGGGCGTACGCGAGCGTGTAGACGTCGCCGGGCCCCGTGACGAGTGCACGCTCCGGGCCGCGCAGCGCCGCGAGCGCCTC
>MFFQ01000089.1:0-19513 GCA_001780165.1 Candidatus Eisenbacteria bacterium RBG_16_71_46 | reverse complement strand
GCCGGACCGCGACCGGCTCGAGTCGCTGCGGCTCCACCTTGCGATCGAGGCGGGCGAGCGCCACCCAATCGAGGCGGAAATGACCGCGCGTCATGCGCAGACGGATGCGCTGCGCTCCGGGGGGCAGCGGCGGCAGCGGCACCAGCTTGACGTCGGTGGCGAGCGGGCCGGTCTCGTTCAGTTCGTACACCGTCGCCCACCCTCGGGCCGCGTCCGGGAGCTGGACCTCGATGCCCCCCAGCTCGCGACCCAGGGCCCGGCTGCGCTCGAGTGCGGCGCGGTCGCCGTTCTCGAGTGAAGCGAGCCAGCGCCCCGTCGAGCCGCCCATGTAGGCAAGCGTCTGGTAGAAGAGGTAGGTGGTGAGCAGCGTCTGGCGCGATGCGACCACGAGGCCGAGGCGCTCACCGCCAGCGGCCGGGAACTCGAGGTCGAGCGTCTCGCGCCGCGCGAGGTCGGTGGAATCCACGGCACTGGTACGCTCGATCCCGTCGAAGCCCGCGAGCGCTTCGAGGCAGCTTCCTGCCGCGTCCTCCGCCGCGAGCGGCGCGCGCGGCGCGCTCGTCTGCCAGTACGAGCCGTCCACCGCGGCGAACACGCGCCCGCCCGGGAGGCGGGGTGCGGCGAGCACGTGGACGAAGTGCACGACGTGGGTCTCGAGGGCTTCGTTCTTCATCGTGACCTCGAAGGCTCGCCCGCGCGGCCGCGCGCGGTAGAGCGCGTCCACGTCGGTGTCCTCGAGCGCCGGAGCAACGCTCGCCGAGAATCCCTCCACCATGAGCGACGCGCGCTCGCCGTCGTCCACGTAGAACGTGGGGCACGAACCGAAGCACTTGGGATTGCTGGCGCACGCGATCGCGAGCGCGATCAGCGCCACCCCGGCGAGGATCGCGGTGCCCACCAACACGATCAACAGCGCCCGCATCGCCGGCGGCATGGCGGTCGGGCTGTTGGCCTCGAAGATCGCCACCGAGTCGATCGACACGGAGAGGGGGCCCGCGGTGACGAGGTTGCGGGAGGCGTCGAGCAGGCGGCCGTTCCCGGTGACGACGGTGCCGGTCGAATCCACGCTCCACTCGTTGAAGGCGATGAAGCGTCCGTCGCGCAGATGGGCGTTGAGGTACGGCGAGCGCGCGGGCTCGCTCGCCGTGGTCACCACGGCCGGCATGCCGAGCTGGCGCTTGGGCCCGGGCGCGCAGCCATCGAGCAGCAGGGCCAGGATCAGCAGCGCGGCCAGCGGCGGCCGCCACCAGCAGTTCACCGCCGCCCCCGCCCGGGGCGCGAGCGCTTGCGAGCCATGGGTGCGAACGCAGCACGTCGGGCGGAGCGGGAATAGAGGCCGCCCGCGCGTCCGCAAGAACGTCGCGGGCGGCTTGGCCGGCGGGGCACGGCCAACGAGCGTGACGGCCGGTCATTCCATATCAGCGATAGATGGCCTTGACCCTGCCCCAGGTCGTGGTGTTTGCAGGCACGGGGCAGCCACAGAACCTCTGGATGCGGTGGTTGGTCTGATCCGCGACGAACACATCGCCGAACTGATCCCCCGGGTGTTCCACGATCGCGATGCCGCAGGGCGCATCGAACTGGCCGTTGCCCGTGCCGGTGGACCCCCAGGTGAAGAGGTAGCTTCCGTCCCCGCCGAACGCCTGGATCCGGTCGTTCTCGGAGTCGGCCACGTACGAGAAATCTCCGCTCGAGGTGACGGTGATGCCCCACGGCCGGTCGAAACCGATCGGGCTGCCCCACACGGCGACGGGAACCCCGCCGTGCGTGAACTCCCGAATGACCCCACCGTAGGTGTCGGCCACGTAGACGTGGTCCGCGTTCTCCTCGATCGCGAGCACACCTGGGTAGAAGCTCTGTGCGCTCCGGCCGGCGACGAACGCACCCTGGCTCGTGAACTCCGACCGACGGCATCGGCGGTCTGCTTGGCTTCGTCGGCGACGACGCTCTTGGGCGAGCGCTCTCCCCTGAACAGGGCCCGACGGCTGTCTTGGTCCTCAAGCGGGCCGCGCGCGGAGGACGAAGTCTTGTAGGAACTGAAGCGTGCCCGGAGCGCGGCAGACACCGGCCCCAGGAACCTCCCTCGCGCGAAGTCCGTTCAAGTAAACACACCCGCGCGTGGGCGCGCCCCAGCCCTCTAGGAGTAGCGGGGGACCGCTACCAAAGTAGCCGGGGGTCGCGCGACTGGCACCCCCGGGCGCGAGCCCGCAACATCGTCCGCTCGGCCACCATCCGGCCGCCACTTCGTGCACCAACACCGGAAGCCACGACTGACCGCATCCCTCCCCCACTCACCGCACCCGGCCCGCACGCGCCCCGCCGGCCGGCACGATCCCTGGTTGTGGGCGAGCGCCCTGGGGGTGATTCCGCTGCTGCTGCGCTCGATCGGGGCGTCGCTCGGCGAGCCGGTGGCCGAGGATTTCGACTTCCTCCACCGCACGCCGTTCGCGGGCACCGGGAGCTTGCTCGACGGCGGCGGCTCGACCTCGTTCTGGCGCCCGCTCGCGCACCAGGTCTACTACGCGTCGTTCGGCCGGCTGGTGCTCGCGCACCCGGCGCTGGTGGCGGCACTCCACGTCGCGCGGCTGGCGCTCGCCGGCGTGCTGCTCTACCGGTGCTTCCGCCCCGCGCTGCCGGGGTGGGCCGCCGCGTTCGCCGCGACCTTCCCGCTGATCGCCGAATCCACGCGCAGCCTCATCACCTGGCCCAGCCACTTCGTCGATCTAGGGCTGATCCTGTTCTCGGCGCTGGCACTCCACGAGGCCTCGCGCGGACGGATGGCATCGGCGCTCGCCTCGCTGCTCGCGGCACTGCTGTGCAAGGAGACGGCGGTGGTCACGGCGGTGATGCTGCCGCTGATGCCGCACCCTCCGGCGACCGGGGCTCGCGGGCGCGGGCGCTGGTCGCGGCGTGGGGGATCGCGTATCTGGCGGTGCGCCGCCACGCCGGGATCGCGTTGCCCCATCATCTCGATCCGCTCGCCGGCGGGACGCCGGCGCTGGCCGCGCACCTGCTGTGGGCGGTGAGCAACAGCCTGCGCGCGCTCTTGAGCCTCGCCCTCGCGCGCGGCCGGTGGGACGCCGTGGCCGTGGGCGCGGCGGCGGCGATCGCCGCGGTGGGGATCTCGGTGTGGGCCCGCGACGGCGCGGCGCGCGGGCGCCTGCGCCGCGCGCTGCCGTGGGTGGGCTGGGGGCTCGCCTGGTTCGCCCTGGCATCGGGAACGCTGGCGCTCGTCCATCCGCTGTGGTGCCCGGATCGCACGCCATACGGGGCGATCGGCGCCGGCGTCGCGGTGGCGGCCGGCCTCGGCGCGCTCAGGCCGGCACTGGTCGCGGTGCTATTCGCCCTCCGGCTCGCGTTGCTCGCGGCGGCCCCGGCCCCGCCGCGGTCCATCACGGTGGCGGCGCCGGCCTCCGGCGCCTCCGTGGACTTCGCGCACATCGCCCGCCTGCAGCGGCTGATGCGCGCCACCCGCGAGCGGGTCGCCGATGCCGGCCCGCTGCCGCGGGGTGCGCGCGTCGTGTGGCGGAGTTTCCCGCTCGAGAGCGTGTACGCGTTCGGCGGCTCGCGGGCGCTCCGGGTGTGGGGCGGGGATTCGACGCTGCGCTGGGTGCGGTTCGCCGAGTTCGAGAGGAACCCCGCACTCGACGTCGCGACCATCGTGGAGTACGAGCCCGACCGTTTTCGGCAGATCGCGCGCGTGGACCCGGAGGCAATGCGCAGCTTCCTCGCCGCCGACCGGCCGATGCGCGAGGGGATCTCGCGCTCGCGTTGCAGCGGCTCGACCGCGCCGACTCCCTGCAGCAGGACCCCGAGGCCGCGAGCTTTCGCGCCGGGATCGCCGAGAAGCGCGCGGTATGCCTGGGCGGGCTGGTGCGTCTGGCCGGTGCGGAGCGCGAGGCGCGGCGCGCGCTGAGCCTCACCGCGAACGTGCGCGACGCCCGCTACGTTCTGGCGCTGATCGCGCTCGATCGCGGGCGGACGCCCGAGGCCCTGGCCCAGCTCGACACGCCGATCTCCCATCACCCCGAGGACGACGAGGCCCGCGCGCTGCGCGAGCGGGCTACGGCGTGAGAGCGAGACGCGGCGCTGAGGAGAGCCACCACCCCAGGCGGCCCTGCCTGCGCGGGCTTCAGCCGAGGAGCCGGCCCAGGAAGTAGGGCCAGAGCAGCAGTGCCCAGATCGCCTGCCACAGCCCCAAGTGCGCGTACCCGATGGTGAAAAGCCATCCCATGAACCAAAGCGGACCCATGATCCCGGCGACTTCCATCTTGCCCTGAATCACTCTGTCATTGCCCATCGGGGAATCCCTCCTTCGTCCCGCCGGTTCGTCCCGCCTTCGGTCCCGTCACCCGCGTGGCCGCTCCGTTGGCCGTGGCAGCCGCGCTCAGGCGGCCTTACCGTCCCCGCCGCTGCCCAGGGCCGCGAGGCGCTCGGCGATGTCGGCGGCATCGAGTGCGGCCGTCAGCTCGGCGATGTCGCCCTCCATCACTTCGGGCAGGCGATAGAGGGTGAGGTTGATACGGTGGTCGGTGATTCGTCCCTGGGGGAAGTTGTAGGTGCGGATCTTGGCGCTGCGGTCGCCGGTCGAAACCTGCGAGCGGCGGGCGGCGGCGTACTTGGCCTGCTGCTCCTGCTGCTTCCGGTCGTAGAGCCGCGCGCGGAGCACCCGCATCGCCTTTGCGCGGTTCTTGATCTGCGAGCGCTCGTCCTGGCAGGTCACGACCAGGCCGGTCGGCAGGTGCGTGATGCGCACCGCGGAATCCGTGGTGTTGACCCCCTGGCCGCCGGGGCCGCCGGCGCGGTAGACGTCCACGCGCAGATCCTTCTCCTGGATGTCGATGTCCACCTCCTCGGCCTCGGGCAGCGCCGCCACCGTCGCGGCGGAGGTGTGGATGCGGCCCGAGGCCTCGGTCTCGGGCACCCGCTGGACGCGATGCACGCCGCTCTCGAATTTCATCTCGCGGTACACGCCATCGCCCGCAAGCTGGAAGATGATCTCCTTGAACCCGCCCACCTCGGAGGGACTGGAACTCAGGACCTCCTGCTTCCAGCCGCGGCGCTCGGCGTGCTTGGAGTACATACGATAGAGCTCGCCGGCGAACAGCGTGGCTTCGTCGCCGCCGGTGCCGGCCCGGATCTCGACGATCACGTTCTTGTCGTCATCGGGGTCGCGCGGCAGCAGCAGCTTCTTGAGCTCCGCCTCGAGGCTCTCGCGCTGCGCGCGCAGGGCGGGCAGCTCGGCGTTCGCCAGCTCCGCCAGCTCGGCGTCGCCCGAGGCCACCGCCTGGTCGTCGTCGGCGATGGTGCGCTCGATCCGCCGGTACTCCTCGATCGCCCGGACGGTGCGCTCGAGCGCGGCACGCTCCTTGGCGAGGTCACGCAGCCGGCGCGGATCGCTCGTCACCTCGGGCCGGCCCAGCAGCTCGGTCAGCTCGGCGTAGCGGGCCTCCACCTTCTTCAGCGCTTCCCACATGCGCGGACCTCTACTGGATGAAGGCGACCTCGGCCTCGGCCGGGATGGCGCGGCTCTCGAGCGCCACCAGGGTCTCGTCGAGGCGCACGCGCTCGAGTGCCGCGATCGCCACGGCGCACATCGTGAGATCGGGCTCGCGCGTGGTCAGCCGCTGGAACTGCAGCCCGGGCCAGACCAGGGCCCGCACCAGCGGCCGCTGCACCTGGCGGCCCGACCAGCGGATGAACTCGAACGCCACCCCCGCGATGAGCGGCAGGCAGGCGATGCGCAGCAGGTGATCGCCGATACCATGCGGCCGGCCGATGAAGCTGAAGACCACGATGCTCACCACCACCACGAGGAACAGGAACGATGTCCCGCACCTCGGGTGGAAGCGAGAGAACGTTTGCACGCTCTCCGGAGTCAGCGGCGCGCGGTTCTCGAGCGCGTGGATCGCTTTGTGTTCGGCCCCATGGTATCCGAGGACGCGCGCCATCTCGCGCCAGCGGCTGATGAGCAACAGGTAGAGCATGAAGGCGAGCAGGCGAAAGGCCCCGTCCACCAGCCCGAAGGCGACGCGGCCGCTCGCGCCGAGCCAGCCGGCCAGCCGCGCCGGCAGCACCACGAAGAGCAGGATGCCGAGGGCGAACGCCAGGACGATGGTGAGCCCCTGGGCGACGCCCTGGAACTTGGACGCCGCCGCCGCCGGCGCGCCCGCCTCTTTCACCGCTTCGTCGGCGCTGTAGTTGAGGGCGGTGATGCCGAGGAACATCGTCTCGAACAGCGACACCGCGCCACGCACCACGGGCAGCGCGAGCGCCTTGTAGCGCCGCGTCAGCGAGATGAACGGCCGCTCCATCATCGCGATGTCGCCCTCGGGGCGGCGCACGGCGACTGCCATGCGCGAGGGCGAGCGCATCATGACGCCCTCGATCACGGCCTGGCCACCGACGGGCAGGAACGGCATCGAGCCTCCGATCGAAAGCAAAGGCTCCCGTCCGGGCCGCGCCCTGGACGGGAGCCGCGAATGCGACGCTAGGAGCGGGGCGCCTCGGCCTCGGCGGCCTCGCTCTTGCTCTTGCTCTTGGTCTTCGGCTCGTAGCGCCTGCGGAAGCGCTCGACTCGGCCGGCCTTGTCCACGAGCTTCTGCTTGCCCGTAAAGAACGGGTGGCAATTGGCGCAGATGTCGAGATGGATCTTGCCGTCAGAACTGCTCGGTTCGAGCGTGGTCCGGGTCTCGAACTCGTTGCCGCACCCGTAGCAGTGGAAGGCCCGCAACTCGTAGTTGGGGTGGATACCGGCTTTCATGGTCGCATTCTCCTCGATCGGCGGCGTTCCCCGGCCCCGTGCCGGGCGCTCCGCCTGGGCTCAAACGGCCGTGGAGTATGCCCGAATCGGCGCTCCGCGCCAAGCGGCGAGTGCGGGGTGGTGGCGGAATGTTGCGCGGCAGCGGGTTGTGGCGGCCGCCGCGCTCGGGACCCGGCGTCAGGGCTGGGCCGGCAGGTTCATGGCCGCCCAATCCTCCTTGGCCGGTCCGTAGACGCCCGGGACCCGGAGACCCGCCTGGCGCATGAGCACCGTCATCTGGCCGCGGTGATGGGCCTGGTGAACGATCAGGCTCATGAGCACCGCTCCGCGCGACCACGACTCGCCGTACATCGGCACCTCCTCGGCCAGCATGGCGTCGGTCCACCGCTCCGCCACCCCCTCGAGCACGCTGCGCGCCGCGGCCTCGTAGTCCTGGAGCACTCGATCGAGCGCGGGCGGCGGCGCGTCCTCCGCCGGCCCCGTCACCGGGAGTCCGGCGTGGCCCATCATGTCGGGCAGCGTGACGACGATGTGCCACGCCAGCCGGCCGAGCGTGCGGCGCCCGGGCGCCACCGCCTGGGTGAGCGAGGCCGGCGTCAGGGCGCGGAAGATCTTGAGCGTGGCCTCGGTCTCCTGGGCCCAGGCCTGACGGAAGTCCTCGATGCGGCGAAACATGGGATCCTCCTCGATTGGCGATGAAAAGATGTCTCAGGGGCCCGTCGAGCGCAAGCGCTCGTCAGGCCGCGACCCCCGCCTGCCGATAGGCGGCCAAGACTTCCTCGCTGAAGCACGCGAAGATCACCTGCCCGAGGCCGGAGCCTTCGGCAAGCGCCGCGCGCACCGCGGCCACGGCGATTTCGGTGGCCAGTTGCAACGGGTAGCCATAGATGCCCGTGCTAATGGCCGGGAAGCCGATGCTCTTTAGGCCATGCTCGTCCGCCAGGCGGACCACCGAGCGATACGAGGCGGCGAGGAGCTGCGGCTCGCCGCTTTGGCCTCCATGCCAGACGGGACCCACGGCATGGATGATGAATCGGGCCGGCAGGCGGAACCCCGGAGTGATGCGCGCTTCGCCCGTGGGACAACCGCCCAGTGCCGCGCAGGCCGGACCCAATTCCGGGCCCGCCGCCCGGAAGATGGCTCCGCAGACGCCACCGCCTGCGGCCAATTGCGGGTTCGCCGCGTTGACGATCGCGTCCACGCGAAGCGTGGTGATGTCGACCAGTGCCGCGGTCAGGCTCACCGCTCCGCCACCTCGTCGCTGGCCACCGCCAGCCTCGACTCGCCGACGCGCCCGGCCGGGGGCCGAAGCGCGCCGTCGGTCGGCTTCCGCGCTATCACCGACGACTCTCCCACCACAACAGGATGGCGAGTCCCCCCGTGAAGGCGCAGGCCACCACGCTCATCCACATCGGTATCGGCACGCCGCCTGCCGTCACCTCGACACGGAACGCGACACGCAGGAGGTGCGCGACCGCAACCAGGACGAGAAAGATCGTCGCGAGCAAGGCCCCAGGCTTCATCGTGTCCTCCCTCTTCGCGGCCGTCGTGCATGCCGACAGGATGCCGGGCACCGACCGCGGCGCGAAGCGCCATCTGCCGCACGCGGCCGTCAGCCCAGGGTGGCTTCGCCCGCCCCCCGTGTCTCCGAGCGCCAGACCGAGAACGCCGGCGGCAAATAGAGCACCAGCGCCGCGAGCGCGACCACGTACAAGCCCCACCCCGAAGGGATCGACTCGGCCACCGAGAACGTGACCGCGGCGATGAGGGCCACCAGACGCCAGCCCCGCGAGGATACCTCCTGCGTGAGCTGTACGGTCTGGGAGATCTGCGCCAGACCGAAGCACACGGCGCCCGCGATGAACACGCCCGGAACCAGCACGCTGCTGCCGCGGAAGAACATCGCGGGAGGAACGCCCGCCGCAACCGTCGCGAGCGGACCGATCCCGTCGGCGCCGAGCCCCGCCGCGTGGAGCCCCGCGCCGATGGCCAGCATCAGCGTGACCCAGGGTCGCGGCCTGACCGACAGGCGCTGCAGCACGGTCGAACACTGCACCGAGGCGGCAAACGCCACTGCGCTCACCAGGTGGCCGATCAGCCAGCGGCCGGAGTGTTCCATCGCGCGCGCGGCGGCGAGGTCGTCGGAGTATTCGGGTACGACGGGGATGACCAGAACGCCGACGGCGAGCAGCAGGGGGAACGCCGCGATCTGGAGAGCATCGTCACGCACCCGACTCACGCAACCCCCTCCAGCGGCCCGACCATCCGCATCACCCCCCGCGAGCGAGCGCGCCAGGGATAGCGGGCGTCCCTCATGATCGACTCGCGCGCCTTGCTCCTGCGGATCAGACGTGCTGGTCGACGAGGATCGGGTTTCCGTCAGGGTCCACCGCGACGAAACTGGCGGGGCCGGTCGTGCTCTCGTCGGCCTCGCTGACCAGAATCACGCCCTGCGCTTTCAACCGACGCTGTAGCTCGCGCACATCCGTGAAGTCGTCGAGCGGGCGGGCGTTGCTGTCCCAGCCGGGATTGAAGGTCAGCATGTTCCGCTCGAACATCCCTTGGAACAGACCGATGACATGATCGCCGTTCTTCAAGATCAGCCAATGCTGTGAAGCATCCCCGCCGAAGACCTCGAAGCCGAACTTCTCGTAGAACTCCCTGGATGACTTGATGTCCTTGACGGCCAGGCTAATGGAGAATGCGCCGAGCTTCATTCTCTGCTCCCTTCACGGGGTGTAGCCGCTCCCCGGGCAGCTATGTGCTCGAGCACCGCAGAGCACATGACGAGGGGCACGGGCCACGAGAGCCTGAATTCGAAAGCACGCCCTGACTGTCGATTCTGACCGTCCAACGCAGGATGGACAGTTCCAGATCGGCGGCTACGCGGCAGCGAAGCACCCGGGAGCGGGAATCCACACGGGCCGCCGCGCGGTCTCGCAGACCGCGCGCGCCCGGCGCCGCGCTCCCTACTGGTTCATGCTCTCCAGGAACTTCTTGTTGGTCTTGGTGTCGCTCATCTTCTGGATGAGGAACTCCATCGCCTCGACCGGGTTCAGCTCGTTCAGGAACTTGCGCAGGATCCAGACGCGCTGCAGCACCTCGGGGGAGAGCAGGATCTCCTCCTTGCGCGTGCCGGAGCGGTTGATGTCGATCGCCGGGAAGATGCGCTTGTCGGAGAGCTTGCGGTCGAGCACCAACTCGGAGTTTCCGGTGCCCTTGAACTCCTCGAAGATCACCTCGTCCATGCGCGAGCCGGTCTCGATCAGCGCGGTGGCGATGATGGTGAGCGACCCGCCACCCTCGATGTTGCGCGCCGAGCCGAAGAAGCGCTTGGGGCGCTGGAGCGCGTTGGCGTCGACGCCGCCGGAGAGGATCTTGCCCGAGTGCGGCACCACGGTGTTGTGGGCGCGCGCCAGGCGCGTGACGGAGTCGAGCAGGATGACCACGTCGCGGTCGTGCTCGACCAGGCGCTTGGCCTTCTCGATCACCATGTCGGCGACCTGCACGTGGCGCTCGGCGGGCTCGTCGAAGGTGGACGACACCACCTCGCCCTTCACCGTGCGCTGCATGTCGGTGACCTCCTCGGGGCGCTCGTCGATCAGCAGCACGATGAGCATGACCTCGGGGTGGTTCTCGGTGATCGCGTTGGCGATCTTTTGCAGCAGGATGGTCTTGCCGGCCTTGGGTGGCGAGGTAATCAGCGCGCGCTGGCCCTTCCCGAAGGGGCACAACAGGTCGATGATGCGGGTCTCGATGCAGCGGTCCTTGGTCTCGAGGTTGAGCTTCTCCTGGGGGTAGAGCGGGGTGAGGTTGTCGAAGAGGATCTTCTCTTTCGCCGTCTCCGGGCTCTCGAAGTTCACGGCCTCGACGCGCAGCAGCGCGAAGTAGCGCTCGCCCTCCTTGGGCGGACGCACCTGTCCCGAGACGGTGTCGCCGGTGTGCAGGTCGAAGCGCTTGATCTGCGAGGGCGACACGTAGATGTCGTCCGGGCCGGGGAGGTAGTTGTACATCGGCGAGCGCAGGAAACCGTAGCCCTCGGGCAGGATCTCGAGCACGCCTTCGGCGAAGATCAGGCCGTTCTTCTCGGTCTGCGCCTCGAGGATCTTGAAGATGAGCTCCTGCTTGCGCAGGCCGCTCGTGCCCTGGACGCTCAGCTCGTGGCAGAGCTGCAGCAACTCGGCCATGGTCTTGCCCTTGAGCTGCGTCAGCTCGAGAGTCTGGATCGTGGATGGCGCCGGTGTCGTGGGTTGGGTCTGGGTAGCTTCAGATTCCATCGCGTCTTCGCTCTTGGAGGTTGCGGCTGACCCGCGTGCGTCACGCCGAAGGCGTGCGCCCGCAGGCAGGGCCGTGGAAGCGGGCCTCGACGAGGGGCTGCTGGCCGGGGGGTTGGGTGGGTGACGGTGCGCGGTGTCGAGAAGAACCGCGCGGGTGGTCCTCTGGGTGGTGATGCGGATAACGGCGCGCCGCCGGGCGGCGATTCGATTGCTGTCGATCCACGGGGGTCCGCGGGGCCCGGGGTGTGGATGACGGGGGCCGATGACCGCAAAGCTGGCCCGGCGCTTGGGGCCGTCCGGGATATCCAACTCAGGACGTGAGGTTAGGGGGCCCTTCCCCGGGTGTCAAGGCCGCGCCTGGTCCCCCGTCGCGCCTGGCCCCGCCGGGCCGCCGCGCCGCGGGAGGGCCGTCCGGCGGCAGCGCGCGGGGCGAGCCGCTCACGGCTCCGGCTCCGCGGTTCCGCCGCCCCGCGCGCGGGCCGGGCCGGCGGCCCCGACGCGCAGGGCGGCCGGCGCGTCCGTCGATTCCCCTCGGCGCCCGGCGGCCTCGTGCAGCGCGAAGATGCGCCCGTGCGGATCGCGCGTCGCACCGCGCCCGGCCCGTTCCAGTGGCGACGGCTTGTTAGACAACCCGTTGTCCATCAATCAGTTAAAAGGTGGCCGGCGGTCGGACGACGGTGGCACATCGCTTGCCCTGTCAAGAGGGTGGCGGGGGCGCGAGGGGTTGCGTCCCACCTAACCAGAGCCTGCCATCTCCAGCGTGGCCTCTCTCCCCGCCAATCACCTAACCGATGGCGCTCCGATCCCGAGAGGTCGGGGCGCCTTCGCTCTTTTCGTGGCGAGAACGCGGCTCGGAGTACGCGCAGGCCGCCGACGCTGCGCGCGCGCCGAGGGGGACGGGCGCCGCTCGCGCCGGCGGCGCGGCCACACCCGCCGCCGGCCCGATGCTCGCGCCTCGCGCTGCTTCAGGGACGCGTGCGGCGCAGCGGGACGATCACCATGACCGTGGGGGGCTCGACCAGGGTCCACTCGGGCAGCGCCGCCGGCGAGACCTCCACGCGCATGGTGTCGCGGCGGCCCTCGATCCGCACCGGCTCGAGGCGAATGCTGTCGAGCCGGGCGAGGACCGACGCGGGCCCGGTCACGACGACGCGCGCGGGCTCCACTTGCACCCGTCCGCTCCACTCCCGGCCCGCACCGGGCTCGACCTCCACCCGCGGCGCCACCGGAATCCGCCGCGTCTCCTTGCGGTCGATCTGAAGCTCGATCATGAGGGGCCCGATCAGGCGCTCGACCTGGGGGCCCGACTCGGGCGGCAGCGGGAGGTCGCCAGCGCCGAGCGCGCGCTCGTATCGTCCCGGCCTCGCGTTCGCAAGCGATATCCGGAGCACCGGCTCGGCGAGACGGAGCCGGATGAGCTGCTTGCCGCTCCCGCGCAACTCGGCCTGGACCGCGGACGGCGCCGGTCCCACCAGGGTCATCGAGTCGGGCAGATCGGTGATCTGCAGCGGGAACGAGACCACCATCGTGGCCGGCCGGTCGGTGTAGACGTTGAGGTACACGAGCAACGCCAGCAGCAGCGCCACGAGCTTCAGGCCCAGGTTGTCGAACAGCAGTCCGCGGATGAGGTTCATGGCCTAGTGTTCCGTACCGGCGCCGCCTGCGGAACCGGAACGGGCGCGCGAGGCGGATTCGCCCTCGTCATCGCCCGCCTCCTCGCCCGCTCCGGACCGGCGCAGCCCGTGGCGCTCCATGCGCGAGTAGAGCGTGCGACGCGTGAGCCCCAGCAGGCGCGCGGCCTGGCTCTTGTTGCCGCCCGCGCGCTCGAGCGCCTTGAGGATCAGCGCGCGCTCGAGCGCCTCCAGCGACAGTCCCTCGGCCGGGATCTCGGGGATCCAGGACGGCGTCCCCGACGCATCGCTGGCGACCGGCAGATGCCCGACACCGATGGGATCGGCGCCGGCCAGGATCAACGCCCGCTCCAGCGCGTACTCCAGCTCGCGCACGTTGCCGGGGAACGCGTGGCGCTCGAGGGCGCGCATCGCCTCGCCGCTCATCTTCTCCGGCCCGACGCCGCGCTGGCGCAGGAAGAACGTGACCAGCGCCGGCACGTCGCCCGGGCGCTCGCGCAGCGGCGGCAGCCGGATCGGGAACACGTTGAGGCGGAAGAACAGGTCGTCGCGAAAGCGCTTCTCGCGCACCATTTCCTCGAGATCGCGGTTGGTGGCGGCGAGGATGCGCGCGTCCACCACGATCGGCTGGTTGCCGCCGACGCGGGTGAAGGTCTTCTCCTCGATCACCTGCAAGAGCTTGACCTGCAGGCTCATCGGCAGCTCCCCGATCTCGTCGAGGAAGATCGTGCCGCGATGCGCGTCCTCGAACCGGCCGGGTTTCTGGCGCACCGCGCCGGTGAACGCCCCCTTTTCGTGCCCGAACAGCTCGCTCTCGAGCAGCGCCTCGGGCAGCGCGCCGCAGTTGACCTTGACCCACGGCCCGCCCGCGCGCCGGCTGGCGAAATGGATCGTGCGCGCCATCAAGTCCTTCCCGGTGCCGCTCTCGCCCCGCAGCAACACCGTCGAATCGGTCGCCGCCACCTTGTGGGCGAGGTCCGAGGCGTGCCGCATCGCCGCGGAATCGCCCACCACCTCGGCCAGCCCGCTCTTGAGCTTCTCGACCGTCCCGGCGAGCAGCCGGTTCTCGTCGGTGAGCCGGCGTTCGCGCGCGGCCCGCTCGAGAATGAGCTTGAGCTCCTCGTGGAACCCGCCCTGCTTGTCCACGTAGTCGTAGGCGCCGTGGGTGAGCGCCTTGCGCGCGGTCTCCATGCTGGCGTAGGCGGTCATGAGCACGACGGTCGTCGCGGGCCAGCGGCGCCGGACCTCATCCAGCAGGGCCAGGCCGTCCGGCGGCGCCATGCGCAGGTCGGTGACGATCGCCTGGAACGGCGCGGCCTCCATCTGCCGGAGCGCGGCCGCCCCCCCGTTCACCCACTCGACCTCGTGTCCCGCGTCGCGCAGCGCCCCCGCGGTGAGTTCCGCGTTGCGCACCTCGTCGTCCACCACCAGAACCCGCACGCGTCAGTCCTTCCTTCGTTGCAGGCGCACCACGCAGGTGGTGCCCTCGCCCGGCCGGCCGCGGATGTCGAGGACGCCGCCGGCGGACCGCACCAGCCGGTAGGTGAGGAACAGCCCCAGGCCGGAGCCCTTGGCCTTGGTGGTGTGGAACGGAGCCCCAAGCCGCTGCAGCACCTCGGGGGCGATCCCCGGACCGTTATCGGCCACGCTGACCTCGAATCGTCCCCGGTGCTCGGCGGCGCCCACGGTGATCCGCCCGCCCTCGGGCAGGGCTTCGAGGGCGTTCAGCATCAGGTTCAAGTAGACCTGTTTCAAGGACTCATTGTCGAGCGTCACCGGCGCCGCGTCGGGCGCGCCCGGAAGACGCTCGAGCGTCACGCGCCGGGCCTTGAACTCGCCCTCGAGCAGCTGGAGCGTGGCCTCGAGCGTGGCGATCGCATCGCCGCGCTCGGTGACCGATCCCGGCGCGAATTCCTCGCCGCCGCGCGCGAACTGCAGGTAGCGCGCGACGGTATTCGACAGGCGGTCGGCTTCCTCGGTCACGAAGTCGGCCATGCGCCGCGCCTCCGGCTCGAGCCTGCCCAGGCGCTGCGCCGAGCCGCGGATGATGGCGAGCGGATTCTTGATCTCGTGCGCCAGGGTCGCGGTGAGCCGTCCCATGGCGGCCAGGTTCTCGGCCCGCGACAGCCGGCGCTCGAGCCGCGCCGCGGAGCGCGTGAGCCGGACGAACAGCGCCGCGAGCACCGCGATCGCCAGCGCGATGATGGCGGTCGCCAGCGTGAGGGTGCGCGCGAGGGCGGCGAGGACCTCGAGATAGTCCACCGTGGTCTCGACCGCGACCACGCCCGCCACGCGGCGGCCGTCATCGAGCACCGGCGAGAACGCCGCGCGCCGGGGGCCCTGGGCGCCGGGCAGGGGGGCGGAGACCGCCTCCTCGCCGCCCAGCGCCCGGCTCAGCGCGGCGTGGGCCAGGGTGTCGAAGGAGCTCACCTCGCGCTGGAATTCGCTGCCGCGGGTGTCGTAGAGGGCCACGCGCGCGCTGTCCAGCACCGAGGCGCTGGTGACGCGGGTGGTCGCACGCAGCTCCTCGAGCAGCACCTGCAGGCTGACGTAGCCCGGCGCCTCCTCGCCGAGCAGCCGGACGTCGGCGATGTCGGCGGCGCTCAGCTGCGACGCGATCGCCGCCGAGACGTTGAGCAGCCGCTGGGTGAACTCGGCCTCGAGCGCGGAGCGCACGCTGCGGTAGGCCAGCAGCGAGAGCAGCGCCGAGGCCAGGACCGCGAGCGCGGCGAGAACGATGGTGCTGGAGGCGGTGCGCTGCAGGGTTCCCTCCCGGGTGAACGACCGGCGGGACGCCGCCGGCACAGTGGCCGCGGAGGCGTCAGCCCGGCGGCTGGAGGACCAGGCCGTCGCCCACCGCGATGCGACCCGCTCCCACCACGCGCACGAAACGCCCGCGGCGGCCGGCGATCGCCGCGCGGAGACCGGGACGCAGCTCGTCCATCCGGGCGCAGGGGGCGCACGGTTCGGAGACTTCGAGCAACGCGCCGCCGACGCGCAGGCGGGCGCCCGCGGCGAGCGCTCCCAGATCGAGCCCGCGCACCGTCACCTGCTCGCGCACGTCGCCCGCGGCGAGCCCGAGGTCGCCCAGCACCTCTTGCTCCATCAGCAGCACCGAGCGCCGGCTGCCGGGCTTGGCGTGGCGGTCGCCCTCGAGGCCGCGGTCGAGCAGCGCGTCGGCCTGCTCGACGCGGCGCAGCGGCGCGCGCGAGGCGCTGCTGAGGTGCAGGGCGACGACGGTGGGGGTCATCGCGGGCGGGTCTCCCGCCCGGCCCGGCCGCCCGGCGCGCGCGTCCGGGAGCCGCCCCGGACATCTGGCGTCATCGGCGCCGGCCCCGGAACAGCATGGAGATCCCGACGGCCACGAGGGCCAGGGGCCACAGCTGGTCCACCATTCGCCACGGCAGGTAGCCCAGCGAGAAGGCGAGCAGCAGCGAGCCGAGGGTCACGAGCAGGATCCCCGACGCCAGGCCGCGCGCGCCGGCGTTGACGAGCTTGGTGAGTCCCAGCAGGATGAGCACCAGCGGCCACCACCGCTCGATCGCGTGGTGCACCTCGATCGCCCCGAGGTTGCCGGCGAGAAACAGCACGCCGAGCAGGATGAGCAGTAGCCCCCCGAACGGCAGGCGCTGGGCCGCGGCGGGCGGCGGCGCGCCGGGAGACGGCGGCGCGCCGGCGGGCGGCGACTCGGGCGTGACCGGAGTATCCATGGTGTGTCCTCCCGTGGCGCTCTGGGCCGCGCCCCGGCGGCACGGGGCTAGCGCGCCACCGCCTTCGCTTCCTGCCGCATGAGATGGATCGCCAGGCCGTCGGCGTCCTCGGCCGCCTCGCCGAGCGCCTCGGTGAGCGTGGGATGGGCGTGGATCGCGTGCGCCAGATCCTTCAGATCGAGGTCCGCGGCGATCGCCAGCGAGCACTCGTGGATCAGCTCGCTCGCCCGCGCGCCGAAGAGGTGCGCGCCGAGCACCTGTCCGGTGTCCGCGTCGCCGACCAGCTTGACGAACCCGGTGGTCTCGCCCTCGGCGATGTTGCGGCCGTGGGCGCGGAACGGGAAGCGGCCCACCTGGATCGTGCGGCCTTCGGCGCGGGCCTCGCGCTCGGTCAGGCCGACGCTCGCGATCTCGGGATTGGTGAAGGTGGCGGCCGGCACCGCACGCCAGTTGGTCTGGGCCGGGTGCCCGGCGATGATCTCCACCGCCGCCTTGCCCTGGGCCGAGGCGAAGTGCGCGAGCTGCTTGATGTCGGTGACATCCCCGATCGCGTAGACGTTCTTGACCGAGGTCTGCAGGCGGTCGTTGATCACGATCTTCCCGTGGTCGGCGATCGCGACGCCCGCCTTCTCCAAACCCATGTCGGACGAGTACGGCCGCCGCCCGGTGGCGACCAGCACGGTGTCGGCCTCGACCTTGCCCCCGCCCGAGAGCGTGAGCGCCAGCGCGCCGCCCGGGCCGTCGGCGATCCCCTCCACCTTGGTGCCGAGGTGGAGGTCGATCTTCTGCTTCTTCATCTCGCGCGCCAGGGCCTCGGCGATTTCGTCGTCCTCGGCCGGCACCAGTCGCGGCAGCATCTCGATCAGGGTGACCTTGGAGCCGATCGCGGCGAAGAACCCGGCGAACTCGCTCCCCACCACACCGCCGCCCAGCACCGCGATGCGCTTGGGCTGGTGCGAGAGGTCGAGCGCCTCCTGGCTGGTGATGACCCGCTCGCCGTCGAGCGCGATCCCGGGCGGCAGCCAGGCCTGGGCGCCGGTGGCGAGCACGACGTGGTCCGCGGTGAGCTCGGAGGCGGCGCCGTCCTTGCCGGTCGCCGTCACGCGGTTGGCGGCGGTCAGGCGCGCGGTGCCGCGCACGATCTCGACCTGGCGACCGGTGAGCAGGGTCTTGACGCCGCCGGTGAGCTGCTTGACCACCTTGTCCTTGCGCGCGACCAACTGTGCCCAGTCGATGCGCGGCTCCGAGACCTCGATTCCGAATTCCTTGGCGCGCTTGATCTGCTCGAACAGGTGGGCGGTGACGATCCAGGACTTGGTCGGGATGCAACCCCAGTTGAGGCAGGTCCCGCCCAGCTCGTCCTTCTCGACCACCGCGGTCCTGAGCCCGAGTTGCGCGGCGCGAATGGCGGCGACGTAGCCGCCGGGACCGGTGCCGATGACGACGAGGTCGAAGTGCTTGGAATCCGACATGGGAGCTGCGCCTCTGCTGGCTCGTGGGGTCGGGGACGGGGCGGAACGCCGCGCGGGCCGCGCCGCCGATCATACCGGTGAGGCAATCGCCGAAACTCTAGGGAGGCACCCGCGGGGTGTCAACCGGAGCGCCGCACGGAGTGTCGGGCCTCACCGCCGCGCCACGCCCACGCCGTCGCCGTGCTCGAAACGCGCCGCGGCCGCGGCGTGCCGGCACCACCGACCGGGGGTGCGGCCACCGCCAGGCCTCGGGCGACCAAGTCGGGCTTGAGATCGCCCCGCCGGAGGCCGATGCATGGTCATCGGAACTCTCCTCGAACGGGTGGTGCCTGGCATGCGATTCAGCCGCTTTCTCGCCCTCTACCGGCGTCACTTCAGCCGCGATCCGCGCCGCGAGCGCATGTTCCTGGCGTCGTTGAGCTTCTTCCTGAGCTTCGGCTTCACCCGGGTCCTGACCCACTCCTTCCGCCTCCGGGACGACCCCTTCACCGGCCTGTGGGTGGCCGGGACCCACGTGCACCACCTGGTCTGGGGCATCCTGCTGCTGTTGCTGGTGGGCTACGGCTGGCTGGTCCAGGTCGGCACCGGCATGGACGAGACCTCGCGACGGAGCGGACGCTTCATGGCGGCGCTCTACGGCGCGGGCGCGGCACTGACGCTGGACGAGTTCGCCTTGTGGCTCCACCTCGAGGACGTCTACTGGGAGCGCGAGGGCCGCGCCAGCATCGACGCCGTGCTGTTGTTCGGGGCGCTGGTCTCGCTGGGGCTGTGGGGCGGGCCGTTCCTGCGCGGGGTCGGCCGCCAGGCGCGGCGAGTGCTCCGGCGACCCGAAGGACCGACCCCGAGCTGAGCGCCTCACGCGCTCCCGGCGCGGGCTTGCGGCGCTCCGCGGACCCGCTATGGTGGGTGCCATGAAGCGCATCGCCGTCTTCGCCAAGCGGCCCGTCCCGGGCCGCGTGAAGAGCCGCCTCTCTCCCGCGCTGCCCGCGGCACTGGCCTGCGACCTCTACCGCGGCATGCTCCAGGATGCCCTGGCCGCGGCGGCCGGGGCGGGCGCCGAGCAGCGCTGGCTCTACTGGGCCGAAGCGGACGGCCCCGGCGTCGGGCTCGATGCGTGGGGCGGATTCCGCGAGACGGCGCAGCGGGGCGGGACCCTGGGCGAGCGCCTAGCGGGCGCCTTCGCCGAGCTGATCCCGGCGGCCGGGGACCGGGCGGTGGTGATCGGAGCCGACTGCCCGCCGCTCGACGGTGGCGTCGCCGGGGCCGCCTTCGCCGCACTCGCGGAGGCCGACCTGGTGCTCGGGCCCACCGTGGACGGAGGCTACTACCTGGTGGGGCTCGCGCGGCCGGCGCCCGCGCTGTTCCGCGGGATCGACTGGAGCACGCCCCAGGTGCTGGAGCAGACGCTGGAGCGGGCGGCGCGGGCGGGGCTCGCGGCGCGCCGGCTCGGACCACTCGACGACATCGACACGCCCGCCGATCTGGTGCGCTTCATCGCCCGCGCGGCACTCGACCCCGACCCCGCGCGCGCGGCCGGAACCAGGCGCGCGCTCGAGGGGATGGCCCTGCTGCCGGGCTAGGCTAGAACTTATTTCAAAACCTGTCGAAGCGTGAGCATCGCACAGGCCAGGTGGAAGAACGCGGCATAGACACTCAGGAG
>MFFQ01000088.1:15996-31005 GCA_001780165.1 Candidatus Eisenbacteria bacterium RBG_16_71_46 | reverse complement strand
CGTTGAGGCACTCGTTCGCAACCCACTTGCTCGAGGACGGCTACGACATCCGCACCGTCCAGGAGCTGCTCGGGCATCGCGACGTGAGCACCACCATGATCTACACGCATGCCCTCGATCGAGGCGGGCGCGGCGTGCTCAGCCCGGCCGATCGGCTGTGAGCACGATAACCGGGGCGCTCCGCAGCGTCACGGAGCCGCCGCCTGGGGCGCCGCGGGCGGGAGGTGTCGCGGCGGCGCGGACTTGGACGCGCGGCCGGGACCTTGAATCTCGGTGATATGCCGGGCATGGTATTGGGATACGTGGTTCCGTCGGATTCTCGTTAGGCCGACATGGAGTTGTGAGAGGGGGCCGGGTAGAATCCCAGCATGAGTCCGACTGTGTTTCGCGAAGGTGCGTATCGGTTCTTTTTTTTCTCGCGAGAGGAGCTTCGGCCGCACATCCATGTCAACCACCCGACCGGGGAGGCGAAGTTCTGGATTGACCCCAGGATCGAGCTTTCCGTGAACTACGGGCTAACGGCGCAGCGGCTCGCGACAGCATTGCGCCTCATCGAGGAGCATGAGGATGAAATCCGCGCCTCGTGGCGACGACACTTCTCACGTTGAGGTCTCCGGAATCTCCCCCCACGGCATCTGGCTGTTCCTTGGGGATCGCGAGGCGTTCCTACCCTTTGCCGACTTTCCGTGGTTTCGTGACGCCCCGGTGGCCGGCGTCCTCCACGTCGAGCGACCGCAGCCTCACCATCTGTACTGGCCGGACCTCGACATTGACCTTGCGGTGGAATCGATTCTCAACCCCGAGCGGTTTCCGTTGATGAGCAGAGAGCGGCCCAACAGACGTTTGCCGCGGCCGGCAGGGCGGCGAGGCGCAATGCCCAAGAGAGCGCCACGCCGGCCCCGCCGCCGCTGAAACGTATCGCGTTAGGCCGACTCGAGGAGCTGTGGAGAGAAGATGCGCGGGCCACTGACTCGCTGGGTACTGACCATTCATCTCCTCCTCGTGCTGGCCGCGCTCGTGGTCGGTGCCTTGCGGCTGAGGCAATCGATCGAGATGCCGGGCCTGGGTGCCATTGAGTTGGTGCTCCTCGCGCTGCCCTGGAGCTTGGCGCTCAGCGTCGAGCCCCTGTCGCGCTTTGGCTTGGGCGGAATGACCGCCATCGTGCTTGGCGGCCTGGTGCTCAACGGGTTCATTCTCAACCGCCTGGCAGCCTGGCTGCAGCGGCGCAGGTTCCCGCATGACACGCGAGGCGGCGCCTAACATGTCAATTCAGCGGCCGACTGACGGCACCGCTGGCGCGCGAGGAGGCGGCCGATCGCCGGGCCCCAGTCGTCGCTGGCGCGGCACCACGATGCTCCCGGTGCGCGGAGTCCCGAGCATCTCGAGCCGGCCCGCGGGCACCAAGGCCGCGAGATAGGCGCAGAACAGCGCGTCGAGCATGTCCTCGCGGCGCTTGTATTCGCGGCCGACCGCGCGCGTGGCGTCGACTGTGCGCAGAACGCCTGGCGTCAGGGCGATCGCCGGGCCGCGCAGCCCACCGACGAGCCCGAGGAAGCGCCGGAACTCCGCGCTCGCCCGTGCCCTGCCCTGGCGCTTGCGTTTGTACTTGAGCGTGCGCGCGAGCCGGAAGAGCACGACCTGGGCCGGGTGCGGGTAGCACTCGAAGAGCCAGCGGCCCTTGTGGAGCGGTGGCGCGGGCAGGGCGTCGGGCTCGGCCTCGAAGCCGCAGGAGACCAGTGCCTCCGCGAGTTCCTCGCCGCGTGGCCGGCCCCGGTTGTAGCGCGCGAGCAGCACCCGGTTGACCGGGTAGGCGCCCGCCTGCCGGGCGCCGAAGCGGCGGTGGGTCTCGCGATCGCAATCCCGCATGCCGGTCCGGTTCGGCACCACCAGCGGGGCGTCCACCATGACCACCGTGCTCGCAAGCGCGTGCTCGCGCACGAACGCGACGATCTCCCCGACCTCGACCCGGGTCTCGAGTGCCGCGACCGAGAGCCCGGCTCGCCCGGGCCGCAGCACGGCGAGACCACTCCCATGGCGGGGCGACCACGCGAGATCGATGCCGATGAAGGCGTGCTTCACGCCCTGCAGCCTACCACTCGCGCCCCACCCCGACCGTTCGTCGTCCGAAAGCGACCGTTCCGCGCGTGCGGATGGTGGGGTAGGCCGCGCATCGGCTAGATTGAGGGCCTCGAGGAGAACCCCATGGCCCAGGAAGAGACGCTCCAAGCCCCATGGCGCGGCCTGCTCCATCTGCTGTGGCGGGCCCCGCTGTTCGCGCTCCCCTTCGCCGCGTTCTTCGGCACGCTCGCCGGCGCGCGCTGGCCGGTCTACGTCCAAGCCTACGAATTCTCGTTGGTGTTCTCCTATTGCATCAGCTTCTCCTATTGGGCGCTCGATCACCTGGTCCTGCCCCGGTTGCGTGCCACGGACACGCGGCGCCGCCAGTCGGCTCCCTGGATGCGGCTGCTTCCCTACATGGTCACGGGCCTGTTCGGCTCGGGCCTGGCGGCCGTCATCATTCACCTAACGCTCGCGCCGGGGTTCCTCGGCAGCGGGCAGGCCGTCGCCTCGCTGGTCATGTTCTCGCTGCTCTTTACCGTACTCGGCACCAGTCTCGCCTACGCCATCCGCTCGTACCGCCAGGCGATCGAGCGCGCGCGCGCGGAGCAGGAGATGGCGATGGCGCGCCGCATCCAGCGCGGGTTCCTGCTCTCGCAGTTCCCGGCGATGCCGCGCTTGGAGGTCCACGCGCTCAACGTCAGCTCGCGCGAGGTGAGCGGCGACTTCTACGACGTGGTTCCCGCGGGGGACGACGCCTTCCTGCTCGCGATCGCCGACGTCGCCGGCAAGGGTGTGCCCGCGGCGCTGCTGTCCTCGATGCTCCAGGCCTCGCTGCGCACCCAGGCCAACACCGTGCGTTCGACGGCCCAGATCGTGGGCACCATCAACGTCATGATCGAGCGCAGCACGGCACCCGAGCAGTTCGCCACCTTGTTCGTGGCGCGGGTGGACGAGTCGCGGCTCCAGATGAGCTACTGCAACGCGGGCCACAATTATCCAATCGTGTTCCGGCGCGACGGCTCGCAGGTGGCGCTCGATCGCGGCGGCACGGTGGTCGGCATCGTCGACGGCGTCGCGTACGAGGAGGGCACGATTGCGCTGGAGCCGGGCGATCGGGTGCTGTTCTACACCGACGGCATCAGCGAGGCCGAGGATCCGCGGGGGGATCTGTACGGCGAGGAGCGCCTCTACGCGCTGCTGCGCTCCCTGCCCGGGGATCTGTCCGCGCGGGCGGCGCTCGAGCGCGTGCTGGCGGGCGTCCGCGGCCACCTCGCCGGCGCCGAGGCCGGGGACGACATGACGCTCATGCTGATGCGCGTGCTCGAAGACGAGGCCGCGCCCGCCTCGAAGGCCGCGGCCGCCGCGCGCTCGGTGCGCGCCGCCGGGCCCGGCTCCTTGGACGTGCCTCCGATGGGCTCGGCACGCGCCGCCGCGCCCCGACCGACGACCACCCGCACCCGCCCCTGACCGTTCGTCCGGTCCCGCCGACCGTTCGTCCGCATCGCCTCGCCGGCTTGCGGGCCAGCGCCTAACCTGGCTTCGACGAAAGGAGCCGTATCGCATGTCCTCGCCGTTTCGAACCGGAAGCCGCTTGAGCGGCCTGTTTCGCATCTTGTGGCGGATGCCGCTGTGGGCCATCGCGTTCGCGCTGTTCTTCGGCACCATGAACGGAGCGACTTGGCGCGCCTACGGGCTCATGTACCTGGTTTCGCTGATGTTCGCCTACCTCATCGGCCTCTCGATCTGGGCCAACGAGACCTTCGTGCGCCCGCGGCTGCAGCGGCGTTTCGGCGGACGCGAACGGGTGCCGATCCCGCTCGACATCGCCTCCTACACCATCGCGAGCCTGGTCGGAGCCACCGCCGCCGGGATCATCCTCCACCTCACCTTCATTCCGGGGTGGCTCCACGGCGCGCGCAACATCGCGATCTTCTTCATGTTCTCGCTGCTGTTCACCGCGCTCTTCACCGGCATCGCCTACGCGCGGGTGTTCTACCGCCAGGCGCTCGAGCGCGCGCGCACCATCGAGCGGGTGCGCGCCGAGCTGGCGCAGGCCGAGCTGCGGGCGCTGCGTGCCCAGATCAACCCCCACTTCCTCTTCAACACCCTCAACTCGATCGCCTCGCTGATCGCGGTCAACCCCGCGGCCGCCGAGGACACGACCACGCGCCTGGCGGAGATCTTCCGCTACGCGCTGCGCGGCTCGGAGCACGAACACGCCCGCTTCGGCGACGAGATCGCGTTCCTGCGCACCTACCTCGAAATCGAGCACACCCGCTTCGGCGAACGCCTGAGGGTCGAGGAGCGCATCGAGCCGGGACTCGACGCGGTGCCGGTGCCGAGTCTGCTGCTGCAGCCGATCGTCGAGAACGCCGTGCGCTACGGCGTCGCCGACCGTCCCGGCGGCGGGACGATCCGCCTCTCGGCGCGCACCGAGGGCGACTGCCTGGTGGTCGAGGTCGCCGATGACGGTCCGGGCATGCCCGCCGGCGCGGCCCCCTCGGGCAACGGCTTTGGCCTCCACTCGGTGCGCGAGCGGCTGCGGGCCGCCGGTGCGCCGCATGCCCTGGAGATCGACTCGGCGCCGGGCCGCGGCACCCGGGTGCGCCTGACGCTTCCCCTCTCCCCGACGTCCCCTCCCCCCGAACCCGTCGTACACGACAACCAAGGAGATGCCCCATGCTCATGATGATCCGCTTCGCGTTCGCCGCACTGCTGCTCGGCGCCAGCGCCGGTGACGTCCTGGCCGCCGCGCCCTCCGCGCTGGATGCCGCCACCGGCGCCCTGCAGGCGGCGGTCAGCGGCGGAACCCTGGGCCCGGTGATGGCGGCGCGCGGCGAGTTGGTGCGGCTGTCGGCCGCCGAGCCGAAATCGGCGCTGCTGCACTACTGGGTCGCGGTCGCCGACTGGCGCGCCGTGCCCCTGATGCAAAACACGGACAAGGCCAAGGCCCTCAAGATCTGCGAGAGCGGCATCGTCGAGGCCGAGCGGGCGCTCGAGCTCGATCCCAAGTTCGGCGAGGCGCTGGCGGTCAAGGTGGGCCTGCAGGGCATGACGTTCTCGCTCGGCGGCAGCCAGGACATGATGACGCTCGGGCCCCAGATGGAGATGGACATGGTCCGCGCCCGCACGATCGCCCCGGCCAACCCGCGCGTCCTGTTCCTCGACGGGCTCAACACCCTCCACAAGCCGGGCTTCGTCGGCGGTGGACCAAACAAGGCGCTGGAGAAGTTGCGCGAGGCGATCGCGCGGTTCGAGGCCGACAGCGCCGAAGGCGTGGGCCGTCCGCGCTGGGGGCACGACGACGCCTGTCTGTGGGCGGGGCGCGCCGCCATGATGCAGAAGGACTACGCCACTGCGCGCGACTATTTCGTCCAGGCGCTCACGATCAACCCCAAGAACGTCTGGGTCCGCACCTCGCTGCTGCCGGCGGCCGAGAAGGCCCTGGCGGATTCGTCGGCGCAGAAAGGCTAGTGATGCGACGCGCGCTCGTCGCGGTCGTGCTGGCGGCGGCACTCGCCCCGCGCCCGGCGACCGCGGCGCAGGTGACCGGGGTGGTGCTCGATCCCAAGGGCCAACCGGTGGAGTACGCGACGGTGGCGGTGCCCGCGCTCAGGCTCGGCGCGGTGACCGACGAGCAGGGCCGCTTCACGCTCGACCTGCCCGCCGGGCGCGCCGCACTCGACGTGATGCAGGTGGGCTACCAGCGTCTTCAGCTCACCATCGCCGCGGGCGATTCCGCCCTGGCGCTGCGCATCGTCCTGCGCGTGGAGCCGGTTCCGGTGGCCGAGGTCTCGGTCGCGGCCTCCTCGTTCGGCAAGGCCGGTAAGGGCGAGGGTGCGGTGGTGCGGCGACGCGAGATCATGACCACGCCCGGAGGGACCGCCGACATCTTCCAGGCGCTGCGGGCACTTCCCGGCATCAATGCGCCCAACGAGGGCGCCGCGCTCTACATCCGCGGCGGCGACCCGCGCGAGACGCTGATCCGGGTGGACGACGGCGACGTCGGGCACCCCTACCACTACGAAGGCGCCTCGGGCGGACTGTTTTCGGCCCTCGATTCCTACATGCTCAAGAGCGCGTTCTTCTCCAGCGGCGGCTTCTCCGCCAAGTACGGCGGCGTGCTCTCCGGCGTGCTCGACATTCAGACCCAGGACCCGATGAACTTGCGCACGGTCTCGGTCGGCGCCAACGTGGTGGGCGGTGGCGCCTCGGGCAGTTGGCCCCTGGTCCCCGATCGCCTGTCGCTGGTGGGGAGCCTGCGCTGGACCAGCACCAGCCTGCTCAACCGGCTCTACGGCACGCCGGAGGACTACGTCTCCGCCCCCGGGAGCCGCGACGGAATCGGTCGCCTGATCTACCGCTACTCGCAGAGCGGACACCTCTCGGCCACCTGGTTCGATTCCCACGACGAGGTGGGCGTCATCGCCAACCGGCTGAACTACGAGGGCACCTACGGCAGCGAAGGCCGCAACCAGCTCGGGGCGGTGAACGTGCAGGATGTGGTGGCGGGCAAGCTCGCGCTGCGCGGCCAGGCGTCGCTCCAGCGCTACGACAGCCAGACCAGGTTCGGACCCGTGGATCTGGCGCAGGCCGAGCGCAACGCCCAGGCCAACCTCGATGCCTTGTGGCCGCTCGGCACCCGTCACCAGCTCTCCTTCGGCGCCAACCTGCGGCACCGCGACACCCGGATCACGGGCGTCACCCTCGCCGACAGCACCGACTACCAGTCCGGCGCTCCCACGCGCGAGAGCGCGATCGGGGCACGCTACGACTACCCCGGCTTCTACCTCGAGGACAAGCTGCGCGTGTGGGGACCGCTGTACGCCACCGTGGGTGGGCGGATGGACTACCTGAGCCGGCCCGGGGTGTGGACCGCCGATCCGCGTGCCGCCCTGGCCTGGCGGGTGGACGATCGCCAGACGCTGCGCGTGGCCGCCGGTCGCTACCACCAGCCGGCCGACGCCTCGTTCCTGGACCCCGTCTACGGCAATCCCGACCTGCACCCGCTCCGGGCCGACCACCTCATCGCCGGCTACGAGTGGCTCTCGGAGTACGGCAACATCCGGGTCGAGGGCTTCCGCAAGGACTACCGCGGGTTGGTGGCCCAGGACGCGCTCAGCTACTACGCCAATACCGGATTCGGCTACGCGCGCGGCGTGGACGTCTTCGTGCAGGGCACGCACCGCTGGCTGTCGGGCTGGATCTCCTACGGCTACCTCGACTCGAAGCGCCGGGAGTTGGACGATCCGCGCGAGGTGCCGTCGGCCTATGGCGTGCGCCACTCGCTCACCCTGGTCGCCCAGTACCAGGCGACCTCGTCGCTCATCCTCGGCGCCAAGTACAATGTCGCCAGCGGCCGGCGCTACACCCCGGTCGCAGCCGCCACCTACGATCCTTCGCGCAACCTGTGGCGGCCGGTTTACGGCGACCACCACTCGGCGCAACTGCCGACCTACCAACGGCTGGACCTGCGGATGACCCGGCTGTTTTCGCTGCCCGCGGCGGGGAGGCTCAGGGAGAGCAGCACCTGCGTGTTCTACGTCGAGGGCCTGAACGTGCTCGGCATCCGCAACCCGCTCGAGGTGGTCTACGGCGCGGACTACTCGCGGAGCGGCACCACCGACTCCTACTTCAGCCGGGTGTTGCTCGTGGCCGGATTCTCGTTGTCGTGGTAGAACGTCGCCCATGGACTCTGGCGATTTGCGGGTGGTGCTGGTGGATGACGAGCCGCTGGCGCGGGCGCGCACCCGGCGGCTGCTCGCCGAGATCGGCGGGGCGACGGTGGTCGGCGAGGCGGGATCGGGCCCCGAGGCGCGCGAGGTGATCGCCGCGACCCGACCCGACCTGCTGTTGCTCGACATCCAGATGCCGGGCGAGGACGGCTTCGCGGTGCTCCGTGCCCTGCCCACGCGACCGGCGGTGATCTTCGTCACCGCCTACGACCAATACGCGGTGCGCGCGTTCGAGGAGAACGCGGTGGACTACCTGCTCAAGCCGTTCCGCCGCGACCGTCTGGCCAAGGCTCTGGAGCGCGCGCGCCAGGAGCTGGCGCGCCCGGAGGACGTGGCGCAGCGGCTGCAGACGCTGCTCGCCGGGCTCGAGCGCGGTGGGCGCGAGGAGCACCTCGAGCGTTTCACCGTGCGGGTGGGCCAGAAGCAGCTCATCCTGCGGGCCGAGGAGGTGCTGTGGTTCGGGGCCGAGGACAAGCTGGTCTTCGCCGCCACCGCCGAGCATCGGCATTACGTCAATTTCACGCTCGACCAGCTCGAGCGCCGTCTCGACCCGCGCCGCTTCGCGCGGGTGCACCGCGGCGCGATCGTCAACCTCGACCAGGCCGCGGTACTCCGGCCGGGGTTCGCGGGCACCTATCGCCTGCAGCTCAAGGACGCGGCGCGCACCGAGGTGCCGGTCAGCCGGGCGCGCGCCCGCGCGCTGCGCGAGCGGCTCGGGGCTTGACCGCGCCCGAGCCGTAGGGTACAAGCCTCGGATCGTCGATCCAGGAAGCGCCGTCTTCGGCCGCGCCCGCCTCCCGGAGTCCCTCCATGCTCCCCCCGCGCCCGCAGCACTCGAACGCCTTCCGCCTGCGGCGCACCCAGAACTGGCTCGCGCTGGGCTTCACCTACGCCGCGATGTACATGGCGCGCTACAACTTCGGATTCGCCAACAAGTCGCTCTCGGACGCCTACGGCTGGGACCGGGCCGGCGTCGGCACCATCATCTCCACCGCGACGCTGATCTACGGGCTCTCGGCCCTGTTCAACGGACCGCTGGCCGACCGGCTCGGCGGGCGCCGCGCGATGCTGACCGGTGCGATCGGCGCCTGCGTCTTCAACCTCGCGTTCGGCCTCGGCGCCTACCTCGGCGTGCTCGGCACCGGCACCCTGCTGCTCGGCTACCTGGCGTCCGTGTGGACGCTCAACATGTACTTCCAATCCTACAGCGCCCTGGCGCTGATCAAGGTCAACGCGGGCTGGTTCCACGTCACCGAGCGCGGCGTGTTCTCGGCGATTTTCGGCTCGATGATCCAGAGCGGGCGCGCCGCGGTGTTCGCGCTGATGACCATGTCGGCGGTGGTCGCGCTGCCGTGGCAGTGGAAGTTCTTCCTGCCGGCGATGGGCGTCGGCCTGATGGCGGTGGTGACGTTCTTGGTGGTGCGCGATTCGCCCGTGGAGGCCGGCCTCGAGGCCTTCGACCCCCAGGATGCCACCAGCGGGGACACCGAGGCGATCACGCTCGGTTACGTTGCGCGCAAGGTCTTCACCAACCCGGTCGCGCTCACCATCGCGGTCGCCGAGTTCTGCACCGGGTTCGTGCGGCACGGATTCGAGCAGTGGTTCCCGCGCTACATGCAGGAGGCGCAGCATCTCGCGCTCGACCACCCGGTCTTCCAGCGGGGTGCGGCGGCGGTCGTGATTGCGGGCATCGCCGGCGCGTTCATCGCCGGCATGCTCTCCGACTGGGTGTTTCAGTCGCGGCGCGCACCGGTGGCGTTCATCGGCTACGCCATCCAGATCGCGAGCCTGGCCGTGATCTGGATGGCGCCGAGCCTTCTGGCCATCATCATCGCCTTTACCCTCAACTCGCTCGCCATCTCGATGGTGCACTCGATGCTCTCCGGCACCGCCTCGATGGACTTCGGCGGCAAGCGCGCCGCCGCCACCGCCGCCGGGCTGTTCGACGGCATGCAGTACATCGGCGGATCGTTCACCGGCTTCGGCTTGGGCTGGGTGCTCGATCGCTTCGGATGGGTGGCGTGGAGCCCGAGCATGATCGGCTTCTCCGGGGTGGGCGCGGTCCTGATGCTGGTGCTGTGGAACGCCCGGCCGCGGCCGGGCGCCAGCGCCCACTGAAGCAACGGGGAGCGACGTCGGGTGGAAGGCGTGGCGCCCGGCGACGGCGGGCGCCCCGGCGTTCAGGCAGCGTCGCCGGCCGCCGCCGCTCCCTCCCGCGCCAGGGCCAACTCCACGATCCGCTTGCGCTCAGCGATCGAGAGGAAATACACGGCGACCATGATGAAGAACACGGAGGCCCAGTCCTGGACCGAGGGCAGGCGCAGGCCGAAGAGGTAGTGCATCAGCAGGGTCGCGGTGGTGCCGGCGAGCAAGGAGGTGAGCCGGTTCACCAGCCCGGCGAAGGTCGCCGTGCGGCCCTTGAACATGAAGATGAAGACCGAGAAGAACGCCACGATCCCGAAGGGGATCCCCGAGAGCACCGCGATCGGGCTTGGGCTCATCACCGCCTGGCGGAACTCCAGGATGCGCGCATCGGTCCAGCCGAGCAGCGAGGGCGAGGCGAAGATGAACACTCCGCCGATCAGCATCGTGAAGCTGGCGGCGATCTGCTCGATGGCGAAGAAGCCGCGGTTGTCCTGGGGCACGCCCTTGCCGCGCGTGTTCTTGAAGTAGTTCATGATGTAGATGCGCAGGCTGTAGGCGACGATGTAAGAGCCGAGGATCGCCATCGCCGCGCCCGAGTGCAGGAAGTCGAAGCTGCCGCGCGCGGCCGCGGGGTCGATCCCGATGAGGGGTCCGAGCTTCGGTCCGTGGCCGCCGAGGAACGCGACGAGCGGCAGCAGCAGCACGTTCGTCGCCACGGCGAGCAGGGCGAAGACCACCGCCCAGTTCTCCTCGGCGTAGACGCGCTTGGTGAGGATGCCCTGGCGGATCTGCAGGGCGTCCACCGCGCGGCTGATGACGATGACGCTGCCCCGCATGATCACCATCGCCACCATCACCGAGATCGGGAGCGAGTACATCAGCGTGGTGGTGGGGATGACCACCGCCGTACAGATGCCGGAGGGCAGGATGTAGGCGACCTCCGAGGGGACCTTCCACGGACCCCACTGCACCAGGCGATTCGATTTGAGCCGGATCCACCCGAGCAGGATCACCAGACCGAGCGCGAACGCACTGCCGCCCACGGTGTTGTTGAACAGATACCCCATCTCGGGAAACGGGGGCTGGCGGATGTTCAAGAAGTACTTCACCAGCACGCCGGTGGCGACGTACGAAAGGAAGTACCCGATGCAGAGTTGGATCAGTCGGGCGGTGCTGCCCGAGCCGTCTTTCGACATGCACCCCTCCTTGGCGGGCTATATTCCGGCGAGCTTAGCAGGGCGCGGCGCGCAGCGGTGGCGAAAAGTGCCCGGTGGGAGGTGTCGCCCGATCACGAAGCCGACTCCTGACCGTCCATGGGCCCGCGCCGGCCGCGGCAGGGCCTCGCACGCCATTTCCAGTCCGGCGGCGAAGGCGTCCCATGCCACCGGGGAGCCGTCCACGGAGATCGAGTAGGTCTTCAGCCGCCAGCCGTCCACCTCCAGCAACGGGTGGAACCGGATCGTCCGCGAGCGATAGGGCTTCATGCGCACCCCCCCGCTCATTCCTCGCGGGCGTAGGCGCCGTCCATCAGGCGACTCCACGCGCTGCCGTCCGGCGACGTCTCCATCACCGTGGTCATCCGGTCGGTCCCCGAGTACTGCCACGAGAGCCGGAAGTGGCCTTCGGGTCCGCTGCGCGAGACCATGAGGACGTCGCCCTCGAAGCCGCCGCGGAAGACTTCCGGCCGGCTGCCCATGCTGTCGAACCAGTGCAGGACGTAGCAGCCGTCCTGGGCGTCGTAGGTGTAGACCCCATGGCCCCGAAACGTGACGTGGCCGCCGCTTTCCTGTTCGTAGTCCACGATCACCGCGAAACCGTCGAGGGCGAGCCGGCCGCGGCTGTGTCCCGTGGCGGTGCCACCCTGTGGGGACCAGGGCGACGGATGCATCCGCTCCTCGCCCCGCCAGTGGCCCACGATCCGCTCGAGCTTGCGATGCGCCGCGGTCGGCTTCGGCATGTCCATGGTCGGTCTCCTGTGGTGGGTGTCGTACCCGGGGAGTGCGGCGGGACGCCCTCGCGCCGCGGGTCCCCCGGCTCCCGCTCGGGGCCGCGATCCCGAGAACATGCTTCTCGCAGCGCGCCGCGGTCAACCGCGCAAGCGACCCCTCTGAGCGTCACGCTGCACTCCCGGCGGCGGTGCCGTGCCCCGGCGCCGAGAGTTTCGGCCGCCGGAGCAGGTACAGCCCGAATCCGAGCGTGTGCCGCCCCCACCGCAGGTGAGCCTCGCGCCAGGCCTGGATGCGATCGCGCATCGCCCCGGCGTCGGGAGCTCGGGGGTTGGCATCCACGAAGGATCCGATGTTGAACGCGTAGGTGTCCTCGTAGGCACTCCACTCCGCTTCCGTCGCCCGGTGGGTGCGCAGGACCTGGAGCCCGCCGTCACGCGCCAGCGCGAGATGGCCTTCGTGGGTGCGAAGCTCGCCCGCATCGGACTCCAGGAACGCCAGGTACTCGCGCGCCGGTTCACACCTCCAATACCCCTCGCCGATCAGGAGCGTGCCTCCGGGGCGGACGAACGCCGCAAGGGTACGCAGCGCTTGCTCCTGCCCGCCTATCGCATGCGAGGATCCCACACAGCCCACCAGGTCGAACGACTCCCGATCGAAGCATTCGGGGTCGAAGCGTTGGTTCCGCAGCTCCAGCAGGCCGGCGCGCAACCGGCGCGCCGCCTCGCGCCTCGCCTCCGCGAGCGCCGGTGCCAAGACGTCCACTCCGACGGCGCGGCAGTCGTAGCGCTCCACGATGCGCAGCAGCAGCTCCGCGCGCCCGCAGCCGACATCCAGCGCGCGGCTCGCAGGTGTGAGCGGCAGCGCGGCCACCCAATCGTCGAACACCGCGGCCGGGACCGGGTTCCAGTACGCCATGGTACCGTGCCCGATGACCGTCATGCGTCGCTGGTCGAGTGCGATGGTGATCTCCCTCGGCTCGCCCGGTCACTAGCCCGGCATGCGCACCAGCGGCGTCCGGTTGCGAAGGTCGCGCCCTATTCTGGCGTCGGTCATCGCGGCAACTCGGTCAGCGGTACCAGGTCCGGCTCCACGAACTCCGTCTTCGCCCGCGCCGACATGATCAGGTCACGCGTGTAGTAGTCGAGCAGGAGCCGCTTGTCCGCCAGCCGCGGATGCCGGGCGAGGAAGGCGTCCGCCGTGCCGGCCGGGCCGTTCGCGGACAGCGTGGCATGGACCAGGCGCAACCAGGCCTGGGTGAGCGTCTCGTGGTACCCGCTCTCGGGGCCCTCCGGCACCTGCCAGACGCCGTTGAAGGCCTGGATCCCCGCGCGCATGCGCCCGATCGCCTCATCCAGCGGGTGGTGCAGCGAATAGAGGTAGGCCACCTTGAGGTGCTCCCGGTGGTGCCAGCGCTCGAGCGGCCAGGTGCAGGCCTCGAACTGCGCCAGGAACTCCCGGTCATCGGTCATTCGTGCTCCCCCGGCGATGGGTCCCGCGGCACCGGCCACGATCGCGCTCGGGTCCGCGACTCTTCGATCACGTCCCGAGGCTCAGGCCCCGAGCCGCTCGGCCCCACAATAGACGTTCATCCGCCCGCGACGCAGGAAGCCGATCAGCGTCATGCCCGCGGCCTCGGCCAGCTCGATCGCGAGCGACGAGGGTGCCCCGACCGCGCACAGCACCGGGATGCGCGCGCGCGCCGCCTTGAGCACGATCTCGGCCCCCGCACGGCCGCTCACCCACAGCAGCCCGGTGCCCGCCGGATAGCGTCCGTCCTCGAGCAGCCGGCCCGCCACCTTGTCCACCGCGTTGTGCCGGCCGACGTCTTCGCGCAGGGCCCGCACCGCCAGCGACCCGTCGCAGTAGGCGGCGGCGTGGATGCCGCCCGTCGCCGCGAACGCTTCCTGCGCCCCCTCGAGCCGCTCCGGGAGCGCCTCCAGCGCGGCGGGGTGGAGCGCGGCGCCGCGCGGCATCGGCGCCAGCCCCGCGCGCAACGACTCGAGGTGCGCGCGCCCGCACAGGCCGCACGCCGAGCTCGCGGCGAAGTGGCGCTCGAGCCGGGTCCAGTCGAGGCGCACTCCCGGCGCCAGAGCGATCTCGACCGCATCCGGCTGGTCAGCGCAGTCGGCGGCGACCTCGCGGATCCCGGCGATCTCATCGGCCCGCCGGATCACGCCTTCCCCGGCGAGGAATCCCAGCGCCAGCTCGCGGTCGTGTCCGGGGGTGCGCAACGTCACCGCGAGCGGCCGGCCGTCCACGCGGATCTCGAGCGCCCCTTCGACCGCGACCCGGTCCTCCGCGCGCTCGATCGTGCCCGCCCCGAGCCGGGTGATGCGGCGGGTCACGACCTGGGGATCGGGAATGGCGGACTCCTGTGCGACGGCCGGCGGATGCCGATCAGACCTTGACGTGATCGGTGTGCGTGGCCTCGCTGCCGTCGGCCAGCGGCACCAGGGTGTAATCGCCGAACAGGCTGGGCGCTTCCTGCTGCATCAACCGCAGCACTTGCACCGCGACCTTGCGGATCTCGACGTCGGCATGCTCGCTGCCGCGCAGCTCGATGAAGTGCCGGAGCGCCCGCGCGTTCCCGGTGACGAAGATCTTGGTCTCGGTGGCGTTGGGCAGGACCGAGCGCGCCGCCTGCCGCGCCAGCTTGCGGCGCAGGGTCTTCTCGGGGATGGCGGTGAACTTCTCCTGCAGCCCGGCCACCAGCCGATCGTAGGCCTTGCGGGCGGCGTTGACCGCTTCGCACCAGACCGCGTGCAGCTCGGGATCGCCGGCGATGACGTCGGGCTCGATGTAGTCCGAGTCCGACTCGTCCACGTAGCGCTGGGAGAGCTGCGAGTAAGAGAAGTGCCGGTGGCGGATCAACTCGTGGGTGAAGGAGCGCGAGACCCCGGTGACGAGGAAGCTCCAGACCGCGTGCTCGAGCACCGAGCCGTGACCGACCTCGACCAGGTGCTCGATGAACTCGCGGTTGCTCTTCCGCCCCTTGCCGTACGACATGTAGCAGACGCGCCCGGCCATCTCGGCCAGCACCTCGCCGCCGATCTCGGTGTCGGTGGTCCAGGTGACCGCGTGGTCGGCGAGGAACGCATCCACCGCCTGCGGGTCCACCG
>MFFQ01000088.1:0-15837 GCA_001780165.1 Candidatus Eisenbacteria bacterium RBG_16_71_46 | reverse complement strand
GGCGATGAGTTCGTAGTCGCCGGCGGAGACCCCGGCCAGGCTCAACCCCTCCAGGATCGCCACGCCACCGCGCCGCAGCGCGTGATGCGCCTCGAGCGTGCGGCTCTCCACCGGGTCCACCGACGGCGCGTCGGTGCCGTAGAGGATCACTCCGAGCCGCACCAATGCCTTCGCGCCTTCCACGGTCAGCGCCGCGAACGCCGGCGGAAAACCACTTCCTGCGTCTGCGGGGAGCACGCGGTAGAGCACTCGCGGAGCGCCCGCCGCCCACAGCGCCTCGTCGGGCCCGATCGCCGCGATCCCGGGGCACTGTATCACGCGGGCGGGTCCGAGGAAGCGGTCGAGGGGGAGCTCCGCCGCGTCCTCCCCGGCGGCGTCGTAGTGGAGCGGGGCATCGGCGTGGGCGCCGAGGTGCGTGCTCAGCGTGACGCGCGAGACCGTGCACGCATCGCCCGCGGCCGGCGACCAGCGCCGCGTGACCGTGAAGCGGGTGTCACCGGGCCAGCCCTCGAGGTCGGGCGACATCGCGGGCGTGATGTCGATCAGGCGCATGGGGGGAACTCTAGCAGCGGGCGGGGCGGCGGGCCATGCCGCGATCGATCGCGCGCGGCGCGGCGGCGGCTCCGGAACCGCCGTCCGCTCGTCGGCCGCGACGATCCGTTCAGCCTCCCGCCTTGCGCACCTCGTCGCGCACCAGCTTCATGACCAGGTCCACCTCGTCGTCGCGGGTGTAGAAATGCGGCGCGAGCCGGAGCCCCACGCCGGGGCGGAAGTCGAGCAGGACATCCGAGGCCAGCAGCGCGCCGCACACCTCTTCGGCGTGCGGTACGTCGAGCACCACCGTGCCCCCGCGCCGTGCCTCCTCGCGAGGCGAGCCGACCGGCAGGGCGTATTCATCGGCCAGCGCCTGCATGCGCGCGGTCTGGCGCAGCGACTTCTCGCGGATCGCGGCCACGCCGATCTGAGCCACGATCTCGTACCCGGGGCGCGCGGCCACGAAGGCCGGGATCGCCGGCGTGCCGGTCCAGAACCGGCGCGCGCCGTCGTGCAGGCGCATCGGCCCCGGATCGAAGTCGAACGGCCGCTCGTGTCCCATCCAGCCGGTGAGGGCGGGACGGAGCGCAGGCGCCACCCGCGGGCTGACGTACAAGTAGCCGGCGCCCGGCCCCCCGCACAGCCACTTCACCGAGCCGCCGGCGAGCAGGTCCACGCCCAGGGCTCGCACGTCCACCGGCACGGTGCCCACCGACTGGTAGGCGTCGATCAGGGTGAGGGCGCCGGCCTCGCGCGCCCGCCGCGCGATCGCGGCCACGTCGAGCACCTGCGAGGTGCGGAACAGGACGTGCGAGATCGCCACCACCGCGGTGCGCTCGTCGATCGCCGCCAGCAGGTCCGCCTCGTCGATCCGGCGTCCCGCGCGCGCCGGCACGCGCACCACCTCGACCCCGCGGCGGGCCAGGCCCTCGTAGAGGTAGAGCATCGAGGGGAAGTCTTCGGCGGTGCAGACCAGGCGGTTACGCGGCGGCGCGAAGTCCAGCGCCGAGAGCGCCACCGCCTCGGCGAGCGTCACGTTCTCGCACATCGAGACCGAACCCGGCTCGGCGTTGACGAGACGGCCGAGCACGTCGCCCACCTCGGTGGGCAGCGCGAACCAGGTCTCCTCCCAGGCGCGGATGCCGCGCGACTTCCAGGTCTGCGCGTACTGCCGCAGCGCCTCCTCGACGCCGCGCGGCATCGCGCCGAGCGAGTGCGAGATGAAGTGGAGATTGGCCTCCACCGTGGGGAATTCCCGTCGCCACTCGAGCAGCCGATCGCGGGTCGTGGCACCACCCTCTCTCATGTCGGTCCCCTCCGTCGTGCGCGTGCCGCGACCACAGGCGCGGGATCGTGCGCCTACGTCCCGCCGCGGCCCGCCGGCACTCCGCCGAGTACCATGCGCACCGCCTCGGCCGGCGTCGCCGCGTGCCGCACGTGCGCGAACAGGTGCGGGGACACCAGGTCGGGATGGCGGTGCGCCGCGAGCCAGTCACGGTAGTGCGCGCCCAGCAGGACGATCGGGGCCGCCGGACGTCCCTGGACGCTCACCAGCGTCCAGGTGAGAAAGATCTCGGTGAGCGTGCCGATGCTGCCCGGCAGGGCGATGAATCCGTCGGCGCGATGGACGATGTGGCGCAGACGCTCGAACAGGTCGGGGGTGTGGACGCGCTCCTTCACCCAGCGATTGGCCGGCCCGCGCTTCTCGAACAGCTCGACGGTGACGCCCACCACGTGCGCGCCGCCTTCGTGGGCGCCGCGCGAGCACGCCTCCATGGTGCCGTGATACCCGCCGGTCATGACGTCCGCCCCGGCCTCCGCCAGCTCGCGGCCGAGCGCATGGGCGAGGCGGTAGGCGGGGTCGGCCTCGGTCACGGTGCTGCTGCCGTACACGGCGATCAGCGGGCGCGGGCGCGGCGGCGCCGGGTGGGTGTCGGGCTCGGACATGGGGCGATACTGGCACGAAGCCGGGCTGCCGACCAGTGCCGGAACCGGGGGGCCGGCGCGACCGGGCGCCGAGGTGCGTCGCGCGCTCCGGGCCCCGGCCCGCACGACCGAACGCTTCGAGGGGAAAGGCGCGAGGCCGACCCGCCCGGGCGGCGCGAGACCGCGGCCCGCGAGTCCTGGAAACACGTTGCGACCGCCCTTCCGGGCGTCCAGAATCTTGGTGACTCCCGCTCGGGCTCACCCCTTCCCCAAGCCGCGGCGAAGGCTCGACCGTCCCCCGGCGCGGCTTTTCATGCAGAGGTTCTTCTTGTCTCGCCACCCGAACCGCCCCTTCGCCGCCATCGGCGCCATCGCCGTCCTGCATACCTCTCTCGCTTCCCCCCTGCTCGCCCGGGGGCTCACCACGAAACCGGACGAGAAGCGCGTGGTCCGGGTCGCGCGCCTCACCCATCCGGCCTTCAACTACGTCGAGAGCCACCACTGCATCCTCAACGCCTTCAACCGCTCGGGCGATCGCGTCGTACTGTGGCGAGGCGGGTCGAACACGCCCGCCGAATGGGGTTTCCTGGGCGCGCTCGCGGGCTGGACGGACTCCACCGGCTTCGCCGCGTCGCGCCACGTCATTCCCACGTCGCCGGATCCGCCTTCGGGAGGCATTCCCCCGCAGTGGAGTGAGGCTCCGGGCGAGGACGACATCCTCTACTGGTTCAACCGTTCGACCAGTTACGTGCTGCGCGTGGACCTGACGGCGGGCACCTGCTCGAACTGGGTGGCGCTCACGGCCCCGCCCACGGGCTGGGGCAGCAACTTCTTCATCCCGGGCTTTTCGAGTGACGGCAACCTGATCGTCTGGGAGGACCCGGACGACACCCTGAGCGGGATCTGGGAGGTGGATGTCGTCGCGCGGACCGCGCTGCGGGTGCCGCAGCCCCCGCCACTATGGTCCGCCGAGTGGAAACGCTATCCCTTCAACGGCCACGGGCACTCCGACCGCAGCCCCGACGGCACGAAGATTTTCGGCAGCAGCGCGCCCGACATCCCGTACGGCTACGCCGGCTTCCTGCGTCGCGAGGGCCAGGCGAGCCTCGGGCTGCTCGTCGAGCCGAAGCTCGACCACGCCTGCTGGCGCAATACCGATCGCTTCGGGGTGTTCGGCGACGTGGACCATGGAGACATCTACCAGCTGTGGACGGACGGGACCTTCGTCAAGCTGCTGGACGTTCGGGTGAGCCGGCAGAGCTACTACCGGGAGGACTCCTGGCCGAACGTGAACCGCGATGGCTCCGGCATCCTCTACACCAGCGACGGCGGCAACCCGACCGGCAACATCAGCGTGTTCTACGCGTCGCTCGAAGATGCCAACGCCGGATCTCCGGTGGGGATCGAGAGCTTCGAGTCGAGCCCGGCCGTGACGCTCGCCGGCCAGCCCGTGGCCCTCGCCTGGTCGACGGTGAACGCGGGCGCCGTGCGCATCGCGCCGGACCCGGGGCCGGTCCCGCCCTCCGGGTCCGTGACGCTGACGCCCGCCACGAGCACGACGTACCTGTTGACCGCCGAGGGAGCCGAGGGCCCGGTGAGCCGCTCGCTGAGCGTCGTGGTGAACGACGCGGTCGATTCCTCGCTCGTGCTCAATGGCGGCATGGAATCCGGGGTGGACGGACAGCTCCCATCCTCCTGGTACGGATCCACCGGCGCGGCGAGGATCGGTGACGGGTTCCTCGACTACTCGCACGGCTGCGTGGCGTACTCGCTCACATCGGCGGACCAGGCGAAGATCTGGCAGACCGTCCCACCGGCCCTGGCCCGCCAGGCGAGCGGCCACCGCGTGAAGCTCACCGCCTGGTTCAAGTCGACGATCCCGACCGGACATCGGGGCGACTTCCTGAGCCTCAACTACGGGAACCCGCGACAGTTCTTCTATTACTGGGTCAACAAGATGGTTCCGGCCCAGTGGAGGCGGTTCGAGGCGGCCTGGGACGTCCCCATCTGGTCGGGTGACACGCTCGGCGTCACGGTCTCGGGCGCGAGCTATTACCACCCGACCACCGTGTACATCGACCGCGTCTCGCTCGCGGTCGAGGACGTCGTCCCGGCGCCGGCCATCAGCGACTTCGACGCGACCCCCGCCACGATCGACTCCGGGGGCGCGGTCGGGCTTCACTGGTCGGTCGAGGGTGCGGCGAGCGTCCGCATCGATCCGGGCCTGGGCGTGGTCGAGTCCGACGCCGGCGTCCGCGTGCTGGGGGGTGACCTGCCCGCACCGTCCGCGACCACGACCTACACGCTGACCGCCGACAATGGCGCCGGCGAGTCCGTTTCGCGGGCGGTGACCGTGTACCTCTCCCAGCCCGCGACGGCCGGAGTCGATGGCCCGGAGCGGTCGGCGGCGATCTGGCTCGCGCCGCCGGCACCCAATCCCACGGCGGGCCCCGCGCGCCTGCGCTTCGGCCTCGCGCGCGCCGGTCGCGTCTCGCTGGCGCTGTTCGACCTGCAGGGGCGGCGCGTGCGGCTGCTGGTGGACAGCGCGCTTCCCGCCGGACCGCACACCGTCGATTGGGATGGACGCGACGGCGCGGGGCGTCACGTCGCGGCGGGCCTCTACTTCGTGCGCATGGAGGTCGAGGGTCGGAGTCTAGGCGTCCGGCTGGCCCACATCCGGTGACCGCCGGCCCGTGAGTCGCTCCGCTCCCTCGTCGCATCGCACGGCCGCGCCCTTCGCCGCGACCCGCGCCATACTCCCGCCCCTGGCCGGCGGCCACCTCGCGCCCGCGCCGAGCGCCAGGAGGGCGATCTGATGAGCGAGCCGTTCGTGCCGATCCGCATTGCCGTCGATGCCCGCCGGCTCTCCGAAGGCGAGGCCCTGCGCTTCCGGCTGCTGCTGGACGGCGTCGAACGCGAGGCCTTCGCGGTGCGCTTTCGCGGACGCGTCCACGCCTATCTCAACGTCTGCCGTCACCAGCTCCAGCCGCTCGACTTCGGCGACGCCCACTTCTTCGACGAAGCCTACGACGCGCTGGTCTGCTGCCATCACGGGGCCCGCTACGCCCCCGAGACCGGCGAGTGCGTCTCAGGTCCCTGCCGCGGCTCGCGCCTCACCGCGCTGGCGCTCGAGGAGCAAGACGGGGCCCTGTGGTGCCTGGGGCGGCGGGAATCCCCGGGACCGCCGCCGCGCTGAGGTTCCCGGACCGTCGCCAGCCCGCGACGACGGCCCGACCGGGACCAGGACCGGCAGCCCCTATTGCGGTTTGCGCTTCGGCCTGGGCTTCGGCTTCGTGACCGGCTCGCGCGTGGCGCGTGGGGTGCGCGCAGCAGCCGAGTCCCGGGGCGCGGGCGACACCGCCCACGCCATGCCGTCGGGCTCGCGGCCGGGGCTGAAGGAGCCCGTCACCTTGCGCTCGCGCACGTCGATCACCGTCACCAGGTCGTCTTCGCTGCACGCCACGAACGCGCGGCTGCCGTCGGGCGACATCTGGATCCCCACCGGCACCGCCCCGACCTCGATCAGTTCGATCCGCCGGCGCCGCGCCGCGTCGAACACGCCGACGCTGCGGCTGCGCGCGTTGGAGACCCACACCTGCTGCCCGTCGGGCGTGAACTTGACCCGGATCGGCATCTCCGCGCCGGCGGCAATCGCCGCGCGCACCTGGTCGTCCTCCACCCCGATCACGGTGAGCGTGTTGGAGCCGCGGTTGCTGACCCACACCTCCCGGCCGTCCGGCGAGAGGTCGATCCCCTCGGTCCCGGCCCCGGTGGTGATCGAACGCACCGTGCCGTCCGTCCGCGAGATCACGGTCACGCTCCCCGAGCGGATGTTGGTGACGTAGAGCTTGCGCTCGTCCGGCGTGACCACGAGCATGTGGCTCACCTCCTGCTCGGTGTTCCACTGCTTGAGGGGCTTGCCGCTGGCGGCGTCGATCTCGAGCACTGCCTTCGCCCCCTCGCAGGTCACCCACAGACGCTTCCCGTCGCGGCTGACGACGATGCCGTGCGGGCTGGTGAAGCGCCCCAGCTCGAAGGTGTCCGCCACCGCGCGCCGCTCGAGGTCCAGCGCGGTGAGCGAATGACCGGGATCGTAAGCCGGCTTCTCGCCCTCGCGGAAGATCGCGTAGGCGCCGTAGTTCGAAACGTAGGCGCGGCGCCCGTCGGGCGAGACCGCGACCTCGTGCGGGCCCTGCCCGGTCGGCAGGCGAGCCACGACCTCGAGGCTCACCGGGTCCACCAGGGCCGCCTCGTGGTCCGACTTCGCGAGCACTACGAGCAGATCGCTCTGCGCGCGTCCCGGCAACAGCGCGGCGGCCATGGTCAGCAGCAGGGCATGACGGGGGTGCATCCTTCCTCCTCGCGATCGGATGGTGACGCGCACCGTCCGCGGCCGCGCCCCGCGGGCCGCGGCCGGCGTGCGTCAGTCCCCGGGGCGGTTGCGGTTGCGCACGATGCCGGGATCCGGGACGTCGAGATAGCCGAGCAGAGCGGCGTTGCGCCGGATCGCGTCGCTCAGGTCGTGGGCGCCGACATCGCGTGCGATCGCGCGCGCCAGCGCCGGGGTGAGCGCGATCGGGTGCCCGCGCCGGCGGCGGTGGCGCGGGATCAGCCCGTAGGCGAAGCGGGCGCGCGCTTGGGGCTCGCGATGCGCGCGCAGCGCCGCGCGCATCAGGGAGGCCAGGTCCTCCACGGTGCGCGGGCGGATCGCCGGGTGGTCCACCGGCAGCACCAGGACCGCTTCGGGCTTGAACCGCAGCGCCTCGCGCAGCCCGGCGCGGACCGACGAGTACATCCCCGAGCGCCAGGACGCGTTGACGTGGAAGCGCACCTCGAGCCCCGCGGCGCCGTGGCGACGGGCCTGCCGCAGCTCCCCGTGCAGGGCGCCGCGCGCGGTGAGCCGCACGAACTCGCGCTCGACCTCGGATCGCACGCGATCGGCGCCGGCCCCCAGCACCACGACCACGCGGTCGCAGGCCACCCACAGGTGGCGCACCCCGTGGGTGAGGAAGCTCTCACCCCGCTCCCGGACCAGCGGCTTGGGACGTCCCATGCGGCGCGAGGCCCCCGCGGCCAGCAGCACTCCGGCGATCATCGGCACGGCTCCCGACCGGAGGGCTTCGGAAGGACGCCCGCCTCGCCGGCCGCATCCGCCGCTACGCGCGGCGCAGAGGGCACCCACCCGGGCTCGAGCGGCACGCCGCGGCGGGCGGCGACGATCTCGGCCATGGCGCTCACCGCGATCTCCTCCGGTGTGCTGGCGCCGATCGCCACCCCGAGCGGCGTGCGCAGCCGCGCGATCTGTTCGTCGCTGAACCCGCGGGCGCGGAGCCGGAGCGCGAACTTGCGCTGCTTGGGGATGCTGCCGATCATGCCGACGAAGCGCAGCGGACGCCGCAGCAGCTCCTGCACGATGCGCTGGTCGAGCGCGTGATCGTGGGTGACGACCACCGCGTAATCGTCCGGGGTCGTCTCGAGCGCGCGCGCGAAATCGTCGGGCGCCACCGCGCGCACCGTCGAGGTGGGGAAACGCTCCGGGGTCGCCCACGCCGGCCGCCCGTCCACCACCGTGACCTCGAAGCCGCACCCGGCGGCGATCGCGGCGAGGGGCTTGGCGATGTAGCCCGCGCCGAAGACGAAGAGCCGCGGCGCCGGCTCCACGCGCTCCAGGAAGACCGTCATCTCGCCCCCGCAGCACATCCCCAGCTCCTGGGTGAGGTGCCGCTTCACCAGTGCGGCGCCGCCGGCGTCCAGCAGACGCCGCGCCTCGGCGAGCACCTCGCTCTCGATCGCTCCCCCGCCGATGGTGCCCACGGTGACGCCTTCGGCGGCGAGCAGCATGTGGGCACCGGGCTTGCGGGGCGTGAAGCCACGCGATTCGACCACGGTGGCGAGGACGAAGCGGCGGCGCTCCGCGCGCCAGCGCGCCAGCATCTCCCACACGTCGGCATCGCGCGTGCGTCCGGGCAGGTCGAGAGCCTCGGGCAGCCGTGCCGCACCCGGCGGCGCGGTGTCGTCGCGCCGCGGCTCTTCGGAATCCGGAGTCGGTCGGGTCATGCTGGGGGTCCTCCCGCGATCGCGTCGCGCATCGCGCGCCGCACGAAGACCGGCACCATCTCGTGACGGTAGTCCTCGTCGTAGGGCACGCTGGTCTGGGGCCGACACTGGCGGTACGCCAGGTCGGCCACGGCCTCGATCAGCTCGTCGTCGAGCGGCTTGCCTCGCATCAGCACTTCCAGCCCGCCGATGGTCTTGGGCTTGGCGGCGAGCGCGCTCACCACCAGCCTCGCCTCCTCGCAGCCGCCGCCGCCCACCCGGGCCGCGAACGCCACCGACAGCATCGGGAAGTCGATCGCCGCGCGCGGCCGCAGCTTCTGGTAGCCGGCGCGCATCCCGCGCGCGCGCGCCGGCACGAACAGGCGCGTCACCAGTTCCCCCGGCTCGAGCACGTTGTTGTGCACTCCGTCGGCTACGAAGAAATCCTCCACTGCCAGCGTGCGCCGGCCGGACGCGTTGGCGATCTCGACCTCCGCCCCGAGCGAGATCAGCACCGGCGCCAGGTCGGACGAGTGCGCCGCCACGCAGCGGCGCCCGTGGGGCACCACGTGGCAATGCTCGCCGTCCTTCTTGAGGCAGAAGCCGAGTGCCTGGCGCCAGAAGTAGGTCTGATTGTAATAGGTGCACCGCGTGTCGAGGCAGAGGTTCCCGCCGACCGTCCCCATGTTCCGCAGTTGCGGACCCGCCACCAGCCCCGCCGCGCGTGCGAGCGATGGGTAGCCGGCGCGCACCGCGGCGTGGCGTTCGAGCTCGCTCAGCGTCACCAACGGACCGAGGTGCAGGCCCTCGGCGTCCTCGCGCACGAAGCGCAGCGCCGGAATCCTGCCGATGTGGACGACGAGGCGCGGCTCGTGGAGGCGGTGCTTGAGGTTGGGCACCGCGTCGGTCCCCCCCGCGACCACCAGCGCCGCGGCACCGTGCTCCTCGAGCAGCGCCAGCGTCTCGTCGACCGTGGACGGCTGGGCCCAGGCGAAGCGCGGGAGGGTCAGCATCGGCCGGGCCTCATCGCGATCCCCGGGTGGCGCGACCGCGGCTCGTTGCCGGCGCGCCCGCGACCGCGGCGGGCCGCGGCGGCCGGGCCACCTGGTCGCGCGCCCGCTCCCACGCCGCGCGTGCGTCGGTGGCGCGCAGCAGGCCCAGCACGCGCGGCGGGCTGAACGGCAGCCGGTCGCAGCGAATGCCGAGCGCGTCGTGGATGGCGTTGGCGATCGCCGGGATGCTCGGATGGAGCGGCCCCTCGCCGGCCTCCTTGGCGCCGTAGGGCCCCTCCGGGTCCACCGACTCGATGATGATGGACTCGAGCTCCGGAGTATCGAGCGAGGTCGGGATGCGGTAGTCGAGCAGCGAGGGGCCGTGGTGGAGTCCGGGGCCGTGGTGCGGTGCGGCGGGCTTGAACACGTGCTCCTCCATCAAGGCCTCGGCGCAGCCCATGTAGGCGCTGCCCTCCATCTGGCCCTCCACCGTCACGGGATTCAGCGCCCGGCCGCAGTCGTGCGCGATCCAGATCTTCTTCACCGTCACCCATCCGGTCTCGGCATCGCACGCGACCTCGGCGACGTGGGCGGTGAACGAGTAGGCGGGCGAGGCTCCGATGGTGCCGCCGCGGTAGTCGCCGCCGAGCTTGGGGCTCTGGTACCAGCCCACCGAGCCCAGCGTGCCGTGGCGCGCCTCGGCGAGCTGGAACGCCTCGCGGACGCTCGTGCACTCGCGCTGCGGATCGCGGGTGGAGCACGCCACGCCGCCGGCGAGCGTCACCTCGTCGGCGCGGCAGCCCCAGCGCCCGGCGAGTGTTTCGGCCACCAGGTTCCTCAGCTTGCGCGCCGCGTCGAGGCAGGCATTGCCCGCCATGAAGGTCTCGCGGCTGGAATAGGAGCCGAGGTCCACCGGGGTGAGATCGGTGTCGGCCGCCACCACGCGGATGTCGCCCAGCTCGAGCCCCAGCTCCTCGGCGACGATCGAGGCGAGCATCGAGTCCGACCCCTGGCCGATGTCCGAGGCGCCACAGAACACCGTGGCGCGCCCGCTGCGATCGAGCTTGAGCTGCACCGCCGACTGCGGCATCTCGTTCGGATAGATGCAGTAGTTGGTGCCGCTGATGTACATGCTGCCCGCGACGCCGACCCCACGCCCGTACGGCAGGCGGCGGAACTTGGACGTCCAGTCCGAGGCGCGCTCGACCGCCTCGAGGCATTCGAGGAACCCGTTAGAGGTCACCCGCAAGTCGTTGACCGTGCGGGTGTTTCCCCCCAGCAGGTTGCGGCGGCGCACCTCGATCGGGTCCATGCCGATCGCCTCGGCGAGGCGGTCCACCTGGCACTCGAAGGCAAAGCGCGGCTGCACCGAGCCGTGCCCGCGCTTGGGACCGCAGCACGGCTTGTTGGTGAACACTCGCGTGGAGTCGAAGCGATAGGCCCCCATGCGGTAGGGCGCGGTGAGGAGCTGGCCGGAGTAGTAGGTGGTCACCAGCCCGAACGAGGAGTAGGCACCGCCGTCGATGTGGATCGTGGCGTCCACGCCGGTGAGCCGGCCGTCGCGGGTGATCCCGGTGCGGTAGCGCATGCGCATCGGGTGGCGACCGCGGTGGGCGTAGAACACCTCCTCGCGCGTGTAGAGGATCTTGACCGGGCGGCCGGTGACCATGCTGAGCTTGGCCGCGCAGAACTCCAGCGAGAACGGCTCGCTCTTGCCCCCGAACGCCCCTCCCACCACCGGCTGGATCACGCGGACGCGCTGGATCGGGAGGTTCAGCACCCGCGCCAGGTCGCGATGGAGGTAGTGGGCGACCTGGGTGCTCGAGTAGAGCGTGAGAAAACCGGTGGCGTCGTAGTCGGCGACCGCGCAGTGCGGCTCGATCGGGGCGTGGGTCGAGCCCTCGTACCAGTAGTCGTGCTCGGCGACGACGTCGCTGCGCGACAGCTCGCCCTCGACGTCGCCGAACTCGAGGCGCACGTGCTTGGAGATGTTGCCCTCGCGCGCCTTCTCGTTCACCTGCCACTCGGGGTGCTCGAGCGCGGCGTCGATGTCCATCACCGCCGGCAGCGGCTCGTCGTCCACGCGGATGAGCCGCAGCGCCTCCTCGGCCAGCAGCTCGGTGTCGGCCGCGACCGCGGCGATCGCGTCGCCGACGTAGCGCGCCTTGGTCTCCGCGAGCGCCTGCTCGTCCTGGGTCCAGGGGATGATGCCGAAGTACTCGGGCAGGTCCTTCCCGGTGATCACCGCGTGCACGCCGGGCAGCGCGAGTGCCGTCGAGGCGTCGATTCCGCGGATCGAGGCGTGGGCGTGGATGCTGCGCAGCAGCTTGGCGTGCAGCATGCGCGGCAGGGTGATGTCGTCGGCGTAGATCGCGCGTCCGGTCACCTTCGCCAGCCCCTCGATCTTGCGGTTGCGCCGGCCGACGACGCGGAACTCGCCGTGGGGCGCGGCGGCGCGCCCTCCGGGCCACTCCGGCGGGCGCAGCCGCTCCTCGCTCGGCATGGTGCGACCGCCGGGGACCGCGGGCGTGCCGGCGGCCGGCCGCCGGGGACGCTTAGACGGCACGGGGGCCTTCGCGCAGCCGGGCCGCGGCCTGCTCGACCGCCTCGAGGATCTTGGTGTAGCCGGTGCAGCGGCAGAGGTTGCCGGAGAGCGCGTGCGCGATCTCCTCGCGGCTCGGGGCCGGATTGCGGCGCAGCAGCGCCCAGGCGCTCATGAGGATGCCCGGCGTGCAGAACCCGCACTGGGCGCCGCCCGCGAGGTCGAAGGCGTCCTGGAGCGGGTGCGGCCGGCCTCCCTCGGCCACCCCCTCGATGGTGGTGATCGCGGGACCGTCGTGGTAGGCGAGTGCCAGCGAGATGCAGGCGAGCACCGGCTGGTCGTCCACCACCACCGTGCACGCGCCGCAGTCGCCCTTGTCGCATCCCTGCTTGGAGCCGGTGAGGCCGAGGCCGTAGCGCAGCGCCTCGAGCAGGGTGGTGTGGGGACTGATGGCGCACTCGCGAACGTCCTGATTGACCCGGAGCCGGCAGACGACGCTCGCGTTTGCTTCCAAGGGGAAGGGTTCCTTTCCTGGGCCGGTGGGCGCGGAATCCGAAGCGATTGAAGCCACTCGGCCGCCCACTGTCAACCGCATGCGCGGCGCCTCCGCGCCCGACCGTGCCCGGGGAGCGGGAGCACGCCGGACTTCGCGGACCAGGTCGCCGCGCCCGATCCCCTCTTGGCGCTCCGCGGCGGGCGCCCTTAGACTGCGCCCCCGTTCGCCCGTCCCACGCTTCCGCAGGAGCCGCGCCTCATGTCCGTTCTGGCATCCGACGAGGATCTCGCCCGCTTCCGCCTCGCCCCCGGCTTCGAGTGCGCTGCCACCGCGTGCGGCCTCAAGCGTAACGGGGCGCTCGACCTGGCGCTGGTGTGGAGCACCGGGCCGGCGAGCGCGGCGGGCGTGTTCACCACCAATCGGGTGCAGGCCGCCCCGGTGGTGCTGGACCGCGGAACGCTCGCCGGCTCGGCCGCGCGGATCCGCGCGGTGATCGCCAATTCGGGCTGCGCCAACGCCTGCACCGGGGAGCGTGGGCTCGCGGATGCGCGGCGCATGGCGGCACTCGCCGCCGCGGCGCTGGACGCGCGCGCGGAGGAGGTGCTGGTGCTCTCGACCGGCGTGATCGGCGCCTTCCTCGACATGGACAAGATCGCCGGCGGGATCGAGGTGCTGCGCGGGCCCGCGGCGCGGCGCGCGGCGGGCGATGCGGCACGCGCGATCACCACCACCGACACCCGCCCCAAGATCGCGAGCGCCGACGCGGCGCTTCCCGGCGGTGCCGTGCGCATCGCCGGCTTCGCCAAGGGGGCGGGGATGATCCACCCCCAGATGGCGACGATGCTGGCGCTCGTCACCACCGACGCCCGGATCGAGCCCGACCGCCTCGCACGCGCGCTCGGCGCCGCGGTGGCTCGCAGCTTCAACCGCATCAGCGTGGACGGCGACATGAGCACCAACGACACCGTGCTGGTGCTCGCGTCGGGAGTCTCGGGGATGTCGGTCGGCGACGCCGAGGCCGCGGCGTTCGAGGCCGCGCTCGCCGAGGTGTGCGCTTCCCTCGCGCGCCAGATCGCGCGCGACGGCGAGGGCGCCACGCGCCTGGTGGAAATCGCGGTCACCGGGGCGGCGAGCGAGGCGCAGGCCCATCAGGTGGGCGACGCGATTGCCTGCTCGCCGCTGGTCAAGACCGCGGTCCACGGCGGCGATCCCAACTGGGGCCGGATCCTCGCCGCGGCCGGCTACAGCGGCGCCGAGGTCGAGCCGGAGCGCATGCGGCTCTGGTTCGGCGGCCCGGGCACGGAGTTGGCGCTGGTGGAGCGCGGCCTGCCGCTGGCCTTCGACGCGGCGCGGGCCTCGGCGCTGCTGCGCGAGGATCCGGTGGTGGTGCGGCTCGACCTCGGCCTGGGCGCGGCGGCGGCGACCGTCTGGACCTGCGACCTGAGCGCCGAGTACGTGCGGGTCAACGCCGAGTACACGACCTGAGCGCGGTGGGCCCGTGCCGCGGGGGCCGCGGCTAGCGGTACAGGATCTTCAGCCCGCCCCAACTCCGGTCGTTCGCTTCGGTCGGCTCCATCCAGATGTCGTCGATCGGGGTCTCGAGGATGGCCGAGGCCATGGGGGCGAGACCCAGGGCGTCGCTGATCGTGCGCGACACCGTGTAGTGGTTCACGCGCCGGCTCGACACCGCCCCGGGAATTACGCGCGCGCCGGCGAAGACCGTGAGGATGTGGTTGCTCGCCGCATCGTCGTCCTCGTCCCAGGTCAGGATCAGGACCCCGTTGGGCCCCAGGGCATTGAGCATCGGCGGCAGGTTCGCGGCGAGCCAGGCGTCGCCGTCGGGCACGCTGCAGCCCGGCGTGGTGAAGTTGTGGGTGTTGTGGCAGTTGTTGGGAATGACGAAGGCGAGATTCGGAAGCGTGCCCCCGGCGATGTCGGCCGCGAGGTCGGCGTAGGGCCGCTCGCGGCTGTGATCCACGTTCGTGAAATAGGTCCAGGGGGCGTGCTTGCGCGTGTAGAGCCCGGTCGCGGCATCGCCGTCGTACGAGCAGGCGGTGCCCCCAGCGACCGGGAGGTTCTCGCTGTAGGCCCGCCAGCTCAGGCCGGCGGCCTCGCAAGCATGTCCGAAGTTCTCGTACGGGAAGGGCGATCCCGGCACGGGACAGCCGTTGGTCGAGACGCCGAGCGTGCTGCCCACCCAGAGCGCGAAGTAGTTGGGCTGCGATGGATGCGTGATCCCGTAAGACTGGGTGAGCTCCGCGCCACTCGCGATCAGGCTCGCGGTGTAGGGCTGAACCCGCACGACATCGTAGCGCTGGTTCTCCATGACGACGACGATCACGTGGTCGAGCTGCGGCACCGCCGCCCCGGCGGTCATGGGAACGGCCAGGGCCAACGCGAGAGGCAGCAGCACGACGGCGTTCAGGCGCGGGCGGGCGGATCGGAGCATGGGTGGCTCTTCCTCGAGGGTGCGTATCGGCACCGAGTATCCCCCCCGGAGACCGGCGCTGTCCAGTGTGGGAGGCCCATGACCCGGCGTCGGCCGGCCGCCAACTTGCCCGCGGGCGCCGCTCCCGTCACAATGGACGTGCGATGAGCGAACCCTCCCGTCACCTCGACTCCCACTGGTGGAGCGGACCCACCCCTGAGTTCCCCGCATTCGAGGGCGAGCTCGACGCCGACGTCGTCGTGGTGGGCGGCGGCATCGCCGGGCTGACGCTCGCCCATACCTTGATCGAGCAGGGCGGCAGCGTTGCGCTGTTCGACAGCGCGGCGCTCGCCGGTAGCGCGAGCGGCCGCAACGCCGGCTTCCTGCTCGCCGCGCCGTCCGAGCCCTACCAGGAGATGATCGCGATCTGGGGCCGCCCGGGGGCCCGTGCCGTGCTCGAGATCGGGCGACGCTCGCACCAGCGCGTGCGCAAGCTGTCGGAGTCGCTGGGTATCGCGTGCGACTACCGCGCCAGCGGCAGCTTCCGTCTCGCCCGCACCGAGGAGGAGGCCGAGGACATTCGCGCCTCGCTTCCGGCCCTCGCCGCCGACGGGTTCCCGATGCTCGAGACGCCGGTGAGCGAGGCGGTCCCGTTGCACGCGGTCTCCCGCTTCGTCGCCGCGTTCGTCACTCGCGAGGACGGGGAATTCCACCCGGTGCGGTTCCTGCACGGCCTCGCCCGCGCCGCGATCGACAAGGGTGGGCGGCTGTTCGCGAACTCCCCGGTGGTGTGGGCGCGCTGGCGCGACGGCGTCTGGGACGTGCGAACCGAGCGTGGCGTCGCCCGGGCGCGCACGTTGGTGCTCGCCACCAACGCGTTCGC
>MFFQ01000087.1 GCA_001780165.1 Candidatus Eisenbacteria bacterium RBG_16_71_46 | reverse complement strand
GCGCCGCGGGCGCCGGCCAGCCGCGCGAGCGCCGCGCGACCCGGCCGCAACTCCGGCGTAGCGGAACTCGCTCGCCACCCGCTATTCTGGTGCGTGCTGCCCGGCGCCGAACCGCGGACTCCGGGCGGCCGGCCGCCGAGCCCGTTTACCGCTCGCGCCGCGCCCGGCAGGGGCCAGGTCATCCGGCCCCGGCGCCTGTGGGGAACCGTGCATGCGCGTCCTGTTCGTCTTCCCGGACCTCGCCTCGACCATCACCAACTACACCGGGGTGCTTTCCTACGGCGTCGCATCGCTCGCCGCGGTCCTCCGCCGCGACGGCCACGAGGTGGAGCTGCTGCACCTGGTCGAGGCGTCCGCCGCAGAGGAATTCCAGGACCGCGTGCGCGCCGCCCGTCCGGACCTGGTGGCGTTCTCCGCGAACAGCCATTACGCGCGCCGCCTGCGCGCCTGGGCCGCGTGGGCGCGGGCCGCGTCGGATGCCCCGGCGGCGGTGGGAGGCATTCACGCCACGCTCGCTCCGGAGGATGTCGCGACCATCCCGGAGGTGGACTTCGTCTGCGTCGGCGAGGGCGAGGACGCCCTCTCCGAGCTGTGCCGCGCGCTCGAGCGGGGCACCGACCCGGGCGCGATCCCCAACCTCTGGGTGCGGCGTGGAACGGAGTTCACGCGGAACGCCCCTCGCCCGGTGCAGCACGACCTCGATGCGCTCCCCGACCCGGACCTCTCGGTGTTCGACGTGCAGCACCTCTACCCGGTGCGCCAGGGCACGTTCACCTACCTGATGTCGCGCGGCTGCGCCTACGGATGCACCTACTGCTGCGTTCACACGCTGCGCCGCATCGCGCCGCGCCGGGGCCGATACTGGCGGTTCCTTTCGCCCCAGCGGGCGGCGGATCAACTCGCCCGCCTGATCGCCCGTCATAGCCCCGAAGCCCGGGACGTCAGCTTCGTGGACGCGATCCTCTACCCGGATCGCGAGTGGCTGGCCGCTTTCGCGCCGCTCTACCGCCGGCGCGTCGGGCTTCCATTCTCGTGCAACATGCGGGCCGACCTGATCGACGGCCCCTCCGCCGCGCTGCTGCGCGAGATGGGCTGCCGCATCGTCCGGCTCGGCGTCGAGTCGGGAGACGAGCGCATGACGCGCGACGTCCTGCGGCGCAGCCTCGACATCGAGGACATCCGCCGGGCCTTCGCCGTGCTGCGCGAGCACGGCATCCAGCGCTGGTCCTACAACATGGTCGGGCTTCCCACCGAGACGCTGCGCACCGCGCTCAAGACCGTGAGGCTCAACGCCCAGATCGATCCCGACCTCGCACTGGCGTTCATCTTCTATCCGTACCCGGGTACCGAGCTGCACCGGCTCTGCGGCACGTCGGGCTACCTGACGGAGCGGGAGTTCGACCACTACCAGGTGGACGTGGCGATCCGCATGCCGCAGTTCGCGCGCCCGGACATCCTGTTCGTGCACCGGTTCTTTCGGCGGCTGGTCCGGGTCTACGGGTTCTCGCGCCGGCTTCCGGCAGGACTTCGCGACGCGTGGATGTCGGCGCTCGACGTCCTGCTCGCCGGACCGCTCTTCCCGCGGCGCGCCCTGCTGGGCGCGCGCGAGGGCTATCGGAAGCTTCGCCACCGAACCGGCGAGCTGCTGGTGCGGCGGGCGCCCGCGCTCTACCGGCTGCTCGGCGGGCGCGCGCCGGCGTGGCGCGTGGGCGACGATCGCGGCGGCGTGGTGGCGGGTTGAAGATCGCGCGTCTGCCACTGGCCGAGGTGCCCGGGGACGCCTACGCGCGGCTCGCCGCCGGGTCGTTGTTCGCCTCGCCCGGATTCCTCGATCTGTGGCGCGCGAAGGGCGGCCGCCCGGTGGTCTGGACCGCGGAGCTGCAGGGCGCTCTCGCCGCAGCGCTGCCGGGGGTCGAGTACGGCCGCGGTCCTTTCGCGCAGTTCGCCTCGATGCCCGACGGTTGCTACGGCGGCGTGCTGCTGGATCCGGCCCACGAATCCGCGCGCCCGTCCATCGCGCGCGCGCTTTTCGAAGCGCTCGCGCGCCGCCGCTACGCCAAGGCCAGCGTCTTCGATTTCCGCGAGAGCGCCCCGATCCACCCCGGATTCTCGGTCATATGGTGTGAGACGACGCTGGTGGACATCAGCGCGCCGCAGTGGATGCCGCCCGACCTCAAGCTCCAATCCGAGATTCGCAAGGCCGAGCGCGAGGGCATCGAGGTCGAGCGCTTCGAGTGGGAGCGTCACCACGCGGGATTCCTCGATCTCGTGGCCGCGACCGCCCGGCAGCATGGGGCCAAGCCGCGCTACGCGGCCCCGTTCTACCGCGCGCTGGCGGACCTGGCCGAGCGCGACGACCGGGTGGCATGGAGGTGGTGCGAGCACCGGGGGAGGCCGGCCGGCTCGCACATCTACTTCGTCGAGGGCGACACGCTCCAGGCGTGGCAGAAGTACTTCGATCGCTCGCTCTCGTTTCTCAAGCCGAACCAGTTCATGCAGTTCGCCACCTGCCGCGAGACGGCGCGGCGCGGGATCACCCGGCTCAATCTCGGCGCCACGCCTCCGGGGGCCGAGGGCCTCGCCTATTACAAGGCGCGCTGGGGTGGACGCCGCGTCGCGTACCCCAGCTGCGTTCGGGTCGAAGGCCTCCGCCGGGTGGCCTACCGGGTGTGGGCGAGCTTCGCCCGGCCGACGGTCCAAGTGGCGGAAATGCACACCGAGCCGGTGCCGCGACCCGACGGCGAGGATCCGGCGCCCGGCCGGTGAGCGACAGCCCGGGCACGCCAGCCATGCGCTTCGACCTCGCGCTGTTCGAGCTGCGGCTCTTCAAGAGCCGGACCGCCGCCCAGGAAGCGATCGAGCGCGGCGACGCTCGACTCAACGGCGGCCCGGTCAAGCCCAGCCACGCGCTCAAGCCCGGAGATCGCGTGACGGTCGCGCATGGCGATCGTGCGCGCACCTACGAGGTGTTGGGCCTGCCGCGCCGCGGACTCGGCAAGGAGGCGGCGCGGGCACTGGTGCGCGAGATCGGCGAAGCGTAGCGGGGCGGCGCGGCGGGCCGCATCCCGCGCGGGTCCGCCGCGGGCCGTGACCAGCCCGCGCCGCAGGCACCGCGGGCCGTCGAAGGGGCCCGGACAGCGCCAAGAGCCCCACAGGCCTCGTGGCCGACCTCCAATTACGGCCACCCTCGGGCCTCGCCGGCATGGTATCCTCGCTGCTCCCCGGGCGGCCGATCCCTCGGCCGCTCGAACCGACGACCCCCCATCGGGTGACCCACATCATGCGCCTCCCACGTCGCGTCTCGACCCCCGCTATCCGTCTCACAGCGCCGGCCGTCGCCCTCCTCTTCGTCCTTGCCGCCGGCGCGGGACGCGCCGCCGCCGATCCGCACGACATGCACGACCACGCCGGCATGTCGATGAGCGAAGACGAGATGATGCAGTTCTCGCGGAAGTGGGACGCTGAGCACCCGGGCTACCGCGCCACGCAGACGACCGTCGCGGCCGACACCTTCACCGCCCGCAATTTCCGCTTCGACACCGACGGCATCGGCACCACCCAGGTGGATACGGCGTACATCTTCGTGGGCGAGTCGATCTTCTGGAAGCTCACGCTCGGGATCCACACCGTCACCAGCGGCACGGGGTCTCTGGATCCCAACGTCGGCGCCTTGTTCGACGTTCCTCTCGACAGCGTTCATCCGACGTTCTCGTACACGTACACCAGCCCCGGCACCTTCCCGTTCTTCTGCCGCAGCCACGAGTTGAGCAACATGATCGGGTTCGTCGTGGTCCAGGATGTCGCGGGCGTGGTCCCGGTCCCGGGCAGCGGCGCCGGCCTCGGCTTCACGGCGGCACCCGCTCCCAATCCGACGCACGGCGGGGTCACGTTCCGCTTCGCGCTGCGCGAGCCGGGCCGGGCGCGGGCCGAGGCCTACGATGCCGCCGGCCGCCGGGTGGCGCAGGTCCTCGATCGGGATCTGGCCGCGGGCGGCTTCGCGGCCTCATGGGACGGGCGCAACCAATCGGGAGCGCGAGTCGCCCCCGGCGTGTACTACCTCCGACTGCGCCTTCCCGGTTACGCGGAGAGCCGGCGCGTGGTGATCGAGCGCTAGCGGGCGGTCCCGGGCCGGGCACGAGAATGCCGACGCGGCCATTCCCCGAACGGGGGTGGCCGCGTCGGCTTTCAGGCTGGCCGCGACGCGCGGCGTCGGCCCACTCTCAGGCGCGCTCCTCCCAGATCCGGCTCAGGTGCGCGATCACCTCGACCGCTTTCTCCATGTCCTGCGCCGAGACCCACTCCAGCCGCGAATGGAAATTGTTCTCGCCGGCGAAGATGTTGGGCGTCGGCAGCCCCATGAAGCTCAGCCGCGAGCCGTCGGTGCCGCCGCGGATCGCGGTTTCGCGCACCTCGAGTCCGGCGCGGCGGATCGCCTCGCGCGCGTTCTCGACCGCCTGCGGATAGCGGTCGAGGACTTCCTTCATGTTGCGGTAGGACTCGATCACCTTGACGGTCACCGCGGCGCCGGGCCAGGCCTTCACGGTCTCCCGCGCGAGCGCTTCGAGGAAGGCCTCCTTGTCCTTGAGGCCCGCGGTGACGAAGTCGCGGATCAGGAACTTGACCGAGGTACGCTCGACCGCGGCCTCCACCACGTAGGGATGGACGAAGCCCCCGCGGCCGGCGGTGGTTTCGGGGGAGAGCGCGTCCTTCGGCAGGCGCTGGATGAAGTCGGCCGCCACCTTGATGGAGTTGATCATCTTCCCCTGGGCGAACCCCGGATGGGTGTTGAATCCCTGGAAGGTGAGGATCATCGCGTCGGCGGAAAAGGTCTCGATCTCGAGCTGACCCCGAATCGCCCCGTCCATCGTGTAGGCGCAGAACGCGCCGAACTTCTTGACGTCGAAGCGCTCGGTCCCGCGACCCACCTCCTCGTCGGGAGTGAAGGCGATCCGCACCGTGCCGTGAGGGATCTCGGGGTGGCGCACGAGGTGCTCGGCGGCCGCCACGATCTCGGCCACGCCCGCCTTGTTGTCCGCGCCGAGCAGCGTGGTGCCCGAGGCCGTGATGATGTCGTGGCCGACCTGCTCGCGCAGCGCGGGGATCTCGGCCGGCCGCAGCACCGCGGTGGGATCATCGGGCAGCACGATGTCCCCGCCCTGCCAGTTGCGGTGCACGATCGGCTCGACTCCCGCGCCGCTCGCCTCGGGCGAGGTGTCCACGTGGGCGATGAAGCCAATCACCGGCACGTTCGGCTTGCGGGTGGTGGCGGGGATGGTCGCCATGACGTAGCCGTGCTCGTCGCGGGCCGCGTCCTTCAGGCCGATCTCGCGCAGCTCCTCCACCAGCCGGTCGAGCAGCACGAGCTGCTTCGCGGTGCTGGGGTAGGTCGGCGAGTCCTCGGCCGACTGGGTGTCGTAGGTGACATAGCGGAGGAAACGCTCGACGACGCTGGTCTTGGCAACGGTGGTCTGGGCCATGGTGGGGCTCCCGGGACGGTGGGGGCAGGGGGCTGGAGTGGACCGCATGACGATAGCCGCGGTGGAGCGCAGGAACAACCCGCGCCGGCCGTCCCACCCGACCGCGCCCCCCGACCGTCGGGGGCGCCGCGATGGGCCGGGAGGCCGGACGCGGCTCGGTCGCACCTCCGCGGGCGGCGCGCTCAGCGCAGGTCGAGCATGATCGTTCCGCGCCGCGATCGCAGGCGTAGGGCGGGGCCGCCGGCGCCCAGCGTTTCGCGCAATCGGGTGCGCTTCGACCGCGACGGGCGCACCCCCTCTCGCGCGAGCTCGATCCGGCCCCGCTCGGTGGCGACGTCGAGCACCGCCCCGAGATCGCGAGGCGTCTGCAGCACGATTTCGCCGTCGGTGGTTTCGAGCTTCCAGTCCGCGGCGGGTACCGACCCCGGCGCGACGCGCGCGATGAGGGCGCCGTTTCGGGTCTCGAGATCGAGCCGGTCGAAGCGTCCCTCGACCTCGAGGTCTCCGTCGCCCGCCTCCGCCGCGAGCGAGCCCGCGAGGCCGCGCGCGCGGATCGGGCCGTCTCCGGATCGCATCTCGATGCGGCCCGCGAGCCCCTGGACCGTGATCAGGCCGTCCCAGGTACGGACCCGGAATCGTCCCCGCATCGGCGGGATCTGGACGTCGGAGTCTTCGGTCTCGATATCCACATCGGCGCTGTCGGGCAGCCGGACGACGATCTCGATGGAGCGATGCGTCCAGTCGGGCGCGAAGCCCCAGGGCGGGAGCAGCACCTCGATCCGGATCCGGCCGCCCTCGTCCGCCGCCGAGACGCGCAGCCCGCCGGGACCGATGCTCCAGCCCGTGGTGGCGACGCGCACGTCCACGGCGCGACGCTTCCAGGGGTCGAGCCGGACCCGGGCGTGATCGGTGACGACGCGCACGTCGGCCGGGCCGGAGAGGGCGAAGGATTTCTGCCAGGTTTCCGCCCCGGCGGGCGGCGGGGCGGCGGCGCACCACAGCATCGAGGCGGCGATGAGCGCCTTGCCGCCCGGGGTTCGCATCGCGGCCTCCCATTCGTGCCGGGCCGGGGCCCGGTCCCGCTCCGCCTGTCGAGCCGGAGGGCCCGCGGGCCCGGGTCGCCTGGGCCCGGGCGAGGTTCCGGCGATCGAGTGGCGCCCGAAGGGCCACACGCCACTTTGACTGCGACTGTCGCCTCGTCTAGATTTCCTGGCCGCAACCTACTCCAAGGAGACTCAAATGAAGAAACAAATCTGGACCCTTCTCGCGCTGACCTGCATCGCCGGCTGCGCGCTCGCCGCCGATCCTCCGAAGCAGGAAGGCTCCTCGAGCTCTTCCCCGTCGACCACCGCCGTCGTCAAGACCGAAGCGTCGGGCGCGGCCTCCGCCAAGGCGAAACTCATGAATCCAGCCACGCTGAAGGAGACCGCTCCGGAGTCCTACGACGCCAAGTTCGAGACGACGAAGGGCGACTTCGTCATCCACGTCACCCGCGCCTGGGCACCCAACGGCGCCGACCGCTTCTACAACCTGGTCAAGAACGGCTTCTACGACAGCGTGAAGTTCTTCCGCGTCGTCCCGGGCTTCATGGTCCAGTTCGGCATCAACGGCGATCCGAATCTGAGCAAGATCTGGCGTGAGGCGACCATCCCCGACGATCCGACCAAGCAGAGCAACAAGCGCGGCTTCGTGACCTTCGCGACCGCCGGGCCCAACACCCGCACCACGCAGATCTTCATCAACTTCGTGGACCGGAACGCGTTCCTCGACAGCCAGGGGTTCGCGCCCTTCGGCCAGGTGACGCAAGGCATGGACGTGGTGGACAAGATCAACAGCGAATACGGCGAGGGTGCGCCGCGCGGTCGCGGACCCGACCAGGGTCGGATGCAGGCCGAGGGGAACGCCTACCTCGAGAAGTTGTTCGCGAACCTGGACGGCGTCAAGAAGGCCACGATCGTCAAGCCCGAGGCGAAGGCCGAGGCGAGACCCGCGGTGAAGGCGGACGACAAGAAGTAACCTCCCGTCGCCGCGCGGAAGGACTTGGACCATCGAGGGCGGCCCGCCGGCCGCCCTCGACGCTTTCGGCGCCGGCGCCGGCCCGGCGCCCCGTGCCGCACGACTCCCCGGAGGATCCGCCATGCCGCAGCCGCTGCTCGAAGACGCCGCCGCGCGCGCCGCGCGCTACCTCGATGGACTGGGCGAGCGGCGCGTGGCCCCGCTCCCCGCGGCGCTGGCGCGCCTCGCCGAGTGGGACGCGCCGCTGCCCGACGGCCCCACCGACCCCGCCGTGGTCCTGCGCCTGCTCGACGAGATCGGCTCCCCGGCGACCATGGCGATGGCGGGACCGCGCTTCTTCGGGTTCGTAATCGGCGCGGCGCTGCCGGTCACCGTGGCGGCGAACTGCCTGGCGGGCGCCTGGGACCAGAACACCGGGCTGCACGCCGTGACGCCCGCCACGGCCGAGCTGGAACGCATCAGCCTGCGCTGGCTGCTGGATGTGCTCGGGCTGCCGCCCGAATGCGGCGGCGGGTTCGTGACCGGGGCCACGGTCGCCAACTTCACCGCACTCGCCGCGGCGCGCCACGCGCTGCTGGCGCGCGCCGGGTGGGACGTCGAGGCGCAGGGGCTGTTCGGCGCTCCGCCGATCACGGTGGTGGTCGGCGAGGAGGCGCACCCCACGCTCGTCAAGTCGCTCGGCCTGCTCGGGCTCGGCCGCTCGCGCGTCGTCACGGTGCCGGTGGACGCGCAGGGCCGGATGCGCGCGGACGCGCTGCCGCCGCTCTCGGGGCCGGCGATCGTCTGCATCCAGGCGGGCAGCGTCAACACCGGCGCCTGCGATCCGGCGGAGGCGATCGTGCCCTGGGCCAAGCGCGCCGGGGCGTGGGTCCACGTGGACGGCGCCTTCGGGCTGTGGGCCGCGGCCGCGCCGGTGCTCAGGCACCTCACCGCCGGCGTCCGCGACGCCGACTCCTGGGCGACCGACGCCCACAAGTGGCTCAACGTCCCCTACGATTGCGGGCTCGCCTTCGTGCGCGACGCGGAAGCGCTGCGCGGGGCGATGGCGATCCGGGCCGCGTACCTGCCGACCGGCGCCCCGCGCGATCCTTCGGACTACACGCCCGAGCTGTCCCGGCGCGCCCGCGGCGTCGAAGTCTGGGCCGCGCTGCGCGCGCTCGGCCGCTCCGGGATCGCCGATCTGGTGGAGCGCACCTGCCGCCACGCGCAGCGCTTCGCCGCGAGACTCGCCGCGGGGGGCTACGAGGTGCTGAACGACGTGGTGCTGAACCAGGTGCTGGTCTCGTTCGGGGAGCCCGAACTCACCGAGCGGGTGATCGCCGCGATCCAGCAGGACGGCACCTGCTGGTGCGGCGGCACGGTGTGGCAGGGCCGCACCGCGATGCGCATCAGCGTGTGCTCGTGGGCCACCACCGACGCCGATGTCGAGCGCAGCCTCGAGGCGATGCTGAGGCTCGCGCGCCGCGAGGCCGCGGTGCGCGGCGCCGGGGCGCGCGGGACGTCCACCTCCGGCGCATGAAGTACGCGGGGGAGTTCGCCGCGCTGGGCACCGCGGTGTGCTGGGCGGCGGGGTCGAACCTGTTCGCCGCCGCCGGCCGCCGGATGGGCTCGGTGGTGCTCAACCGGCTCCGCATCACCGTGGCGGCGGTCTTTCTCGGCCTCGCTCTTTTCGTCACGCGCGGATCGCCCTGGCCCACCTGGGCGACCGGGACGCAGGTGGGCCTGCTCGCGCTGAGCGGGCTCGTCGGTTTCGTCTTCGGCGACGGCTTCTACTTCCGCTCGCTCGTGATCCTCGGTCCGGGGCGCGCGGCACTCCTGGCCTCCCTCGCCCCGCTCTTCACCGCCATCCTGGCGTGGCCGATCCTGAGCGAGATCCCGGGGCCGCTCGCGCTGGTGGGCATGGGCCTCACGCTGAGCGGGATCTTCTGGGTGCTGATCGAGCGCGGGCGCCACGAGCACGTCCACGTCGAGGGCTCCACGCTGGTGGGCGTGGTCGCCGGCGTGCTCGGCGCGCTCGGCCAGGCCGGGGGCTACGTCATCTCGAAGATCGCGCTGCGGTCCGGCCTCGATCCGCTCTCGGCCACCGTGATCCGCATCGCCGCGGCGATGATCGCGGTCTGGGCGCTGACGGCGGCACGCGGAGGTCCGGCGCGATCCCTCGCCGCCCTGCAGGACCGGACCGGGACGCTCTACATGGTGGCCGGAGCCTTCTTCGGGCCGTTCATGGGGGTGACGCTCTCGCTCACCGCGCTCAAGTACATCCAGGCCGGCGTCGCCGCCTCGATCACCGCGTTCTACCCGGTGCTCACCATCCTGCTCGCCTCGAGATTCCACGGCGAGCGGCTGACCCTGCGCACG
>MFFQ01000086.1:12038-51347 GCA_001780165.1 Candidatus Eisenbacteria bacterium RBG_16_71_46 | reverse complement strand
TGCTGTGCCAGACGCCCGGCATGAGCAGCGGGTCCTTGCAGCGCCCGTCGTTGTCGGCCTGGGATTCGGTGAGGCGGATGTAGCCGCCCTCGGTCGCGCCGTAGAAGTTGGAGTCACCGCCGACCAGGAAGTTCGTGCCCGCCGGCGCGGTGTTGAGGCTGTTACGCAGGTTGGTGCACTCGATGCGGCGCGTCAGGGTATCGGACTGGCCCGCCTTGAGGTGGAAGGAGTAGAGGCGGAACGTCGCCGTCGGCGAGCTGTAGCCCACCGGCGTGGCGAGAGCGAGCATCACGGTGCGGGGCCCGCCGGTCGCGATCGACCCGAAGCTGCCGAGCGAGACCTTTGCGGGCTTCCAGAAGAACGCCATGCCCTCGCCCGCGCCCACCGAGAGCCAGGTCCCCGACCACTGGCCGGGCTCCACCACGTTGAGCACGTTGTTGAGGAACGAGTCCCGCCCAGCAGCGGAATTGATCTCCTGCGTGATCAGCACGTCGGCGTTGATGGCCGCCATCACGGTGCGGAAGTGGGGCTGTCGGGTCGCCAGCGTGCCGCTCGGGTACTGGAACAGGTTCCAGGTCACGACCCGCAGCGCGTGCGCGGGCGGCGGCGCGGCGGCGGCGAGCAGCAGCGCGGCCAGTACCACGAGCCGCGCGGGACGGATTCTCGGGAGCGCGCGCATGGTTAGCGCACCACCGCGAGTCGCGCGAACCGGGCGCGGAGTCCAGGTCCGGCGAGGCGCAAGAAGTAGATGCCGGGCCCCACCGCGGAGCCGGAGGCGTCGCGCCCGTTCCACCGCACGCTGTAGCGCCCGGGCTCGAAGGCGCGGTCGGCGAGTGTCACGACCCGGCGGCCGGTGAGATCGAACACCTCGAGCCGGGCGATCCCGCGCTCGGCGAGATCGAAGCGCACGGTGCTCTCCCCGGCGAGCGGGTTGGGGAACGGCGCGTAGAGGACCGTCGCGCTCGGGGCCAGCGGGCCGCCGCCCACGGCCACGGTGCCGCTCGCCGGCTTGGCGCGCAGCGTGACGGCGAGGCCGGGGCGCGCCGTCGCCCCCGGCAGCGGCTCGTCGCTCGAGCCGAAGGCGAGCGTGGCCTCGTAGGTCGAATCCTGCGTGGCGCCCGCGTCGTCGAAGGCGACGTCATAGGTGGCGGCCACGCCCGCGACCAGCGCCGGGCTGAAGCCGCCCGCGATCGAGAACCGCCCGGCGCCGCCGGTGATCGCACCGCTCTCAACCGAGAGCTTCGCCTGGAGCGAGCTGTAGCCGCGGTTGTGGACCCGCGCCGGCATCGTCTGGAAGCCGCCCGTGGTGTGCTCGCCGAAGTCGATCAGGTCCGCGGTGACGGCCGCGAGCGAATCGAGCGAGGGCTGGGCGTGGTCGAGCACGTCGGCGGTGAGGTGCACCAGCGCGCTCGGAACGTCGGGGTCGTTCGAGGCGATCACCAGGTCCCCGGCGCGCGGTCCCGGCGAGCCCGCCGTCGTCGCGACGGGCCGTAGGTCGGGGGGCGCCCCGGCGAGCAGGTGGAACGTGCCGCCGGGAGCGTCGAAGCCCCCCGGCGCCGAGAGCGTGTAGTCGAGCGTGTCCGCGGGCGCGGGAGCGGGATTGGTGACCGCGAGGTCGGCGCTGCCGCCGACGATCACGGTGCCAAGCGCGAGCGCGGCCGGTGCTCCGAGCTTGGCCGGCAGCATGACGTCCACCCGGATCGGCAGGTGGTCGCTGGCGCTCCACAGCGCGTTTGCATAGGCCGCGCCCTCGGGGATGGTCGGCGGGTCCGTGATGTTCCCGTTGTAGTGGAGCCCGTCGTTTCCGACCGGGATGTAGCTCGATACGATGAGATCCGGTCCGCTGCCGTCGTTCATGTTGTAGGTGGGCAGGAACATGTCGAACCGGTCGTCGAGTCCGCCGCCGGCGAAGCCGCCCGGGCAGGTGAGGCACGGGCACTGCGAGTGAATCGCCGCCAGGCTCGCCGTGTTCCAGGTGATGAGCGGGGCGTTGAGCGGGTCGTAGAGCCGGCCGACGTTGTTGGTCTGGCTTTCGAGGAGCTTGGTGAAGGCCGGCTCGGTGCCGGTGTAGATGTTGAAGTCGCCGAGCAGGATGGCGTGGGTGCCCGGCGGCATGGCGTTCATGCTGTCGCGGATTCCGGTCGCCTCGGCCAAGCGAGCGTTTACGTTCGAGGATCCCGTGGACGCCTTGAGGTGCTGCGAGTAGATGCGCAACTCGGTGGAGGCGTTCGAGTAGCCGACCGGTTTCAGCCTGTAGCAGTTCACGAGGCGCAGGCTGGTGGCGGGGGGATAGAACGCCCAGCTCCCGAGGAACTGCACCTTGGCCGGCTTGTAGAACAGCGCGTTGTCGGTGTCGTCGCCGTTGATGAAAGGTGCCGCTGCCCACTCGCCCGGCTCGAGGGTGTTGAGCACGCTCCCGAGGAACTCGTCCACCCCCGCCTGGCTCTGCATCTCCTGCACGACCACCACGTCCGGGCTCAAGGGGGCCAGGATCGTGCGGAAGTGGGGGTCGCGCGTGGGCCCGGTGCTGCCGGGGTAGTTGAGGATGTTGTAGTTGACGATCCTCAGCGCGTCGGCCGGGGCCGCGACGCCGAAGGCGAAGACGAGGGCCAGCGCGCAGGCGCGCGCGACTCCCGGGAACCATCGCTCGGGGGCCATGGAAACTCCTGGGCAGGTTGCATTGATGGCACCGGAACGCGGTCAGGGGGACGCGCCGCTGCGCCGGGTCATCTGGGCACTGAAAAGGCAGCCGCGAATAGTGTACAGGCTCCGGCGGGCATTTCGCCAGCCCGGATCCGGCGCCGCGGGCACCCGGCGGGGCGCCCGCGGGCGCGCTCCCGGAGGGGCCCCGAGTGGACCTCGCGCGCGGCGCCGGTCGACCCCGGACGGTGCCGCCCGGCCATCGGATCTCCCGCCGGCGCCGGCGCCGCGCCGCCATCGGGGGATTTCGCGCAGCCGCATCGTGCGAAGTGAAAAGCGCCGCGCCATTGCCGTGCATTTTGCCGCCCGCGCGAACAGCGAAGACCGATTTCGATCAGCATTCATGCGGTTAGGACTCATGTCGTCCCGCGCGCGCGACGATACCTTGAACGTGATTCCATCCGCTCAGAATTCCTCGCTCGAAGCGGTGCGCGTCTCCGAAGTTCTCGCCGCGCTGTCGTTCGCGCTCGATCTCACCGAAGGCCAGCCGATGGGGCATTCGCTGCGCTCGTGCCTGATCGGCATGGAGATCGCCGACCGCCTCGGCCTGCCGCTGCACGACCGTCGCGATCTCTACTACGCGCTGCTCTTGAAGGACGTCGGCTGCTCCAGCAACTCGGCGCGCGTCTTCGAGCTGTTCGGCGGGGACGAGCGTCTCACCAAGCACGACCTCAAGCGCGTCGACTGGGCCAACTACTTCAAGGCCATGCGCTACATGTTCTCGCACACGATGCCGTCCGCACCGTGGTTCCAGCGGGCGCGGCGGATCGTCTCGCTGGCGCGCGCGGGCTCGGCGGTGGCCACCGATCTCATCGAGCGGCGCTGCGAGCGTGGCGCGGCGATCGTCACCCAGATCGGGCTCGGGGCGCGGGTCGCCGACGGGGTGCGCTCCCTCGACGAGCACTGGGACGGCAGCGGCCAGCCGCGCGGCCTGATGCACGCCGCCATTCCGCTCCAGGCGCGGATCCTGTGCCTAGCCCAGACCCTCGAGGTGTTCACGGCGCTCGAGGGGGCGGCCGCGGCGTTGGAGGTGGCGGAGCAGCGCAGCGGCCGGTGGTTCGACCCCACGCTGGTCTCGGCCTGCCGGGGCATGCAGCCGGCGCTCGCCTCCTGGCGCGACCTGGGCGAGGCGGCGCTGCGCCACGAGGTGGCCGAGCGCGAGCCCGGGGGCGCCGTGCTCCTGGCCGGCCCCGGCACCCTCGACCGCATCGCCCTCGGGTTCGCCGAGGTGGTGGACGCCAAGTCCCCCTTCACCGCCCAGCACTCGTTCCGCGTCACGCACTACGCGCTCGAGATCGCCACGCGGATCGGATTCGACGAGCGGGAGCGCTCGGACCTGCGGCGCGCGGCACTGCTGCACGACATCGGCAAGCTCTCGGTGCCGAACGCGGTGCTCGACAAGCCCGGCTCGCTCAGCAACGAGGAGTGGGAGGCGGTGCGGCTGCACCCCTACTACACTCTGCGCATCCTGCTCCACGTCCGCGGCTTCCAGCAGATCGCGCAGGTCGCCGCGTCGCATCACGAGCGGCTCGACGGCCGCGGCTACTTCCGGGGGCTGCGCGGCGAGCAGGTGCCGCTCGCGGCGCAGGTGATCGCGGCCGCGGACATCTTCGAGGCGCTTTCCTCGCCGCGGCCCTACCGTCCGGCGCTCCCCGAGGACACCGCGCTCCAGATCATGGAGCGGGACCGCCGGGTGGGCATCTGCGACGCCTGCCTCGACGCCCTGGGCGAGGTGGTGCGCGGAGAGACGGCCGACGACGTCGAGCACCCACTGCCGGGCGACGACGGAGAGTCCGGAGCGATGGCGGACGACGCCGAGCGCCGCGCCGCCTAGGACGCGGCGTTCGCGCTCCGGGGCGAAGATGCCCCGGTCGTTCGTGGTGATGTCGTAGCGCAGCATCGGATGTCCCCCCCCGCGCTCCGCCTCAGGCCGCGGTGCGACCCGGCTCCACGCCCGATCGCCCCGCCCGCCCGCGCGAGGCGAGCGCGCGGACGATCTTCGCCGCTTCGACCAGCGTCACCGGCGCCACCGCCAGCGCGGCCACCAGCAGCCAGTCCGCTCCCAGCGGCCGGGCGACCTCGAAGAACGGCCGCGCGAAGGGCACCGCGACGGCGCCGAACTGCAGCAGGCCGGCGATCACCACCGCGCCCAACAGCGCCGGATTCGAGAACAGGCCGAGCTCGGGCAGGGTGCGCCTGCGGCTGCGAAAGGCGAAGGCGTACAGCAGCTGCGCGTAGGCCGTGACGCAGAAGGCGATGGCGCGGGCGTGCCCGAGCTCGGCGGGGTCGCCGCCGTGGGCGAGGGCGAAGGCGACGGCGGCAGCCGCGGCGACGAGACTGCCCCGCACCAGGATGAACACGCCGTCCGCGAGGGTCAGCACCGGCGCGCGGGGCGCCTGCGGCGCCCGCCGCATGATGTCGCGCTCCGGTGGCTCGAGGCCGAGGGCGAGCGCCGGCAGGCCGTCGGTGACGAGATTGATCCACAGGATCTGGATGGCGACCAGCGGCAGCGGCCAGCCGGCGATCGCGGCGAACAGCATGAGCAGCACCTCGCCGGCGTTGGTCGACAGCAGGTAGTGCACGAACTTCTGGATGTTGTCGAAGATCCCGCGGCCCTCCTCGACCGCGGCGACGATCGAGGCGAAGTTGTCGTCGAGCAGCACCATGTCGGCGGCCTCGCGCGTGACGTCGGTGCCGGTGACGCCCATGGCGATGCCGATATCCGCGGTCTGGACCGCCGGCGCGTCGTTGACGCCGTCGCCAGTCATCGCCACCACCTGGCCGCGCGCGCGCCAGGCGCGCACCACGCGCAGCTTGTGCTTGGCCGCGACCCGGGCGTAGACCGGCATGCGCTCGACGCGCGTGGCGAGGGCCGCGTCGCTCATGGCGTCCAGGTCGCGGCCGGTGACCGCCGCTTCGCCCGCGCGTGCGATGCCCAGCTCCCGCGCGATCGCCAGGGCGGTCGCGGGATGATCCCCGGTGATCATCACCGGCCGGATGCCCGCGTCGCGGCACACCGCCACCGCGGCGCGCGCCTCGTCACGCGGCGGATCGAGCATGCCGGCGAGGCCGGCGAACACCAGGTCGCGCTCGTGGTACGGCGGGCCCTCGCCCGCCGGCTCGCGCGAGGCGAGGGCCAGCACCCGCAGGGCGCGCTCGGCGAGCGCGGCGCCCTGAGCCAGGATCTCGGCGCGCCTGGCGTCGGTGAGCGGCCGGGCCACGCCGCCGGCCCATTCGGCGACGCAGGACGGCAGGATCGCTTCCGGGGCGCCCTTGGCGTAGAGCACGACGGCGCCGCCGGGGTCGCGCAGCGCCACCGACATCGCCCGGCGCTCGGCGTCGAACGGGATCTCGTAGACCGCGTGGACGCCGGCGCCCTGGCCCTCGACGCCCGCCTTGAGTGCCGCGACCAGCAGCGCCCCCTCGGTCGGATCGCCGATCACGCTCCACTGGCCGGCCTCGCCCGGGAGGAGCCGGGCGTTGTTGCAGCCGGCGCCGATCCGCAGCGCGCGCAGGAGGTCGGGCTCGGCGCGTGGATCCACCTCGCCGCCGGCCGCCGTCGGTTCCTCCCCCGGCCGCGCGGGCGCGGCGCCGCCGCCGCGCAGGAATCCGCCCTGCGGCGCATAGCCGCCGCCCGTGACGCGGTAGGGACCGGCGGCGGTCACGATCTCGCGCACGGTCATCTCGTTGCGGGTGAGCGTGCCGGTCTTGTCGCTGCAGATCACCGTCACCGAGCCCAAGGTCTCGACGCTCGGCAGCGTGCGGACCAGGGCGTTGCGGCGCACCAGCCGCTGCAGCCCGAGGGCGAGCGCCACCGTGACCACCGCGGGCAGACCCTCGGGCACGGCCGCCACCGCGAGGCTCACCGAGAGCAGCAACACTTCGAGGAGGGCACCGCCGCGCGCGAGCTGGAGCACGCTGAATCCCGCGACGATCGCCAGGCAGACGAACACCAGGATGCGCCCGAGCTCGGCCAGGCGGCGCTGTAGCGGCGTGGGGCGCGGCTCGATGCGCTCGAGCATGCCGGCGATACGCCCGAGCTCGGTCGACATTCCGGTCGCGGTCACCACCGCGCTGGCCTTTCCCGAGGCCGCGAGCGTGCCGAGGTAGACCATGTTGACGCGGTCCCCGAGCGCGGTGTCTGCGGGCAGGATCGCCCCCGGGTCCTTGTCCACCGGCGTGGACTCCCCGGTGAGCGCCGATTCCTGCGTGCGGAACCCGAACGCCGCGATGAGTCGGGCGTCGGCCGGCATGCGATCCCCGGCCTCGACCTCGATCCGGTCCCCCGGCACCAGCTCGTCTGCCGGCACCGGGCGAAGGGTCCCCTCGCGGAGCGCGCGCGCCGCCGGAGTCGCGAGCGAGCGCAGGCTCTCGATCGCCCGCGCCGCCCGCTCCTCCTGCACGAAGCCGAGGATGGCGTTGAGCAGCACGATCGCGAGAATGGCGACCGCGTCCGCCCACTCGCCGAGGAGGATCGAGATCCCGGCGGCGGCGATGAGGATCCAGATCACCAGCTCGCGGAACTGTCCGAGGAACCGCCGCCACGGCGGCACCGCCGCCGCCTCGCGCAGCCGGTTGGGGCCGAAGCGCGCGCGCGCCGCGATCACCGCCCGGGCACTCAGCCCGCGCTCGGAGCTGCTGCCGAGCGCCGCGAGGACCTCGGCCGCGGCGCGGGCGTGCGGCGTGTCGGACGGCTCCGGGATGGCGGACCCGCCGCTAGCGGGAGCCATAGAGGAACAGCACGTAGGCGTTCAACAGGTAGAGCGAGAACAGGATCAAGCTCGCCCATCCCACCGCCCGGAACAGGCGCGTCTTCGGACGGTAGAGCAGTCCCACGATCGCCACCCCGGTCATGAGGATCGCCGACAGCGCGCTCACCGCGTGGATCCCCGAGACGCTCGCGAGCAGCGGGCCGCGGCGGTAGATCAGGTCGTCGAGCCCCAGGATCATGATGTTGAACAGATTGCTGCCGAAGAGGTTGCCGATCGCGAGATCGAGCGCGCCGAGGCGCACCGCGCTGATCGTCACCACCACCTCGGGCAGCGAGGTGGCCAGCGCCACGAACAGGCTGCCGACGAACGACTGTTCCCAGCCCATGCGCTCGGAGAGCTGCACGCCGACGAACGGCAGCGCGATCCCCGCGACCACCACCACCAGCGCCCAGCGGGCGTATCCGGCCGCCGCGTGTCGCAGCGTGACGCCGGGGTACCGCTCCGCGGCCTCCTCGGTGAAGCGCGCGCGCTGGTCGCGCTCGTAGCGGAACACCGTGCGCATCGCGACCGCGTAGAGCAGGAAGATGATCGGGGTGGAGAGGCCGACCGACCCGAGGGCGAAACTCATCCCCAGGGTGGCGAGCAGCACGTTGAACCCGACGAAGCCGATGAGGATCACCCCGAACGCCGCCGAAAGAATGTGGCCCTGGCTGGCGCGGGTGTAGACCGACTCGCGGCGATAGAGGAAGTCGACCACGGTGAGGATCACGAGGTTGAAGACGCAGCTCCCGAGGATGTCGCCGAGCGCGATCTCCGGGGCGTCGGCGAACCCCACCGCGCTGATGCCGGTGGCGAGCTCGGGCAGCGAGGTGACGGTGGAGATCAACACCAGCCCGATCCAGGTGCCCCCGACGCCGGTCTTCTCGGCGATGATGTCGCCGTAGCGCGACACGCGCACGCCCGCCGCCCAGATGGCCGCGGCGCAGACCGCGAGCTCGAGCCAGATCAGGACCATGAAGACCTCGGCACTTGCCGGTGCCCGGGCAGAGCCTAGCCGGCGCCGCGGCGCGTCCCGGAGGCTGCGGCCGCATGCCGGTAGTGTTCCTCGCACTCGGCCTCGCGCCCGCGCACGATCCGCCGGCCGCGCAGCGCTCCGCGGTCGGCGGTGATCACCGTGCACTGGCGCTCGCCGTGGCCGCCGTCGACGTAGAGCACGACCCAGTCGTGCGTCCGGCCCAGCTCGTGCGCGCGCGCGGTGTTGGAGAACAGCGCGGTGTAGTGGCGGTCGCCGCGCACCGCGTGGAGCACCGGCAGCCAGGCGCGGCGCTCGGGATTGAAGCGCCGCGGCGCGATGGTGCGCAGCTCGCCGGCCGCGGCCTTGGCGCGGTACTCGCGGTCGACCTCGAGCAGCTCGCCCACCGGCGGCTCCTCCTCCGGGCGCGCGAGCTGGGGCGTGCGGATGCGCGCCAACCGGCGCGCCAGCGAGTCGCGGATGCCGGCGAGGCGCTTGCCGCCGAAGCCCTCGACCTTCGCCAGCCGGCCGTCGTGCGCCGCGGTCTCCAGCTCCTCGAGCGTCTCGATGCCGAGTTCGTGGTGAATGCGCTCCGCCAGCCCCCGGCCGATGCCGGGCACGGTGGTGAGGATCGCCATCGGGTCGCCCTCGCCACGCAACCGGTCGAGCATCGCCGAGCGGCCGTGGACCAGGATGTCGCGGATGGTACGCGCGATGCTGACGCCGATCCCGGGAAGCGCTTCGAGGGCCTCGAGCCCGCCGGTCTCGAGCAGTGCGCTCACCGGGCGGTCGAGCTCGCGCACGGTGTGGACCGCCCCGCGGTAGGCCCGCACGCGAAACGGGTTGGCGCCCTGCTCGGCGAGCAGCTGCGCCAGCTCCTCGAGCCGGTCGGCGACGTCCAGGTTGACGCGCTCCGTCATGGCGCTCCGGCCCTCTACTTCGCTTCCTCCAGCCGGGCCCGCTCGCGCTCGTCCGCGCTCCAGCCGTAGCAACCCGGCACGAAGGCGCCCATCGCCCGCAGGTAGGCGCTCAGTTGGCCGCGATGGTGCACGGCGTGGAAGGGGACGTAGGCGAGACGGCGGACCAAAAGGTCGCTCGCGCCAAACAGGTTGACCGGCTGCAGGAGCTGCTCGGCGGACACCGCGCGCACCCGGGCGAGCCCCGGGCCGAGGTGGCGATCGTAGTGGGCGAGGATCGCCTCGATCGTCGCCGGCACTTCCGCCGCGGGAGAGACACCGTCGAACGAGCCGCGCGCCACGACCTCGAGCAGCAACGGCTCGGCTTCGGCGATGTGCCAGGCCAGCTCGCGCGCCGACATCGCCTTGGGATCCGGCCGGTACTCCAGGCGCGCCGCCGGCAGCGCGGCGAGCACCCGTCGCGTGGTGGCGGATTCACCTTCGATCACCCGCAGCAGGTAGTCGCGCAGGTAGAGCGCTTCGGCCGACGTCATGGCGGATTCCCCCTGGACCGTGAGACCCGGCCCGGCGTCGGGCCGCACGGCCCGGCGCTTGGCACGCGGCGAGCATGCCGCGACGGGGACTCGCGGTCCACGGGAATCGGCGAGCCGGGGCCCGCGGCCCTACCCGCGCCGGCGCGCGACCAGGCGCAGGCCCAGCGGGCGCAGCGCGCCCGTCCCGAGTCCCCGGTGCTCGAGCTCGAGCAGACGCCGCGCGACCGCGAGCCCGCGCGCACTACCGCCACGCCACCCGCGCACGCCCGCGGCCCGGCCCCGCGCCCCCTTGCCCCGTCCGCGCTTCATGGCAGGAAGTAGAACGCGATGCCGAGCACCAGGTAGACCGCGAGCAGCAGCGCCCCCTCGAGCCAGTTCGACTCGCCGTCCTGCGCCACCAGGTTCACGACGCCGACGGCGATCAGCACCGCCATCACCTCGAACGCGCCGAAGCGCAGGTCGAGCGGGCCGTGCGGCAGGAGGTACGAGGCGAACACCAGCACCGGGGCCACGAACAGCGCGATCTGGATGCTCGAGCCGATGGCGATGTTGAGCGCCAGGTCCATCTTGTCGCGCAGCGCCACCAGCACCGCGGTCGAATGCTCGGCGGCATTGCCGATCACCGCGACCACGATGACGCCCACGAACACCGGGGTGAGCCCGATCGCGTGCGAGGCGGACTCGACCGCACCAACCAGCACCTCGCTCATCCACGCCACCAGCGCGGTCGCGGCGATCAGGGTGAGGCTCGCGCGCCACGCCGTGGACGGACGCGCCGCCGCGTCGTGGGCCTCCCGGTGGCTCTGCCCGGCGTAGAGATGGCGGTGGGTGCGGAGGCTGAACAACAGGCTCAAGCCGTAGGCGGCGAACAGCACGATCGCGATTTCGAGCGAGAGCCCGCGCTCGAGGGCCAGCTCGCGCGCCGGGGTGAGCGCCGCGCGCCGCACCGCGTCGGTGGCGACGAAATGGAACATCGCCGGCACGAGCAGCCCGATCGCCGCGAGCGCCAGCAGCGTGGATCCCGCCGCCGCGGCGGTGCGGTCGAAGGTCTGGCGCGGGCGCTTGAGGCCGCCGAGCAGGATCGCGAGCCCGAGCACCAGCAGCACGTTGCCGATGATCGAGCCGGTGAGGCTGGCCTTGACCACGTCGTGGAGCCCGCGACGCAGCGCGACGATGGCGATGATCAGCTCGGCCGCGTTGCCGAAGGTGGCGTTGAGCAGACCGCCCACGCCGGCGCCCAGGCGGCCGGCGAGCCGCTCGGTGGCCTCGCCCATGAGCCCGGCGAGCGGCACGATGCCGAGCGCGGCGAGGGCGAAGACCACGAGCCCGTCGGCATGGAGCCGCTCGGCGACGGCCGCCGCCGGCACGAAGACCAGCAGCAGCTTGAGCGCGTGCTCCGGCGCGAAGGGGCTGGCGCGGCGCCGCGAGCGGGGGGCGGCGGTTCGGGCGGTCATGGCGGCGGACTGTGTCCGAGACCGGCCTCGGAGCGCAAGCCCGGTCCCGGTCGTGCGCCGTGAAACGCGACGGGCGGGACGCGCGTGGTCCCGCCCGTCCGGCACCACGGCCGCGCTACGCGCTCACGAGCACCCCAGTGAATTCCCGCAGTTGAGGCACCGGTAGCAGGTGCCGTTGCGGATCGTGATGTGCCCGCAGATGTTGCATATCGGTGCGTCGCCGGGGAACTTCTTCAACATCGCGTCCGGCCTGGCCTCGCCGGCGTGGATCTCGGCGCGCGGACGGGCCGCGCCGTGCTGCGCCTCGGCCCGCGCCGAGACGTCACCGTGCCCGTTCGCGCCGTTGCCGTTCCCGGCGCGGCGGTGCTCCTTGCCCACCGGGTGGGCGGTCGCGTGGGTCCCCGGGACCGGCGCGCCCTTGAGGTCCTCGGTCACGATGTGCGCGAGGTCGGTGCGCCCGCAGTACTCGATGCCGAGCGCGCGGAAGACGTAGTCCACCACGCTGGTGCACGCCTTCAGGTTCTCGTGGCCGTCCACGCGCCCGTGCGGCTCGAAGCGCGTGAAGGTGAACTGGTCCACCAGGTCCTCGAGCGGCACCCCGTATTGCAGCCCCATGGACACCGCGATCGCGAAGCAGTTCATCATGCTCCGGAACGCCGCGCCCTCCTTGTGCATGTCGATGAAGATCTCGCCCAGGGTGCCGTCCTCGTACTCGCCGCTCCGCAGGAACACCTTGTGCCCGCCGATGCGCGCCTCCTGGGTGAAGCCGTGGCGGCGCTTGGGCAGCCGCCGGCGCAGCAGCTTGGGCGGGGCTTCGTGCTCGGCGGATGCCGGCTTCCTCTTTCCGGTCGCGAGCGGCTGGCTGAGCTTGCAGGCGTCGCGGTAGAGCGCGACCGCCTTGAGACCCAGCCGCCATGACTCGCGGTAGATGCGCTCGACCTCCTCGACCGTGGCCTCGTGCGGCAGGTTGACGGTCTTGCTGATCGCCCCCGAGAGGAACGGCTGCACCGCGGCCATCATGCGCACGTGGCCCATGGGCTCGATGAAGCGCGTGCCGTGGGGGCCGCAGCGGTTGGCGCAGTCGAACACCGGCAGGTGCTCGGGCCTCAGCCCCGGCGCGCCCTCGATCGCCAGGTGGCCGCAGGTCGCGGCATTGGCCTCGTCGATCTGCTCCTCGGTGAAGCCCAGGTAGGGCAGCAGGGTGAACGTCGGCTTCTCGCGCTCCGCCTGGCCGACGCCAAGCCGGGTGAGGGCCTCGTCGCCGATCACGCCGCGCGAGAAGGCGAAGCGCAGATCGAGCATCGCGGGCAGCGCCTGTTCCACGCGGTCGATCTCGACGGCGGCGAGGCCCTTGTGCTCGAGCGACTCGCGATTGACGTGCGGCGTGCCGTCGAGGCTGCCGGTGCCGATCGCGTAGCGCGCGATCTGCTCGATGGCGGCATGGTCGTAGCCGAGGTGGCGGAGCGCCATCGGCACCGATTGGTTCACGATCTTGAAGAACCCGCCGCCCGCGAGCTTCTTGAACTTCACCAGCGCGAAATCGGGCTCGACCCCGGTGGTGTCGCAGTCCATGAGCAGGCCGATGGTACCGGTCGGGGCCAGCACGGTCGCCTGCGCGTTGCGGTAGCCATGCAGCTCGCCGTGGGCCACCGCCCGCTCCCAGCACCCGACCGCCGCCTCGCGCAGCCCGGCCGGCGCCAGGGCCGGGTCGATCGCGGACGCCGCGTCGCGGTGCATGCCCATGACGCCCAGCATGCTCTCGCGGTTCGCTTCGAACCCGGCGAAGGGGCCCTTGCTCGCCGCCATCTCGGCGGAGAGCGCGTAGGCCTCGCCGGTCATGATCGCGGTGACGCAGGCCGCGTAGGCGCGGGCGGCGTCGCTATCGTAGGGCAACCCCTCCACCATGAGCAGCGTGCCGAGGTTGGCGTAGCCCAAGCCGAGCGGGCGGAACTCGTGCGAGCGCCGCGCGATGTTGTCGGTCGGATACGAGGCGAAGTCCACCGCGATCTCCTGCGCCAGGAAGAACACGCGGTTGGCGTGACGGTAGCCCGCGACGTCGAAGCCGCCGTCGTCGCGGCGGAACTTCATCAGGTTGATGGACGCCAGGTTGCAGGCGGTGTCGTCGAGGAACACGAACTCGCTGCAGGGGTTGGTCGCGTGGATGCGGTCGGTGGCCTTGCAGGTGTGCCAGCGCTGGATGTGGTCGTCGAACTGCACCCCGGGGTCGGCGCACTGCCAGGCCGCCTCGGCGATCTCGCGCCACAGCTCGCGCGCCCGGTAGGTGTCCTGCACGGAGCCCGTGGTGCGCTGGGTCGTCTGCCAGGCGCCGTCGGACTCGACCGCCTCCATGAAGCGGTCGGGAACGCGCACCGAGTTGTTGGAGTTCTGCCCCGAGACCGTGCCGTACGCCTCGCCGTTGAAGTCCGGTGAATAGCCGGCCGCGACCAGCGCAGCGACCTTTCTTTCCTCGCGCACCTTCCAGCGGATGAAATCGAGGATCTCGGGATGGTCGAGGTCGAGCACCGCCATCTTGGCGGCGCGCCGCGTGGTGCCGCCCGACTTCGTCGCCCCGGCGCCCTTGTCGAGCACCTCGAGGAACGACATGAGCCCGGACGAGGTGCCGCCGCCGGAGAGCCTCTCCATCCGCCCGCGCAGGCGCGAGAAATTGGTGCCGGTGCCGGAGCCGAACTTGAACACCCGCGCTTCGTTCCTCGCCAGCTCGAAGATCGACATGAGATCGTCGTCCACCGCCTGGATGAAGCAGGCGGAGACCTGCGGGCGGGAGTAGGAGTCCTCGGTGACCTGGACCTCGCCGCTGGCGGGATCCGCCGCGAAGTTCCCGCCCGATCCGCGGATGCCGTACTCGTGGAAGAGCCCGCAGTTGAACCACACCGGGGAATTGAACGCCCCGATCTGGTGGACCAGCATGTAGGCCAGCTCGGCCTCGAACGCGTCGGCGTCCTCGGGGCCGGCGAAGTAGCCGCCCTGGCGCTCGCCGCTCACGCGCAACGTGTGGGCGAGGCGGTGCACGACTTGGCGCACGCTGGTCTCGTGCCCCGCTGCACCGGGCACGCCGGCCTTGCGGAAGTACTTGCTCACGACGATGTCGGTGGCGAGCTGGGACCAGGCGGCGGGAACTTCGACGTCGTCCATCTGGAAGACGATCGATCCGTCGGGGTTCCCGATCACGGTGCGGCGCCGGTCCCACACCACCGCGTCGAGCGGGTTCACACCCGGCCGCGTGAAGTGGCGCGGCACGCGCAGCCCGGTGGCGGGCCTGGTCGTGAACGAGAGTGCGGGCGCGGCGGTCTTGGCTGGTGCGGCGGTCTTGGTCACTGGGGACCTCCCTGGTCCTCGCTGCGGATGTTGCATCCTTCCAGAGAATCGCCAAACCGCGAGGGCGCCTCGCAACGAATGGATGAGCCCTCTCGGTTTGACCCGCTTCGACTGAGACCTGCGTTCTGTCGCGTGCGTGATTGGAAGGTGCTGCCCGTCCGCGCGCGAGGAATCGAGCCACGACGAACGGTGCCGTGCTTTATACCACCGGCATCGGGCACCCCGGCAAGCACGAAATTTCCTTCGCCGAATGCGGGCGCACGGAGGGTGCGACCATTCCACTCAATAGGCAGCGCGGCGCGCGCGGCGCTGTAACAAGTTCCGGCGCATGGCCCCCAGCTCCGGGTGACCGCCGCGCCCGAGCGGGACCTCGTTGCGATCACGTCACATCGCCGCGCGGAGGCGTCGCCGCCGGGGGGAGCGGCGGCGACGAATTCTTCTTCCGCGACCGCCGCAGAGCATCGACCTCGTGCTCGCCGCTGTGCGCGGCGGACACCGAGGCCACCGCCCGACGCGTCGCCCGCGAGACGCCGCGAGCGAGATGCGAGGAGGCGGCGGACGGGTGACTCCGGCGCGCGCCGCGGAAGAATTCTCCGGCGCGCGGGAAGAATTCCGGCGCACATTCGCGAAGGAGGATCGCGTCGAAGGTCCTGCGACGAATCGCTCGCGATCGCGAGACGGTCGGGAGGCGGGTCGTCAGTCGGAGGATCGCCGATCATGAAAAGTCCGGAACGCAGCTCATCGGTCGGACGACGCGCGATCGCGGAACGGTCGAGGCGCACACTGTCCACCGGACGATCGGCGATCGCGACGCGATCGGGACGCGGAGCGTCCGGCGCTCGGTCGCCGATCGCGAGACGGTCGAGACGCGCGACGCGCGGCGCGTCGTCCGCGCGCCAGCGACTCGATGCACGCGACGGCGTAGGAATGGGTCGTGAGGGCGTGGCGAGGCTCGCTTTCGCGGGGCGTCCGCCGGGGGGCGAGACGTCCGGTGCTGCGGGGATGGCCGGCACGCGGACCGCGTGCGCATCGAGGGAAGCCTAGAGCATCCAGAAACGATGCACAAGTGTGCAGTTGAGAACATCAGCACATGCATTAACCATAAGTGGCGTCAGATCTTGGAGTCTAAAGCGGAGCGTTTCTTGGCTCATCTGGCGACCGGTTACGTGAGGTTCCGGTTGTTTGCCAAGCCTGACCGGAGAGAATCGCCGGAAGGCCCCCCCGGCGAGGTCGGAATGCTAACGCTTTCGCGCGCTTCCGAGTAGATTCCCGCACCTATGGACCCCGCCGAACGAGAGGATTTCCCCGGCGCGAGATGTCCGAATCGTCTCACTACTGACCGTCGGACTGAACAGATCGAGGGCCGAGATGCCTAGGCCGCGGAAGACTCATCACGCCAAGACCACCGCTGCCATCGTCGGCTACGAAGCCCAGCTCTGGCAGGTGGCCGACGCGCTGCGCGGCAGCATGGACGCGGCCGAGTACAAACACGTCGTACTCGGCCTGATCTTCCTGAAGTACATCTCAGACGCCTTCGAGGAGCAGCACGACAGGCTCAAAGCCGAGCGGAAGAAAGACGCCGACCCCGAAGACCCCGACGAGTACCGCGCCCGGAACATCTTCTGGGTCCCGCCCGAGGCGCGCTGGCCGCACTTGAAGGCCCAGGCCCGCCAGTCCACCATTGGCCAGCTCGTGGACGACGCCATGGCCGGCATCGAGCGCGACAACCCGACGCTCAAGGGCGTGCTGCCCAAGGACTACGCCCGCCCCGCGCTCGACAAGACGCGTCTCGGCCAGCTCATCGACCTCATCAGCAACATCAAGGTCGGCGACGAGGCCCTGCGAGCCATCGCCCGAGAGCTAGTCACAACCGTTCGCGACAACGTCACGATCGACTGGACCCTGCGCGAGAACGTTCGAGCGCAGCTTCGCGTGCTGGTCAAGCGCATCCTACGCAAGCACGGCTACCCACCGGACAAGCAGGAGAAGGCGACCCAAACGGTGCTGGAACAGGCCGAGGTCCTGTCCCTGGAATGGGTAGCGGCGTGACGGGCGCGACCGTTTTCGCGTCTGGCGGTCTGAGCAGCTCCCGGTCTCTCGTCCTGTGACGAACTTGATGCATCTGCCTTTTCTCACGCCAGAGAACGCGCTGATCTTCCGGTGCACGCACATCAGAAACGTGCCATGGATCTTGGCCAATGGGCTCCATTGCGGGAATTCCGCCGTTCGCGACCCCGGATTCGTCGAGATCGGCCTGCGCGATTTGATCGAGCGTCGTGCGCAGCAGGAAGTGCGAATCGCTCCAGGCGGCGTGCTCAGCGACTATATCCCGTTCTACTTCACGCCTCGTTCAGTGATGCTGCTCAAGATTGTCTCCGGGCACGGTGTCCCTCGGGTGCCGAAACACGACATCGTGATCCTAGTCACTTCGTTGCGTGAATTGGCGAAGCGGGGCCTGGAATCTCTGCTCACGGATCGCCACGCGTCGCTGGGGGCAGCCCGGATCACGAGCAATCTGGAGGAAGGCCTTACACGAATCGACTGGCGTAACCTTCAGGCAAGCGACTTCCGGCACGGCGATGACGACCCCGAAAGGCACGAGCGCTACCAGGCCGAAGCGCTCGTTCACCGGCACATTCCTCTGGAGGCACTGCAGAGGATCGTATGCTACCGTCCGCAGGAGAAGGCCCAACTCAAGGACGAGATTGGCCGGCGAGGCCTCGAGCTTTCCGTGGAAGCCCACCCCGACTGGCTCTTCCAATGATCCGATTGACCCAAGGCAATCTGCTTGAGGCCCCTGCTGAAGCCCTCGTCAATACGGTCAACGAGAAGGGGGTCATGGGAAAGGGAATCGCGCTCATGTTCAAGGAGACGTTTCCCGAGAGTGCGAAGGCCTACCAGGCTGCCGCCCGTCGGGGCGAGGTCCAGGTTGGCAAAGTGTTCGTGACCGAGCGAATCGGGAACGGCGGACCCCGCTGGATCATTCACTTCCCGACCAAGAAACACTGGCGGAATCCTTCCCGGGTCGAATGGGTGCGTGATGGACTTCAGGATCTTGTTCGAGTCATCAGGCAACTTGGCATCCGCTCGATTGCGCTCCCCCCCCTAGGTTCCGGGCAGGGGCAGCTGGACTGGAACCTCGTCCGAGCCGCAATTGAGAGCGCGATGGAAGAACTGGCGGACGTGGATGTACTCGTCTTCGAGCCGACGTCCGCATACTTGAGCGCCCCCAAGCAGTCAGGGGTGAAGGCGTTGACCGCGGCCCGCGCTCTCATCGCCGAGCTGGTGCGCCGCTATTCGGTGCTTGGGCTTGACTGCAGCATGCTCGAGGTCCAGAAGCTCGCTTGGTTCCTTCAGCGGGCGATCCTGTCCATGGGGCTGAAGGACCCGCTGCGGCTTGAATTCAGCCCCGACAACTACGGCCCCTATGCCGACAGGCTGCGCCACCTGCTGGACTCTCTCGACGGGAGTTATCTGCACAGCGAGAAGCGGATCGCCGATTCGGGGCCGTTCGAGCCCATTTGGTTTGAAGCTGCCAGACGGGAGGAAGTTGCTGCCTATCTGCACTCTCAGGGTGCGGCTGACTACATCCCAGCGCTCGAGAAGACGACTGCGTTGATCGATGGCTTTGAATCTCCTCTCGGGATGGAACTGCTCGCTACGGTGGACTGGATTCTGCAGGAGCGAAAGCCGGAGCAATCCGTCTCCGCGGTTAGGAATGAGCTGAAACGTTGGCCCGGGAGAGTCGAAGCGGGTCAGCGCAAGCTCCGGCTTTTCGACGATCGGCTCGTGGGCCTGGCCTTACAGCGCCTCGTCGGCGGCCAGCCTCTCGAGGGCCAGAAGAGTTCCTAGGCAAGCGAGCAACGCCCCCCGCATGATCCCGCACGTCGTGTTTCACGGCCACCGCCGCTCGCGGCCGCCGCTGCCGCTCAGGCACGATCCGCCGCGCGAGGTCCCGGCGCTTCGGGTATGGGGCGCGGTCCTGGAGCGCACCGCGTTCCTGCCCATGGCACTCCTACTCCTCTTCGCCGTGCTGCCGCTGATTCTCGGCATGGCGGAAGAGCGCGCGATCCCCTCCGGTGCGGCGCTCGCGCTCGCCGTGCTCGCGGCACTCGGCGCGCTCACCCTGCTGCTCCTCGCGGCACGCGAGGTCGCGCGCGTCCGCGCGCTGCTCGAGGAGGGGCGCGCGGCGCGGGTGCGGATCACCCGCCTGCGCCTGAGCCCCTGGGGCCGCTCGAATGGACGCGTGAGGACGCGGCTCGAGTACGTAGGGACGATCCTCCACCAGGAGGTGGACGGGCGGGTGCGCCTGGGGCTGGACCCGCGCGCGGCGGCCCCGTCGGAGGGTGGCGAGCTGACGCTGCTCCACGACCCGTCGGACGCCACCGTCCACATCGTGCCGCTGGCCTACGGATTCACGATCGAACCCGCGGACGGCGCGCGGGACGCCCGTTGAGGGACGGCCCGCGGCGCGACTACGAGACGGTCTTGTGGAACCGCGTGGACGCGAACCCGAGCAGCGCCACTCCCAGCACCAGTAGCCAGACGAACTCCGGCCACAGCGCCGGGAGCCCGACGCCCTTGAGGAACAGCCCGCGCACGATCACCAGGTAGTGCCGCACCGGGTTGAGCAGGGTGATCCACTGGAACAGCGCGGGCATGCTGCTCACCGGGAAGACGAATCCCGAGAGCAGGATCGCGGGCATGAACACCAGGAAGTTCGAGAGAAACGCCTCCTGCTGGGTGCTCGAGACGGTCGAGATCAGCAGGCCGATGCCGAGCCCCGACAGCAGGTAGAACACGCTGCCCAGCACCAGCAGCAGCAGGTTGCCGTTGAACGGCACCCGGAACCACAGCAGCGCCACGGTGGTCACCAGCGCCAGGTCGAACAGGCCGATGATCGCGAACGGGATCGTCTTGCCCGCGATCAACTCGCGCGCAGTGAGGGGACTCACCATCAACTGCTCGAGGGTGCCGATCTCGCGCTCGCGCACCACCGCCAGCGCGGTGAGCAGCAGGCTCACCAGCAGCATCAGCGAGCCCACCACCGCGGGGACGTTGTAGTCGCGGCTCGAGAGGTCGGGGTTGTACCAGGCGCGCGGGCGCAGGTCCACGGCGGGGGCGGCGGACCCGCCCGCGAGCCGGGCGCCGAAGCTCTGGACGATGCGCTCGGCGTAACCGCTCGCGACCGTCGCGGTGTTGGAGTTGGTGCCGTCGAACAGCAGCTGGACCGTGGCCCCGCGCCCGCTGGCGATGTCGGCCGCGAGGCGCGGCGGGATCTCGATCCCCAGGATCGCCTTGCCGCCGTCGAGGGCGCCCACCAGGTCGGCCGCGCGGTCGGAGCGGCCGACCAGGCGAAAGTACCCGGAGGCGGTGAAGGCGTCGATCAGGGCGCGCGAGGTGACGCTGCGGTCGTGGTCCACCACGTAGGTGCGGGTGTTGCGGATGTCGGTGGACACGGCGTAGCCGAAGACCACCAGCTGGATGATCGGCGCGACGAAGATCACCCGCGACATGCGCGGGTCGCGGAAGACCTGCAGGAACTCCTTGCGCACCATCACGCCGATGCGCTCGAGGCTGCCGGACCTCATGCCAGCTCCTTGCGGAACGAGCGTATCGCCGCCGCGAGCCCGGCCACGGCGAACGCGATCATCAAGAGCCCCTGGACGTAGAGCACCGGGATGCCGACGCCCTTGAGGAAGATGCCGCGCGTCACCACCAGGAAGTAGCGGGCGGGTACCAGGAAGGTCACCGCCTGCAATGCCGGCGGCATCACGTCGATCGAGAACATGAAACCCGAGAGCAGGAACGCGGGGAGGAAGGTGAGGATCATCGCCATCTGGGTGGCGAGCAGCTGGGACTTGGCGACCGCCGAGATGAACATCCCGAGCCCCAGCGCGCCGGTGAGGAACGCGGTGGTGAGGATGGCGAGCAGGGCGACGTTGCCGCGGAACGGCACGCCGAACAACAGCACGCCGAGCACCGACACCGCGATCACGTCGAGGATCCCGATCGCGAGGTAGGGCAGCAGCTTGCCCACGACGACCTCCGCGCGGGTGACCGGGGTGGCGGCGAGCTGCTCCATGGTGCCGCGCTCCCACTCGCGGGCGATGGTGAGCGAGGTGAGCATCGCCGCGATGACCATCATGATCACCGCCACCAGCCCGGGCACGATCATGTTGCGGCTCGACAGCTCCTCGTTGAACCACACGCGACGCGCGCTGGTGATCGGCGTGCTTCGCGCCGTGAGGGCGACGCCGTCCGAGTAGGTCTGGACGATGGACGTGGCGTAGGCGAGCACGATGGTGGCGGTGTTGGCGTCGCTGCCGTCCACGATCGCCTGCACCGGCGCCAAGCGCCCGGTGGCCAGGTCGGCGGCGAAGCGCGGCGGGATCACCAGGGCGAGCTGCACCCGCCCGGCATCGAGCAGCGGCACCAGGTCGCGCGTGCGCTCGGGGTGCTCGACCACGGTGAAGTAGCCGGAGGCGCGGAACGCGTCGACCAGCTCCCGGCTGCGGGCCGAGCGGTCCTGATCCACGATCGCGGTGGTGATGTGGGTCACGTCCCAGCTGATGGCGTAGCCGAACAGCACCAGCAGCAGGATCGGCAGCAGGAAGGCGAGCAGCAGGCTGCGCACGTCGCGCCGCAGCTGCACGACCTCCTTGCGGGCCACGGCGAACAGGCGGGTGCTGTTCATCGCCTCACCTCACTCGAGCGCCGCGCCACCGGTCTCGCGCACGCGCGCGATGAACACGTCCTCGAGCGCCGGCTTCACCTCGGCGATGGCCTCGACGGCGATGCCGCGTTGCTCGAGCCGCTCCCGCACGCGCCCGATGGGATCGCCGTCGGGGGCGACCACCACGTGCACCGCGCGCCCGAACAGGCCGGCCTCGAGCACGCCGGGGGAGCCCGCCAACGCCTCGATGGCGCGCGCGCTGTCGCCGGTACGCACCTCGAGCAGGGGGTCGCGCATCGAGGCGCGCAGCCGGGCGGGCGTGTCGAGCGCGATGAGGCGGCCGCGGTTCATGAGCGCCAGCCGGTTGCAGTACTCGGCCTCCTCCATGTAGTGGGTGCTCACCAGCACCGTGGTGCCGCCGGCGGCGAGGCGGTAGATCAGCTCCCAGAAGTCCCGCCGCGAGATCGGGTCGACTCCGGAGGTGGGCTCGTCGAGGAACAGGATCGGCGGCTCGTGGAGCACCGCCGAGCCCAGCGCCAGGCGCTGCTTCCACCCCAGCGACAGCTCGCGCGTCAGCCGCCGCCGCTGCTCGGTGAGCCCCGCGGTGGCGAGCACCCAGTCGCGGCGCTCCGCGCGGCGCTCCCGCGGCACGCCGTAGAGGCCGGAGAAGAACGCGATGTTCTCCTCCACCGTGAGATCGCCGTACAGAGAGAAGAGCTGCGACATGTACCCGATGTTGCGCTTGATCTCCTCGCTGTGGGTGGCGATGTCGAGCCCCGCGACCTCGCCGCGACCCGAGGTCGGGCGCAGCAGGCCGGCGAGCATCTTGATCGTCGTGGTCTTGCCGGCGCCGTTGGGTCCGAGGAAGCCGAAGACCTCGCCGCGACCGACGTCGAAGGTGACCTGGTCCACGGCCGTGAAGTCGCCGAAGCGGCGGGTGAGGCTCTCGACCGCGATCGCCGGGGCGCTCATGGCGCCCCCGCCCCGGCGATGCGATCGATGAACACGTCCTCCATCGACGGTTCGATCGGCCGCGCCCCCTCGACGCTCAGCCCCGCGGATCGCAGCGCGGACTCGATCGCGGGGCCGCGTTCGGCGGCGTCCACGGTGAGGTGAAGCGTGTCGCCGAACACCGCCACCCGCCGCACCCCGGGCAGCCCCTGCGCCACCTCGCGCGCGCGGCGCACCGGCTCCGCGCGCAGCGCGAGCAGGTCGCCGCCGGCCGCGCGCTGGAGGGATTCCGGCGCGTCGATCGCCAGCACCCGGCCGTGGTGGAGCAGGGCGAGCCGATCGAAGCGCTCGGCTTCGTCCATGTAGGCCGTGCTCACCACCACCGTGACACCCTGCGCCACCATCTCGTGCACGATCAGCCACAGGTCGCGCCGCGAGATCGGATCGACGCCGAAGGTGGGCTCGTCGAGCAGCAGGATGTCGGGTTGATGGATGAGCGCGCACGACAGCCCGAGCTTCTGCCTCATCCCGCCCGACAGCTTGCCGGCGAGGCGATCCTTGAACGGCGCGAGGTTCGAGAAGCGAAACAGGCGCTCCATTCGGGTGGCGCGCTCGGCGCGCGGCACCCGGTAGAGGTCCGCGTAGAACTGCAGGTTCTCCATCACGGTGAGGTCGGCGTAGAGGCCGAAGCGCTGCGACATGTAGGCGAGGCTGTGCTTCACGGTCTCGGGGCGCTCGACCACGCTCACCCCGTCCATCACCGCGTCGCCTTCGTCGGGTCGCAGCACCCCCGCGAGCATGCGCAGGGTGGTGGTCTTGCCCGCGCCGTCCGGACCGACCAGCCCGAACAGCTCGCCGCGCGCGACGGTGAACGTGACGTGGTCCACGGCGGTGAGCGTGCCGAATCGCCGCGTGAGCCCGCGCACGTCCATCATCGTGGCGGCCGCGTTCATCGCGGGTCGGCCTCGAGCTGCACGTCGGCCGGCATCCCGGGCTTGAGCTGGTTGTCGGGATCGTCGGTGATGCGCACCTTGACCGCGTACACCAGCTTCACGCGCTCCTCCCGGGTCTGCACCGTCTTGGGGGTGAACTCGGCCTCGGAGGCGATGGACTCGACGTCCCCCGGGTAGCTCTTGCCGGGATAGCTGTCGGTGGAAATGCTGGCCCGGCCCTGCAGCCGCACGGCGCCGATGCGGGTCTCGGGGACGTAGATCCGCACCCAGCGGTCGTTGCGGTTGAGCACGGTCATCACCGCCGAGCCGGGCGACACGATCTCGCCGGGCTCGCGTGCCCGCGCCGTCACCACGCCGTCGAACGGGGCGCGGATGGTCATCCGCGAGATCTGGGCGTCGAACGTGCGCACCGCCGCCTCCGCCTGCTGGAGCAGCGCGCGCTGGGCGGCGATCTGCTCCTGGCGCGGGCCCTGCTCCACCAGCTCGAGCTGCTTGGCCGCCTGCACCTGCGCCGCCCGCGCCAGGTCGAGGGCGAGCGTCGCCTGGTCGTACGCCTGCCGGCTGATGGCATCGGTCTCGATCAGCTGCTTGGCCCGGTCGAAGTCGCGCTCGGCTTCGGCGCGCCGCTGGTCGGCGGCGCGGGCCGCCGCACGGGCCTGGTCGATCTCCTCGGGCCGCGAGCCGCGCTCGAGCTCCAGCAGCCTGGCCCGCGCGGCGCGGGCCTGGGCCTGTGACTGCGCCCGCCGCGTCGCGGCCTCGGTGGTGTCGAGCTGCGCCAGCGCTTGCCCCTGCGTGACGGTGTCGCCTTCGCGGACGACCACCGCCGCGATGCGGCCGCTCACCTCGAAGCCGAGCTGGGCCTCGGTCGCTTCGACCGTGCCGGAGGCGACGAGGCCGTCGCCGCGCGGGCCGCCGCGGAGGATGAAGTACGCCGCGGTGGCGGCCAGCGCCACGACCACGACGCCGGCGATGACGAGGCGAATCCTCGGGTTCATGTCCGATCCTCCGGAATGCGGATAAGCCGTGGAATCTCCGCCGCGGTCGGGGCCGCGGCCGACGCGGGGCCCGCATCGCGCGGGGCGAGGGTCTCGCTCAGCAGGCGCCAGCCGCGCTCGGCATGCGTGGAGACGTCGAAGCGCCCGTCGCTCAGATGCCAGAGCACCGCCGCCGGCTGCACCAGCCCCATGAAGAGCAGGGCGACGGTGTCGGGCTCCAGGTCGGCGCGGACACTGCCCTGCTCCTGGCCCTCGCGGGCGATCTCCGCCACCTGGTCGAGATACGCGCGCAGCGCCCGAAGCATGCTCGCCTTGCGCGCGGCGTGCCCGCCATAGACGTCGTCCGAGAAGATCAGACGCGGGATCGCGCCGTGCTCGCGGATCATGCTCAGGTGCCGCCCCAGCAGCACGTGGAGGCGCTCGATGGGAACTCCGGTCGCGGCGCGCGCGGCCGCGACGTTGCCGAGCAGCAGGTCGCCCACGTGGGCGATCGCCGCGTCGAGGACCTCGTCCTTGCTGCGGAAGTGGCGATAGATGGCCGAAGGCACCAGGCCGACGCGGCGCGCGACCGCAGCGACGCTGAGCGCGTGCGTGCCACGCGAGGCGATCAGGGCGAGGGCGGCCCGCGCGATCTGATCCCGGCGCACCGTGGTCTCGACCCGCACTGCACGCATGCTGAACCCCATTGTGAATGGCTAGTCACCAAATGTCCGGCCGCGATCTGAAGCTCGGCCAAGCGTCCGCCCGACCCTCGTGACATGGCCCCATGTGATTATATCCCGATACGTTGCGGCTCAGGAACCCCCCTCGTTTCACGGTCCGGGGCGAGCCGGCGCTCGGCAGCGGGTAGAGAGCAAAGAGAATGCCGATTCACAAGTCCGGGCGATTGCCGCCGGGTTGGCGGGCAGGCGGCGGGGGCGGCTGCCCGCGCCGGACGAGAACTACTGGGGGGATTCTGCGCCGTTTCGGGCGCGGCAGGGGTCGTCCGAACCCCCGCCTGCCTGCCAGGCTTGCAGGACCTGCGGCCGGTCTGGCAGGGAATTCTGCCGGCGGCCGTGCCGAGAGGAGTCAGGGATGCTCGTGCAACTTGTTGTCTGGCAATGGATGAGTGGATTGGCCGCCGATTTCGTTCCCGCGGTACGCTGGTTGCAATAAACCCCACCACCAGTGTCGCGCACGGCCTGGACTGCGGAGGTCTACAGCCCTCCGGGGGCGCGCGTGATGCTTGGAACATAAGGTGTAGGGCGAGGTAGCCAATCGATGACCTGGCGGGGGTTCCCGGTCAAACGGGGTCCCACCGCCCTGGGGGGTCCTGAAGCTGGCGCCTCGCCCTCGTATTTTCTGCCGGCGCCGACCATTTTCAGAGCGCGTTCCCATCCCCCGCCCCCGGTGGTGACCAACCCCCGGGGGGGGACGCGTTCCCTCCGGCGGTAGGGCACTCGGCGCCCGGTCGGCGCGGGAATCACGCGCCCGCCGCGCCGGCGCTCAGCCTCGGGTCAGGGCTTCGACTCGGTGTGCGAGGTCGCCCGCACGTAGCTGACCAGATCCTTGATCTGCTCCGGGCTCAGCGTGTAGGTCCACGCCGGCATGTAGACCGACTTACCCGTATGCCCGCCGCCGAGCGAGATGGTGGCGTAGAGCTGCTCGTCGGTCTTGTCCTTGAAGTAGCTGGCGTCGGTGAGATCGCGCGGGCGGACGTTGTGCCGGATCCGCAGCGAGTCGGCGTTGAAGCCGTCGCCCTTGCCTTCGGGACCGTGGCAGCCGGAGCAGTAGTAGACGAACAGCCTGCGACCTTCCTCCGGGGTCCCCGGTGGGGCCTGGAGGTACTTCTGGATCGTGGCCGCCGGAACCGCCTGCTTCTGGGTGGGCAGGGCCATCACGTAGTCGGTGATCTGGTTCACCAGCGCGGGATCGAGCTTCTCGCCCCAGGCCGGCATCAGGTTCGACCGCCCGAGGTGGCCGCCGCCCTCGATGATGATCTTGCGCACCCCCGCGCGACCCAGCGCGTCGAGGCGCGAGGCGAGATCGAGCTGGGCCGGGTGCGCTCCGGATTCCGTCGCTAGCGTGGCCGCGAGCGGACCGTCGCCCGCTCCCGTGTCGCCATGACACATGGCGCAATAGGCGAGGTAGGCCTGCTGTCCGCGGAGCATGTCCGCCGAAGGCACCTTCCTGCTGCAAGACGAGGCCAGCAGCGTCAGCGGGCCCGCCACCAGCACCAGCGCCACCATCCGAGATGCAGACATCATGAGATCCACTCCTCCTATTGAACCGGCCCGCCCCTCGCGGACCTCACGTACCCGCACCCGCGGCCCGGGCGTCTCCCGAGCATCCGCGGCCATTAAACACCAAAAAGGACGGGCCGTGCCTCCCCGCCGTGAAGGGTCGCCCCTCGGGCGCGACCGCTCGGGACCGTGGTCCGGGTACCCGGCGCGCTCCGAGGAACCCCGCGGCGGGCGGCGACGCCAACCGCCGTCGTGGCAGGGTTCTGACGTCTTGGCATCGCCCGTCCCGGCCGGCATCGCGCGATTTTGCGGTTCGCGGACACGCAGGGGGTGCCCGGAGGCCGATACTCCAGGACGTGATGCGGAGCATTCGTTCTCGGCGCGCGCCGGGTTTGGCGCTGACGATGGCGGCCCTCGGGCTGTTCTTCGCGGGCACCAACTTCTGCCTGATCTCGGCGCTGGCGGGTCCGCTCGGTGCCGGAGTGCCCATGCACTGCATGGCCGCGCCGGCGGCGGCGAGCACCCCCGCCCCGCAGATGTCGCATTGCGGGCACGCCTCGGCACCGGCGAAGAGCGACCAGGACCCCGGCACGCCCGCGCCGCTGCCCTGCTGCCTCGCGTACGCGCCGGTGAGTGCGCCCCAACTGCCTCCCGACCCGGGCGCGGCGCCTTCCGTGGATCTCTTCCCGGTGGCGGTCGCGGTCGCGCCCGCGCCGGTTCCGGCCGGGTGCTGGAATGTCGCTCCGGCCGAAGACCAGGTGCGACCACCTGGTACTCGCGCGCCGTCCCTTCACTCCGGCCGCGCCCCTCCTCTCGCCTAGGATCCGCCCAGGACGTCCGGGCGCTTCGTTGCTCGGTCGCTCCTCGCTGCGACGTATCCTGCGGATACGACTCGCTCGTCGCTCGCTCGCGCCTTGCGCCCGGGCGCCCTGGGCAGATCCTAGCGGACTGCGCTCCGCCGTGCCGCCGCGCGTTCGCGCGCGTCGCCGGCGCTGACGATCCCGTCCGCGCCGCGCCCGGTTTCTCCGGGCGTGCCGCACCCGTCGCAGTCCGCCCCTTCGATCCCGTGACACTCCGGGGCCATCGCCCCGGGTCGTGACGCCCGGCGAACGCCGTCCGGGCGGGTCCCGCATGGCGCGGGGCCGGAGCCAGGCGCCGCGCGCCCACCGGGCGCGGGGCGAGACGACGAGAGGAGTGGAACCCGATGACCCGATCCCGCACGGCGCTCGCCGCGCTCGCCCTCGCGCTGGCGCTGCTGGCCGCGCCGCCCGCGGCGCGCCCGGCGCGCGCACTCGACCTCGAGCAGGTGCTGCGGGAGGTCGCCGCGGGCAATCCCACGCTCGCCGCCCGCCGCGACATGGTCGCGGCGGCGCGCGCGCGGGTGCCGCAGGCCGGCGCGTGGCCCTCTCCGATGTTCGATCTCGGGGCGGTGAGCGTGCCGATCAGCGGCCGCTTCGACGAGGAGCCGATGACGATGAAGATGCTGGGCCTGGCCCAGCGCGTCCCGCTCTCGGGTCGCACCGGCATCGCCCGGCGCTCGGCGCGCGCGGGGGTGACGGCCGAGGGCGCCGCCGCGGAGATGGCGCATTACGAGTTCCTCGGCATGGCGTGGCAGGCCTACGCGGACGCGTACTACGCCGCGGCGCGCGCCGGCCGGGCGGAGGACCAGCGCGGGGTGATGGATCGCCTGGTGCGGTCCTCGCGGGCGCGCTACGAATCGGGGGCCGGCCGCCTCGACGACGTGCTGCGCGCCGAAGCCGAGCGGGCGCGCACGCTCGCCGATCTCGCGGCGTTCCGCGCCGAGGAGCGCGCGGCGCGCGCGCGCCTCGACGCGCTCCGCGGTCGAGCGCCGGGGGACGCGGGCACGCCACTCGAGCCGCCGCCGGCGATGGTCATCCCCGCGGACCCCGCGGCGTGGCGGGCGGCGGTGGACGACGCCCATCCGCGGCTGCGCGAACTGGACGCGCGCGTTGCCCGCGACCGATTCGCCGCCCGCGCCGCACGGCGCATGGCGTGGCCCGACCTCGAGATCCGGGGCTCCTACGGCTTCCGCCAGACGCTGCAGGGCGGCCGCACGCAGGACGACATGTGGAGCGCGACGTTGGCGGTGATGCTGCCGGTCTTCGCCGCGCAGCGCGAGTTCGCGGAGGGCGCGGAGATGGACGCGATGGCCGACGCCGGCGCCGCGGAGCGCCACGCCGCGGCGCTCGATCTCGAGGCCGGCGTGGCCGCGGTGCACGCCGAGGCGATCGCCGCCCAGCGCACCGTCCACCTCATGGCGGATACCGTGGTCGTGACCCAGCGTCGTGCGCTGGACGCGTCGTGGAGCGCCTACACCGTGGGCACCACCGATCTGTGGCGCGCCCTCGAGGCCGCGCACGCCCTGTACAACGAGGAACTCGTCCTCACCCGCGCCGAGCAGGCGCTGGCAGGGGCCGAGGCCCGATTCCTGTCGCTGACTGGACGAGGGGACCTGCTGGGAATCCAGCTGCCCCCGGCCCTGAAGGAGTGACCCATGAACCCGACCCGTCCCGCCGATCCCGATCCCGCCGGCCCCGGCCCCGCCGCGCCCGCGCCACCCGTGCACGAGCCGCCGCCGCCGGGGGCGCACGCCATGAACGTCGTGCGCTGGGTGCTGTTCGCCGGCCTGCTGGTGCTCGCCGTGCTCAGCATCGGCGGCTACGTGATCTCCCGCCGCGGCGAGTCCGCCGGGACGGGGAAGGCCACCCAGGCGCTCTACCACTGTCCGATGCACCCCACCTACACCTCGAATAAGCCGGGCGAGTGTCCGATCTGCGGCATGGACCTCGAGCCGATCGCGCACGACGCGCACGCGGCGGCGACCGCGGATGGCGACGTGCCGGGGCTGGTCGGGGTGCACCTGAGCACCGAGCGCATCCAGATGATCGGCGTGCGCACCGCAAAGGTCGGCCGGCGGGAGCTGGGCGAGGGGCTGTCCCTGGTGGCGTTCGTGGCACCCGACGAGTCGCGGCTGAGAAGGGTGCAGCTCCGCGCCACGGGCTGGGTCCAGAAGCTCCACGTCAGCCGCACCGGTGAGACGGTGGCCGCGGGCGAGCCGCTGCTCGCGATCTACAGCCCCGAGCTCTACCAGAGCGAGTACGAGTTCCTGATCGAGCTGGAGGCCGCGGGGGACAGCGTCGTGCACCGGGGGCCGGGCGCGGTCCAGGCCGGGCGCGAGCGCCTGGTACTGCTCGGCGTGCCCGCGGAGGAGATCGCCCGCCTCGAACGCGAACGCAGCGCGAGCGCGCGACTGGTGCTGCGGGCGCCGTTCAGCGGCACGGTCCTCGAGCGCGGCGTGGTCGAGGGCCAGTACGTCGGCCCGGACACGCCGCTGCTGACGCTCGCCGACTTGTCGCGGGTGTGGCTGCTCGCGGACGTGTACGAGATGGACCTGACGCGGGTCAGGGTCGGGGACCCGGTGGTCTTCACCGCCGAGGCCCTGCCCGGCAGCCAGTTCGAGGGGCGGGTCGAGTTCGTGTACCCGACGGTCTCGACCGACACCCGCACGATCAAGGCGCGCATCGTGCTCGCCAACCCGCGCGGCCAGCTCAAGCCCGGCATGTTCGGGCGCGCCGCGATGCGCGGCGGCCGCGCCCCGGTGCTCGCGGTCCCGAGCGAGGCGGTGGTCTATACCGGTGAGCATCACTACGTCTTCATCGCGCATCCTGACGGGCACTTCGAGCCGCGCATGGTGTGGGTGGGGCTCCAGACCGGCGACTGGGTCGAGATCCGCCGGGGCCTCGCCGAGGGCGAGACCGTGGTCTCGAGCGCCTCGTTCCTGATCGACTCCGAGAGCCGCCTCAAGGCGGCGATCGCCGGCATGGGCGCGCAGCCCACGTCCGGTCACCAGCACTGAGGCCCGCGATGATCGCCCGACTGATCGAATTCTGCGCGAAACGCCGCGGCCTGGTGTTCGTGGCCACCGCGTTCGTGGTGGTGGGCTCGCTGCTCGCGATCCGGCAGGTGCCGCTCGACGCGATCCCGGACCTCTCGGATCCGCAGGTCATCGTCTTCACCGAGTGGATGGGGCGCAGCCCCGATCTGGTCGAGGACCAGATCACCTACCCGATCGTCTCCTCGCTGCTCGCCGCCCCCAAGGTCGAGACCGTGCGCGGGCAGTCCATGTTCGGCATGAGCTTCATCTACGTGATCTTCGAGGAGGGCACCGACATCTACTGGGCGCGCAGCCGCGTGCTCGAGTACATGAGCTCGATCCGCTCTCGGCTGCCCGCGGGAGTGAACCCGGTGCTGGGGCCCGATGCGACCTCGGTGGGATGGGGGTTCCAGTACGCGCTGGTGGACACCACCGGGCACAACGACCTCGCCGAGATGCGGGCGTTCCAGGACTTCACCCTGCGCTACGCCCTCGCGAGCGTGCCCGGCGTCGCCGAGGTGGCCTCGGTCGGCGGCTACGAGCGCCAGTACCAGGTCGAGGTGGACCCGACCCGGCTCCACGCCTACGGGCTCATGCTCTCCGATGTCACCGCGGCGATCCGGCGCAGCAACGCCGACGTCGGCGGGCGGGTGATCGAGATGTCGGGGCGCGAGTACTTCGTGCGCGGCCGCGGCTACATCAACAGCCTCGATGACCTGCGGCAGATCGCGCTCGGCGCCGACCGCCGCACCGGCACGCCGATCCGCGTCGCCGACGTCGCGCGCGTGTCGTTCGGGCCCGACATCCGCCGCGGGGTCTCCGAGCTGGACGGCCAGGGCGAGGCGGTGGGCGGCACGGTCGTGGTGCGCTTCGGCGAGAACGTGCTCAACGTGATCGACCGCGTGAAGACGCGGCTCGCCGAGCTCGAGCCATCGTTCCCGCCCGGGGTGCGGGTGAAGGTGGTCTACGACCGCTCCGACCTGATCCACCGCGCGATCGAGACGCTGCGCCACACGCTGCTCGAGGAGGCGATCGTCGTCAGCCTCATCATCTTCATCTTCCTCCTCCACCTGCGCAGCACGCTGGTGCCGGTGCTGTCGCTGCCGGTCGCCGTGGGGCTGGCGTTCGTGCCGATGTACTTCCTCGGCATCAACTCGAACATCATGAGCCTAGGAGGCATCGCGATCGCGATCGGCGCGATGGTGGACGCCGCGATCGTGCTGGTCGAGAACGCACACAAGCACCTCGAGTCGGCCCCACCCGGGGTGCCGCGCGAGCGCGTGATCATCGAGGCGGCGAAGGAGGTCGGCCCCCCGATCTTCTTCTCGCTGCTCATCATCACCGTGGCGTTCCTGCCGATCTTCGCCCTCAACGGTCAGGCCGGCCGGCTGTTCAAGCCGCTCGCCTACACCAAGACCTTTTCGATGGCCTTCGCGGCACTGGTCTCGGTGACGCTGGCGCCGGCGCTGATGATGCTGTTCGTGCGCGGGCGCATCCGGCACGAGAAGGACCATCCGGTGTCGCGGGCGATGATCCGGCTCTACAAGCCGTTCGCCTGGGTGGCGCTCAAGAACCCCAAGACCACGATCGCGATCGGCCTCGCCGCCGTGCTCTCGGCGGTGCCGATGGTGATGAACCTGGGGCACGAGTTCATGCCGCCGCTCAACGAGGGCGACATCCTCTACATGCCCACGACCTTTCCCAACATCTCGATCGAGGAGGCGAAGCGCAACCTGCAGATTCAGGACCGGCTGATCCGCGAGTTCCCCGAGGTCGAGCGCGTGTTCGGCAAGGCGGGGCGCTCGGAGACCTCGACCGACCCGGCGCCGCTGTCCATGGTCGAGACGGTGGTGAAGCTCAAGCCGCGGGACGCATGGCGGCGGATCCCGGTGGACCGCTGGTACTCGGGCTGGGCGCCGGGGTGGCTCAAGCCCGTGTTCCGACCGCTGTGGCCCGACCGGCGGCGCATCACCTGGGACGAGCTCACCGCCGAGCTCAACCGCAAACTCCAGATGCCGGGCTGGACCAATGCCTGGACCATGCCGATCAAGACTCGCATCGACATGCTCTCGACCGGGATCCGCACGCCGATCGGGGTCAAGGTGTTCGGCGCCGACCTCGACACCATCGAGCGCATCGGCATGGGCCTGGAGCGCGCGATTTCGCGGGTGCCGCATACGCGCAGCGTGTACTCGGACCGCAACACCGGTGGCTTCTACCTCGACATCGTCCCCGATCGCGCGGCGCTCGCCCGCTACGGGCTCACGCTCGGCCAGGTGCAGGACGTGATCGAGGCCGCGGTCGGCGGCCAGCCGATCGAGGTCACGGTCGAGGGCCGCCAGCGCTTCACGATCAACGTGCGCTACCCGCGCGAGCTGCGCCAGGATATCGAGACCCTGCGCCACGTGCTGGTGCCGATCGGCGGCGGGCGCCCGGCGGCGGGCGGCGGCATGGGCGGCATGGGTGCCCGGTCCGATGGCGCCGCGCCGCGCCGGCTCGCAGCTGCCGGGATGTCGGACGTCGGCCCGTCGCTGATCGCGCAGGCGATGGGCGGCATGGGCGGCGGGAGCGGCGACCGCCCGGCGGGGACGGGTGCCATGGGCGGCGCCGGTGGGGGCATGGGTGGCGGCGGCAACCGGCTGCCCGCGGCGGTGGCACCCACGGCGGGCGGCACGGACGCCTGGACCGAGGCCGGCGGCGCCCACATCCCGCTCGGGCAGATCGCCGACATCCGCGTCGTCACCGGCGCGCCGATGATCCGCGACGAGGACGGCCAGCTCGTCGGCTACGTCTACGTGGACATGGATCCCGGCGCGCGCGACATCGGCCGCTACGTGGACGACGCCAAGCGGGTGGTCGAGCGCGAGGTGCGGCTGCCGCCCGGCTACTTCCTGCGCTGGACCGGGCAGTACGAGCTGCTGCAGGCGATGCAGGCCCGGATGAAGTTCCTGGTGCCATTGACGCTGGTGGTCATCGTGGTGCTGCTCTACATGAACTTCGGCAATCTCAGCCAGGCGCTGATCGTGCTGTGCTCCGTGCCATTCGCCCTGGTGGGGAGCGTATGGCTGTTGGCCGCCCTCGGCTACAACCTGTCGACCGCGGTGTGGGTGGGCATCATCGCGCTCGTCGGCCTCGCGGCCCAGACCGGCGTGGTGATGATCGTCTACTGCGACAGCGCCTATCACCGCCGCAGGCGCGAGGGGCGCATCCGCGACTTCGACGACGTCGTCGAGGCGACGCTCGAGGGCTCGGTCCAGCGGGTGCGGCCCAAGCTCATGACGGTGGCGACGATGATGATCGGCCTGGTGCCGCTGCTGTGGTCGCAGGGCGCCGGGGCCGACGTGATGAAGCGGGTGGCGGCGCCGATGGTGGGGGGACTCTTCACCTCGGCGTTCCTCACCCTGGAGATCATCCCCGTGGTCTACGCCTACTGGCGCTGGTGGCAGATCAAGCGCGAGAGGCGGGCGCGGGTGATGGAGGTCGCCTGAGGCGGCCAAGGCACGATGCATGAAGGGAGGATCCGACCCATGAAGCGAATGATCGTGGTGACCATCGCCCTGCTCGCGCTCGGCGCTGCGCTGGCGGGGTGTGCGAAGCAGCAGAGCGTGACCGAGACGCCGGGCGGCACGCGGGTGGCGATCTCGGTGACCGAGGACGGGTTCGTGCCGGCCGCGGTCCACGTCCCCGCGGGCAAGCCGGTGACCCTGGCGGTGACGCGCAAGACCACCAAGACCTGCGCCACCGAGCTGGTGATGGCGGACTACGACATCCACCGCGAGCTGCCGCTGGGCGAAACGGTCGAGATCCAGTTCACCCCGCGCCAGGCGGGCGAAGTGCGCTACGCCTGCGGCATGGACATGATCGCGGGCAAGATCGTGGTGGATTGATCCGTGCGCAACGCGGGATCGGCCGTTGACACTCGAGCATCACACCACAAGGAGGAAGTCATGAAACGCAGAACGATCGTGGTCCTGATCCTGGCCGGCAGTCTCTTGGCCGGTGTGGCGGGCGCCCAGATGGCGCCGGGGATGCACGGCAGCGAAGCGATGAAAGGCCAGGACGCGAAGGGGATGATGGCCGGCGGAATGATGAAGGCGTGCGAGGCCATGATGGCCGGGCACCACGAGATGAACGCAAAGATGCAAGCCATGGACGGGAAACTCGACCAGATGGTGGCGGCGATGAACGCCGCGAGCGGAAGCCGCAAGACCGAGGCGATGGCCGCGGTCCTCGACGAGCTGGTGGCGCAGCGCAAGGCGATGCGCACCATGAGCATGACGATGGAGTCCCGGATGATGCGGCACATGATGGAGCACATGCGCATGGGAGCGGAATCCATGGCGATGTGTCCCATGATGGAGGAGATGGCGGGGGACGGCGCGAACCTGATGAAGACCGGTGATGACGGCCCCGCCCACCGCCACTAGTGCGGTCGCAGCGGAGGATCCTGGGCGGCGCCGTCCGGGCGGCCGGCGCCGCCGTCGGCCCGGTCGCGGCGCAGCACAACGGACTCGATCGGCGCCGGCTCGCTGAACTCAGACGCTGAGCGGCGGCGCGAGGGGCGCGTCCGCGGCGGGCCTCGGGGCCGGCTGCGGACGAGAGGGGGCGATCCGCCGCGGCGCGTCGCGCGGCAAAGGCCTGCGGAGGTGATGGTCATGGCGATCGATCCTGTTTGTGGCATGCAAGTGGACGAGAAGCACGCGGCGGCGACCGCGCGCCACGAGGGCAAGACGTATTACTTCTGCTCCGACGGCTGCCGGGAGAGTTTCGAGCAGTCGCCGGCCAAGTACGCGGCGCAACTGCGCCAACAGCGCCGGGAGCGCGACGCGTGACGAGCGGACGAGAGGGAGGCAACCCGTGAAATGCCCAAAGCCGGGCTGCGGCGGCTCGATGTACCGCTTCCGGCCCGAGCACCTGGTGGCGGCCTGCTATCACGCCGACACCGGAGTGCTGATGGAGCTCCGGGAGTCGCGCTGGGAGCAGGTCGGACTGCTCTGCGAGCACTGCGGCTGCATGGAGTTCTACTGCCAGAATTCGAAGGAACTGATTCGGCAGCACGGCGACTATTTCCGGAGCACCGAGCCCGAGGAGTAGCCGGGCGCGAGGAAGGAGAGCCCGGGAGCCCGCGGCGAAGGCGGTGACCGGGGACGATCGCTCGGGCGGGAGTATGCTCCCGCCCGTCCCGGGACTCTTGGTGGCCCGGGACGGCCGGGGCCGGCGAGGCGGAAAGCGAGGAGGAGCCAGGTGCAGGACGAATCGAAGTCCAAGGTCCACGCGCCCGGGGAGCATGCGGCCCCCACGACGCCGGAGCTGCGCGACCCCGTCTGCGGCATGAAGGTCGAGGCTGATGCGCCGCTCCGCCACGAGCATCGGGGTGTCACCTACCGTTTTTGCGGCGCGAGCTGCCTCGCGAAGTTCCGCGCGGACCCCGAGCGCTACCTGGCGGCGGGTCGCGCGCCCGGCGCAGAGCCGATGACGCCGGGGCCGATGAGCCCCGCGCCGGGAGGTGCCACCCGCGCGGGAGCGGCCGCCGCCGCGGCCGCGCCCCACCCGCACGCCGCGCACGCGCGGGCGGTGCCGGGGGCAACGCCGGCGAAAGCGGCGGCCGGCACGCCGGCCGCGGGTCCGGGCGGGGCCGACTACACCTGCCCGATGGACCCCGAGGTGCGCCAGCAGGGCCCCGGCGCCTGCCCCAAGTGCGGCATGGCGCTCGAGCCCATGGAGCCGGCGGCGCCGACCGAGCGCGTCGAGTGGGTGTGCCCGATGCACCCCGAGATCGTGCGCGTCGCGCCCGGGAGCTGCCCGATCTGCGGCATGGCGCTCGAGCCGCGCACGGTGGCCCTCGAGGAGCAGGAGAACCCCGAGCTCGCCGACATGCGGCGCCGCTTCTGGGTCGCGGTGGCGCTCGCCGTGCCGGTGCTGGCGCTCGGCATGAGCGAGCTCATCCCCGGCCGCCCCTTGGAGCCGCTCGCCACGTCCGGCCTCAAGGGCTGGCTCGAGCTGGCGCTCGCCACCCCGGCGGTGCTGTGGGCCGGATGGCCGCTGCTGGTGCGCGGCTGGCAGTCGGTCGTGAACCGCAGCCTCAACATGTTCTCCCTGATCGCGCTCGGTGTGGGCACGGCCTACGTCTACAGCGTGGTGGCCACGCTCCTGCCCGATGTCTTCCCGCCGGCGTTCCGTGACGCCTCGGGGCACGTCGCGGTCTACTTCGAGGCCGCGGCCGCGATCACCGCGCTGGTGCTGCTGGGCCAGGTGATGGAACTCTCGGCGCGCAGCCGCACGGGCGCCGCGATCCGCGCGCTGCTCGGGCTCGCGCCCAAGACCGCGCGCCGCGTGCGCGAGGACGGCGCCGACGAAGACGTGCCGCTCGACCAGGTCGCGGTGGGCGACCGGCTGCGCGTGCGCCCCGGCGAGAAGGTGCCGGTGGACGGCGTCGTGCTCGAGGGCGGCAGCGCCGTGGACGAGTCGATGGTGAGCGGCGAGGCGATCCCGGTCGAGAAGCGTCCGGACGACCGCGTGATCGGAGCGACCGTCAACGGCACCGGCTCGTTCGTGATGCGCGCCGACCGGGTGGGCGCCGAGACCATGCTGGCGCGGATCGTGAAGATGGTCGCCGAAGCGCAGCGCAGCCGCGCGCCGATCCAGCGCCTCGCCGACGTCGTCGCGGGGTGGTTCGTCCCGGCGGTGGTGCTCATCGCCATCGTCACCTTCGTGGTGTGGGGGCTGTGGGGACCGGAACCACGCATGGCGCATGCCATCGTCAACGCCGTGGCGGTGCTCATCATCGCCTGCCCGTGCGCGCTCGGACTCGCCACCCCGATGTCGATCATGGTCGCCGCCGGCCGCGGCGCCTCGATGGGGGTGCTGTTCAAGAACGCCGAGGCGATCGAGGTGCTACGCAAGGTGGACACGCTGATCGTGGACAAGACCGGCACCCTCACCGAGGGCAAGCCGAGGCTGGTCGCGGTCGAGCCCGCCGATGGGTACGACGAGCGCGCGTTGCTCGCGATCGCCGCCGGGCTCGAGCGCGGGAGCGAGCATCCGCTGGCGGCGGCGATCGTGGAGGGCGCCAAGGCGCGTGGAACCGAACCCGCGTCGGTCGCCGACTTCGCCTCGGTGACCGGCAAGGGCGTGACCGGGCGCGTGGACGGCAAGCCCGCCGCGCTCGGCAACCGCGCGCTGCTCGATCAGCTCGGCGCGGTCCCCGGTCCCCTGGCGCCGCGCGCGGAGGCGATGCGCGCCGAGGGCCAGACCGTGGTGTTCGTGGTCGTCGACGGCAGGCCCGCCGGGCTCATCGGCGTCGCCGATCCGATCAAGTCCACGACGCCCGAGGCGATCCGCGACCTGCACGCCGAGGGGCTGAAGCTCGTGATGCTCACCGGTGACAGCCGCACGACGGCCGAGGCGGTGGCCAAGTCGCTGGGGATCGACGACGTCGTGGCGGAGGTGCTGCCGGAGCAGAAGGCGGAGGCCGTCCGGCGTTTCCAGGGCGAGGGACACGTCGTGGCGATGGCGGGCGACGGCATCAACGATGCCCCGGCTCTGGCGCAGGCCGAGGTCGGTATCGCGATGGGCACCGGCACCGACGTGGCGATGGAGAGCGCGGGGGTGACGCTGGTCAAGGGCGACCTGCGCGGCATCGTGCGCGCGCGGCGGCTGTCGCGGGCGACGATGGGCAACATCCGCCAGAACCTGTTCTTCGCGTTCATCTACAACGCGCTCGGGGTGCCAGTCGCGGCGGGCATGCTCTACCCCGCCTTCGGCCTGCTCCTGAGCCCGATCCTCGCCGCCGCGGCGATGAGCTTCAGCTCGGTGTCGGTGATCGGCAACGCGCTCAGGCTGAGGCGGGCGCGGGTGTAAGCGGCACGCGGTTCCGGTTAACCTCCTGCCGGCGCCGGTCGAAGACCTCCGTGTCGCCCGGTACCGCCGGCCCGCCGCGGTCGGGAGGATGGTGCGGGGCGACTCCGCGCGCGAAGGAGCGCAACCCGCGGCCCGGGCTCCGCGCAGGCGCGAACCCACCACGCGACGAGGTCCGTCATGGAAGACCGCAGACCGCTGGACCCCGACGCTCCGCGCCCTTCCCGGGCCGCGGTCGGCGCGGCCGCGCCCGCGGCCCACGGGTGGGTCCCCTCCACGGCGCTCGCGCTGCCGCTCGTCCTGCTCGCCGCGCTGTGGCGGCATCTGCCGGCGCTGCGGGCGCCGTTCTTCGCCGACGACTATCTCTTCCTGGAGCGGGTGCGGGGTCGCTCGCTGCTCGCGGCCCTGCTGTCGCCCGACCCGATCGGCAACTTCCTGCGGCCGGTGGGCCGTCCGCTCTACTTCTGGGCGGTGCTCCAGGCCGGCGGCGAATCCGCGGTGGTCTTCCACGCGGTGAACCTGGCGCTGTTCCTCCTCGCGCTGGGGATGCTCTTCCTCATCGCCCGGCGCGCGGCGGGGCCGCTCGCCGCGGTCGTGGCGAGCGGCTTCGTCGGCCTGCACTACGCGGCCGACGTTCCGCTGCTGTGGGTCTCCGGCGCCCAGGACCTGCTGGCGCTGGCCGCGGCGCTGGCGGCGATCTGGCTGCACCTCCGCGGCCGGCGCGCCTGGGCGGCGCTCGTCCTGGCCGTGGCGCTGCTCTCCAAGGAGAGCGTCTGCCTGGTGCCGCTGGTCGCGCTGCTCGCCGACGCCGGGCCGGGCGAGTCGTGGCGTCGCGCCGCGCGCCGCGCGTGGCCGCTGTTCGCCGTCGCGACGCTGTGGGCCGCGGTGTGGCTGGCGACGGCACGGCTGCGGCCGGCGGCGGCCGACGTCATGGAGCCCCATCTCCTCGCGTTGCCCGCCGCCCTCGCGCATCTCGTCCAGGTCGCGCTCGGGATCGAGTTCGGCCTTGGGGCGCCGCCCGCGCTCGGGTGGCTCCCCTTCGTCGTCTCGCTGGCGGCGCTCGCGGCCGCCATCCAGTGGGTGTCGCGGCGCCGCG
>MFFQ01000086.1:0-12028 GCA_001780165.1 Candidatus Eisenbacteria bacterium RBG_16_71_46 | reverse complement strand
CGCCTCGCGGGCGCCCGACGCGGAGTCGGTCCCTCCCGTACCCGGCGGGGCGGCGTCGGCGTCCCGCCGCACGGTCGCGATCGGCCTCACCTGGGGCGTGCTCGGGGCATTGCCGGTCGCCGCGGTGGCCTCGATCTGGAGCGCCTATTTCTATCTGTTCGCCCTGTGCGGCCTGGGGCTTGCGCTCGGGGCCTGGGCGGCCCACCGCCCTCGCTGGATCGCGCTGCTGGCGGTCGGGGCGCTCGCCCTGTCCTCGGAGCACGCGCGCGGACTCGAGACGTTCGCGGCGGCGCGCGGCCCCTGGACCGCCCACTCGCACGTCAACCGCTTCTACCTCGAACGCGCGATGGGCCGCGTCGCGCGCCACCTCGACGAGATGAAGCGGGCGTATCCGAGCCTGCCGCCGCGGAGCACGGTCTTCTTCGCCAACGTCCCGCCGTTCTCCGGCTGGCAGGCCGCGGACGGACCGCTCGTGCGCTGGGCCTACCGCGACTCGAGCCTGCGCTCCTACTTCCTGACCGGTTTTTCGCGTGAACGGGCGGCGCGCGGCCCCGGCTTCTTCTTCGCCTTCGAGAACGACACCCTGCGGGATCGCTCGGCCGATCCGAACCTGCTGCGCAGCTTCGCGTACAGCATGATCCTGGCTCGCAGACTCGAGCCCGCGGGCGACGTGCTGCAGCTCGCGCTCGCGCGCCGGCCGTCCGATCGCGAGGCGCGCTACTGGCTGGCGTGGGTCCAGTGGGCGCGGGGCGAGCGCGACTCCGCGCGCCGCTCGCTCGCCCTTGCCGGGATCGCGTCCGCCGCCGGTCCGACGCCCGAGATCGAACGCGCGAACGCCGAGCTCGCGCGCGCGGACTCGCTGGGGGCGATCCGCACCCTGCGGCGCGGAAGGGACGTCCACGGACTGGATCCCCTGGTCCACTCGCGGCTCGCGGCCCTGTGGCTGGCGCGCGAGGAGAGCCGTCCGCTCGGCGTGATCGAGGCGTTCGCGGTGACCGTGCTCGATCCGGGCCGCGCCGACGGCTGGCGGAAACTCGCCGCCGGGCAGCTCGGCGAGCGGCAGTACGAGCTCGCCGCGGAGTCGCTCCAGCGCTACTTCGACCTGGGAGGCGCCGCGGCGAGCGAGGACGTGGAAGCCCGACAGGTCATGGCCACGCTGCTGCGCGTGCTCCCGGGCGGCGATCTGGCGCAGGCGGCGATGCGCGACGCCCGCTAGCCGGCCGCCGACCCGCGCACGGCCGTCCCGCCCGGCGCGATGCGATCAGGGCACGTAGGCCGAGTGCACCTTGGCCCCGCCCGGCGCGTACTCGACGTCGAGCCGTGGCAGGCCCACCAGCTCGAACGTCGCAGACGCCAGCCGGATCCGGTTCTCGGAGCGGTCGATTTCTTCGAGGATGCGCGTGAACAGGCGATCGCGCACGAAACGCCGCCGCCGGTAGTCCACGACGTACCGGGCCGTGAACTCGATCCAGTTGTCCGTCGCCGCCAGCGTGATCTGGGGCTCGATCCGGGCTTCCTGGAGCTGGTACTTGAGCACCGCCTTGTTCCACGCCTCGCGCGACTGCGTCGCGTAGTCGCGGCAGATCTCGTCCACCCCCCGGCCGAGCGTCTCGCGGGCGTACTCCCAGTCCGAGCCGTAGCGCACGGGCACGGTGATCTCGTCCCACAGGAACGGGAAGTCCGCGGAGTAGTTGTAGACCGGCTCCTTGAAGATGAAGCTGTTCGCCACGCGCACGATGCGGCCGTTGTAGAGATCCCCCTTCACCCAGTCGCCGACCTCGAGCAGCGTGGTGCGCAGCACGCCGATGTCGATGACGTCGCCCTTGATTCCGCCGAGCTGCACCCGGTCGCCGGTCGTGTAGAAGTTCCCGAACGAGATCGCCACCCAGCCGGCGACGCTGGCGATGACTTCCTGCAGGGCGAAGGCGATGCCGGCGCCGGCCACGCCGAAGGCCACGGTGAGCCCGGCCAGCCGGTCGCTGAACACCGTGAGCACGCCGAGGAGCATCAGGACGTAGCCGACGAAGGTCACCAGCTTGCGGGCCCGGTAGCGGGTGGGGGCGTCCTCCACCCGGCGGGTGACGGCGCGCTGCAACAGCTGCGACAGCGTGGACACCACGGCGACCACCAGAACGGCGGCCACCAGCCTGCCGACGGTCGGATCGAACAGCCACTTCTCGAGCGAATCGCTCATGGGTCCTCCTGGTTGGCGCGGCGATGACCCCCGCGCTCCGGCGGCCCGGGGCCGCGTCGGGCCCACCAGTCTCCTGGTCCCGGTGGCCGCGACCCCGCCCCGATTCGCGCGCCGTCGTCGCGTCCATCCGCCGGGTGCGTCGCGTTCATGGGCGGCAGGCTAGCATCGCACGCCGGCCGCGGCGAGGTACGGCACGGTCGTCTCCGTCGAGGAGCGCCGCGCGCAGCGATGCGCCGCCCCCCGCGCCCGTCCCCACGTCGGCCTGCCTCAGGCCGCACCGCTTCACGCCACGATTGACGCGGCCTAGGCGCGGCGCTAGCCTCGATTGGTGACACACGCCTCCACGACCCCCGGGACGGCTCCCGCCCCCGTTGTCCGCCTCCTGCCGCAGCTCGCCGACTTCGCGGCCGGGCGTTACGGCGCCGCGCCGTTCCTGCTCGCCGCCGGCCCCGAGGGCTGGCGAGGCTACAGCTTCGCCGAGGCCGCGCGCGCGATGCACGCGTTCGCGGCACTGCTCGAGCGCGAAGGCGTGCGGCCCGGGGCGCGCGTGGGCCTGCAGAGCGAGAACCGTCCCGAGTGGGGGCTCGCCTACCTCGCGATCCTCGCAGCCGGCGCGGTCGTGGTTCCGCTCGACGTCCAGCTCCGACCCCAGGAGGTGGGCGAGATCCTCGCCTTCGCCGAGGCCACCCACTGCGTGGCGAGCGCCCGGCAGCGACCGCTGATCGAGGAGGCACGCGGCGCGCGGCTGCCGGGGCTCGAGTTGATCTCGCTCGACCCCGCTCCGGAGCTGCCGTCATGGGAGGACGCGCTCCGTGACTTCCCCGACGTGGGCCCGCGGCCCGAGCGGGCGCAGCCGCACGACCTCGCTGTGCTCATCTTCACCTCCGGCACCACGGGTCAGGCCAAGGGCGTGATGCTGTCGCACTCGAACATCCTCCATAACATCGAGGGCGTGGCGCGCAGCTTCGAGTTCGGGCCCGCCGACCGGCTGCTCTCGGTGCTGCCGCTCCACCACACCTTCGAGTCGACCGGCGGCTTCCTGTGCCCGATGCGGGTGGGGGCGAGCGTCGCCTACGCCCGCGGGCTCAAGTCGAACGAGCTGCGCGAGGACATGCAGACCTCGCAGGCGACCCTGCTGCTCGGCGTGCCGCTCCTCTTCGAAAAGCTGCTCGCCGCGATCCGCCGCGGGATCGGCGAGGCGCCGCTGCCGCGACGCCTGCTCGCCCACGCGTTGCTCGGGATCACCGGCCTCACGCGGATCGTCACCGGGCGGCGGATCGGGCACGCGCTGCTGCGCCCGCTGCGCCAGCGCGCCGGTCTGGGGCGGATGCGCCTGTTCGTCTCGGGCGCCGCACCGCTCCCGGAGGAGACCTTCTGGGGGCTCGTGGATCTCGGCTGGCCGATGCTCGAGGGCTACGGGCTCACCGAGTGCTCCCCGGTGGTCGCCGCCAACCGGCCGCACCGGCCGCGGCCGGGCGCGGTGGGCTGGCCGCTCACCGGCGTCGAGGTGCGCATCGCCGAGCCCGACGCCGAGAGGAACGGCGAGATCCTGGTGCGCGGTCCCAACGTCATGCTCGGCTACTACCGCAACCCGGAAGGCACGGCCGAGGTGCTGCGCGACCGCTGGTTCGCGACCGGGGATCTCGGGCGCTGGACGCGTGACGGCCGCGTGCGCATCACCGGGCGGCTCAAGAACATGATCGCGACCGCCGCGGGCAAGAAGATCTACCCCGAGGAAGTCGAAGCCCAGATCGCCGGCTGTCCCTACGTGCTCGAGGTGATCGTGGCCGGCGGCCGCGACGCGCGCGGCGAGCGCGAGGAGGTGCACGCCCACGTGGTGCCGAACCTGCCGGCGCTCGAAGCACTCGCCGCGTCCACCGGCCACGCCTGCGACGCCGCGTTCGTCGAGCGCGTGCTGCGGCGCGAGCTCGAGGCGCGCGGCCACCACCTCGCCCCCTACAAGCGCGTCAAGCGCGTGATCGTGCGCGAGCGCGAGTTCCCCAAGACCTCGACCGGAAAGATCCGCCGGCAGGACCTCGCGGCCGAGACGCCGGCGAGCCGGGTGGGGGCGGTGGCGTAGACTCGGTGCGGTGACGTCGGCAGCCCCGCGCCCGGGAAGCGACGAGCGAGATGTCGCGCCACGCGAGGCGCGCGATTCCATTCCCCGATTTCAGCCGCGCGAGGGTGACATGGCGGTCCCGCTGTCCCGGTTCGCGAGTGGTCGCGACAACAACTTCAACCTGATCCGATTCCTCGCCGCGGGGTTCGTGCTGTGGAGCCACGCGTTCCCGCTCTCCGGCACGTGGAACGAGCCGTTCGAGGGGTTCAGCGGTTTCTCGCTCGGCCGCCTCGGGGTGGACATCTTCTTCGTGATCAGCGGCTTTCTCGTCACCGGCAGCCTGGTGTCGAAGACCAACCTGCGCTCGTTCCTGCGCGCGCGCGTGCTGCGCATCTTTCCGGCGCTGGTGGCGAGTGCTATGGGTGTGGCGTTCGTCCTCGGCCCACTGGTGACGCGCCTGCCGCTCGGCGAGTACTTCGCGCGGCCCGCGCCCTACCTGTACGCCGCGCGCAACGCGACCACTTGGCCGTGGGGACCGCAGTACACGCTACCCGGGGTGTTCGAGCACCTGCCGGTGCCGAACGTCGTGAACGGTTCGCTGTGGTCGCTGCCGTGGGAGCTCTCGATGTACCTGATGCTCACCGTGCTCGGGGTGGCGTTCGTCGCGCGCCGCGCGACGGCGGACCTGCGGGGCCTGCGCCGCACGATCCTGGGGATCGCGGCGTTCTCCACGCTGGGTTTCGTCCTGATCGAGGCGTCGGATGTCCCGGTCCCCTCGCTGGTGAACGAGGGCTTCCGCCTGCTCTCGCTGTTCGCGGTCGCGGCGGCGTGCTTCGCGTTCCGCGAGCGCCTATGGCTGTCGCTGCGCGCGTTCGCGGTGGCCGCCGGGCTGCTGTTCGCCGCCTTCGCCCTGGGCCACGCGCTGATGCTGTTCTACGCGCTGTGCCTGCCGTACCTGGTGCTCTACCTGGCCTACGTCCCCGCGGGCCCGGTGCGCCTCTACAATCGACTGGGCGACTACTCCTACGGCACCTACCTCTGGGCGTTCCCGGTGGAGCAGTGGCTGATGCAACGCTGGCCCGAAACTTCGCAGCTCGGGCTCGCCGCGCTGGCCGCGCCCCTCACGGTGGTGATCGCCATCGCCTCGTGGCATGGGGTCGAGAAGCCGATGCTCGCGCGCAAGGCGCGGCCGGTAAGAGACGGGCGCGACACGCTGCCGCGCCGGGTCGCGGCGCCCTGAGGTCACGCGGCGGCGCCCCCGCCCCCGCCGTCAGCCGCGAGGTTCGTGACCCGCGCCGGGTGGGTCCGGCGGGTCGGGCGCTTCGGACGCGTCACCCGGGGTTGGTTCACTCGCGGATTCCAGCTCGGCCTCGCGCGCCATCTCCCGCTCCCACTCCAGCCGGTGCTCGTGGCGCAGCTGCTCTTCGGGGATGCGTCCGCTGAGCCAGGTCCAGTTCATGGGGTAGACATCGGGATTGGCGATGTTCTGGTAGAGATGCCAGACCACGATCGCGAGAAACGCCAGCCAAGCCTCGTAGTAATGGATCAGCGTCGCCAGGTCCAGCACCCACCTGTCGAACCACTTGAGCGACAAGTTCGTGAACCACAGGATCAGGCCGGTGAGCGTCATGACCACGGTGCCCCAGATCAACGCCCAGTACTCGGCCTTCTCGATGTAGCCGAAGCGGTCGAACGCGGGCGGGGTCGCGCGCAGGCCCATGAGGTAGAGCAGGTTGAAGACCAGGTCCCGGGCGTCCTGCAGTCGCGGCGCCATCGCCACGAGCATGCCCCGGCCGCGCGCGGTCAGCAGGTAATAGACGTGATAGAGCGAGACCGCCACCATGACCACGGCCGCGATGCGGTGGACGAGGCTGCGCAGCGAGTAGCCGTGCTCGAGCCGGGCGAACCAGGCGAACGGCCACCCATCCGGGAACTTGAGGGCGAATCCGGTATAGACCAGGGTGAAGAAGCTGAGCGCCAGCAGTCCGTGCTGGATGCGCTCGGACAGCGTCATGCGCAGGAACCAACGCTGCATGCCGGTCACCGCGTGCACCGTCTCCGGGTTCTCGCGGCCGGTGAGACGCCGCCAGTGGCGCCGCAGCTTCATCGCGTAATCGAGACCGTTGTGCAGCACCATCCCGCCGATGGTCCCCACGATGAGCAGCAAGTAGATCAGGCGAACGTAGTACAGCACCGGGTTCGCGCGCGTGGTGAAAGGCAGGTGGACCGGCCCCGCGAGCACCCGGGCGCCGACCCCGGGGTGGCACTTGCCGCAGGTCTCGGCGAGCCGCTGCGGGCTCACCTCGGAGCGCGGATCGCTCGATGGCAGCACGTCGTGGTAGCCGTGACAGCTGGCGCAGTTGGCGACGACCGGCGAACCCCACTTTGCGGCGAGACCGTGGAAGCTGTCCTCGTAGGTGCTCAGCCGCCCGGCGGGCAGGCCGTAGGTCTCCCGGATCCCGGTCGCGTCGTGGCAGCGCGAACAGGTCGCGGTGACCGCCCCGGTCGCCACGGGGGATCCGGCCTGCTCCGGACCGCGGATGAGGTGCTCGCCGTGGCAGCCGGTGCAACTCGGCGAGTCGCCGACCCCGCGCGCGAGCGCGGTGCCGTGGATGCTGATCTCGTACGCCTTCTCCTCCGCCGGGTGGCAGCGCCCGCAGGTCCGCGGCACGTTCGCGCGATAGACCGACGACGCGGGATTCGTCGCGCGCAGCAGCCGGTGGCTGTTGTGGCAATCGTTACAGGTCGCGGCGCGCGGGTTGGTCGAGCGACCGTGCACGCTGCGCGTGTAGAGTGCCGCGGCCTCGGGGATGGTGATGCGGCGCTTGATCATCAGCTGCCGGTCGGCATGGCAGCGTGCGCACGTCTCCGCGATGTTCCCGTGCGCGATCGGGGACCGGGGATCGTCCTGCGCCAGCGCCGCGTGCGCGGAACCGTGGCAGTCGCGACACGTCGCGGCGTTGTCGTCGCCGTTCTCGCGTCCGACGGCGTGCACGCTCAGCCGGTAGTCCTCGACCACGCCGGCGTGGCAGCGTGAGCACAGGTCGGAGGCCAGAGACGCCGCGGGCCGGACGTCATGCGTGCCGTGGCATTCGGTGCAGCTCGGCCCCGAGCGGCCGGGACCGCCGTGGGCGCCGCGCTTCAGGGTGTCGGCCACCGCGGCGTGGCACGAGGCGCAGCGCACCGGCGCGAGCTTCTCCGCGTGCGGGATCTCCGTCGCATCGGCGTGGCAGCCGGCGCAGGAGAGGCCGGCGTGGACCGACGAGGCGAAGGTCGCGCCGTCGACGAAGAGCGAGCCCTCGCGCTTGGGGGCGACGCCGGCGAGGTCGCGGTTGCCGTGGCAGGTGAGGCAGTCGGCGCTGGTGGGCGTGGCCGCGCGAGCCGTGGCCGGAACGATCAGGAGTGTGGCGAGGACGCACGCATCCAGCACGCGGCGGAGCCGCCCCGCCAAAGACCGGACGTCCCGCCGGAAGACGGGATTTCGACAACTCGGTTGGAAGAGTCGGTCACGCATGCAGGATTTGGTCGTGTGATTCCCCCCCTCGAACGCAGGGCAAGTAGCGGACCAGCGCCGCACCCGGATCCGGTGAAGCAGGGCCCCGCTACGAGCGCGCGCTACGCGAGTCCGCGCCGTCTCCAAGGAGCCCCGACTGACGACCTGGCGGTGCGCCTGCAAATCTGACATGCAACGTCGGGCCCGACAATCCCGTTCTCCACGCCACGGCGTTGCATCCCCGCTGGAACTGCGGAGGTCGGTGCGAGTAGTTTTGCGGAGTCGCCGGTCCGCTCCTTGCAGTAGCAAAGGTCCGGAAGGTGGCTTCGGATCGAAGGCCGCTCCCAGGGGCGGCGGAACGAATCGCCCTGGTTGGAAGGACACGAAAGGGGATCCACTCGATGCGCCGAAAGATTTCGCTGGTGGGAACGCTCGCGGCGGTGGTGGCGGTGGTCGTCGCGGTCCAGGTCTGGGCGTACCCGGAGTCCGCGCGCCAGACGAAGACCGGCTGCGCCACCTGTCACGCCAATCCCGCGGGCGGGGAAAAGCTGACCGTTGCGGGCACTGAGTACAAGGCGGACCATGCCAAGGTCCTGGCGGCGGCGGCCGCTGCCGCCGAGTACGTGGGCGGGAACAAGTGCAAGATGTGCCACATCAAGGAGTACAAGTCCTGGCAGGAAAGCGCGCACGCGAACGCTTTCGGCAATCTGGCCAAGGCCGACGCGAAGGCGATCGCGGCGGTGGCCACCGCGCTCAAGGTGGAACTCAAGGGCGCGGCGAGCAAGAGCGACGCCTGCGTCGTGTGCCACGTCACCGGATTCCACCTCCCGGGTGGCTACCCGCAGGCGGACAGCGCGAAGACCGCGGCGGTGGCCAGCGTCTCCTGCGAAGCCTGCCATGGCCCGGGAAGCCTGCACGTCAAGGCGGCGAAGGAAGACAAGAAGAAGATGATCGCGCGCGCCGTCAGCTCCAGCATGTGCATCCAGTGCCACACCACGGCGACCAGTCCCAAGTTCGAGTCGGTGGACTACATGAAGCGTGGGGTGCACGCGGTCCCGGCCGCGGAGTAAACACACGCTCCCCGGGCGCTCCGCCGGCCGCCGCGCCGGCATGAGGGGTGTGTCCCGAGGAGACGGGCAGGAGGTCCCGAGCGTGGGGGAGTGGACGAGCGGCGACGAGGCGGGGATCGGGATCTCAGGCGGCAGCACTCCAGCCGCGGGCCGGGCGCGCAGCCCGGCCCGCGGTCTGTTCTATGTGGCCGTGGTCCTCGCGCTGCTCGGCGGTGCCGCGCTCGCCGCGCGCTCGTGGAGCGCGGCGGTCGAGGCCCCGCTCCCGGGATCCGACGACTGCGCCATGTGCCATGCCCCGGGCCGCGCCGCTCCCCGGCGCGAGGCCGGCACTCCCCCCAATTTCGACGCCGCCGCGCTGCGGGTTTCGCCCCACGCGCAGATCGCCTGCGCCTCCTGTCACGCGGACCTCGAGGGCAAGGAGCTGCCGCACGAGGCGAAGCTCCAGCCGGTGGACTGCGGCTCCTGCCACGCGAAGGAGCGGCAGCAGTACGACCAGAGCCTGCACGGACAGGCCTCGAAGCGCGGAGAGAAGCTGGCGCCCTCGTGCAAGGACTGCCACGGCCGGCACGACGTGCTCCGCCCCAACGACCCGAACGCGGGCACCTACACCGTCAACATCCCGGCGCTGTGCGGGCGCTGCCATCACGAGGGATCGCCGGTGCAGATCGTCTACCACATCCCTCAGGACAGCATCCTGCAGAACTACTCCGAGTCGATCCATGGCGAAGGGCTGTTCAAGAAAGGCCTGCTCACCACCGCCGTCTGCACCAGCTGCCACACCGCGCATCATGTGCTGCCGCACACCGACCCGCGCTCCTCCATCGCGCACCAGAACGTGGCCAAGACCTGCACCCAGTGCCACGTCCGGATCGAGGCGGTGCATCGCAAGGTCGTCGAGGGCCACCTGTGGGAGGAGCGGCCGAACGCGATCCCGGCCTGCGTGGACTGCCACCAGCCGCACAAGGCGCGGCGCGTCTTCTACACCCAGGGGATGGCGGACAAGGACTGCCTCTCGTGCCACGGCAAGCGCGACCTCGTCGCCCGCCGCGGCAACGAGACCGTGTCCATGTACGTGGACGCGCACCAGCTCTCCACCTCGCGCCACAGCCGGATCGCGTGCGCCCAGTGCCACAGCCAGGCCCAGCCCTCCAAGCTGCGGGCGTGCTCCACGATCACCCGCCCGGTGGACTGCTCGGCCTGCCACGCGGAGGTGGTGCAGACCTACGAAACCAGCACACACGGCCAGCTCGCCGCCAAGGGCAGCCCCGACGCGCCCACCTGCCGCGAGTGCCACGGCACCCACGGCGTGCGCGGTCATGTCGAAGTCGGATCGCCGACCTACTCGCAGAACATCCCGGACCTGTGCGCCCGCTGCCACAAGACCGGGAAGCAGGCGGCGGTGCGCTACACCGGGCCCGAACGTCAGATCGTCGAGGGCTACCGCGAGAGCATCCACGGCAAGGGCCTGCTCGAGAGCGGTCTCACCGTCACCGCGACCTGCGTCAACTGCCACACCGCCCACGGCGAGCTGCCGCATGCCGATCCGCGCTCGAGCGTGAACCCGGCCAACGTCGCCGCCACCTGCGCCCAGTGCCACCGCGGCATCTACGACCTGTTCGAGAGCAGCGTCCACGCGCCGGCGGTGACCCGCACCAAGGAGCCGCTGCCCACCTGCTCCGACTGCCACTCGGCGCACACCATCGGGCGCACCGACCTGAACGACTTCCGGCTCAAGATCATGAGCCAGTGCGGCCGCTGCCACGCGGACGTGACCAAGAGCTACTTCGAGACCTATCACGGCAAGGTCTCCAAGCTCGGCTACCTCAAGACCGCCAAGTGCTACGACTGCCACGGCGCGCACGACATCCTGCCGGTGTGGGATTCGCGCTCGCACCTGAGCCGGCAGAACATCGTCAAGACCTGCGCCCAATGCCATCCGGGATCGAACCGGCGCTTCGCCGGCTACCTCACGCACGCCACTCACCACGATCCGCGGAAGTACCCGACGCTGTTCTGGACGTTCTGGCTGATGACAGGGCTGTTGGTCGGCACCTTCGCGCTGGCCGGCATCCACACGCTGGCGTGGCTGCCGCGCTCCCTCGCCTACCGGCGCGAGCTCGAGCGCGAGCACGCCACCGAGTCGGCCCTCCACGTGCGGCGCTTCCCGAAGCTCTACCGCAACCTCCACCTGATGGTGATCGTCAGCTTCCTGAGCCTCGCCATCACCGGGATGACGCTCAAGTTCTCCTACACGCCGTGGGCGCGGGTGCTGGCGCGGGTGCTCGGGGGCTTCGAGGCCGCGGGCATGATCCACCGCGTCGCGGCGCTCGTCACCTTCGCCTACTTCTTCATGCACGCCTGGGATCTCGTGAAGCGCAAGCAGGCGAGCGGCCTGTCATGGTTCAAGTTCATCACCGGTCCCAGCGGGATGATGTTCGGCCTGACGGATCTCAAGGAGTTCTGGGGCTCGGTGAAGTGGTTCCTCGGGCGCGGGCCGCGGCCCGATTACGGCCGCTGGACCTACTGGGAGAAGTTCGACTACTTCGCGGTGTTCTGGGGCGTGACGGTGATCGGCGCGACGGGGCTGTTGCTATGGTTCCCGACGGTGTTCACGAACCTGCTGCCGGGCTGGCTGATCAACGTGGCCACCATCATCCACAGCGACGAGGCGCTGCTCGCGGTGGGCTTCATCTTCACCGTGCACTTCTTCAACACCCACTTCCGTCCCGAGAAGTTCCCGATGGACACCGTGATCTTCACCGGCGGCATCCCGCTCGACGAGTTCAAGAAGGATCGCCCGCGCGAGTACCGGGAGCTGGTGAAGAGCGGCGAGCTCGAGGGCCGGCTGATCCCCGCGCCGCCCGAGCACGAGCTCAAGGTCTGGCGGATCGTCGGCGCGGTGGCGCTCGGGACGGGGCTCGTGATGATCCTGCTGATCCTCTACGCGACGGTGTTCGGCTACCGCTAGGGCGCCGTTCGCAAACGCCCGAGGGCAAGGCGTCGCGGGGGTCGCTCGCATCGGGCTCCGTGCCCGGCGGGCCGCAGCGGGCTCCGTGCCCGGCCACGTCGGAGCGAGGAGCCGACCGCGCAACGCAGCCCCCGGGCGTTTGGGGACGGAGCCTACCCGCCCTCGTGGCACTGCGCGCAGGTTTCCTTCGCCGGTCGCGGGTCGCCGGCCTTGATCTGGTGACACGAGGCGCACTCGAGCCCGG
>MFFQ01000085.1 GCA_001780165.1 Candidatus Eisenbacteria bacterium RBG_16_71_46 | reverse complement strand
GGCCCGGAACTCACCAGCAGGCTCGCGTCGCTCGGCCCCTCGTCGTACGACTTCGCCACCTCGGCGCCCGAATACTACGACGTCTACTACAGCGACCCGGATGGCAACTTCGACCTCGACGGAGACGACCTGACCATCGAGTGCGTCTACAATGGTCCCGCCAGCGGCCACAACATCGATGCCGTCCAACTGGTGTTCACGCCGCCCTCGGGCTCGTTGTACGCGGTCGCGGTGAAGCGGGTCGTGGCGCTCGACAACGGCGTGGCCGGCAGCGCCTCCGCCGCGCTGCACGCGCCGAATGGCCAGTGGACCACGCTCGGGCGCACCCTCAATCCCGGCGAGCGCCTGTCATTGACGCTCGCCTACGACGTGCCGGTTCCCACCGACCGGGGCACGTGGGGCGCGATCAAGGCGCTGTTCCGCCGCTGAGCGTGTCGGGGCGGGCCGGAGTCGCGATCCCCGCCCGCTCGCCGAGCCGGAAGACCGGCACCCCGCGCATGCTCCCCTGCGGCTCGGCCGCGATGCGCTCTCCCCGCTGGGCCTCGAGCTGCGCCAGGGCGTTCGCAGTCGCGAAGACCCGGCCAGCGCAGGGAACCGCCGGGCGCGCGCCGGAGCGCGGCGCACCCCGCGCGAGCCCGCCCGGCATCCACGGCGCGCGGTCGTTGCCGGCGACGCGGGTGTCCACTTGCGCGAAGAACGGCAGCGCCACCAGCGCATCCTCGAGCGACGCGTCGCGCGGCCCGATCCACAGGCAGTCCCCGGCGCGCAGGCGGCCGGCGGAGAACCGGAGCAGATCGGCGTAGGGAGCGTTTTCGGGGTCGAGCGCGGGCAGCGCGCGATAGCCGAAGTTGACGCCGCCGAGCAGGACGAGCGCCGGCCAGGCGAGCGCGCCCACGCGCCCGCCCGCGCCGCGCGAACCCATTGCCCCGATGCCTGCGAGTAGCATCAGGCACGCCACCACGTACACCCAGTAGTCGAGCGTGCGCGGCTGGAACCACGCGATGAACGCCGCCGTGGCGAGCGCGCCCCAGGCCAACCCGCGAAGCGCGACCCCGGCGTCCGGGCTCGAGCCCGCCGCATTGCGGCGGCGCCAGGCGAGAACCATCCCGCCCGCGAGCACCGCGAGAACGAGGGTGATCGCCAGCATCCAGGGCCACGCCGCGGGGTCGGCGCGCCGGGCGACGGGAGTCTGCGTGATCAGCGCCTCGCACAGCGTCCGGGCGGACTGCCACGCCATCCCGGCCAGCGAGAGGCGCGAGGACTCGCTGCGTTCCCCGGCCGCCAGGGTCCAGCGCGCGATCTCGACCGGGGAGCGCAAGCCCTGGTGCGCGACGGCCGCCCAGGCGTAGACGCCCACCGCGAGTGCGATCCATGCCGCGGCGAAGCGGCGCGCCGATCCCGGACGGCGCAGCGCACCGCGCGCGGGCAGCGCCAGCGCCAGAGTGAGCGCGACCGCGAACAGCACGACGATCTGGTGCAGCAGCACCGCGAGGCCGATCGCGAGGCCCGCCGCGACGGCGTGGCGATGGGACCGCCCGAACGCCAGCGCCACGCCGAGCAGAAGGAAGCACAGCGCCGGCATCATCACTTCGACGATCGTGGAGTAGATCCAGACCGCGTTGGTGAGTGCCAGCGCCGCCGCGGCGAACACCGCGGTCGAGCGCCTGCCGGTCGCCCGGTGGGCGATCCAGCCCGCGAGGCCCACGCAGCCGGCGCCGGCGAGGCTGCTCAGCAGCAGAAGCGGGGCGAAGGACGCCAGCGGGCCGGCGTCGCCGGGAGGGAGCACGTGCCCGAACAGCGCAGCGAGCGGGACGTAGAGCAGGTGGTGGGGATGGAACCACGCGGTCGAGAGGAAGCGTTCGGAGAGCAACGGGTTGCCGAGCGCGCGCGCGGTGTAGGCGATCGAGTCCCAGGGCTGGACCCTCATCCAGGTGGCGAGATAGAGAAGGAACGCACCGGCGAAGCAGGCCAGACCGATGTACGCGGCGGACCGCACGGTCCGGGGCGCGGCCGGCGGCGATGACTCCGGCGCCGCGCTGAGGTGGTCCGGGATCGGCTCCGTCCCGGTCCGCTGCCTCGGCTCCTTCATGGTAGGGAAACGGCCAAGGGAAAGTCGGCGCCCGGCGGGACGTGAGCGCCCCAGCGCCGCAGGCGAGAGGCATGTGCGGGGGGAAGGGCAACCGTGATGCTCGCGGCCGCGGGCATGGCGGGAAGATACACCAGGATCGTCCGGTCCCCCGGATCGGCTTGGCGCGGCGGAGTCGGCGCCGCGGCGGGCCCGGTCCACTGCGCCGCTGGCTCCGCGCTGGCCGCCGAGGATCCGATGCGCGGCGGCGGATCTCGCCCCATCCCGACCGTCGCCCCCGGTCCGCGAAATTTCGCTGGAGGGCCGCGAGGTCGCCGGCCGATACCCCTGGGGTCGAGCATTTGGCTGGTCCGCCGGCCTTCTCCATCCAGGAGGTTGCCGTGTTCGGCTCAAGCCCGGGCACGCATCACGCCGGGAGCGCGATCTCGTTCGCCCCGCTCGCCGAGGAGAGCTGGAGCATCGTTCTCGCCGGCGGAACGGGGACGCGCATGCGCTCGGCGATCCGCGAGTGGCTGGGCGAGGATCGGCCGAAGCAGTACTGCACCTTCGTCGGCTCGCGCTCCATGCTCCAGCACACCGTGGACCGCGCCTCCCAGCTCGTCGGCCTGGAGCGGATCCTCACCGTCGTCGGTCCCGGCCAGCGGGCCTATCTCGGCGGAGCGTCCGGGTCCCCGGGCGCCGGTCGCGTGCTCGAGCAGCCCGTCGCCCGCGGCACCGGCCCCGGAGTGTTCCTCGCGGCCACCTATGTGGCCGAACGGGACCCGCACGCCACCGTGCTCATCTTCCCCTCCGACCACTTCGTTCATCCGGAAGATCGCTTCGTGCGGCTGGCGGAAGCCGCCCGCGCGATCGTCGAGCGCGCGCCCCACCGCCTGGTCCTGCTCGGGGCCCGCCCGGAGGGCCCGGAGACCGAATACGGCTGGATCGTTCCCGGGCCGCGTGCGGTGTCCGGATCCGAGGGCGCGGCGCTGCCGGTGCGGGAGTTCGTCGAGAAGCCCGACCGGCGGACCGCGGCGCGCCTGCTGCGCGCCGGCGGTCTGTGGAACACGCTGGTGGTGGCGGTCCGCGTGGACACCCTGTGGGCGATGGGCCTGCGGCACCTCCCGCAAATGATGCGGCGCTTCCAGACGCTGCGCCAGGTGCTGCGCGCGGTGCGGCTCGGATGGGCCCCGCCCGAGCGGGAGGCCAGCGCCGTCGCCGAGGCCTGCGCCGCCGTCCCGGAGGCCGACTTCTCCCGCGACATCCTGCAACGGGTAGTGGAATCCATCCTGGTCCTGCCGCTCCGCGACGTCACCTGGAGCGACTGGGGACGCCCGGAGCGAATCCACGCGTCCCTGGCGCGGCTCGGGGCCGATTCGCCCTTCGCGTCGTCGCCGACCAGCTAGCGGGGGCCGCCGCCGGCCTCAGGCCGGACGACGGCCACGGCCGCGCCCTCGATCTCGCCCGCGCGTAGCGCATCCAGAGCCTCGTTGGCCTGAGCGAGCGGAAACGCTCGCGCGCGAGTCCGCGCCGGGTCGCGCGGTACCGGCGCCAGGAACTCCTCGCCGTCGCGCCACTCGGCCCTGTGCAGCCCGAGTGGCCGATGCTAGACTCTGGCTCGTCCCGAATCGGACGCTTCCATTCGACGAGCCATGCGCTTTGGAGGCCATTTCGGGTCCTCTCCAGCCGGTCGATTTCCTGCCGACCCGCACTCACCGGGAGGCCGTCCCATGCATTCGCCGTCGCCCGTCCTCGCCCACCCCGCCCGGCAGTTCGGCGCCCAACGCGCGGTGATCCGCGCCATCGTGGCGCAGTAAGCGTGATTCCGTCGCACGTGGGGGGCGGCGCCGAGGGCGGGGGCGTGAACGGTGGGCGCTGAGCCCATGCGCGCGCTGATCGCGCCGGCGGGGTCGCGGGGTCTGCTCCTCCCGGCGCTCGTTGCGCTGGCATGCGCCGGCGGGGCGACCGCGGCCACCGTGCCGCCGCCATCCGCCAGCGTGCCCCCGTCACCGGTCGCCTCGCCCGCGCTTTCGGCCACCGTGCCCTCGCGATCCGCCGACGCACCGGTACCGGTCATCCCGGCTCCAGTCGCATCCGACTCGCTGCCGAGCCAGATCCTGGCGGGTGAGCCGCTCGGGGCCTTCACCTGACCGCTGCCTTCGGTCCCGTTGGGACCGGTGGTGGATCCGGAGTGGGCGCTCTATCACCTGCAGCGCGCGCTCTACGACCCGGTGGATCCGAAGTTCCTCGGCTCGCTGGCCGATTCACTCCAGTACCGCATCAACGGCGAGGTCTATCGCTTCTCGAGCCCACGGACCTTGCGGCGGTTCGCCAAGACCCCGCAGCGTTGGTGCGGTCTCCTGCGCGACCCGGTGAGCGGGCGGCGCTTCCGGCCCACGGCGCGCTCGCCGGAGGTCTTCTTCGTGGGTGGCCCGTACTTCTTCGAAAGCGATTCCACCAAGCGGCGGTTCGTGGACGATCCACAGACGTTCCAGGTGATCCGGCGGGACTAGCCGACAGCCGCCGGGCCGAGCGACGTTGCCGTGGCACCGGCCGCCGCCGCCCGGCCCCTGCCTGAGATCATGTCCCAAGCTCCCCGATTCAGCGCGTTCGCCGCCCTGCGGCATCGCAACTTCCGCCTGCTCTGGACCAGCCAGCTGATCTCGGTGGCGGGCTCCATGATGCAGAACGCCGCCATCCTCTGGCACGTCTCGCTTCTCGCTCCGCCGGCCCATCGCGGTCTCGCGCTCGGCATGGTGGGGCTGGTGCGGATCCTGCCGATCATCGCCTTCTCGCTGGTCGGCGGCGTGGTGGCCGACGCGCTCGATCGCCGCAAGCTCATGCTGATCACCCAGGCTGGTATGGCAGTGGCCGCCGGGCTGCTCGCGGGCGTCGCATTCGGCGGCGTGTCCGCGCTCTGGCCGGTCTACCTGCTGGCGGCGCTGGGCTCGGCCTTCGGCTCCTTCGACTCGCCGGCGCGCCAGTCCCTGGTGCCGAACCTGGTGCCGCGCGAGCACCTGCCCAACGCGCTCAGCCTGAACACGATCATGTTCCAGACCGCATCGGTGATCGGGCCCGCCGCGGGCGGGCTGTTGATCGGCCGCTTCGGGGTCGCGTGGGCGTACGCTCTCAACGCCGTCTCGTTTCTCGCCGTGATCGTCGCCCTGCTCATGATGCGCGATCCTCCACGGCACCCCGCGCGCACGGCGCGTCCGATCCACCTGCGCGCCGCGGTCGAGGGCCTGCGCTTCGTATTCCAGACGCCGCTGATCCGCTCGACCATGCTACTGGATTTCTTCGCCACGTTCTTCGCCTCGGCCGCGGCACTGCTGCCCCTGTTCGCGCAGGACGTGCTCCACGTGGGCGCACCGGGCTACGGAGTGCTCTCCGCCGCGCCCGCGGTGGGAGCGATCGTGGCCGGGGTCGCGCTGGTGCCACTGATCGACCGCATCGACCGCCGCGGCGCGACGATGCTGTGGGCGGTGCTTGGCTACGGGCTCGCCACCGTGGTGTTCGGCGCCTCGCGCAGCTTCGGGCTCACCTTCCTCTGCCTCGCCCTCACCGGGGTGACCGACACCGTGAGCATGGTCATCCGCAACATCATTCGCCACCTCAACACCCCCGACGAGCTACGCGGCCGCACGACGAGCGTGAACATGATCTTCTTCATGGGCGGCCCGCAGTTGGGCGAGCTGGAAGCCGGACTGGTGGCGAACGTCTGGGGCGCGCCGCTCTCGGTGATCAGCGGCGGCATCGGCTGCGTGCTCGCCGCCGGTCGGGCGGGATGGAGGACCCCGGTGCTGCGCCGCTATCGGCGCGAGACGCCGGTGATCGTGGCGCGGACGGGCGGACCCGCCGCCGGCTGACCGCCCCGCGCCCGGGGCCGGTCCCGCGCCGCTTCCGACGCGCCGCGGCAGTGCGTCGCGCGATGCCGCGCCCTCGCGGCTCGCGTCTCAATGCTCTAGCATCGTGCCCCATGCCACCCAAGCGACCCGCCGCGGTCCCCGTTTCCAAGGCCGCCGCGCGGGGCCGTTCGCCGGGCGCCCGGTCCTCCGCGGGTGCGCCCGCGGAGGGCGCCGCCGCAGAGGCGTCCGCGACGATCCACTCGGGCTCCCGCCTGCTGCTCGCCTCACTGGCGGTCACCCTCGCGGTCCGCATGGCGAGTGCCTTCACTCCCTCCAACTGGCTGTGGGGCGTGGACACCTTCCACCACTGGCCTCCGCCGTGGGGCGCGGCGCTCGCCGTCCTCGCCGCACTGGGTTTCGTGCCGGGCGTCGGAGGCCGCATCGACCATGGGCTCGTGCGGCTCGGCGAGCGGTGGCGGGGCGCGGGCTGGCGCGGCGATCTCTTCGCGAGCGGGGGGCTCGCGCTCGCGCTCTTCGCGCTCCGGGACGGCGTGCGTTTCACCGGGGACTTCGGCATGCGCGTCGGGCTGCTGAGCCTGCCTTCCCCGTCGCGGCAGCTGCTCGAGCACGTCTACCCGCTCGACATGGCGGTCAACGTCCTGGCGCCGCGTTGGATGTGGCAGCACGGAATGAGCGACGCGTCGGCGCTCCAGCTGGTGGGTGCGTTCATGGGCGGCCTGTTCGCGCTCGCGGCCTTCCGCTTCCTGAGGGCGGCAGGGGCGCGCGGCCGCGCGTTGCCCGCGGGCGCCCTGGTGATGCTGAGCGGCGCGCTGCTGGTCCACTTCGCCGGCTACGACAAGTTCGGCCCGCTGCTGCTGGGGCTCGTGATGGCGGGAGCGGGTGCGGCGCGCATGGCGCGCGACGGCCGGGGCATATGGACCCTTGCGCTGGGAACCGCGATCGCGGTGCTGTCCCACCGCTCCGGCTACCTCGCGGTGCCGGCGGTGGCCTGGACGCTGGTCCGCGGGTTCGCCGCGGAGCGGGACGGCGTACGGCGCTTCGAGATCGCGGCGGCCGCAGCACTGGCGGCGGGAGCGTGCGCCGCGATGCTGCCCCGCACGTTCGAGATGGTCACCCAGTTCGACCGCGCGGTGCACCTGCCGGGAGGGGAGACGGCGCGGGCCCGCGCCGCCACCACGGCGCCCGCCCTGCTGCTGCACCTCTCGACCGCGCTCAACGTGATCTCGTATCTGGTTCCGATGTGGCTGGTCGGGGCGGCGGCCGGCTGGACCGCGTGGCGGAGCAAGACGCGTCCGGCGGCGGGCGCCAGCGCGGCGCGCGACCGCTTCGCGCTCGCGCCGGTCGGGGCACTGGCGTTCGTGGGCTTCGTCACGCTCGTGGGAGTCGAGCCGGGTGGAGGTTGGGCGCGCGATTGGGACGTCGCGACCGGGATCGGCACCGTCACCGCGCTGATTTGCGGCTTCTGCCTGGTCGCCGCGTCGCGCCGGGACGGGCTCGCCGGAATCGGGGGGCCGCTGGTGACCGTCGCGCTCGCGGTCTGCGTCACGCTCTGGGGAGTGCACGCGAGCGAGCGCATCAGCCTGCGCCGCGTCGAACGACTCACGACCGCGCGGCCGAGCTGGAGTGCCGCGCACCGGGCGGGGCTGTTCGATTTCCTGGGCATCCACGCGCTGAACGCCGGCCGGTCCGACGGGGCGGCGGCGTTGTTCGAGCGCGCCATTGCCGTCGGGGGGCCCAACCCGAGGTTGGTCTACCAGGCGGGGCTCGCCTATCTTGTGGCCGGACGGCTGGAGCGGGCGGACTCGACCTTCCGCCGCGCGGCCGCGCTCGATCGCAAGGTGGCCGAGCCGTGGGTGGGCCGGGCGCGCATCGCGCTCGCGACCCGGGACACGCTGACCGCCCTGGCGTATCTGGATTCCGCCTTCACGCGCAATCCCACGATTCCCGACGGGCGCCAGCTGCTGCAGGCGTTGCGCGGGCCGCGTCCGGCCCGGTGAGGTCGCGGCCTGCGACCCGGCAGGGTTTCCGGGATCCGACCGCACCGCCGATCGCCGAGGGCACGATGTCGCAGGAACGGTCTTCAGATCCCCAGGGTGAACGAGGCGCCTTCGCGATCGGTGCGGACCAGGCGCTGGTCCTCGCGATCGTCCTCGCGGGCATGCTGCTGCGGGTCGCCTTGATGAGGGCCGCGGGCGGCGACTTGATCGACGACTCCTACATCACGCTGCGCTACGGGCGGAACCTGTTCCTCGGCCAGGGTCTGGTCTTCAATCCCGGCGAGCACGCCCTGGGCGCCCCGCCCCTGTATGCCGTCCTGGCGGGGCTCTTGTGGAAGGTGGCCACGACGTTTCTCGGCGGCGGGCACGCCGTCGGCTATCTGGTCACGTGCGTGAACATCGCGCTGATGGGGGCAACGGGGATTCTCTTGTCGCGCCTGCTGCCCCTGGCGCCGGCGTCGGCCGCGCCGCCGGTGGCCGGCGCGGCCGCACCGGCGGTCCCGGCTCCGGCCGCCTCGCGATCGAAGCCGGCCTGCTTCGCGCTCGTCCCGCTCGTGCTGTTCGCCTTCTACCTTCCCTTCGTGGACAACACCACGACCGGCATGGAGACCACGCTCTTCGTGCTGCTGCAGGCCGCCTCGCTCCATGCGGTGCTCGCGCGCAGGCCGGCACTGGCCGCGACGCTTCTGGGTCTCACCATGCTGGTTCGGGCGGAGGGCGTGCTGTGGACCGGCGCGGTGCTCTTCACCGAGACCCTCCAGCACCGTCGCCCGAGCGTGCGCGCTCTCGCCCCGCTGCTCGCCATCGTCGTCGGCTGGACGCTGTTCGCCACCGCGTACTACGGGTCGCCCATCCCGCTCAACGTCGTCAGCAAGAGCGGCTGGGTGGTGACCGGTGACAACGCGGGGGCGCCGACGGTGCTCGGTCAGCTCTGGGACGTGCTGGCCTCGTTCACGCTGCTTCCCCTGGGCCTGGCCAGGCTGGGATCCGCCGGCGCCTGGCTCGCCGTCGCGGCGCTCGTCGCCTTGCCTCTGCTCCTGGCACTCTTCGCGGTCGGCCTCGTCGCCCTCGGCAAGCGACGGGACGGGCTCTTCGCGTGGGGCGTGTTCTTCGTCGCCTGCGTGGCCTTCTACGTCGTGGGGCGGGGAGCCACCTGGCCGAGCTGGTACGCCATACCGCCCGGCCTGGCATTCTTCATCGTGGTCTCGTACGGCGCCGGCGTGCTGGCGTCACGGGGGCGAGGATCGCGGAGCATGCGCCTACGGGCCGGTGGCTGGGCGGCGCTCGGGCTCCTGTCGGGTGTGCTGGGGGTGTCGTCCGCGATCGCCTGGAACAGGCTCCGCGCTCCCTACTACCGGGACATGGAGCAGACCTACGGCGCCACGGGCCGGTACATCCAGGACCATTCGAGCGCAGGCGATTCGCTGCTGGTGTGGGAGGTCGGATACATCGGATACCTCGCCGATCGCTACACGCAGGAGGTGGCGGGCATCGTCTCGCCGCGGGTCCTCGAGGCCCTGCGGGAGAGTCACGACATGGCCGACACGCCGATGCTCGTGAGGCGGTTCCGGCCCGCATTCCTGGTGCTGCCGCCGGAAGACGAAGCGGTCCGCGACCGGCGCTTCGGGCCGTGGTTCGCCGAGACCTACGAACGTGTTCTCGAGACGCGGGGCTACTGGACCTACAAGCGACGCGAGTGACAAGGGTCGCCGGCCGCGTCAATCGGCCCGCGTCGAGTCCACCCCGCCGCGGACCGGCACCCGCGTACGGTCGAGTTCCCGCATCTCGTGCCGGAACTCCCGGTCCTTGCGTTGCCATTCGGAGGTCGCCGGGACCCGCCACTGCTTGAGCCAGACGAAGCTCATCACCAGCAGCGACCACGCGATGAGCACCGCGAGCAGCGCCCCGCGCGCGCGCCGCGCGGGGACCCGGTCGAGCGCGAGCGCGGCCAGCAGGCACGCCCCGACCGCCGCCACCTCCAGGTAGCGCATGTCGAGCCAGCCGCCGGTCCACCTCACCATCACCACCGCGGCGGGCAGCCAGAAGAGGAACATCCACGCGGTGGCGAACCGCGCGACGGCCGAGCGGGACGTCGCCAAGGCGATCGGCAGCAGGAGCGCGAGCCCGACGCCGAGCCGGTGCGCGTCGAGGAACGCCGCCACCGCCCGCGGCGCCGCGAGGCCGAACAGGCGCAGGTCGAGGGCCGGGCCGAGGTTCACGGGAACCAGGGCGAAGCCCGGCAGCTCGACCAGGCGCACCGCCACCGCGTGGCCGGGCACCGGGAGCAGCGCGGCGAGCGCCGCGACGGCCAGGCCTCCGAGCACGAGTGCCGTGAGCCGGCGTTCGCGCTCCGGGCTGACCGGCGCTCCGGCGCGCGGCGCGAGCAGCGCCACCAGGGGGGCGAGCGCGATGATCTCGTGCGCGCCGATCGCGAGGATCCACAGCGCCAGGGCGCGCGCGCGGCGGCGCGCGTGCCACTCGACGAACGCCCAGAGCGTCAGCGCGAGGGCGAGGTTCATGGACAGGTTGTTGAGCTCCATCACCGCCCGGCCGTAGAAGCCGAAGCCGACGGCGAACAGCAACGCGGCGGTGGTGCCGGTGCGGGGCGAGCCGCTCCAGCCGCGCGCCAGGCGTTCGACGAGCAGGACGTGGGCGACGTGCAGCAACAGATTGAGCGCCTGGTAGACCTCGTGCCGCGGACCGGCCACCGCCATGACCAGCGTCATCGCGAGCTTGGAGACGAAGCGGCCGAGGAGGCCGCTGTACCAGGGATCGAGCAGCCAGCGGGGATCGAGGGCACTCGCGCGGGCCCAGTAGAGCACCTGGAGATCGGTGGCGATGGGTTGCAGCGCGAGCGTGGGGGTGAAGACCGCGAAGGCGAGCACGCCGAGCAGCGCCCGCGCGCCGCGCGAGGGCGGGGGCGGCGTGGCGGTCGGAGGTGGCGGGGCGGGAGCGGCCAAGAACGACTCCTGGGTGGGGCTGCGCCGGGGGAGGATACCCCAGCGGCGCGTCGCGGACCCTGGTGGGCCGCCGGCGCTCAGGGCTGCTTCGTCGCCATGAGTTTCTCGCGCCCGACGAGCAGCAGGAAGGCCGTCAGCAACAGGAACGGGACGAGCGCCAGCAGGTCCGCATACCGGCCCGCGAAGAACGGGTTGTGCGCGCGCGACCAGATGGTGAGCGCGGCATCGGCGCGGTCGAACACGCCGGCCATGAAGGCGATGATGATCCCGGCGATCGCCCCGCCCGCGATGTAGCCCGAGGCCAGCAGCACGCCGGAGCTGCGGTCGGCCTCGGCCGAGAGCTGATCCTCGGAGAGTCGGTGGGCCGCCAACTCGCGGCGCCGCGCCCGGTCCACCAGCCAGCGCACCGCGCCGCCGATGAAGATCGGCGACGAGGACGAGAGCGGCAGGTAGACCCCGACCGCGAACGCCAGCGAGGGGATGTTCGACATCTCGAGGATCACCGCGATCATCACGCCGAACAGCACCAACCCCCAGGGCAGGTGGCGGTCGAGGATGCCCTTGATGATGTAGGACATCAGGGTCGCCTTGGGCGCGTCGAACTTGCGCACCTCGGTGCCGTCGGGGCGCGTGCGGTAGGTGCCGTTGATCCCCGGGTCCACCAGCCAGACCGCGTTCCCGGAGTCGTCCACCAGGTACTTGCCCTGGGGGCCGCCGACGTCGTCGGTCTTGTGCCACACGCGGTAGGCGCGCGCGTCGTCGCGCGCCTGGACGCCGCGGATCGCCTCGCGCCCCGGCGGCAGGCTCGCGAGGTCGGCGTGCAGGCCGGCCGGCGCGACCTGGCGAATCGGCACGTAGACCGTGGCCGCGTCGTTGAGCTTGAGCAGGATGGGGCCCAGCATCACCGCGGAGAACAGCGCGCCGATCAGGATGGAGACCTGCTGCCAGCGCGGCGTGGCGCCCACCAGGTAGCCGGTCTTGAGGTCCTGCGAGGTCGCGCCGCCGTTCGAGGCCGCGATGCACACCACGCCGCCGACCGAGAGCGCGGTGACGTAGTAGGCGCCGCCGGTCCAGCCGACGGCGAGGAAGACGATGCAGGTGAGGAGCAGCGTCGCCACCGTCATCCCCGAGATCGGATTCGACGACGAGCCGATCTCGCCGGTGAGGCGCGAGGAGACCGTGACGAACAGGAAACCGGTGACCACGATCAGCACCGCCCCCAGCACGTTCATGTGGAGCGGCCGCGCCGCCATGATCGCCAGCACCAGCAGCACGATGCCGCCGAACACCACGTTCATGGGAATGTCGTGGTCGGTGCGGTGGGGATCCACCGCGGCCCCGCGCGGCATCGCCACGTCGCGCAGGCCCTCGCGGAGCCCATGCCAGATCGTCGGCAGCGATCGCGCCAGGCTGATGATCCCCCCGGCGGCCACCGCGCCCGCGCCGATGTAGAGCACGTAGGCGCCGCGCACCTGGTTCGGGCCCATGTCGTGGATCGGGATCGTCCCCGGCGGCAGGGGGCCGGCGATTTGGTCGCCGAAGAACTTGATCATCGGGATCAGGACCAGGTAGGCCAGCACCCCGCCCGCGCACATCACCGAGGCGATCTTGGGGCCGATGATGTAGCCCACGCCCAGCAGCTCCGGCGAGATCTCCGCCGCCACCGAGCCGGCGGCGAAGGGCGGTCCGAAGACCTTTTCCGGCGTGTCCTTCCAGCCCTTGAGCGCGACCATGGCGGTCTTGTACGCGAGACCGATTCCGAAGCCGGTGAAGATCGTGCGGGCGCTGAGGCCCTTGCCGAGCCCCCGCGCCTCGTCTTCCTTCGCTGCCGCCGAGGCCGCGGCGCGCGATTCGGCCGACGCGCCGGCCTTGAGCACCTCGGCGCAGGCGGTGCCCTCGGGGTAGCGGAGCTTGCCGTGCTGCTGGACGATCAGCGCGCGGCGCAACGGCACCATCATCAGGATCCCGAGCAGCCCGCCGAGGATCGCCACCAGCATCACGCGCGTCAGCTCCAGGTTGAACCCGAGGATCATGATCGCCGGCATCGTCACGCCGAGCCCGAAGGCGATGGACTCGCCCGCGGACCCGGCGGTCTGCACGATGTTGTTCTCGAGGATCGAGGCGTCCTTGAGCCCGAACTTCGCCGCGAGGCGGAACAACGTGATCGAGATCACCGCGACCGGGATGGACGCGCTCACGGTCAGTCCGACCTTGAGCACCAGGTAGAGCGACGAGGCGCCGAAGATCATGCCGAGGAGCGTGCCGAGGATGACCGCCCGCGGCGTGAACTCCGGGAGCCTGGTCTCGGGGGCGATGTAGGAGTGAAAGACGGCGGGCGGCGCCGCGGTGGGTGTCGGGCGTGGCGTGCGGCTCATCGAAGCACCCTCGGGGTCGCGGAAGGCGGGACGGCTCGCCAGGTTGCCGGTACGATGGGCGCAAGCTAGGCGGGCGCGCCGCCTAAGTCAACGGGAGACCGCGCGGGCCGATGGTGGCCAGGCGGGACGGGAGGGAAGGCCCGAGGGGGGGCGCGCGGCGTGGTGGGGACTGGGAGCGGCGAGAGGGGTGGCCCCGAGAGGGCTCGCGCGCGGCGTGGTACCTTGCCCCCCGCGGCGGAAGCCGGACTCGCTCCCCGCCGGGTCGCCACGCTGCGGCCGCCGGGTCGTGCCGGCGCGACGTTTTCGCTGCGCGGCGCGGTCCGAGGCCGATATCCTCTTGGAGATCGCGGAGCCCGTTCGGGGGGGGGCCTCGATGCGGCGCCGTGGGCCTCCGCAGGGCGGAGGACGTGGCCGAGACGAGGGTGGCGGGAGCGACCGCCGCGGCCGGGGGCTTCGACGACATGACCGTGAATCCGGAACGCACGTACCCCATGCACATCCCCGCGGCCGGGACGGCCGACGCGGGTACCGGCGCGGCCGCAGTGGATTCGGACGTGGACGTCTCGATCGTTCTCGTCGTCTACCGGACCCCGCAGCTCCTCCGCCAGTGCCTGGCGTCGATCGAAGCCGCGACGCCGCGGCTCGGCTACGAAGTGATCGTCCTGGACAACGCTCCGCTGGATCCGGCCTCCGAGCGTGTCGCGGAGGACTGGGGCCGGCGCGTGTTCGGGGCCGCCGCCTCGCGCCGGATCCAGTACCGCGCCAACCGCGAGAACCTCGGCTTCGCGCGGGCCGTCAACCAGGGGATCCGGCTGGCCCGCGGACGCTACTACCTGGTGCTCAATCCCGACGTCGAGGTGCGGCCCGGGAGCATCGAGGCGCTGGCCGGCTACCTCGATGCCACCCCCGAGGCCGGGCTCGTGGCCCCGCGCCTGCACGATCCCGACGGCTCGCTCCAGTACAGTTGCCGCACGTTCTATACGATGCCGATCTTCCTGCTGCGGCGGACCTTCCTCGGCAGGCTGTTCCCCAACGCTCGCGTGATCCGGGATCACCTGATGCGCGACTTCGATCACGAGACCACCCGGGACGTGGACTGGTGCATCGGCGGCAGCCTGATGGCGCGGCGCGAGGCGGTGACGGACGTCGGCCCGATGGACGAGCGCTTCTTCCTCTACTTCGAGGACGTGGACTGGTGCTACCGGATGCACCAGCGGGGCTGGAGAGTGGTCTACCACCCGAGCGCCCGGATGGTGCACCACTACCAGCGGTCGAGCGCCGGCTGGAAGCCCAGCCGCGGCCTGTGGGCGCATCTGGCCTCGACCGTGCGCTTCTTCGAGAAGTGGAGCTTCGTCCTCTATTGGCTCAAGCTCCGCGGCCGGGTGTTCCGGCGGGCTGCCTTCATCCTGAACGACCTGCTCGCCGTGACCGCCGCGTTCGTGGTCGCCTACGGGATCCGCAGCCTGGCGGGTGGAATCCTGGTCAAGCCGCTCTTCGAGTTCGAGCAGTACACCCGTTTCCTCGGCTTCACCCTGTTCGTCGCCGTGGGGTCGTTCTTCACCTTTGGGCACTACCGGGAGCGCCCGAGCCCGCACTTTCTCGACACGCTCCTCCCGGTCGCCCGCTCGCTCTTCTGGACCTCGGTCCTGATCATGGCCTCCACCTTCCTGATCTCGACCCGCTTCTACTCGCGCATCCTGGTCGTGCTGTTCTTCCCGCTGGCGGTGGTGCTGGTGACCACCGGCCGGGTCTGGCTCATCCGCCTCGTGGAGTCCTTCCGCAAGCGCGATCTCAATCTCCGGCGGGTCGGCATTCTCGGCCCTCCGGCGGCGGTCGAAGCGATCATGCAGAGGATCGGACGCTCGAGCGGTCTCGGCATCGAGCCCATCCCGATCACTCCGCGCCCGGAATCGAGGACGCCCAGGCGGGACGGGTCGGCCGGGCGCGCGGAAGCGAGCGGTCGCGATCTCCGCACGCCGGAGGGCCTGTCGCCGGAGCTCCTGGTGCGCCGGCTGCGCGCCGAGCGCGTGCATGAGGTGGTGCTCTTCGAGGACTACCCGGGCGACGTGCCCGCGGTGCTGGCGACGCTGCGCTCGGCGGGGTTGCCCATCCGTCTGGTCCCCGTGCTCCGGGAAGTCTTCCCGACCCAGGGCAGTCTCACCCGCTTCATGGGGCTTCCGGTGGTCGCGTTCGGGGATGCCCCGAGCGGGGCGACGCGCGCGCCGAGCCGGCGTCTCTTCGACCTGTTTGCCGCACTCGCCATCGGCGTGGTGGGCGCTCTTCCCTTCTTGGCACTGGCCCTGGGGCGGCTCTGGAGGCGGTCGCCGCTGCTCGAGCGCTGCCAGCTCCGGGGAGCCGGGGGGCGCAAGGTCGTGCTCCGCCGTCTGGCCTCGGTTTCGGCGACCGGCGGCGTGGGCCGCGCGCTGTTCGCCTTCTACCCCTCGGTCCCAGCCCTCGCCGCGGGAGAGCTGAGCCTGGTGGGGATCTATCCGTTCCCCGACCGCGACTGGGAGCAGCTCGACTCGACCTACCGTGCCGCGCCTCCCGACGCGCCGCTGGGCATCGTCGGCCCCTGGACCCGTGGACCGCTCCCCGCCGCGGCGCTCTGCGAGTGGAATCGGGCCTACGCGGAGAACTGGTCTCCGCCGAACGACCTGCGCATCCTGTGGCGGGCGCTGCGTGGGATCCCGGATCCGATGCTCACTGGAAGCTGAGGCAGGTCGGGGCCGGTCGCCGATTCCCGCTTCGGGCCGGGGGTTGGAGGGCCTGCCGCACGGGAAGCCGGTCCGACCGGCAAGGGCCCCTTGCACGCGTCATTTCGTGGGTGCAAGCTACGGATCATCCCCAAGCCCCACGGGGGGAGGGCAGCACGCCATGAGAATCGCCCACGCATTCGCATCGATCGCCTTGCTCGGGTGGGTGGCGGCGATCGCGCCGGCCCACGCCCAAGGCGCCGCCCCCGAGCCCGTCCTCTACACGCTCACGAGTCCGCCCGGCGCGTTCGAGTGGGGCTGCTTCGAGCCCTGCATGTGTCCGATCACGATCCGCTCGCCGCTCACCGGCCGTTTCGTGCTGCGCCGATCGCACGACGACCTGATTTACACCTATTACGATGTGCTCGGCGTGCACTGGGAGGTTTCGGACTCCCAGCCGGTCATCATCACCGGGTGCGGGACTTACCGCCGCGGGGGCGAGGTCGCGATGATGGAGCAGCTCACGCTCGACCTCTCATTCGATGGAGGCCCGCCGCAGCGCTTCGACAGCGGTCTCAGGCCCCCCGCCGCGGCATTCCCCGAGATCGACACCCGGGTCTCGCTCCACGGCGAGTTCTGCCTGGATTCGATGCTGGCCGTGGGCGCCAAGCCGCTCGACGTCGCCGGGGTGACCGGCGGAAGTTCGCGGACGCTATCGCTGGCCGTGGCGCCCAACCCGTTCACGGGCTCGGCCGAGATCGCCTTCGCCCTGCCGCGCGACGGCCGGGTGGAGCTGGACGTGTACGACATCACCGGCCGCCGCATCGGTGCGCTCGCGCATCACGAATGGCTGGCGAGCGGCACGCACACGCGGGAGTGGGATGGCCGGCTCGAGAGCGGCCGCGCGGTGCCGCCGGGGCTCTACGTGGTCCGTCTGGCGACGGCTTGGGGGCAGGTGAGGCGCACACTGGTCAAGGTTCGTTGAGCGGGTGAAGTGGTCCGGGTCGCGGGGTCGCTCACGGGAGTCGAAGCCGCACCCGGCGCAAGACCATCGCGCCGCACCCGGTGAGCGCGCCGGGGGCGGCGCGCTCGGTTGTTGCCGCCCGCCGAAACCCGGTGCTAGTCTGCCGCGCGATCGCGGCGCGGTCGGCGCTCGCGTCCTGCGCTGGGGCCGGCGCGGGCCGTGCCCCTCACTGCGAAACCAGGATGAGGCCGACCGATCCGGGGGGGTCGACCGACACCACGTTCCTGCCGGCGCCGCCGCCTGACGTCTTCGCGGAATACCTGTGGCCTGGAGGCTTCTTCGCTTGAACCTCGGCACACTTTTGGGCGTTCGGCGCTGTCCCGCGACGCGCGACGGGTCGGCGCGGCGCGATCCCGCACGCCCGCTCGCCGTCCTTCCCGCCGCCTACGCGGTGCCCGGCGGCGCGGCGCGGCGCGAGCGCGGCGGCGTCCTCGGCGTGCTGCTGGGCGCCGGTCTGCTCGCGGTCGCGTGCGCGTCGTGCTCGATCAACCGCATGGCGACCAACGCCGTCGCCAACGCGATCGCCAACGGCCCCGACGTCTATTCCACCGATGACGACCCCGAGCTGGTCCGCGACGCGGTGCCCTTCGGGCTCAAGACCATGGAGTCGCTGCTCGAGGTAGTGCCCCGCCACCGCGGCCTGCTGCTCGCCGCCTGCCGCGGCTACACCCAGTACGCCTACGCGTTCGTCCAGCTCGACGCCGACCTGCTGGGGCCCGAGGACTACGACCGCGCCGTCGCGATGCGCGGGCGTGCGGAACGGCTCTACCTGCGCGCCCGCGACTTCGGCCTGCGCGCGCTCGAGATCGACTATCGCGGGATCGGGCAGGAGCTGCGCCTGGCGCCCGAGCGTGCCGCGGCGCGCGTGCGGGCGAAGGACGTGCCGCTCCTTTATTGGACCGCGGCGGCGTGGGGCTCGGCGATCTCGCTCGGCAAGGATCAGCCCGCGCTGGTCGCCGACCTCGGGGCGGTGATGGCGCTGGTCCGGCGCGCGCTGGAGTTGGACGAGAGCTTCGATGGCGGCTCGCTCCACGAGGCGATGATCGTGCTCGAAGCGCTCCCGCCCGCGATGGGCGGTTCGGCCGCGCGCGCGCGCGAGCACTACCGGCGGGCGGTCGAGCTGTCGCGCGGAGGCAAGGCGGGACCCTACGTCACCCTGGCCCAGAGCGTCTCGGTGATGACGCAGGACCGGGCCGAGTTCAGGCGTCTGCTTCACAAAGCACTCGAAGTAGATCCCGATCGCGATCCCAGGCAGCGGCTGGCCACGATCGTGCTCCAGCGCTGGGCGCGATCCCTGCTCGCGCGCGAGGACGAGCTGTTCCTCGAACCCGACACCCTTGAGAACGGGAGCGAACCATGAGTCTCCGCAACCCCCTGGCGATCGCGGCCGTCCTCCTCGCCGCCTCGGTCGGTCTCGCCACTCCCGCGAGGGCCCAGACGACGGTGGTCAAGCTCGCCACACTCGTTCCCGACGGCTCGGTGTGGGACAAGATCCTGCGCGACATGGGCGCCGAGTGGGCCAAGGCCACGCAGGGGCGGGTGGTGCTGCGCATCTACCCCGGCGGTGTCGCCGGCGACGAGCCCGACATCGTGCGCAAGATGCGCATCGGGCAGATTCAGGCCGCGGCGCTCACCACCACCGGTCTTTCCAGCATCGACCCCGGTTTCAGCGTCTTCAACATCCCGATGATGTTCGACTCTTACGACGAGCTGGCCGCGGTGCTCGAGACAATGCAGCCCCTGTTCAAGCAGCGGCTCGAGGCCAAAGGCTTCGTGTTGCTCAACTGGGGCCACGGCGGGTGGGTGCACATCTTCACCAAGCAGCCGGTGCGCACCGTCGCCGAGCTCAAGAAGTGCAAGCTCTTCGCCTGGGCAGGCAACGATCGCATGGTGCAGATGTGGAAGGCGAACGGCTTCCAGCCGGTGCCGCTCGCCGCCACCGACATCCTCACCGGGCTCAGCACCGGGATGATCGACGCCTTCCCCACCCCGCCGGTCGCGGCGTTGGCCATGCAGTGGTTCCGCTCCACGCCCTACATGGTGGACCTGGGGCTGGGGCCCCTGGTCGGCGGGCTCATCGTCACCCGGACGGCGTGGGACAAGATCTCGCAAGCCGACCGCGCCGCCGTTCAGGCGATCTGCGCCCGGGCGGAGCAGCGCCTCGCCTACGAGGTGCCGCGCCAGGACACGCTCTCGGTCGAGGAGATGACCAAGCGCGGGCTCACCGTGGCGAAGGTGCCGCCCACGGCGGTCGCCGAATGGCGCGCCGAGGCCGAGCAGTTCGCCGCCGGCATGCGCGGCGAGATCGTCCCGGCCGAGGTGCTCGACCTCGCGCGCCGCGAGCGCGACGCGTTCCGCCAGCGCGGGACGCCGCGGGGCGGCCGCTGAAGATCACCCTCGGCCGCTTCGAAGCATCGCTCGCGAGCCTGGCGCTCGCGGCGATGGCGATCATGCCGCTGCTCGAGATCCCGCTGCGCGTCTTCAAGACCGGGCTCCCGGGCTCGGGGCCGTTCGTCCAGCACCTGACGCTGTGGGTCGGATTTCTGGGCGCGGCGCTCGCGGCGCGCGAGGGACGCCTGCTCGCCCTCGCCACCGGCAGCTACCTGCCCGCGGGGCGCATCCGGATCACCGCCGGGGTGTTCTCCGCGCTGGTGAGCTCCGCGATCGCGACCGTGCTGTGCCGCGCCTCACTCGCGCTGGTGCTCGCCGAGCGCGCGGCGGGCGATGTGCTCGCGGCCGGCGTGCCGGTGTGGGTGGCGCAGCTCGTCCTGCCGCTGTCCTTCGGGCTGATCGCGCTGCGCCTCGCCTGGCGCGCGCCGGGCGGCGCGACGGGGCGCGCGATCGCGGGACTCGGAATCCTCGCCGGGCTCGCGATCGGCCAGTTCCCCGAGCTGCTCGTCTCGCGCCCGGCGTGGCCCGGGCTCGCCGTGATCCTGCTCGCGACCGCGCTCGGCGGGCCGCTGTTCGCGCTGCTCGGCGGCGTGGCGCTGCTGTTCTTCCTGCGCGACGGTGTGCCCATCGCCTCGGTGCCGGTCGAGACCTACCGCCTCGCCGTCTCCCCGACGCTCGCCGCGATCCCGCTCTTCACGCTCAGCGGATTCCTACTCTCCGAAGGCCGTGCCTCCGAGCGGCTGCTGCGGGTGTTTCGCGCGCTGTTCGGCTGGATCCCGGGGGGCACCGCGGTGGTGTGCGCGCTGGTGTGCGCGTTCTTCACCGCGTTCACCGGCGGCTCGGGGGTGACGATCCTGGCGCTCGGGGCGCTGCTGTACCAGGCGCTCCAGCGCGAGTCCTATAGCGAGCGCTTCTCGCTCGGCCTGCTCACCGCCGGCGGCTCGCTCGGGCTGCTGTTCCCGCCCGCGCTGCCGCTCATCCTCTACGGCATCGTGGCGCGGATCCCGATCGAGGACCTCTTTCTCGGCGGCCTGGTGCCGGGCCTGCTGCTCGTGGCGCTGGTCGCGGCGTGGGGGCTGCGCGAGGGCATCGTCGGCCGCGCACCGCGCACCGCGTTCGTCTGGCGCGAGGTGCGCGCCGCGCTGTGGGGCGGCAAGTGGGAGCTGCTGCTGCCGGTGATCGTGCTGGCCGCGATCTTCGGCGGCTTCGCCACCATCGTCGAGGCTTCGGCGCTCACCGTGCTCTACACGTTCATCACCCAGTGTTTCGTGCAGCGCGACCTCTCGGTGCGCCGCGATCTTCCGCGCGTGTTTCACCAGTGCGTGGTGCTGGTGGGAGGGGTGCTCGTGGTGCTCGGCACCGCGATGGGCTTGAGCAGCTACCTGGTGGACGCCCAGGTGCCGACCCAGCTCGTCGAGTGGACCCAGACCCACGTCCATTCGCCGATCATGTTCCTGCTCGGGCTCAACCTGTTCCTGCTCGTGGTCGGTTGCCTGATGGACATCTTCTCGGCGATCGTGGTGGTGGTGCCCCTGATCGTGCCGATCGGCCGCGCGTTCGGCGTGGACCCGGTGCACCTCGGCATCATCTTCATCGCGAATCTGGAGCTCGGCTACCTGACGCCCCCGGTGGGGCTCAACCTGTTCCTCGCCTCGTACCGTTTCGAGCGCCCGCTGCTGGTGGTGGCGCGCGCGGCACTCCCGATGCTGGCGATCCTCGGTTTCGGCGTGTTGCTCATCACCTACGTGCCGTGGCTCACCACCGGGCTGCTGCGGCTGCTCGGGCGGGGGTGAGGCAGGCAGGCAGGCAGGCAGGCAGGCAGGTGGCTAGGCTTCACCAGACGATGTAGAGATCTCGGGCCGGACACGCCCGAGGTGCTCACCCAGCCACTCGCCCGCGAGGCGGGCCACGGCGTCCAGGGCTCCGGGTTCCTCGAACAAGTGGGACGCGCCGGGGAGGACCACCAGGCGGCGGGGAGCGACCATCTGTGCCGAGGCCCGCTGATTGAGCTCGATGACCTGACGGTCCTCGCCTCCGACGACGAGCAGCGTGGGAGCGCGGACCCGCTGCAGGCTGTCGCCGGCGAGATCCGGCCTGCCGCCCCGGGAGACGATCGCGCGGATCACGTCGCCTCGCCGGGCTGCCGCGACCAGCGCCGCGGCCGCTCCGGTGCTGGCACCGAAGTAGCCGATCGGGAGGCCCCTGGTGTGAGGGGACGCCAGCGCCCAGTCCGTGACCTGAATCAGCCGGCGCGCGAGCAGATCGATGTCGAATCGCAACGCGGCGGTCTGCACGTCGAAGGCCTCCTCCTCGCGGGTCAGCAGGTCGAAGAGCAGCGTCGCCAACCCGAAACCATGAAGCATGGACGCCACGTGGCGATTCCGCGGACTCGATCGGCCGCTGCCGCTTCCATGCGCGAACAGCACGAGTCCCTTCGGCGAACACGGACCGGACAGCGTACCGCTCAGCTCCGCATCGCCGATGGAGATGGTCAGCTCCTGGGGCCCGGATGGGGCGTTGGTGCCGTCGTTCGAGTCCGCGCGGTGCGCGGTCCTCCGCGCCCGTTCCAGGACGCGCACGACTTCCGCGTCCGACACCTGCCCGAAGTCCTCGTACCAGGCGCCGATGGCGTGCAGCGTCGGCGTGGCGTGCACGCAGAGGATGTCGTCCACGAATGGCGCCAACTCCTCCAATGACTGCGACGCCGCCACGGGTGCGGCGAGCACGATTTGCTTGGGGTGGGCGGTGCGAAGCGCCTGGACCGCGGCCCGCACGGTTCCGCCCGTGGCGATGCCGTCGTCCACCAGAATGACGGTGCGTCCGGTGACGGTGGGAGAGGGCCGTTCGCCCCGCAGGAGCCTGACGCGTCGAGCGACCTCGGCTGATTCCTCTTGGAGGATGTCCTCGATGTCAGCGGCGGAGGCGCCCACCTCTCGGATCAGCTCCTGGTTGAGGTAGACGATGCCCCCTTCGGCGACCGCGCCGACGCCCAACTCGGGGAAGTCCGGGGCGCCGACCTTGCGGACCACCCACACGTCCAGGGGAGCGCCGAGGGCGGCCGCCACTTCGTAGGCGACGAGGACTCCGCCGCGGGGAAGACCGAGCACCAGGGGATCCTCCCGCTGGTACCGAACGAGCCGCTGCGCCAGCTGCCGTCCTGCATCCTCACGATCCAGGAAGCGCATCCCGTTCCTCCGGCCGCGCCACACCGCTGCCCCGACCGCCCGCGTCGCCGATCGCACGCCGGGGCGGGTCTGTCTCCGGCGGGGGTGGTCAGTACCCCGCCGGACCACTCCCGCCAGGAGAATCCCCCCGGAGGAAAGGAACGGCAAGCCCGTGGCTCATCTCCGCCCGTTGCCTGGGGCCCCCGGGTCCGTGTTAGGATCGATGCCCCATTTCGGGACCACCACCCCTCATCCTCGCCTGGAGCATCCATGAACACGCCGACCGCCGTTCCCCATCTCCCGCGTCTCCTGATGTTCGTCGCAGCCGTCCTCCTCGCGTCGGTCGCCGCCTCCGGCGTGCGCGCGCAGACCTGGAACGAGAGCGGCGACGCCGGAGCTCTCGTCGCGACCGCCCAGGTCACGGTCGGGACGGGAGCGCTGACGACGATCAACGGTGATCTCGCCTCCCCGACCGACGTGGACCTCTACTGCATCCGCATGCCATCCGTTCCGCCGGCCGGCACGCCCCTGGTCCAGCTCCAGTGCGCCGTGCAGCTGGGCCCGAACGTCTGGCTGTTCGATGCCGCGGGGCAGGGCGTCGCCACGAACTCGACGTGCTCGGGGGGCAGCAAGACCATCCTCGCCCCGGGCATCTCGCTCGCGCCCGGCACGTACTACGTCGCGGTTTCCTATAGCGGGCTCGACCCGCAATCGGCCGGGGGCGCGATCTGGGCTCCCGCGCTGCCCGGCCAGCGTGCCCCCGACGGCCCCGGCGCGGCCGGGACGCTCACCGGTTGGGCCGGCAGCCCCACCGTCCAGCCGATCAATCCCTACCAGATCGCGTTGACGTTCATGACGTATTGCGACGCGCCGACGCCGACGGCCCGTCCCACGTGGGGCTCGCTCAAGATCCGCTACAAAGACTGAGCGCATCCCGCGCCAGGACACGCCGACGCGCGAACGCCAGCGACCGGGCACGAACGACGAAGCTCCCCGGGGCGCAATGCCCCGGGGAGCCCGTGTTCGAGATGCGACGGTCGCGCCTATTGCATTCCGACCAGGCGCAAGGTCTTCTGGTCATCACCCGCGGTGATCTGGACCATGTAGATGCCCGGGCTGAGCGTGCGGCCTCCGCCACGCAGCGCGAAGTCCACCGTGTGCACGCCGGGAGTCTCCACCCGGTTCACGAGGGTGCGCACCCGCTCGCCGGCGACGCTGAAGACCTCGACCTTGACCGGCACGGCGCGCGGCAGGGTGTAGCGCAGTCGGGTGCTGCCCAGGAACGGATTGTGGCTCGCGATGGCGAACGAGAACGCCTCGCCACCGGCCGCGACCCGCATGCTGCTCAGCGCCTGCTGCCCGCCACCCTTCATCTGGGCGATCAGGCGGTAGTAGACATCGCCCGAGATCGCGCCGTCGTCGTGGAAGCGGAACGCGCCCCCCGATCCCATCGCGATGGGCGCGGAGTTGAGCCGCAGCCAGGGGCCGGCCTCGGACTTGGCGCGGTCCACGTTCCACGCTTCGATCTCGCCGACCGCGTCGGACCACCAGAAGAGGTCCACGCCCGCTGCCGCAATCTCGGCGTCGAAGCGTCCGAGCAGCGTCGCGGTCGCCTGGTCGCACACCACCCTCGTGCTGCAGGCGCGGGACGAGGTCGGGCAACCCTGGGGGACGATCGGGTGCACCGACAGCACCACCAGGTCACTGCTCGGAATGCAGTCGGCCGGCAGCGTGAGATTGATGAACACGTCGAAGAAGCTGCTCGGCGCCAGGACCGGCGTCGTGCCGTTCACCGGCCCGCCCCAGCCCGCGGCGTCGAAGACCGAATAGGTGAACTGGTCCGGCGCGGTCCCGAGGTTCGTGATCCGGAACATCCGGGTCACCGCGGCACTCGGGTCGGCAAGCGTGTCCGGCGGGCAGGTGAGCCCGGCGAGGCGCGGCGGCCCGGCGACCGCGGCCCACCACGAGCTCCACTTGCTCGAGTTGCTGCCGGTGTTGCCGTCGTCGGTACCGGTGCGGGTCTTGCCGTACTCCTGCAGCGTCCACAGCGTCAGGTCGTCGCAGGGGTCCACCTGGGTGGTGCTGAAGTCGCCCCAGCGGTTGCGGCCGGTCGCGGTCGTGAAGGTCTTGTGATAGTAGTCCTCGCCCGCGTGATAGATGAACGCGTCACGCAGCGAGCCGGCGCCGTCGCCCGCGAGGTGCATCGCATACCCCGCCGCGGGGTGCTGGGCCGACGAGAACTGCGAGAATCCGATCATGAAGTCGTTGGCCGCGTTCACCGAGATCGCGGGGTAGGCGTACCACTTGCCGCCGTTGGTCGAGGTCGCGGTCGGATCATCGAGCCGGCCGCCATCCACGAACAGCGGGGCGGTGCTGGGCTTGAGCTTCGTCCACTGCACCGCGGTGTGCGTGAGGCCGCCCGCGGGAAGCCCGATCGTCTGGGTGTAGTAGAGGAAGCCGTTGCGCCAGACCGGCGACGAGCGGACCTGGGCGTCCTGGGACTCGATCGGGCAGGGCGGGGTGCACGCGCTGGCGCCGGCGTTCGGGGCGCTCTGCGGCAGGATGTTGCCGCCGGGCTGCGTCCACCCCCCGCCCGGTCGGACGTTCGTCCCGCCGCTGGTATAGACCGGTGCGGCCGGGAAGCCCGTGATCCGGTCCACCGTGTAGGTGGCCCCACCGCTGCTCAGGTGCGTGACCAGGAACAGCGTGTCCAGGGTCGCCGAGTAGGTGACCGCGGGCGAAGTGGAGAAGTGCGTGCCGGCCGCCTGGGTGAAGAGCGTGCCGGTTCCCGTTCCGGTGCGCGCCTGACCGTAGTTCAACGCCAGGCAGATGCCGCGCTGGAACGCGCCGGCGCTGCTGTAGAGATTGATGGTCGTCGCGATCCAGTTCCGGTTGAAGCCCAGGATCGGAAAGTCGATGAGGTAGCTCGTCGCGGCGAGGTTGGCGAACCGGTACAGGTACCAGGCCCCGCTCGGATCGCTGGTCTGCGACACGCCCACCAGGATGCTCCCGTTGAGGTTCGTGGTCTGCATCACCACGATCCAGACGTTGTTGTACGGATCGTAGGTGGTGCGCGGGTCGGTCAGCCCGCTGAGCAGGTTCGCCGGCGTGACCGGAGCCCAGAAGGTCGCGGTCCCGACGGTGCTGATCGTCGCGCCGGTGGCCTTGTCCTGGATGCGGTAGTTGTTGTTGAAGCCACACATGACCTTGGTCAGTCCCACCGCACCGCCGATGTCCGGGGGGATGACGATGTACATCGAGTCCACCATCGGGATGTCATTGAGCCCCATGTAGCTCACGCTCGGCGGGGGCGAAGCGATGAGCGCCTGCAGGGGCCCCAGCGGCAATGGGGAAGGAGCAACCGGCAGGAGCGAGTTGGCGCCGGGCGGGGGAGCGGGCTCGGGCGGATCCTCGAGGGGGATTTCGCGGAACGGGCGCGGGCGAATCGGGGGAGGCTCGACTCCCGGTGCGAGCCCCTCGCGCCGGGCGAGATCGGCGAAGTTCACGATCGCCGTGGCGACCGGGGCGATCGGGCTTCCAGCAACGATGGTGTCGTTCGTATCGGCATCCGCGTTGGGAGAAGGCGGTGCCAGGCCCACGAACAGGAGGGTCAGGACCAGCAGCGCGGAGATCGAACTCCAGCGCGCGATCCTACGACCGCGGGGACCAAGGGAAGCGAGATGCATGATGGCGGCTCCTCAAGTGGTGCGAAGCGATGTGGAGCAGAACGAGCTACATGACTCGCCGCAGAGGCTGCGGGGGGAACCGTGCCCAAGGGGCGTTCAGGGCGCGCGCGTAGGCAAGGAGAGCCGCGCGCAGAGGCCGCGGCCCATCCAGTTCGAGCCCCTCGACAGCTCACGCCGAGAGCGAGACAACGAGCACCCCCATGCTGGCGGCCGGCGCGCACCGGCACTCGTCGCGCGACTTTCTTCCTCTGCTGGCGGGCGACGGGCGCCACGCTCGCCACCTCGGAAGCCACGGGGGCGGACCCGAGAAGGGGGCGCCGCCCATGTGTAGAGCAAGCCTAGCCTGGACTATTCATGAGCCCGCCGCCTGCGACCGCGATCTGCCCGCCATTCGCGGCGTCCTTCGACCGGCCGCGTCCTCGACGCGAGCGACACGCCTGCGGGGCGGCCGGTCGAACTCCTTGCGCCTGGCGTGCATCTTGCGCTCTCGGCTGGCAGTTCATGAATAGTCCAGGCTAGGGGGGTTGGGCTTGTACAGCAATGACAATCTCAGGGCCTGCGGCCGCGATCGTGGCCGAGCCGAGTCCCGCGGAAAGGCCAATGGGCATAGGGAGCCGACTGCGGCCCGCAGGCGAGGGGGGCGGGCCGAGCATTCTGCGTACCGCGTGGGAGTTACCGTGCATCCAATGGACCACGGGCCGGGAGCTCGACCGGGGTCGGAGGCAGCATGACCAGATTGGACGGGCTCGAGCGAACGAGCCGGGGTACCCGGCCCCGGCCGCCCCGCGGTCGATTCGCATTTTGGATCACACTCGCGTTCGCCATGGCGCCGGCGCCCGCGCCCGCGAACCCGGTACCCGAGCGCGACGCGCGCGAGATGAACGAGCGCCCCGCGCGCTGGCTCGCGCACCCGACTGCGGAAGACGAACGCGGACTCATCGCGCAATTCGCGGCCTACGGGGTCCCGCCTTCTCTGCTGTCCCCCTCGACGCTGAACGTGCTGGAACGGAACTTCGACCGCTTCGCGCCGCTGATGGTGGCGGCGCAGCGCCCGCCTCGCCGACCCCACCCGGGTCTGCAGAGCTGGTACAGGAGACTCGCGAACGATGCTCAGGCCGCGGCCATGAAGAAGACGTTGCGCGCGTGGTTGTCTGCGCGAGTCTCCGAAGCGCCACTGCGGGGCGGCGGACGCATCACGGGGCCGCCGGAGATCGTCGAGCGGGAGATCCTGGACGCCAGGATGACGGCCGCCGAAATGCTCGGGGACTGGCGCGATCGGAACGCGCTACCCGAGCTTCGCGCCATGCTCGGACGACTGCCGGATTCGGACCCGGTTCTGGTCGCGGCGATCCGCCGCATCAGTCATCCGACCCGGGCGGACGCGCTGGTCGCCGAGCCCGATCGCCGGCTCGCGTTGCGCCGGCCCGCCTCGGAGCTGGACTCCATCGTGGTCTCGAGCACGGACGAGATCACTCGAGAGGCCGTGACCTGGCGAGCCGATCGTTCCGGCATCGAGCAGATCTGGTCGTCCATGGATCGAGGACTCGAGGCCGGACTACGCAACGAGTACGTGGCGACCGAGAGAAGCTCGTTCGTCCCCCGCCGGGTGACGATGTACTACCGGGACGGGATGATCGCGAGTCTCGAAGGGAGCGGGGGCCATTGGAGCTACCGGGAGGAGGGACGCCCCAACTACAGGATCGAGATCGTGAACCCGGCTCTGACGTCGGTCCTCCTGCATGAACTGCGGCGCGCGGGAATCGCTCCTCCCACCCCGCGATTCGTCAGGGAATCGGTCACGTTGTTCATCGATCCCGGCGAGCTGCGGGTCAACGGGCTCTACGAATTCGAGGGAGTGGCCCCGGACGGCTGGGTGCCGCTTCGCTACCCGATCGCCAGGGAGGAAGGACTCGGCGCGCCCCGCGTCGACGGCATCGAGCTCCGCTCCCTGCCGGAAATGAAGGCCCTGCCCGTCTCCTTCGATCCGGAGGGACCGGAGTGGCGGATCGCGCTCACCCCCGGAACGGCCCAGGCGTGTCTGCTCGAAGTCCGCTATCGCCAGTCATTGACCGGGCACTCGGCAAAGTACTTGATCACGACCGCACGGGACTGGCGCCGACCGCTCCACCGGGGCTGGTTCCAGGTGATCATCGACAGCACCCTCGGCGAGCCGCGATTCGACCTTCCCTTCTATGAAGTGATGGAACGTCCGGGCTTCCGGCGCTTCCTCTTCGAAGCCTCGCCG
>MFFQ01000084.1:16081-16273 GCA_001780165.1 Candidatus Eisenbacteria bacterium RBG_16_71_46 | reverse complement strand
GCGCTATGGTTACCGCCTGGCGGTGCGCGAGGGCGGAAGCGAGCGGATGCTCGGCGAGGTCTGGGTCGAGATTCCCGGGGCGGCACGGCTTGGGCTCGAGGGGCTGCGGCCCCATCCCGCGAGGCGCGGCGCGCTGACCGTGGCGTTCTCGCTCGCGAGCGGCGAACCGGCCAGGCTCGAGATGCTCGATCT
>MFFQ01000084.1:14713-15991 GCA_001780165.1 Candidatus Eisenbacteria bacterium RBG_16_71_46 | reverse complement strand
CCCGCGAGGCGCGGCGCGCTGACCGTGGCGTTCTCGCTCGCGAGCGGCGAACCGGCCAGGCTCGAGATGCTCGATCTCAGCGGCCGGCGCATGTTCACGCGCGCCGTGGCCTCGCCTGCCGCCGGCCCTCGACTGATGCGCCTCTCGGGAGCGGAGCGGGTGCCGCCCGGCACCTACGTGCTGCGGCTGTCTCAGGGCGGCCGCTCGGTGGCAACCCTGGCGGTGGTGCTACCGTAGTCCACCCGTCGGTCACGACCGCCGCGACGGCGCTGCGTCACGTCGCCGGGAGGAGCGAACCGGCAATCGGGGAAGCGTGGATCGGCCGGCCGTCCGCGGCCGGTGTCGAGGAGGTAGGCCGATGAACCTCTCGTACTCCGTTCCGCTGCGGCAGGCCTGGGCACGGGCGCAACGCATGCTCTTCAGGCCGTTCCGCTTCGAGACCTGGCTGGTGCTCGGCTTCGCGGCCTTCCTCGCCGATCTGGGCTTCGGGCACGTCGGGAACCGGTACAACTACCACGGCGACGGCGAGTCGGTGACCCGTGCGGGGCGCCACGCCGAGCGGCTGCTCCACGATCCATTCTGGGTGCTCCTGATCGTCGGCGCCGTCCTGGTGGGCATCGCCATCGCCGTCGTGCTCCTGTGGGTGAGCGCGCGCGGCCAGTTCGTGTATCTCGATGACGTCGCTCACGAGCGCCCGGCGATCAAGGAGCCGTGGCGCCGCCACGCCGCGCTCGGCGACTCGCTCTTCCTGTGGTCGCTGGTTTTCGGCCTGGCCGTGGTTGCGGTGTTCGGGCTGCTCGCCGTTCCGCTGGTCGCCGCGTTCTTCCCCGGCGGCTTCGAGCACGGCTTCGTGCTGCCGCGGATCGCGGCAGTGCTGGGCGTGGTGCTCGCCGCGATCCCGCTCGCGATCGTGGCGCTCTACGTCCGGATGCTCCTGCTGCACTTCATCGTGCCGATCATGTACCGCGACGGCCTCACGGCGACCCGGGCGTGGGCGCGCTTCATGCCGCTGCTCCGCCAACACCTGGGCGGCTTCGTGCTGTACGGGGTGTTTCTCCTTCTGCTCTCGCTCGTCCTGGGGGTCGCGATCGTGGTGTTCGGGTTCGTCACGCTCTGCATCGGGTTCTTGGCGCTCGCGCTGCCCTACGTCGGCACGGTGTTGCTGCTGCCGGTGCTGGTGACGTTCCGCGCGCTGGGGCCGGAGTTCCTCGCGCAGTTCGGATCCGAGTTCGCGGTGTTCCCGGCCGCCCCGGCGCCGGCGGGCGGAAGCGTCCCGCC
>MFFQ01000084.1:10788-14705 GCA_001780165.1 Candidatus Eisenbacteria bacterium RBG_16_71_46 | reverse complement strand
CTCCGGCCTCGCCGGTCGCAAGCGCCTAGGATTCCGGGCGCCGCTCCGGCTCGAGGGATCGCGCTGCCACGGGCGCCCTCCGGGGGCCGTGGGCGCGGCGGCTAGACCGCCGCCGCCTGGGCCTTGCGCGCCTTGAACGTGAACCCGTCGCGGGCGAAGCCCACCTCGACCGTCTGCCCCGGCTTGAACTCGCCCTGAAGCAGCTTCATCGCCAGCGGGTTCTGGACCCGCCGCTGCAGCGTGCGCTTGAGCGGGCGCGCCCCGTAGTGCGGATCGTAGCCCTCCTCGACCAGCGCGTCGCGCGCCGCGTCGGTGAAGGTGATGCCGATCTCGCGCTCCGCCAGCATCCGCCGCAGCCCCTCGGCGTTCAGCTCCACGATGCGCCGCAACTCCTCGCGGGTCAGGGCGTGGAACACCACCACCTCGTCCACCCGGTTCAGGAACTCGGGCCGGAAGTGCGCGCGCAGCGCCTCCTGGATGCGCCGCTCGATCTCGGCCTGCTGCCCTTCGCCCAGCTCGAGGATCCACTGCGAGCCGAGGTTCGAGGTCATGACGACCAGCGTGTTCTTGAAGTCCACCGTGCGCCCCTGGCCGTCGGTGAGCCGGCCGTCGTCGAGGAGCTGGAGCAGCACGTTGAGCACCTCCGGGTGCGCCTTCTCGATCTCGTCCAAGAGGATCACCGAGTACGGGCGCCGCCGCACCGCCTCGGTCAAGGCACCGCCCTCCTCGTAGCCGACGTAGCCGGGGGGGGCGCCGATCATGCGCGCCACGGTGTGCTTCTCCTGGTATTCGCTCATGTCGATCCGCACCATGGCGCGCTCGTCGTCGAACAGGAACTCGGCCAGCGCCCGCGCCAGCTCGGTCTTGCCGACACCGGTGGGGCCCAGGAACAGGAACGAGCCCAGCGGACGGTTCGGGTCCTGCAGCCCGGCGCGCGCGCGGCGGACCGCCTCGGACACCAGCCGCACCGCCTCGTCCTGCCCCACGACCCGCCGGTGCAGCCCCTCCTCCATGCGCACCAGCTTCTCCACCTCGCCCTCCATCAGGCGCGAGACCGGGATGCCGGTCCACTTTCCCACCACCTGGGCGATGTCCTCCTCGTCCACCTCCTCCTTGAGCATGCGCCGCTCGAGCTGGACTGCCGCGAGCCGCGCGTTCTCCTGCTCGAGCCGGCGCTCGAGCTGGAGGAGCTGTCCGTAGCGCAGCTCGGCGACGCGTGCCAGGTCGCCGAGGCGCTCGGCCTTCTGCTCCTCGATCTTGATGCGCTCGCGCTCGGCCTTGAGTTCGCGGATGCGGGTGACGGCGTCCTTCTCCTTCTTCCAGTGGGTTTCGAGGACGCCCATCTCGCCGCGCACGCGGCCCAGCTCCTCCTCGAGCCGGCGCAGCCGCTCGCGGCTCCCGGCATCGGTCTCGCGCGAGAGCGCCTGGCGCTCGATCTCGAGCTGGCGCGCGCGGCGGGTCAGCTCGTCCAGCTCCACCGGCATCGAGTCGATCTCCATCCTGAGCCGCGATGCCGCCTCGTCCACCAGGTCGATGGCCTTGTCCGGGAGCTTGCGGTCGCTGATGTAACGACTCGACAGCATCGCCGCCGCGACCAGCGCCGAGTCCTTGATGCGGATGCCGTGGTGGACCTCGTAGCGCTCCTTGAGGCCGCGCAGGATCGCGATGGTGTCCTCGACCGAGGGCTCGCCGACGACGATCGGCTGGAAGCGCCGCTCGAGTGCCGCGTCCTTCTCGACGTGCTTGCGGTATTCGTCCAGCGTCGTGGCCCCGACGCAGTGCAGCTCGCCGCGCGCCAGCGCCGGCTTGAGCAGGTTCGAGGCGTCCACCGCGCCCTCGGCGCCCCCCGCGCCCACCAGCGTGTGCAGCTCGTCGATGAACAGGACCACCCGGCCCTCGTCGGCGGTCACTTCCTTGAGCACCGCCTTGAGCCGGTCCTCGAACTCGCCGCGGAACTTGCTGCCGGCGACCAGTGCGCCGAGGTCGAGCGCGATGACGCGCTTCTCGCGCAGGCTCTCCGGCACGTCGCCCGAGACGATGCGCTGTGCCAGCCCCTCGACGATCGCGGTCTTGCCCACGCCGGGATCGCCGATCAGCACCGGGTTGTTCTTGGTGCGGCGCGCGAGCACCTGGATGACGCGGCGGATCTCGTCGTCGCGCCCGATCACCGGGTCGAGCTTGCCCTGGCGCGCCATCGCGGTGAGGTCGCGGCCGTAGCGCGTGAGCGCCTGGTACTTGTCCTCCGGGCTGGCGTCGGTCACGCGCTGCCCACCGCGCACCTGGGCCAGGGCCTTGAGCAGCGCCTCGGAGGTGACGCCGGCGCGGGCGAGGACCTCGTGCGCCGCGCCCGCGCTCTCGGGAGCGGCCAGCGCCATGAGCAGGTGCTCGACGCTGACGTACTCGTCCTTGAGGCGCGTGGCCGCGTCCTCGGCGCGCTCGAAGGTGTCGCGCAGCCGTTCGCCGATGTACATCGAGCCGCCCTGCACGCGCGGGAGGCCCTCGAGCGCCTGCGCCGCTTCGCGCTGCAGCCGCTCGATCGGCACCCCGAGCTTGCCGAGCGTCGCCGCGACGGTGCCCTCCGGGTCCGCGAGGAGTGCGGCGAGCAGGTGCTCGGGCTGCAGCTCCTGGTGGCCGTGCTCGCGCGCGAGCCGCTGGGCGTGCTCGAGCGCCTCCTGGGATTTCACGGTATAGCGATCGAATTTCACGGCGCGTGCGCTCCGAGGTGGGACCCAGGGCAAGATAGCACGCGGAACCAGGCCGGCGCGGGCGGCGGAGGGCGGTGGCGTCGAGGACCAGCGCTCGCCAGCGGGCCGCAGCGGGCGGGGACCGGAGCGGGACACAACGTCCGTCAGCGGGCCGCAGCGGGCGGGGACCGGAGCGCGGGCTCCGCAGACGCGCAGGAGCCATGGATGGCGGGCGCGTCGAGGATAAGCGAGGCCTCGCCAGGAAGGCGAGGCCGAGCGGCCCGCGCGCAGGTCCCCGCCCGCTGCGGCCCGCCGGGCACGAAGTTCGATCGAGCGGCCCGCGGGCTCTTGTGGACGGAGCCTACGCAGCGCGGTCGAGGAACGGCACGATCACCGGCAGCACCTTGCGCCCGATCGCCGGGAACTCCATCGCCGCGCCTACCGCCACGCGCAAATCCTCCCAGCGCATCTCGCGGGCATCGAGAACGCGCGCGATGTCGAGCAGGGCGGCGCGCACGCGGGCGCGCTGGCCCTCGGGCACGCCCATCTCTCCCACCTCGCTGGCCAGCGTAGCGATGGCGATCGCCGCCGGCGAGCGCCGAATGGAAGCCTCGGCCGCACGGCCGCGCGTCGCGGCGCGCGCCGGGGTGCTGAAGATGGGCGAGCCCCCGAGCAGATCTTCCACCGAGGCTCCGGCAGGGTCCTCCTGCGAGACGGATTCACCGGACTCCACGTCCTCCGACCAGGAGGCCGTAAACGGCTCCTCCGCCTCGATCGGCGCGGCCGCCGTGTCCTCCTCGGCCCCCATCGGCGGAGCGGCAGCGTCCTCCTCCGCCTCGATCGGCGCCGGCGTGTCCCGGGTCTCTCCGGTCTGCGGGGATGCGGCCACCCGTCGCGCGGCGGGCTTCGGCCCCCCCGCGGCGATCGGCTTGAAGAACTGGTCGAGGCCGTCCGTCATCCGCTCCGCGGATTCGTGCTCGGCCGCCGCCGCACGCTCGCGCGCCGCACGCTCCGCCGCCTCCCGCTCGGCCGCCGCCGCGCGCTCGCGCGCCGCACGCTCCGCCGCCTCCTTCTCGGCCGACTGCGCGGGCTCGCCCGCCCCGGTCCGGGGGCGGCCTGAGTGCACGCGACCCATCGCTCCGGCGCTCGGCCCAGGGGGTGGCGGGGGCGTGGCCTCCGGCCGCGGTTCGGCGGGGCGCGGCGCCGCGCGCCCCAAGTCGCCCAGACCCAGCA
>MFFQ01000084.1:0-10672 GCA_001780165.1 Candidatus Eisenbacteria bacterium RBG_16_71_46 | reverse complement strand
CGGCGCGGGGCTCGCCGGCGCCCCGCCGGTCGCCGGCTCGTCCAACCACTTGAGCTCGGCCTCGAGATCCACGGTGTCGTCGCGCTGCGCGGACGAGTCCGCCCCGCCCGGAAGGTCGAGTGTGGGGAAGTCGTCCTCGGCTCCGTCCGGTCGGGGTGCCGAAAGGCGCGCCATCGGGGCCGACACCTTCACGCCATCGGACTCGACCTCGTCGATCAGGCCCTTGAGCACGTCCGCGGCCTCCGCACAGCCGCGCTCGAAGAACTCGCGGAACTCCTTCGCGTCGGCGCGCTGCGACGGCGGGCTGAACGGCACGCGGCTGAAGCGGAGCGAGCGCGTGGAGTCGCCGGGCCAGATGCGCTGGATCACGGTGAGCGTGGCCTGACGCCACTGCTTGAACGCGGGGTCCCGCGTGCTGGCGTTGCGGAACTCGGCGAGCTTGTCGTGCTGATCGTTGAGCCAGCGGATGGCGCGGGCGGCGGTGGATTCGCTCATGCGCTCCCCCGGGGACCGCCCGCGTGACGCGACCCGCGGGCCGCGCGCATCTCCTGCGCGGCTCGCGGACGGGCCGCGCTACCAGTCGGAGAAGCGCTCCTCGCGCCAGGGGTCGGCTGCGTTGTGATAGCCGTTCTGCTCCCAGAATCCCGGGCGGTCGGCGGCGACCAGCTCGATGCGACGGACCCACTTGGCGCTCTTCCAGAAATAGCGCCGCGGCACGACCAGCCGGAGTGGCCAGCCGTGTTCCGGGGCGAGGGCCTCGCCGTCGTGTTTGTCCGCCAGCAGCACGTCGTCATGCATCAGCTCCGAGATGGGCAGGTTGGTCGTGTAGCCCTGCTCGGCGTGAACGATCGCGAACCGCGCCTCGGGCTTGGGCACCGCCCGCCGGAAGATCTCCGCGAGCGACACCCCCTGCCACCGGTTGTCGTAACGGCTCCACCGCGTGACGCAGTGGATATCGCTGCGCACCTCGACCCGCGGCAACGCCTGGAACTCCCGCCAGGACCAGCGCCCGGCGGGCTCGACCAGCCCGTCGACCACGAAATCCCAATGGTCCAGGTCCACCTGCGGGATCTGGCCGTAGTGCAGCACCGGCCACTTCGAGGTGAGCACCTGGCCCGGCGGGAGCCTTGGTTCCTGCCTCGGGCTGTCGGGGATATCGGCAGATTCGGGCTTCGAATTCATCGCGGAATGGACCTCCGTTGGGGTGGTTTCCCGGGGCCCGGGGTGCCGCGAGCGGCGGCCGCGCGCAGGGGCGGAGACCGCCTGGCACGCCGCGCGGAGGCTCGTGGCTCCCCGGCCGCCACGGTGAATCGCCGCGTCTCCGTCATCCCGCGGGGGCCTCGAGCGGCGCGCGGGGGCTGATCGTGCCGCGAATCGTCCGGCGCAGCACCGCCCCCGCCTGGCCCCAGCGCACGCGGTCCTCCGGCAGGGGTTTTCGGCCGTAGCGGACAATCAGCGCGATCGCCTGCCGCAGGCTCTCCTCGTCGCGCGGGCCACACACCAGCGCCGCGGGACCCTGGAATCCGTCGGGCTCCACCAGCCAGCGGCCGGACCCGGCGAACTCCGCGAGCCGGCGGTTCTCCGCCGCATCGCGGCCGAGCACGACCTCGAGGGCGGCATGGACGCGAAAGTGGCGCCCGGTCGAGAGCAGCGCGACGTCCTCCGCCGCGGTTTCCTGCTCGGGAGTGTGCTGGAACAGGTCGCGCAGCTTGGCCGAGTAGATCGGGTCGGTGAGCAGGCAGCCGCCACCGGGCGACTGGGCGTGCGCGAGCCCGAAGCGCGCCGCCAGGGCGAGCTGCTGCTCGCGGCCGCGGCCCGAGATGGCGAGCAGGCGCGCGCGGTCCACCCAGCCCCGGCGCTCGGGCTCGGTCTCCGGCAGCAGCCGCGCGCTCAGCGGGCGCAGGATCCGGCCCTCGAGTCCCGTGTGCCGGTCGATCATCTCGATGCCACGCCGCATCTGGGACATCGGCCGCTGCCCGACCACCTCTCCGCTGAACAGAAACCCCGCGCCGCACTCCTCCATCAGCGGCCGCGCGAGCTGAAACATGAACACGCGGCAGTCGAGGCACGGGTTCATGTTGCGCCCGTAGCCCCAGCGCGGGTGGCGGAGCAGCCGCAGGTACTGGGCGCCCTTGTCGCGCACTTCGAGGCGGATGCCGAGCTCGCGGGCCACGCCCCTCACGTCGGTCCGGCACGCGGTGGGCGAGCGCAGGTGAAGCCCGATGACCTCGATCCCCTGGTCGAGCAGCAAGCGGGCCGCAAGCGCGCTGTCAAGACCGCCGGACAACAGGCCGATAGCACGGGTGGCGGGCATGAGAGGGAAAGGCACCCCGGGAGAGGGACGCGACCATGGAGCGGTCGAAGCAGGCAACCGTTAGCAGCGGCTCCGGGGCGTGTCAAGCGCCGGCGGCTGCGCGCGGACGGCCTCGCGACGCGGCGGCTCCACGGGAGCGTGCGTCCCGCCGGGGCACCGTCGATTGACCCCCTCCGCCCGGGAGTGAAGGCATCCGGAATGCGAATCCACTCGCCTCCCCGATCGCGGTTTCCGAGGTCTTGCATGCGACTCCGTATCCTCTCCGCACTCAGCCACGCATGGCTCGGCTGGCCCCCGCTGGCGCTCCTGCCGGGGGCGGGCCGCTACCGCAGTCCGCGCGAGGGCGGCGCTGCCAAGCGCGCCGCGGCCGAGCCGCCGCTCGCGGCGTTCTTCGAGCACTCGCACGACCCGCTGGTGGTGATGGATGCCGCGCTGCGCGTGGTGGACGCCAATCCCGCGGCGGCGCGCTTTCTGGGCGTGAGCCCCGACACCATCCGCGAGACGGCGGCACTCGAGATCGAGCTGCTCGCGCGCCTGCTCGCGGCGGCGAGCATCCCGCAGCGCCTGCGCAGCGACCCCGCGCCGGTGGTGGACGAGGTCGCGGTGGCCGACGCCGAAGGCCAGTCGGTCCAGTGCCGCATCGAGGCGATCCCGCTGCCCGACGGACGCACGCTCATCCACCTGCAGGACACCAGCGCCGTGCTGCGCGCGCGCGAAGCGCTGCGCTCCGCCGAGCACCTGCGCCAGGCCGCGTTCGAGGCGATGCGCGAAGTGGCGTGGGTCATGGCGCTGCCCGAGGAGCGGCTGCTCGACATCGGGCCCGCCGTGGAGCGGCTGTTCGGCTACCAGCCGGCGGACTTCAAGGCCCGCCCCGAGCTGTGGGACGAGCTGGTGCACCCCGCCGAGCGCGAGCGGGTGCGCGACGAGTTCCGCCGCGGGCTCGCGACCGGGCATCCCTTCGAGATCCAGTTCACCGGCCTGCACCGCGACCATCGCGATCTGCCGCACCTGGTCAACCGCGTGGTGCCGGTCGTGGACGAGCACGGGTGGTCGGACCGCTGCGAAGGCTTCATCGACGACCAGGGGGCGCGGCGCCATACCGAAGTGGCGCTGCGCGCGGCGGAGACTCATCTCAAGCTGCTGCTGGACTCGGTGTCTTCCGGCGTGCTGATCGTGGCTCACGCCGACGACGGCCCGCAGATCGTGCTGTGCAACCGCCAGGTCGCGGACCTCCTGCGGCTGGAGCAGCCGCCCCGCAGCGGCCTGCCGCTGTCCCAGGCGCCCGCGGCGCTGCGCGGGCTGGTCTACGGTCCCGGCGGCGAGGCGGATTTCGCGCAACGGTTGATCTCCGAGGACACCCGCGACGAAATCACCGAGCTCGAGAACTCGACCCGCGTGCTGCGCTGCTACGAGGCGCCGATGCGCGACGCGAGCGGGGAGGTCACCGGGCGCATCCTCACCTTCGACGACGAGACCGCGGCCTGGATGCTCCAGCGGCGCCTCACCCAGGCGCAGAAGATGGAGAGCATGGGGCGGCTCGCCGGAGGCGTGGCCCACGACTTCAACAACCTGCTGGGCACGATCGTCGGCTTCACCGGACTGATGCTGGAACAGACGCCGGAGGACGACCCGCGGCGCGAGGGGCTGCTCGAGATGACGCAGGCGGGAGAGCGCGCGTCCCGGCTCACCAAGGCCCTGCTCACCTTCAGCCGCAGCGCGCGGTTCGAGCGCGCGCCGGTGGATCTCAACCGGGTGATCGAGGATTCGTATCAGGTGCTGCGCAGCTCGCTCGACACCTCGGTCAGTGTCGAGCTCAAGCTCGACCCCGCCCTGCCGACGATCCTGGGCGACGCGCTGCTGCTCCAGCAGGTCGTGGTCAACCTGGTGCAGGAAGTCCACGAGCGCCTGGCCGACGGCGCGGTGCTGCGGCTCGTGACCCACGCGATCGAGCGCCCGCGACCCTCAGAGCAGCAGGATGTCGCGCCCGCGACCGAGCGCCTGGTGGCCTTCGAGATCGAGACCTCCGCGACCACGGCGCCCCGCGAGATGACCGGCCCGCGCGCGGTCTCCGCGGCCCTGGATCACGAGGGGCTGGCGCTGACCATGGTGGAGGACATCGCCCGCGCCCACGGCGGCTACCTGGTGTCGGGGCTGGCGGCGGTGCCGGCGCTGTTCCAGGTGCTGCTCCCGGCCGAATCTCCGGCCGCGGCACCGGCGGTGGTGGCCGACGAGGCCACCGCACACGGCCACGAGGTCATCCTGGTGGTGGACGACGAGCCCGGCCTGCGCGCGCTGCTGAAGAGCGGGCTCCGCCAGCGCGGCTTCGACGTCCTGCCGGTGGAGAGCGGCGCTCAGGCGCTGGAGATTCTCAAGAAGGGCGACCCGGCCGTGGACCTGGTGATCCTCGACCTTTCGATGCCCGGCCTCTCGGGCGAGAAAGTGCTGCGCGCGGTCCGCGGCTTCCGCCCCGACCTGCCGGTGATCATCGCCAGCGGCTACGCCTCGCAGGAGAGCCAATCGTCGTGGACCACGGCCGGCGCCCAGGGCTTCATCGCCAAGCCCTACCGCGTCCACGACCTCGCGCAGAAGCTGCGCGAGGTGCTCGACCGCGCGCGGGGGCGGGTGGGCTGAAGCCCCGGCGCGTTCCGTCCGCGGAGCGCGTCCGGGCTTCTGCGCTCCATTAGCCCCGGAGCGCGTCGGATCCTCTGCGCTCCGCACGCCCGCGCGCTTCGTTTGCGGGGCGCGCGGCCCCCGGCTAGAGTGGCCGCGGTCGCTGGGATTCTCCGCGCGACGTCGCGCCCGGACCGCCCCGCCCACACCCTTCGAGGAGCCTCCCGTGCAGATCCCCGCCTTCAGCATCTTCTCGGCCGTCAGTGAGCTGCTGGTCACCGCCGGCGTGCTCTACGTGATCCGGCGCAACTGGACCGGCAAGGCGTTTCCGCTCGCGGTGTTCCTCACCGTGGCGCTGTTCGAGGCGCTGGTCAACGTGCTCTACATGGCGACGCGCTCGGCGCAGGCCGCCACCGGCGCCCACGACCTCTCGGTGGGGATGAAGGTGTTCTTCGCTGCCCACGGCATGCTCTCGCTCATCGCCTACCTGGTGTTCGTGATCCTCGGCGTCTTCGCCTACCAGGAGCAGAAGGACGGCCGGTTCTTCTTCCGCGAGCGCCCGCTCCTCACCTGGTCGTTTCTCGTGGTGTGGGCGGTGAGCATCGTCTCGGGCGAAGCGTTGTTCGTGCTGCGCTACCTCGTCTGACGTTGGCGGAGCCGACCACCATCGCCCCGATCTCCCCGCGCGCGCGCCGCCTGCGCGCCCCGCTGCTGCTCACCGTGTGGGGCCTGCTCGCCTTCGAAGCGGTGGGCGGCGGGGTGATCTTCGTGGCCCGGGTCACCGCGGGGATGACGCCGGGCGAGACCGTGCACGTCCTGGCCGGCCTGGCGCTGACCGCGAGCTACGCGCTCTACCAGTGGCGGCACTGGGGGCGGGTGGCGCCGTTCCGCGCCCGGCTCGACTACGCGATCGGCCTGCTCGCCGCGTGCTTCATGGCGGCGGCCAACCTCACCGGGCTCTGGCTCGGCGCCCTGTGGTGGCGCGAGCGCGTGGCGCTGGGCTCGGCGGCGCCCGTGGACTACCCCTCGCTGCTCTCCGCGGTGCACAATATCGGCAGCATGCTGGTGCTCACCTTCGTGGGCGCCCATCTCGGGGCGGTGCTGCTGCGCGACCGGCGCCAATCTCGCAGGAGCTAGCGCGGGCCCCGGCGCGTGGCGCCGACCATAGCGGAGGAACCATGTCCGAGACCTCGACCCGCGTGACCGACGAGCTGTTCCGCTACATCGCGGAGCACACCACGCGCGAGGACGCCTTCCTCGCCGACCTCAAGCGCGCCGCCGCCGCCGAGGGCATTCCGTCGATCTGGATCGCGCCCGAGCAGGCGAGCTTCATGCAGATCCTGCTGCGCCTCGCCGGCGCGCGGCAGGTGGTCGAGGTCGGCACCCTCGCCGGGTATTCCGCGATCAGCATGGCGCGCGCGCTACCCGCGGATGGCCGCGTGCGCACCATCGAATTCGATCCCAAACACGCCGCCTTCGCCGAGCAGTGGGTGGCGCGCTCGGATGTCGCCGGGCGCGTGGAGGTCCACCGCGGCGCGGGGCTCGACGTGCTCCCGGCCTTCGCCGCCGACAGCGCCGACGCCGCCTTCCTCGATGCCGACAAGGTCAACTACCCCACGTACCTCGAGCACTGCCTGCGGATCGTGCGCTCCGGCGGGCTGATCATGGCGGACAACGCGCTGGCCTTCGGCCAGCTGCTCGATCCGTCCTACACCGACCGCGAGGTGCCGGCGATGCGCGCGTTCAACGACCTCATGGCGAAGACCACCGCGCTGCAGAGCGTCATCGTGCCGCTCGGCGACGGTCTGTGGGTGGGCGTCAAGCGCTGAGGCGCGGTGCGGCGGCGGCTCAGGATTCCCGGCGGAGCTTCTCCTCGACCCGCGCCCGCACCCGGGAGGCGCTCGGCAACACGCCCAGAAAGCCGAGGAGACCGCCGCGCACGACCTCGACCCCGTCGGCCAGCACGGTGAACTCGCCGTAGTCACCCTCCTCGAGCGAGACCTCGACGCCGAGCTCGCGCCGGAGCGACGCCGCCACCCGGGCGGCGTGGATCCCGGAGATTCAATAGCTGCAGCGGCGGATCGTGACCCGGCTCATCTCACCCTCCCGCGCGTCGCGCGTCGGCCGAATAGCCCCGGCGCCTCAATCGGCGCCGTTCTCGAAGATGTCCTCGATGCGCCCGCCGAACACCCGCGCGATGCGGAACGCGAGCGGCAGGCTGGGGTCGTACTTCTCGGTCTCGATCGCGTTGATCGTCTGGCGCGAGACCTGCAGCCGCTTGCCGAGGTCGGCCTGCGACCAGCCGCGCTCGGCCCGCAGGAGCCGGAGCCGGTTCTTCATCGGTAGTGCCGCCGCCGGAAAACCATGCCGAGCGCCCACAGCAGCACCATCATCGGCCACAGCCACTCGCCGTAGTCGAAGCCCGGAGCGCCGGCGCCTCCACGAATCGCCAGGCAGTCACGATCGCGGCCGTGACCGCGAACGAGATCGCGATGGCCTCGAGGTGGATGCGGAGCTGCAACTCGTCGAGCCGGCGGATCGCGCCGACGGTGAAGAGGATCACGAACGCGACCAGCGCGCCCTGGGCCCCGCCCACCGCCAGCCTCGCGGCGCTGCCGCGCTCGAACCCGCGGCCGATCAAGGACGGCGCGACGATCAGCGCGGCCAACACCAGCACCTGGCCGAGGAACCTGGCGTCGAAGCACTTCAGTGGTTGCCCTGGACCCTCGAAGACCCTGCTGCGGCGTCTCGTCCCCTCCAGGAGCGGAGTCGTAACGGACCACCTGCGACCCGGGCGATGTAAAGCACGCTTGTCATGTTGTCAAGCGTACTTTACACGACGGGCCGGGTCGATTGGATGGCGGCGGGAGGCAGTCAGGGCTCTAGGGGGGCCGGCGGCTGGGCCCAGACCGCGGCCCAAAGGCCTCTAGAGCGGCGCTTCCTGCGGGCTCGCGGCGGCCCCCGCCGGGGCCCCCTCTGCCGCGACCGGCTCAGGCGTCGAGGAACCGCCTGAGCCAGCCCAGCACTTCGCGATGCCACAGGATCGAGTTGCGCGGCTTGAGCACCCAGTGGTTCTCGTCGGGAAAGTAGACCAGCCGCGCGGGCACGCCCTTGGCCTTGAGCACGCCGTAGCACTCGAGCCCCTGAGTCACCGGCACGCGAAAGTCCCGCTCGCCGTGGAGCACCAGCATCGGCGTGGTGAAGCCCTTCGCCTGCCGCGCGGGATTCCAGCGGTCGATGCCCTCGATGCCGTCCCACGGCTCGCCCCCCATGGACTGGGCCCGCCCCTGGGTGACGTCGCTCGCGTACTGCGAGAGCAGGTTGTAGACCCCGGCGTGGTTGACGATGCAGCGGAAGCGGTCGGTGTTGCCGGCGATCCAGGCCGCCATGTAACCGCCGTAGGAACCGCCCGCGGCCGCCATGCGCTTCTCGTCCACGAGCCCCGAGGCGATCAGCGCGTCGGTGGCGCGCATGACGTCCTGGTAGGGAAGGTCGCCCCAGCCGCCCTGGATGCGCTTGGCGAAATCCTGGCCCCACGACGTGGAGCCCTGGAAGTTCACCAGCGCCGCCACGTAGCCGGGCGAGGCGAAGGCGTGCGCGTTCCAACGGAAGTGGAACGCGTCGGGGGTGATGCCGTGGGGCCCGCCGTGGACCACCTGCACCAGCGGGTAGCGCTTCCCCGCCTCGTATCCGGGCGGCAGCACGAGGAACATCTGGACCGTCTCGCCCTGGGAACCCTCGAACTGCATCTCGCGCACTTCGCCGGTGGCGAAGGCCGCCGTCGCGGTCTCGGTGAAGCGCGTGAGCCGCGCGAGCCCCTGGCCGTCGGCCGCGCAGGCGTGCACTTCGGGCGGCTGCGAAAGGGACTGGAGCGTGAACAGCAGCCGGCCGTCGGGCGCCAGCGTGAGCCCTCCCGCCGAGCCGCCGCGCACCACCGGCCGCGGCTCGCCGGTGCCGCGCCAGGCGAAGATCGAGGTGCGGGCGTCCTGTTCCGCGACCAGGAACACCGTGCCGTCGGTGGCCGTCTCCCAGTGCGCGGGCGACAGATCCCAGTCCTCGAGCAGCGCGCGATGCGTCTTCGACGCCCGGTCGTAGGCCATGAGCCGCATGCGATCGGCGTAGAAGAAGGGATCGTGCTGCATGCCGTAGACGATCGACTTGCCGTCGCGGGCGTAGCGGGGCTCGGCGTCGCTCGCCGGATGGTCGGCGGTCAGGCAGACGGGCTTTCCCCCCGCCACGGGTGCGATGAAGATCGCGCTGCGCAGCAGCGAGCGGGCGGCGTCGAAGAGGATGCCCGCGTAGGCGACCTCGCCGCCGTCGGGCGCGATGTCGTACTGCCCGTGCGGCTCCATCCAGTCGAACCACACCTCGGACTCCGGTGTCAGGTCGCGCAGCCCGGTGCCGTCGGGCCGGATCACGAACAGGTGCGGCACCTCGCCGGTGGTGAGCCAGGTGTCCCAGTAGCGATAGACCCGCTCCTCCGTGACGTGGGCCTTGACCGGGTCCTTCTCGCGCCGCTCGACCTCGGCGGCCGTGGCCTCGGGCGTCCAGTGGCCCTTGATGACCATCGCGGCGAAGACGATGCCGGAGCCGTCCGGCAGCCACTTGGGATCGAACACCCCGAGCGGCAGCGTGGTGATGCGCCGCGGCTCGCCGCCGTCGAGCGGCAAGACGTGGAGCTGGGCCTTCTTCTTCTCGTCCTTGCGGGTGAAGGCGAGCCAGCGCCCGTCGGGCGAGAACGCCGGATCGGCGCTCGAGTGCTCGGGCGAGGTGAGCGGCCGCGGCTCGCCGTCGCGCGCGGGCACGAGCCAGATCCGCCCGCGGCCCTCGTTCTTCTCCAGGTCGTAGGTGGTGACGGCCACGGCGAGGGTACCGTCGGGGCCGGGCGCCGGAGCGCCGACGCGCGGGATCGCCCACAGATCCTCCGCCGTCAGCGGGCGGGCGCCCTTCCGTTCCGGATACAGGGTGGTGGCGGGAGTCGTCATGAGCGACACGGCGGGTCTCCTTGGGCGGGGGTGGATGCGAACGGGCGCCGTAGTCTAGCAGGCTCCCTGAACCGGCGGGAATCGTCGCCGGATGCGCTCGAGCGGGGATTGACGGGCCGGTGTGGGCGCCCGCGGGACATTGTCCGCCCGGGCGGCCTTTGGAGTATGCTGCGGGCCGAAACCCGTTCCGAGCACACACGCACGCCCGGACGCGCTCTGGCCGCACGGGCGCTGTGATCCGGGCCCGACACCCGGCGACCCCGGGGACGCCCCGCACGACCCGCCCTGCAGCGCGGTCGGGACGTCCGGGCGCCACATCCCGAAACCACTGGAGACGCGCCGATCCCCCGGCGCGCGAGAGCGATAACGCCCATGAGCATCGAGACCGGCACTCCCAAGACCGCCCCCGACCAGGACGACAACCTCCAATTCCGCCTCGGCCTGCTCGGCGGCTTCAAGCGCCAGCTCCCCGACGCCGATCCCGAGGAGACCCAGGAATGGCTCGACGCCCTCGACGGCGTCCTCGAGCGTTCGGGACACGAGCGCGCCGACTTCCTGCTGCGCAAGGTGCTCAAGCGCGCGCGCCAGCTCCGCATCGGGCTGCCCGGGCTGGTCCAGTCGCGCTACATCAACACCATCTCGCCCGAACAGGAGCCGGAGTTCCCCGGCGACGAGGCGATGGAGCTGCGCATCCGCCGCATCATCCGCTGGAACGCGGTGGTGATGGTGCTGCGCGCCAACCACCTGTTCGCGGGGCTGGGCG
>MFFQ01000083.1:1141-56319 GCA_001780165.1 Candidatus Eisenbacteria bacterium RBG_16_71_46 | reverse complement strand
GGGATTCGAACCCGTGTCGCCGCCGTGAAAGGGCGGTGTCCTAGGCCTCTAGACGATGGGGACGCGGCAGAGAGGGCCCGTGAACTTAGACGGCGGGCGTGAACCCGGGCAAGGGAAAAGGCCCGGCGCCGGAAACGCGGCGGCAGACGGGCCTCGCGAGATCACGCTCTGATCGCTGCCGCGCGCCGTCGCGGCAGCCACGCCGTCACTCCCTCGGCCCCGCCGATCACGCTGCATCGCGTGCTGCCCGGGCGCCGGCCGCGGGCCGCAACGCGCAGCGTTGGCGGCCGCTCCTCAGCGCCCGCTTCTGCCGGCGCTCGCGATCGGCACCACGCGGGCTTCGTTCACGAGCCCGCGGGCGATGAGATCGCTGGCGGCGCGCTCGGCGGCGGTGGGGCTCTCGTAGGTGCCGAGCACCAGGCGGTACACGGACGAGCTGCCATCCTGGACGCTTACCACGCGCGAGCGGAGCTGCGTCTGGCTGCTGAGCCGTACGCTGATCTCCTTGGCGCGGTCCTGGTCGAGGTAGGTCCCGACGGCGAGCCCGTAGGGGCCGGCGGTCGCGGCCGGCTTGGCGACGGGGGGAGTCTTCGGGCGCTGCGCCTCGGGCTGCGCGGGGGTGGCGGAGCCGGTGGCCGGGGGCGCGGCGGGCTTGGGCGCGCCCGCGGCCGCGTCGCCCGTGCCTGCGGCACCTCCTGCGCCGTTGCCGGGTGACGCGGCCGCGGGCGCGCTGCCGGGTGATCCGGCGGTCGTGCCAGCGCCGGTCGCTTCGCCCGCGGCCTTCTCGGTCGACAGGCCTTCGCCGAACGGAGGTGTCGCGGTCGCCTCTGGCGTGGCGCGAGGTGGAGTCGCGGCGCCGCGTGTCCCGCCGGTCTGGAAGCCGCCGAATCGCACCACGAGCACGGCCGCGATCGCGAGCACGGCGACGATAGCCGCCGCGATCATCCACTTGAGACCGCTTGCGGAGGGCGCGACGGGCTCGTCGGCGGGCTCCTCCTCGGCTTCGAGCTTCGCGCGGAGCCGCGGCGGCAGGGCGGAGCGCTGCTCCTCGGAGAGGCTGCGCTTCGTGGCCCCGGGGACGGAGGCCGCGGCCGCGGCGCCGATGGCCGCGGCGAGGGCGGAGGTCCCTGGGGCGCTCGCGCCCTCCCGGGAGCCGGCGGCCGTACCGGGCTTGGGCGGTGCGCCGGGCGCGGCCGTGGGGGCCGGTGCCGCCGGCGGCGCGGTCGGTGAACTCACGGGGGCCGTCGGTCGGGTGGGTGGGGAGGACGCGGACCCACGACCGATCTCGGCCGGAGTGGGCATCGGCCTGACGGGCGTTGCGGAGGGGGGCAACATGGAGGCGGCGGGCGCGGTGCGCTCGATGCCGGGACTCTGCGGCGAGGCGGACTTCGCGGGCTCGCCACGCTCGAAGCCGGAATTCTGCGACGGCGCGGGTTTCGCGGGCTCGCTCCGCGGGGGCGTGCCGCTCGGTGGCGAGACGGGTCTCGACGTTCCGCCCCGCTCGAAGCCCGATGGCTGCGGTGGTGTCGGTTTCGACGGGTCGCTTTGCGCGGTGGAGGGAGCCCTGGGGTCGCCCACGGAGTTGGGGGCGCCCGGCGCGGGGTGCGCCAGAGGCGATCCGCCGATGGCCGGCGCGGCTGGGTTGGGGTAGGCGGAAGGCTTCCCCTTCGTATCCTGGCGGGGCAGCGAGAAGGACGCGAGCCACGCCTCCCAGTCCTCGTCGGTGTGAGGCAACTGCGACGGCCGCGGCGCCGGCACGGGCTCGCGTGGTTTCTCGGGAGGCGGGGGTGAGGTCGGGCGCTCGGCCGCCGCATCGACGGGCGGAGGCGCGGGCGCGGCTTCCGCGGTCACCTTGGGCGCCGGTGGCACGGGCTCGACGGCGGGAGGCGGCGTCTCGGCTTGAGCCTCTGCCGGCACGCGCGCTGGCTCCATGTCCGGGGCGGGCGGACGGGCCCCGGCGTCCGCGGTCGGTGGCACGGGCTCGGCGGTCGGAGCGGCCGACGGCAGCTCGGCGTCCGCGGGCGCGCGCGTCGCTGCCTCGGGCCCGGTGGGGGAGGGCGGCGCCTCGCGCCACGCGGACGTCGTGATCTCGACGGCCGGCGTCGGGCCGGGCGCTGCCTCGGCCGGCGCTTCGCTCGCGGGCGGCTCCGCGGCGCGCGCTTCCTCCGGCGTCGAGCCGATCACGGTGCGCGCCTCGCGGGTGGCGGGCGCTTGCGCCTCGGCACGGGCGATGGTGTCCGGCGCCCCGGGTGCTGCCGCCTGCCCGGGCTCGATCACGCTCAGGAACTCGAGTTCACGGGCCGCGGTCTCGATGTGCTTGGGGGTCACGATCGGCGAATCGTCCACGAACGCGCTGAGCAGGGCCTGCGAGGAGAGACTGTTGATCTCGCGCGGGATGCCGTGCGTGAACCGGTGCACGGCGTGGCAGGACTCGATCGGGAACAGGCTGAGCCCGTGGCCGCCGGCGACCGCGATGCGGTGATGGATGTAGCGCTCGGTGTCCTCGGCGCTCAGCGGGCCGAGGCGGTAGTGGACCGCGATCCGCTGGCGAAGCTGGCGCAGCTCGGGGCTCGCGAGCTTGACCTCGAGCTCGGGCTGGCCGACGAGAAAGATCTGCACCAGCTTGCTGCCCTGCGCTTCGAGGTTCGACAGCAGGCGGATCTCCTCGAGCAGGTCGCGCTCGAGATTCTGCGCCTCGTCGAGCAGCAGGATCGCGCGATGCCCGCGCGCGTAGACCGACAGCAGGTGGCGCTCGAGCTGCACCATGATCTGGGGCTTGGTGATCGGGGTGCTGAGGCTGAGCCCAAAGCGGATCGCGATCTCCTCGAGCAGCTCGCTGCGGGTGAGCGCCGAATTCGTGATCAGCGCCACCACGGCGCGCGACTCCCACTCCTCGAGGGCGTGGTAGAGGGCGGTGGTCTTCCCGGTGCCGACCTCGCCGGAGATCAGGACGAAGGCTTCGCGGTTCTCGATGCCATAGCGCAGGTGAGCGAGCGCCTCGAGATGCTCGCCGCTCGGGTAGATGAACCGCGATTGGTGGCCGGCGAGAAAGGGATTCTCGCGCAGGCCGAAGTACATTTCATACATGCAGGGCCATCCACGATCGGGACGCGCAGGGTCGTAACCGGTCCCTTCGGGTTATCGGCCGGGGGAAGGCCGACCTTTTCCCGAAGGTGCGCTCAGCGCTCGGCGGGCAATAGCTCGCCAATCGAGAAAAGCGGCGTAAAGGTCAGTGCTCGCTGCTGGAAGATCTGGCTCGCTCCCTGCTCGCGGTCCACGACCGCGAGCACGCGGACGACCTCCGCCTTGTACGATTTGGCGGCCTCGGCGGCGATCAGCGAACTCTCGCCGCTGGTGATGACGTCATCGAGAATCACCACGCGCTTGTGCCCGGCGAGGTTACCCTCGACCTGGCCGCGCGTGCCGTGGCCCTTGGTGGTCCGCCGCACCAGGAACCCCTCGAGCGGGCGGCCCTGCTCCGCGCTGTAGAGCATGAGGCCCGCCACCAGCGGGTCGGCGCCCAGGGTGAGACCGCCCACGGCGGTCACGTTGTCCCCCTGGATCATCTCGTAGAACATCCGCGAGATCAGCCGCAGGCCCTCGGGGTGCAGGCTGGTCTTTCGCACGTCGATGTAGTAGTTGGAAGTCGCGCCCGAGCTCAACACGAACTCCCCGAAGCGCATCGAGCGGTCGAGGAGCATCTGGCGCAAGCGGTCGCGTTCGTCCTGGTCCATGGGGCTCCGGGGCCGGGTGAAGTCGTGAGCAGACAAGCGCCACTGGGGCCCGACCACTCATGAGTGTGCCCGCCGCGCCGCGGGGAAGTCAAGCCGCGGACCGCCTCTTGACCGCGCAGGCGGCGGCTCCCTAAACTAATGGGGTACTGCGGCCGGGCTTCTTCCTAGGGAAGCGGTCCGGCCGCCTTTGCATTTCGACCACATGAGAGCCATCCCGGGGTTCCTCGTCGCGTGCGGCCTGCTGGCGGCACCGGTTTCGGCGCGCGCGCTGGACTTGCCGATCCACTACCCCGAGCGCGAGGCGGTGGCCGGCCCGGCGTACCGCGGCGACGTGTTCGAGATCCGGCTCGCCCCGGCGGCCGCCCGCCTCGTCACCCCCGGTGCGCGCGGGCGCGCGCTCGGGGTGGCGGCGGTGGACCGCGCGGCCGCGGGCCTGGGCGAGGTGCGCTTCGTGCCGGAGTTCCGCGCCGAGCGCCGCCCGCCCGCGGGATCGGACGAGATCGACTTCACCGCCTTCTACCTGGTGGAGCTGCCGCCGGGCACGGATCTTCCGCAGGCGCTCGAGCGCTTCCGCGCCCTCGCCGACGTGGCGAGCGCGGACCCGATCGCGGTGCTGCCGGTCTCGGCGGTGCCCAACGACTCGCTGTGGAGCGCCTCGTGGTGGTTCTTCCAGCCGTCGCGGGCCGACCTCCACGCCCCCGAGGCCTGGTCCATCACCAGCGGGGACACCGCCGTCGTGGTCGCGGTGATCGACACCGGGATCCTGCCCTACCACCCGGACCTGGGCGGCTCGATCGCGGGGCTCACCGGGCAGATGTGGGTCAATCGCGCCGAGCGCGACGGGCTGCCGGGCGTGGACGACGACGGCAACGGCTTCGTGGACGACGTCTCGGGCTGGGACTTCGTGAACGTCCTCAACGCCAACGACGTGTCCGACGGCGAGGACTGGCGCGACGAGGACGACGACCCCAACGACTTCGCCGGCCACGGCACCGAGGTGGCGGGGCTGATCGGTGCCATCACCGACAACCTCATCGGCGTCGCCGGCACCAGTTGGAAGCTGCGCCTGATGCCGGTGCGCGCCGGCTGGTCGCGGAAGTCGCTGCCGGAAGGCTACGTGGACATGTCCTACGCGGCGCAGGCGGTGCGCTACGCGACGCGCAACGGTGCCGCGGTGATCAACTGTTCGTTCGCGAGCCAGAACACCGGCGGGCTCGACGCGGCGGTGACCGCCGCCACCGCCGCGGGAGTGGTGGTGGTGGCGGCGGCGGGCAACAGCGGCCAGCTGCACTACCTGGGCGATCGCGAGGACGTCATCGCGGTCGCGGCCACCGACGCGAACGACGTGGTGGCCAACTTCTCGCTGCGCGGGACGTTCGTGGACCTCGCCGCTCCCGGCGTGGGGATCGCGAGCACGGCGCTGGTGCATGCAATGGCCGACAGCATCGGGTCGCGCCAGCCGGCGTACCGGGAGGCGCTCGACGGCACCTCGTTCTCGGCACCGCTGGCCGCGGGCGCGGTGGCGCTGCTCCAGGCGCAGCGTCGCGCGGCGGGGCTCCACCCGCTGTTCGGTCTCGGGCCCCGGCTGCGGCTGCGCGAGACCGCGGACGAGATCTCCGCGCTCAACGTCGGCAGCGGCTACGGCACCGGGCGGCTCAACCTCGCGCGCGCGCTCGGCGACCCGCCGACCTCGACCACGATGCGCGTGGGCTCGACGGCGGTGGGTGCGGCGGTGGTGCTGCCGACGGTCGGCGGCATGACGCGCGTGGTGCTCGCGGCCAACGCGCAGCAGGTGCTGATGCTCGACGTCACGCGCGGCGACACGCTGTGGAGCGCCGCCACGTCGGGGGCGCCGGTCGGCCACCTCGCGGCGGCGGACCTGGGCGCCACGCGCGGCATCGGGCTGTTCGTGGCCACCACGCTCGCCCGCGCGTACGGCTGGAGCACGGCGGGCGTGCCGCTACCCGGCTTTCCGGTCACCGCCGTGGGCTCCTCGCCGTTCCTCACCACCAGGGGGCTCGCCCTCGGCGATCTCGACGGCGACGGGGCACCCGAGGTGGTGATGGTGGCGACCGACGGCGAGGTGTTCGCCTGGCACACGACGGACGGCAGCGGGGTGGCGAACTTCCCGGTCGAGCTCGGCGTCAACGTCACCGCATTGCCGGCGCTGGCGGACCTCGACCAGCGGCCGGGCGATGAGATCATCGTGGCCGCCGCCAACGGCGACGTGCACGTGCTCGGCGGCGACGGCGGCGAACTGGCGGGGTGGCCGGTGGCGCTCGGCGCGAGCCCGCGCCCGCCGGTGGTGACGCTCCTGCGGCGCTTCAACCTGCCGACGATCTTCGTCCCCGCGGGCAGCCAGCTGTTCGCGTTGGCGCCCAACGGCACGCTGCGCTTCAACCCCACGTCGCTCGGCGGCACGGCGGGGGGAGAGCCCGCGCTCGGCGACTTCGACGGCGATGGCTACGACGAGGTGGTGGTCGCGACCACCACGCCCAACGCGCTCGCGGTGTTCGATTCGCTCGGCCTGCCGCTGGGCGCGGGCTGGCCGCGCGCGCTCACCGCGGCCCCGCTGGGCGCTCCGGTGCTGGGTCATCTCGAGGGGAGCTCCGCAAACGACGTCATGGTGTACGCCGGCGTCAACCTGCTGGCGTTTGCTCCCAACGCGGTCGCACTCCCGAGTTTCCCCAAACCGGGAAACGCCGGGGTGGCGCCGAGCGTGTTCGATCTGGACGGCGACGGCCGCACCGAGGTGGTGGCCGGCACCGGCGCGACCGCCGAGCTGTTCGTCTACGACGCGGGGGCGGCGACCTGGAACGCCGCCCCGCAAGCGTGGCCCACCGCGCGCGGCAACTACGCGCGCACCGGCAGTCGTCTCGCCGTGCCGGCGCTCCCGGTGCTCGACGACGTCGCCCCGGCGCCGGTGGCCGACCTGGCGGCGGACTCGGTCGCCGCCCGCGCCGTGCGGCTGACCTGGACCGCGCCCGGCGACGACGGCACGGCGGGGCGGGCGGCGGTCTACGATCTGCGCTACGCGCTGCAGCCGATCGACGCCACCAGCTTCGCCGCCGCGACGCCGGTGCCGGGCGCGCCGGCCCCGGATCCCGCCGGGACCGCGGAGCGCTTCGTGGTCACCGGGCTTGCGCCCGCGACCGCCTACCACTTCGCCCTCGAGACCCGCGACGAGGCCGGCAACCGTTCGGGGATCTCCAACGACGCGGCGGCGACGACCGGCCCGGCGGGGCCGCTGGCGGGGCGCACGGGAATCGCCGTGGCACCGCTGGCGCGTCCGAGCGGGCTCCCGGTGCAGTTCTACTGGCAGATCCCGCCGGGGTCGGCGCCCGGCCCACGCTTCCTCAGGGTGTACGACCTGTCCGGGAGGCTGCGCCTCGAGCGCGCGGTCGCGAACGTCCCCGAGGGCATCGAGAGCTGGGATGGGCGCGATCGCAACGGATACCTCGTTCCGCCCGCGCTCTACTTCGTACGGCTGGTGTGCGGTGCCCAGCACGCGGAGGCGCGCGTCGTCCTGATCCAGTGAGCCAGCGGGTCGGACGCGACCGTGCGGCGTCCGCCCGCCGGCATCCGCCGGCGCCGCGCCATGTCGCGGCCGCTGGAAACAGCACGGCCGGGACGCGTTGCCGCGTCCCGGCCGCTTCATTTTGCGCGTCCGGCGAGTGGGTCCCTCCGCGTCCGGACGCGCGGCGCCGCTTCCCTGAAGCGCCTCGGGGCTGGTTCCCCGACGTCACTCGTTAGTCGTTGATGCGCTGCGGCCCTCCCGCCGGATTGCCGTTGCCGCCCGCGGGCAGGTAGGCCATGACGGCCGCGGAGTAGGCGCTGAAGTTCGACGACGTGTCGTAGGCCTTCAACTGGTAGGTGTTGGCCACGCCCTGCGCGGGCAGCTCGAGCGCGAAGTCGGTCGCCGCCGCCGCGCAGGTGCCGACCAGCGAGTAGACGTTCGCGCCGGCCTGGTTTTGCTTCACGAGATAGACCGCGTAACCTGCGACGTCCGGCGCCGGGCTTGCATCCCAGGCCAGCATGATGGCCTGGCTCGAGGCGTCGTTGTCGACGTGCAGACCCGTGGGGGCCGGCGGTGGTGTGGTGTCGGGCAGCGCGACCGGAGCGAGCGCCTTTGTGCCCTTGCAGCCGGCCAGAACGGCGAGCAGCGCGAGCACGGCCAGCGTCCGGGGGACGGAGAGGTGACGATTCACAACCTTCCTCCTTCGCTATCGGGTTCTTCGATTCTCGAGCGGGGTCCCGCCTGGAAGAACCGGGCGGCCAGCCACAGGGAGCGTGAGGTGAGCAATCGGAATGCCAGATGGAGGAGGGTGAGGACCGGCGACGAATCCACCGGGCCGGCGTGGCCCGCATCCCCCCGGCGCCGGCGGGCGGGCCGAGGGGCGGAACGCGAAGCGTGCGGGTTGCACGTTTTGGCGCGCGCGACATTGCGGGCTGCGCGTCCCGCGGGTGCTCTGGCGCTGCTGCTGATCGCCGCCTGGGCGCCGTGCAAGGGCCGGGCGGCCGCCGCGTCGCCGGTGGCCGCATCGGGGGTGGCCGGGGCGCCGGCCGGATTCTTTCCGCCGCTCGTCCGCCCGCCGCTCGATCCTCCGCTGGTCCTCACCGGCGGCTACGGCGAGTACCGCGGCGGCCACTTTCATGCCGGGCTCGATCTCGGCACCGGCGAGCGCGTGGGCAAGCCGGTGTTCGCCCCGCTCGCCGGATGGATCGAGCGCGTGCGCGCCTCGGGCGCGGGCTACGGCCGCTCGATCTACCTGCACGCCGAGGACGGTCGCCTGCTGCAGTTCGGCCACCTCGACGCGTTCGACGAGCCGCTCGCCTCCTACGTGGCGGCGGTGCAGGAATCGAGCGGGCGGTACGAGCAGGACCTGTGGCCCGCGGTCGGGCGCTTCCGCGTGGCCGCGGGGCAGCGCATCGCCTGGAGCGGCGAGAGCGGGGCGGGCGGACCCCACCTCCATTTCGAGGTGCGGCGCGGCGACGTGGCCTACAACCCGATGCGCGCCGGGCTCGAGGTGCCCGACCCGAGTCCTCCCTCCCTGGTCACGCTGACGCTCGAGCCGTTGGATGACGCCTCGTTCGTGGAGGGCGCGGCGGCGCCCTACACCCTGCGGCTCGGCGCGCGGCCCGACACGCTGACGGTCGAGGGCCGGGTGCGCGCCGTGGTCGGGGCGCGCGACGGCACCTGGCACGGCGTGGACCGCATGGTGCCGTGGTCGGTGGGGCTGGCGTTCGGGGACGTGCGCGTGGAGTGCCGCTTCGACAGCCTGTCGTGGGCCACCGACATGCCGGAGGTGGACTACGTCTACGACTCCGGGCGCGTCACCGGGGGCAAGGGCCTGGTGCTGTGGGCGCCCGCCGGGTTTCGCCCGCGGGTGCTGCTGGCCGAGGGTCCGGGCGATGGCGACGCCGGCACGTTGCGCGTCGCGGCCGGCGATCCGCCGCGCGCACTCCGCCTCGCCGCCCGCGATCTCGGCGGGGGCGAAGTCGAGCGCACGGTGGTGCTCCGCCCGCCGCCGGCGGGATCGGTCGGGCCCGATACCACGCGCGTCGGTCCCGCGACCGCGCGGCCCGCTGCGGGCTCCGGTGTCACGTTCGCGGCACTGCCCGGGCACTTCCTGCGCGCCACCTGCGTGGCGCCGGCGGGGGGGAGCCGCGAGGTCTGGTTCGAGATGCGGGGTGGCGATGCCGGGCGCTTTCGCGCCACGCTGAGTGGCGGCGCCTGGAGCGCGGTGATGCCGCTGCGCGAGTACGGGCGCGAGCACCGGCTGAGCGTGAGCGGCCGATCGGCCGGCCGGTCGTGGAGCCGGTCGTGGAAATTCACGCCGCAGCCGGTATCGGCCGCGGGCGGGAGCGTGGTGCTCCCCGGCGCGGGATTCTCCTGGACGCTGCCGGCCGGCGGCGCCTTCGAGCCGGCGGCGGTCTGGACCTGGGAGGATGACGGCGGCGGGGCCGCCGAGCTGGGCCGGCCGCTCGCGCGCGTCGGGATCGAGCCCGCGACGATGCCGCTCGCGCGCGCCGCGGAGGTGACGCTGGATCCCGGACGCCGCGCGCCCGACGAGGCCGGGCTCTACGTGTCCGACGACGGCGGCTGGGACTTCCTCTCCACGCAACGCGAGCGCGGCCGCCTCGCGGGTCGCTCGCGCCAGCTCGGCACCTTCGGCGCGCTGGTGGATACGCTGGCGCCGCGGGTCACGCCGCTCGCCGCGCCGGCGCGCGGACGGCGCGCGCCCTACAGCCGCTGGGCGCTCAGCGCGCGTATCGTCGAGCGCGGCAGCGGCATCGACGCGAGTGCCTCGTCCTTCATCGTCGACGGCCGGCGGGTGCCGACCGAATGGGATGCCGAAGCGCGGGTGCTGCGCTGGCGTCCGCTGCGCGCGCCGGCCGCGGGCACGCACCGCTACGTCGTCATCGCGACCGACCGCGCGGGGAACACGCGCCGTCGCTCCGGACGCTTTGTGCTAGATTAATCCGGTCCGCCACGCGGACCGCGGGTCAGCCCCGCGCTCCGTCCGCGTCCCCAGGAGCGCGGATGCTCCGGACGCCGCGCAGGATGCGCCATGACATTCGCCGACTTCGTCCACCTCCACAATCACAGCGATTACTCGCTTCTCGACGGCGCGAGCCCGATCCCGCGCATGGTCGAGCGGGCGGCGGAGATGGGCATGCCCGCGCTCGCGCTCACCGACCACGGCTCGCTGTTCGGGGCCGTGCAGTTCTACCAGGCCGCGCGCAAGGCGGGCGTGAAGCCGATCGTGGGGATGGAAGCCTACGTCACCCGCGGAGGCCGACGCGAGCGCACCCGCGACACCGCCCACCACCTGGTGCTGCTCGCGCGCGACGAGCGCGGATTCCGCAACCTCATCCGGCTGTCCTCGATCGCCTTCCTCGAGGGCTTCTACTACAAGCCGCGCGTGGACCACGAGGTGCTCGCGCGCCACGCCGAGGGCCTGCTCGCGCTCTCCGCGTGCCCCAAGGGCGAGGTGGCGAGCGACCTGCTGGCCGACGACGAGGCGGGGGCGCTGCGCACCGCGCACCTCTATCGGGACATGTTCGGGGCGGAGAACTACTTCCTCGAGATCCAGAACCACGGCCTCGAGATCGAGGACCGCATCCGGCCGCGGGTCGCCGCGTTGGCGCGCCGCACCGGCATCCCGCTGGTCGGCACCAACGATTGCCACTACCTGCGCCACGAGGACGCCGACGCGCACGACGTGCTGCTCTGCATCCAGACCGGCGCCGGCATCGACGATCCCAAGCGCATGCGGATGGGGACCGACCAGCTCTACTTCAAATCGCCCGACGAGATGAAGGCGCGCTTCGGCGAGTACCCCGAGGCGCTCGCGAACACGCTCGCCATCGCCGAGCGCTGCAACCTGCAGCTCGACTTCGGCCGGCCGCTGCTGCCGGAGTTCCCGCTGCCGCCGGGGGTGGAGAGCGCCGAGCGGCACCTGCGGGATCTGGTCGCGGGCGCGGTGGGCGAGCGCTTCGGGGAGATCACCGAGGCCATCCGCCAGCGGCTCGGGTACGAGCTGGACGTCATCTGTCGCATGGGTTTCGCCTCGTACTTCCTGATCGTGCGCGACTTCATCGCCTACGCGCGCTCGCGTGGGATCGGCGTCGGTCCCGGCCGCGGCTCGGTCGCGGGCTCGCTGGTCGCCTACGTGCTCCGCATCACCGACATCGATCCGCTGGCGCACGGGCTGATCTTCGAGCGCTTCCTCAACCCCGAGCGCGTCACCATGCCGGACATCGACATCGACTTCGACGACCTGCGGCGCTCCGAGGTGATCGAGTACGTCAAGCTCAAGTACGGCGAGGACTGCGTCACCCAGATCATCACCTTCGGGACCATGGGGGCGAAGGGGGTGCTGCGCGACGTCGGGCGCGCGCTGGGGATGCCCTACGCCGAGTGCGACCGCATCGCCCGCCTGGTCCCGCCGGGGCTCGGCGTCACCCTCGAGCGCGCGATCGACGAGGTTCCCGATCTGCGCGCGCTGCCGCAGAAGGGCGTGCAGCACGACCGCCTGCTGCGCAGCGCCCGCGTGCTCGAGGGTCTCGCGCGCCATGCCTCGACCCACGCGGCGGGAGTGCTCATCACCCCGGGCCCGCTGCTCGACTACGTCCCGCTCTACCGGCAGAAGGACGAGTCGGTCACCACCCAGTGGGACATGAAGTCGGTGGAGAAGGCGGGCCTGCTCAAGATGGACTTCCTCGGGCTGCGCACCCTCTCGGTGCTGGCCGAGGCGGTGGAGCTGATCGAGCGCGGACGCGGCGAGCGCGTCGGCCTGTCGGCGCTACCGATGGACGACGCCGAGGCCTACCGCGTGTTCCAGGAGGCCGAGACGGTCGGCATCTTCCAGTTCGAATCCTCGGGCATGCGCGACCAGCTGCGCCGTCTGCGGCCCTCGGTGTTCGAGGACCTGGTGGCGATGAACGCGCTCTACCGGCCGGGCCCGATGGAGAACATTCCCTATTTCATCGACTGCAAGCACGGCCGCAAGGTGGCGCGCTTCGATCACCCGGCGCTCGAGCCGATCCTCCGGGGCACCTACGGGGTGTTCGTCTACCAGGAGCAGGTGATGGCCGCCGCCAACGCGCTCGCCGGCTTCTCGATGGCCCAGGCGGACGAGCTGCGGCGCGCGATGGGGAAGAAGAAGCCGGAGCAGATGGAGGCCAAGCGCAAGGCGTTCGTGGACGGCTGCGTGAAGAACCGCATGGCGCCCGCCAAGGCCGAGAAGATCTTCGCGACGATGGAAAAATTCGCGGGCTACGGGTTCAATAAGTGTTTTCCATCCAATACGTTACTCGTTGATGCCGAGACGGGACGCGAGGTCACGATCGGGGATCTGTTCCGCACCCGCGAGCCGTTCGTGGTGCACGCCCTGGGCGAGGACTGGAAGCTTCGCGCGCGCCGGGTGACGGATGTGGTGTGGAACGGAAGGCGGCGCGTCTTCCGTCTGCGCACGCGACAGGGGAAGAGCATCCGCGCCACCGACAACCATCCGTTCCGCACCCTCGAGGGGTGGAAGACGCTCGGCGAGTTGTGCCCCGGTGACCGCATCGCCGCCCCGCGCCATCTGCGCGTCCCGGCGAAGAGGACCTGGCCGCGACACGAGATCGTGGCGCTCGCCGGACTGCTCGCCGAGGGAAACACTTGTCACCCGACGACCCTTTACTACCACTCGAACACGCCGGAGCTGATCGAGGACTTCCGGGCCGCGATCGCGTGTTTTCCGGATACGGTGACGCGGGTCTACCAGCGTCGAGATGGCCGGCTGGAGGTTCATGCGAACCTGGGGCGCTCGGGTCGGATCCGCGAGGACGTCGGGTTCGCCTATGGGGACGGCATGGGGCAGACGGAGGGCAATCTCGCGCTCGTTCTCGACGCCGCTCGTCGCTCCGGGGCGTTTCTTTGGGCTCGAGCGCTCGACCTCGTGGGACGTCGCGCGAGCGAGAAGCGCATCCCGGACGCGATGCTCGAACTGCGAGACGCCGATCTCGAGCTGTTCCTCGGCCGGTTGTGGGCGGGTGACGGTTTCCTCGCCGACCTCGTGAATTGGGCTCCCTACTATGCCACGTCGTCGGAAGCGCTGGCCTATGGGGTCCAGCGGGTATTGCTCCGACTCGGGATGCAGAGCGGAGTTCACGTCAAGAGGTTCGAGTATCGTGGTTCGCTTCGCGTCGGCTACGCGGTGTACCTCCTGGGTATCGGGACGATTCGCACGTTTCTCGAAGCCGTGGCTCCGCACATTCCCGGTCGGGACGCGCAGCTTGGTCTGCTTCGCCGCCACATGCTCGAGAAGAGCCCATCGAACAGCTGCCGGGATACGGTGCCGATCGGCATCCTCCGGCAGCTCGACGCGGAACGCCGCGACGCCGGGCTCACGTGGGACGATCTCTCACGCCAAGCAGGTGTCCGGGTCTCGGGACCGCGGCCCCCGGCAGCCGAGCGACGCAAGGGGCTGCGCCGCGACACGGTCGCCCGCGTCGCCCGCGTGCTCGGCAGCCCAGGGCTCGCCGCCATCGCCGAATCGGACGTGTACTGGGACACGATCTCGTCCATCGAGCCGGAGGGCGTGGAGGATGTCTACGACCTCACGGTCGAGGGCGAGCACAACTTCGTCGCCGACGGGCTCGTCGTGCACAACTCGCACTCCGCCGCCTACGCGCTGGTCGCGTATCAGTGCGCATGGCTCAAGGCCCACTATCCGGCGGAGTTCATGGCCGCGACGCTCACCAGCGAGATGTCCGACAGCGCGCGCATCGTCACCCTCATCGCCGAGTGCCGTCGCATGGGCCTGGCACTGCAGCCGCCCGACGTCAACCGCTCGGAGTGGAAGTTCACGCTCGAGGACGGCGGCATCCGCTTCGGGCTCGGCGCGGTGCGCAACGTGGGCCAGGCCTCGATCGAGGCGCTGGTCGCGGCGCGGCGCGAGGGCGAGCCGTTCCACGACCTGTTCGATCTCGCGCGCCGCTTGGACGCGCGCGCGCTCAACCGCCGCGTGCTGGAGAGCCTGATCGCCGCCGGCGCGTGCGACTCGCTCGGCGCCGAGCGGGGCGCGATGTTCGCCGGCGCCGGACGCGCGCTCGAACACGCCGCGTCGCTCCAGCGCGAGCGCCAGAGCGGGCAGTCGTCGCTGTTCGGCGAGAGCGAGAGCGCGATCGCGGTGGCGTCGCTGCCGCTGCCGCCGGCGGAGCCGTGGAGCAGCCGCGAGCGCAGCACGCGCGAGAAGGAGGTGCTCGGCTTCTACTTCTCCGAACACCCGCTCGAGCGGCTGCGCGGCACCCTCGAGCGCGTCGCCACGCACGCGATCGCGGACGCGCTGCAGCTCGAGGACGGCGCCGAGGTGCGGCTCGCCGGGTTGGTGGGAGAGATCAAGGCCATCACCACCCGCGCCGGAAAGCCGATGGCGATCCTCACGCTCGAGGATCTGAGCGGCCGCGTGGAGTGCACGTTGTTCCCCGAGGTCTACGAGTCGGCGCGCGGCGTGCTCGGCGCCGAGGAGGAAGTCGTGGTCGCGGGCCGGATCGAGGTGCGCGAGGACCGCGGCACCAAGCTGCTCGCGGCGGAGGTGAAACGGCTCGAGGACGCGCGGACCGCCTACCGGCTCTCGCTCCACCTCGAGGCGCGCGCGCACGAGCTGTCGCAGGAGCGGCTCGCGCGCGTGGACGAGCTGCTCTCGGCGCATCCGGGCGAGGCGGACGTCTACCTGCACATCGTGCGACCGGACCATTCGCGACTGGCGATGCGTTCGCGCCGCTTCCGCGTCGCCGAGGGCGAGTCGGTGGTCGAAGCGCTGCGGGGGAGCTTCCCGTGGCTGCGCGCGCGCTGGGGCAAGGGGGCGTCATGAGCGTGTGGCTCGATTTCGAGAAGCCGGTGATGGAATTGGAGCTCAAGATCCAGGAGCTGCGCGCCCACGCCGCCGAGCAGGGGCTCGAAGCCGACGACCAACTGGTGGAGCTCGAGCGCAGGGCCGACGCCCTGCGGCGCGACATCTACGCCCGTCTCACGCCCTACCAGCGGGTGCAGCTCGCGCGCCATCCGCGTCGGCCCTACGCGCTCGACTACATCGAGCGCTGCTTCACCGGCTGGACCGAACTCCACGGCGACCGCCACTTCGCCGACGACCCCGCGATCGTCGGCGGGCTCGCCCTGCTCGAGGCGCGACCGGTGATGGTGATCGGCCAGCAGAAGGGGCGCGATACCAAGGAAAACCTGATGCGCCGTTTCGGCATGCCGAACCCGGAGGGCTACCGCAAGGCGCTGCGGCTGATGCAGCTCGCCGGCCGCTTCCACGTGCCGGTGGTGACCCTGGTGGACACCCCGGGCGCCTATCCCGGGCTGGGCGCGGAGGAGCGCGGGCAGGCCGAGGCGATCGCGGTCAACCTGCGCGAGATGGCGCGTCTCGAGACGCCGATCGTCACCGTGGTCATCGGCGAGGGCGGATCCGGCGGCGCGCTGGCGATCGCGGTGGCCAACGTGGTGCTGATGTTCGAGAACTCGATCTACTCCGTGATCTCGCCCGAAGGCTGCGCCTCGATCCTGTGGCGCGACGGGAAGAAGGGCCCGCTCGCCGCCGAGGCCCTCAAGCTCACCGCCCAGGACCTCCTGGGGCTCGGGATCGTCGACGGCATCCTGCCCGAGCCGCTGGGCGGCGCCCACCGCGATGCGGCCGCCGCCGCCGCCACGGTGCGCGCCGCAATCGTTCGGCAACTCGACGACCTCTCCGGGGTATCAGGACCCGAGTTGGTGGAGCGGCGGCTGGGTAAGTTTCGGGGCATGGGGGTCTTCAAGGAATCCCCCGCTTGACCCCCTAAAGTGCCGGTTGCTAGACTGTTGCAGGCATCCGGCCGTTGGCCGGGCACGAGGACTCCCATCGCCCCTGGCTAACGACCGTCAAGCGGACCATCATCGCCCGGCGCCGGGCGAGCAGGTTGGCCCCGCAGCCGTTCGAGATCCCTTTCCGCGTACTGGCTCGAGGAGTCCGACATGCCGCTCAGCCCCGATTTGCTCGGCATCCTGGTGTGTCCGGTCTGCAAGGGCGACTTGCAGTACGATGCCGGCGCCGGAACCCTCACCTGTGGCGCCTGTCGCCTGCGGTATCGGGTGGAGGACGACATCCCGGTGATGCTGGTCGATCAGGCCGAAAAGATCTGATCCCTCTCTTGCGCAGCATCGCGACGCGGTTCTCCTCGCTCCTCCGGCCCTGCGCGGCGGTCCTGTTGGCGTTGCTTCCGGCCGCCGCCGCCGCGGCTCCCGACGGCGTCCGGCTGCTGCCGATCAGCCCCACGGTCATCCGCTTCACCGTGGACGTGCCCCCCGCCAGCCTGATACCGCTCGATGCCGACGCGAACCTCACCGAGGTGACGATCGCCGGGCACGCGGATGCAGGCTTCGCGGGGGCGCCGGCGCTCCCGGCGCGCATCCTGCTGGTGGCGGTGCCGCCGGTGGGGGAGGTGCGCGTGCGCGCCGCGGGCTCCGAGGCCGACGTGCGTGAGGGCGTCCTGGTGGCCCCGATGCCGCGCGTCGAGCGCGGGGCGGAAGCCGATCGGCCGCGCTACGTGCGCGACGCCGCCGCCTACGCCGGTGAATCGTCGGTGGCGCCGGCGCGCGCACGCCTGCTCGGCGTCTCGTGGATGCGCAACCAGCGCGTGGCGAGGGTGGAGATCGCCGCTGCGGACTACACGCCGGCCGCGCGGCGTCTCACGCTCTACCGCCGGGTGGACGTCGAGGTCGAGGTGCAGCCGAGCGCGGCGACCGCGACGGCGGCGGAGTCGCCCGATCCCTTCGAGGACGTCTATCGCAGCGTGCTGGTCAATTACGAGCAGGGCCGGTCGTGGCGCCGGCCGGCGCCGGGCGCGGGGCCGCTGGGGCTCGGGCCGCTGCGCGAGACCCGGCGCGCGGCGGTGAGCGCGGTGCCCCAGACCAGCGTCTTTGCGGGCCGCCGCTGGGTGAAGATCGCGATCACGAGGACCGGCTTCTACAAGGTGGACTTCGGGCAGATCCGCAACACCGCGCCGTTCTCGGGCGCGACGACGATCCCGACCGACAGCCTGCGGCTGTTCTCCTGGCCGGGCTTCCCGGTGCTGCCCGAGGAGAGCTTCTGCGACAGCTGCGATTACCGGGAGGTCGCGATCGCGTTCAGCGAAGACGGCAACCGGATCATGGACCAGAACAGCGACGCGTTCTACTTCTTCGCGCTGGGCCCGAGCGACTGGGCCGACTACTACGACCCGTCGCGACCGGACACGGTGTTCATCAACAACCCCTACGATGCGCGCAACTACGTGTATCTCACGGTCGGCTCCGCCGAGCAGCCGGTGGGCGGAATCCCGAAGCGCATTCTCACGCGATCGGCGGCGGTCGGTCCGGCCCCGGGTGCGACCACGCCGGCGACGTTCCGCGCGCGGGCGCACCTCGAGCGCGACGTCGAGTACTTCCCCGATCCGACTCCGGTGTATGGCTTCATCACCGGGTTCGGCTACCTGCGGAACACGCTGTTCTGGGAGAAGTGGTACTGGCGGAGCATCAGCCGCGACGGCTTCTTCTCGACCGCGTTCGATGCGCCGGGCGTGGATGTGTCCCAGCCGTTCCGCCTGCGGCTGAGCGCCTGGGGCATCTCCGCGTTCGACACCTGTTTCTTCCTGGTGCGACCGCCCAATCACCTGCTGGACGTCACGCTCAACGCCACGGCGCTCAACCGCGCCGGCTGGAACGGCAACACCGGGCACGTGCTCGACACCACGTTGACGAGCGGGCTGCAGGAGCTGAACAACACGGTCCAACTCGCGGTGCCCCCGGTGCCCCCCTGCGCGCTGCGCTCGGACCGGATCGGCTTCGCCTGGCTCGACGTCTTCTACCAGCGCCGCTTCCGGGCGATGGACGACACGCTCACCTTCGAATCGCCGGCCGCGGCCGGGGATTACGTCTATCGGGTGGATTCCCTGCGCAGCGCCACGCCGCCCAGGGTGTTCGACGTGACCGACGCCTACGCCCCCCTCGAGCTCACCGGGCTCACCTACGCGCCCGACGGGGCGGGCGGGTACACGCTGACGTTCGAGAGCGCGGAACCCGGGGGGCCGGTGCGCTACCGGGTCATCTCCGAGGCGAAGATCACCAAGGTCCCGGTCGCGCAGGTCAGCGAGCCGCCGACGTTCCAGGCCGCCGACGGCCAGGGGGACAACGAGAACCTGCGCTCGCCGCTGCGGCGCGCGGACTTCGTGGTGATCTACTACGATGCCTTCCGCCAGGCCGCCGACTCGCTCGCCGCCTGGCGCAGGCAGCGGCTGCCGCTCGACGGCGTCGCCCCGCCCTACGAAGCGCTCGCCATCCCGGTGTCGGTGCTGTTCGATCAGTTCTCGGGCGGCCGCATCGACCCGTCGGGGATCCGCAATTTCCTGCACGCGGCCTTCAACAACTGGGCGCGCAAGCCGGCGTTCGTCACCGTCCTCGGCGACGCCTCGTTCGATTTCAAGAACATCCTCGGCTACGCGCCGTCGGGCCAGCCCGGCACACTGGTGCCCTCGTACGAAGGCGGCTTCGATCTCGGGGTGCAGCGTCAGTTCGCCACCGACGACTGGCTGCTCAACGTGGATACCCCGAACGACGTGATCCCCGACTTCTTCGGCGGTCGCGTGCCCGCGGGCGATGCGGCGGCGGCCCTGGTCTACGTCCGCGACAAGCTGCTGCCCTACGAGCGCAGCGCGCCGCTCGGCGACTACCGCGACCGCGTGATGCTGATCGCGGACGACGACAAGCAGGGCAGCCGCGACGATCCGCTGCATTGGCTGCACGTCTCGCAGACCACCGCGCTCGACACGGCCTACGTGCCGCGCGCGGTCGATCGCGCCTACGTCTACCTGCACACCTATCCCGATGGGCCGGGGGACACCAAGCCCGCCGCGAAGGAGGACATCAAGCGCAAGATCAACGACGGCGTGGCGATGTTCAATTACATCGGCCACGGCAGCCCATTCAAGATCGCCGACGAGGGCGTCTTCCTCGACACCGACAGCGGCACGCTCGCCAACGCCAGCAAGCTCACGGTGTTCGTCGCCGCGTCGTGCGACGTGGGCAAGTTCAACGACCCGACGGTGCAGAGCCTCGGGGAGCGGCTCGTGCTCAAGCCCGGCGGCGGGGCGATCGGGGTGATCTCGGCGACGGAGCTGGCGTTCAGCAATCAGAACGCGGTCCTCAACCAGACGCTCTACCAGCGGGTCTTCGACCGCAACCCGACGATCGCGGACGGGCAGTATCACACCGGCTTCGCGCCCGCCCTGCTCGCGGCCAAGCAGGGCAGCCAGACGACGCAGAAGTACCAGCTCATGGGTGACGCGGGACTGCGGCTCAACCTGCCGCTGCTGTGGGCGGAGATGACCCTGTGGGATTCCGCCGGGACGACGCCGCTCGCCGCCATGAACCGCGGGCAGACCGTGCTGTTTCGTGGGCGCGTGCTCGACCGCGAGGGTGGTGTCCTCCAGCCGCTGGACGGCGAGGCGGCGGTGCTGATCGAGGATGCCGCCCCCTACCTGCTGCTGCCGCCCTGCCGCTACCAGCCGGGTTGCACGCGATTCCTCTACTACTACACCGCCGGGCCGATCTTCCGCGGCCAGGCGACCGTGCGCGGCGGCAGCTTCGAGGGGCGCTTCGTGGTGCCGCTCGAGGCGCGCGAGGGGCCGCGCGCGCGCACGCGCGCCTACCTGACGGGGCGCGGGGGCGGGGCGAGCGTGGACACCGACGGTGCCGGCAGCACGAGGCTCAGCGTCGCCCCGGGGAGCGCGAATTCCTCCGACGTGACCGGCCCCGTCATCACGCTCTCCTTCACCGGCGGCGCCACCGTCGTGCGGCCCACCGCGACGCTGCGGGTGGACCTGTTCGATCCCAGCGGCATCCTCACCACCGGGTACTCGCCGCAGAACGGGATCATCCTCACCCTCGACGACAACACCACGACGCGCTTCGACATCACCTCGAGCTTTCAGTACAATTCCGATTCCTACCAGGCGGGGACGGCCAGCTTCGAGCTGCCGAACCTGTCCCATGGGACGCACCGCGTGACGGTGAGCGCGGCCGACAACCTCGCGGCGGGCTTGAGCGCCGGGGCGCACCGCTCGCTGGCCACGCTCGAATTCGAGGTCGTGGACACCCCGCCGCTTCGCATCACCAGCGCCTTCCTGTTTCCCAACCCCACCCAGTCGGGGCGCAGGGGGAGCGGCGGTCATTTCATCATCGACGCGCCCGGGGATTCGGTGAACGTGCGGGTGCGGCTCTACACCGTGTCGGGCAAGCTGATCCGGAGTCTCACGGCCTTCGGCGGGCTGGGCCAGATCCAGGTCCCCTGGGACGGCCTGGACGCCGAGGGAGCCCCATTGGCGAACGGGGTCTACCTCTATCAGGTGCACGTGAGCGCGCGGGAGCCCGACGGGAAGAGCAGCGCCCGGGAGAAGGCCCAGGCCGAGGGTCGCGTGGTCATCGTCAACCGCTAGCGCAGCCCGGCGGCAAAAAAGTTGGATCGGGGGGCCCGGATGCGGTGTATTATGAGGTCCCGCCTGTCCCTACGGGGTCGGGCCTCGCTCTGAGGAGGATGGGTTGACCATGCGCCTGAATACACTGTGGTTTGCGGCACTGATCGGGATCGGTTTGGCGGGCGCGGCCCACGCGCAGGGAACGGGCCGGTCCCTCGACATCCAGCCCGGAGGCCGGCAGAATGGCCTGGGCGCGGCCGGGGTGGCCCTGGGCGGTGATGCCACCGGGGTGACCTGGTGGAATCCCGCGGCGCTCGGCTTCGTGGATCGCACGGCGGTCGAACTGACCTACGCGCAGCTGGTTCCAGGCCTGGCCAGCGACGTCAACTACAACTACGCGGCCTACGTGCAGCCGGTGGAGGGCTGGGGGGCGGTCGGAGTGGGAATCGTCTTCCTCTCCTACGGGCAGAGCATCGAGACCGACGCTTCGGGCGTCGAGAAGGGGAGCTTCGGCTCGAACGAGTTCTCGCCCGCGCTCTACTACGGCACGCGCATCCTGCCTGATTTCGCGGTGGGGGCCTCGATCAAGTACATCCGCATCCAGCTCGCCCCGAACAGCCTGAGCGGCGTGGGCTCCACCTTCGGACTCGACCTGGCCGCACTCTACCGGATTCCCCAGTACCGCGTGAACTTCGGCGCCAACCTCCAGAACCTGGGTCCGAGCGTGACGTTCCTGAGCGAGGACCAGTCGAGCCCGCTCAGCCGCAATCTCAAGGTCGGCACCAGCTGGGAGGCGTTCTCGTCCAAGGAGCTCAGCGTCATCGGGGTCTACGACTTCAACCAGTCGCTGGTCACCAAGGACTTCCGCACCTACAACTACGGGGCGGAAGTGCGGGTCCTCGACCAGGTCGCGGGGCGGATCGGGTATTACAAGGATCCGCTCGGGGACATCGGCGGCCTCACCTACGGCTTCGGCGTGACCTGGAGCGCCCTGAACCTCGACTTCGGCAGCATCCCGCAGGCCCGGGACTCGGGACTCGAGAACGTCAAGAAGGTCACGCTCGGCTATCGCTTCTAACCGTACTTCCCCAGGCCCTCCGGAAACGATCTTGCGCGGTTCCAGGCACCTCTCGATCCTCGCGCTCGCCCTCGGGCTCGGGGCCGCGAATGCGCACGCCTCGATCGACCTCAACGTGCGGTCGGTCGTTCCGCCCGAGGTGGCGGAGCGCCTGCGGGCGCGCGGGCTCGGCACCGGGGCCGCGATCATGCGCCCCGAGGAACTCGCCGCGCAGCAGGCGCGCGAGCGCCGGTGGCGGGCCTTTCCGGATTTCCTCAGCCGACCGGGCGTGGATTGGTCGTCGCCGGTGGACCGGCGCCTGCAGCGCGACGGCGCGATCGGGCCGCGCCTGCGCAAGGGATCCGCGACGCCCGCGGCGGGCGCCAACGGCGTGCAGACCATCCGACTCGCCATCCTGAGGATCGATTTCCTCGACGACCGCGGCGGATCCAGGTCCACCGGCGACGGGCGCTTCGATCTCTCCGGGCCGGACCCCCTGGTGCCCCCGATCGATCGGTCCCCGCACAACCGCACCTTCTACGAGAAGCACGCCGAGGCGCTGCGGCGCTACTATGGCGCGGAGTCGTACGGCCGCACCGATCTCGAGACCGAGGTCTGGCCGCGCGACGAGAACGGCGCCTACTCGGTGAGCGACATGGCGGACTTCGGACCGTGGACGTTCAGCCAGGACATCTATCCGGCCGCGCTCCACATGTTCCGCACCATGCTGTTCGCCGCCGATTCGCAGTCCATCGTGCGCGGTGACCGCATCCCGTGGGACAGCTACGATCGCATCGTCCTCATCCACGCCGGCAGCGATCTGCAGAGCGACCTCAGGCAGGACAGCCCCGAGGACATTCCGAGTTTCACGATCGGCGTGGATGACAGCGACAGCGTGATCTTCGGTCCCGACTCGACCAACATCCCGATCGACAGGGCCTCCATCATCCCCGAGACCAACAACCAGGACGGCTTCTACGGCGCGATCAACGGCGTGCTCGCGCACGAGTGCGGTCACCTCATCTTCGGTTTCTTCGACGTCTACAGCATCTCCAGCGGACTGCCGGTGGTCGGCTACTGGAGCCTGATGGACAGCGGCAACCTGGTGGGTGCGCGCGTGGAGCTGCTCGACGGCAGCGAGATCTTCGCCACCGGCCTGCTGCCGCCGAGCATCGATCCCTGGCACCGCCGCTACACCACCGACGTGCTGGACCCGCCCGAGGTCGACTACGGCGCGGTGATCCCGCTCGAGAACAGCGAACGCCACCCCGACATGCGGCGCGTGACCTTGTCGTCGGACGAGTACCTGCTGCTCGAGAACCGCTTCATCTCGCCCGGAAACCTGGTGCAGCTCGACCAGGACTCGCTCACCCGCGTGGTGCTCGGACCGAAGTCGCCGGATTCGTTGGAGTACGACGCGCTGCTGCCCACGCGGCTCCTGCCCGACGGCACCGCGCTGCCGAGCGGAGGGATCCTGGTCTGGCACGTGGACGAGAGCGTGATCCCGGTCGAGTACGACTTCCCGATCGACACCTCGCTGCGAGCCAATCCCGATTTCGGCATGAATTCCAACCCGCGGCGGCTCGGGCTCTCGGTGATCGAGGCCGACGCCTTGATGGACCTCGGCGACCTCGGCTCGCGCTACCTGCTCGGGGCGCCCTACGATCCCTGGTTCGTGAGCAACAACCCGACGCTCTCGGACACCACACGGCCGCCGCTCAAGCCCAACATCCCGACACGTCCCCACCTGCGGCTCGACTTCCTCGACGATCCCGGGCTGACGCTGCGCTTCCAGGCCGCGCGCGCCTGGCAGCTGCCGGGATGGCCGGTGCGGGCCGATTTCCCGCCCAACGGGCCGCAGCTGCTGGCGGTGGACGCCGACGGCGACGACGCCCTCGAGGTGTGCTGGGCGGGCGGCGACACCCTGAGCGCGGACAGCACCGCGCTGTTCGCGGTGCGGGTGAACGGACAGGGCCTTGCGGGGCCCGATTACGCATTCGCGCGTCTCGATTGCCGGCCGCGGTCGCTGATGGCGGCCCTCCCGATCGGGGCCTCGCCCGGCGCTGGCCTGCCGGCGCGCGGCCCGGCCTACTTCGCGGCCACGACCTATCCTCAGGGGCCCGACCTCGCCTCGCCCGGTGGACGGGTATGGCTCGTGGGCTCCGACGGCAACCCGCTCGCCGGCTGGCCGCCGGCGCTGCCGGCGCTGGCGACGACGCCGCCGGTGGTGTTCGGCGAGTATCCGCTCGCCCGGGTCTTCGTGGGCTGCGCCGACGGCCGCGTCTACACCCTCGACCTCGGCGGCAACGTCGTCGCGGTCTCGGATCCGCCGCTCGCCGGCGGCGTGAGCGGTCGCCTCGCGGTGTTCAGTCCCGACGGGAGCGTGGCCTCCGCGGCCGTGGCAGCCGGTGGCGCCGACGGCGACGTGGCGGTGTTCGGCCTCGCCGCCGGCGGCGGCTGGCCGGCGCGGCTCGGCTCGGCCGGCTTCACGCCCGACTTCCTCTGGATCTCCTTCGGCGGCAATTCGGCGCCGGCGCCGGCCATGCCGCAGCTGGTGGTGCACCACGCGGACCGGCTGTGGGCATTCGAGCCCGACGGGCGGCCGCTGCCGGGCTGGGGGCGCGACGTGGGCGACACGCTGGTCGCGAGCCTCGGCGCCGGCGATCCCGACGGCGACGGATATCCCGAGGTCCTGACGCAGAGCGTGGACTCGGCGGTCGGGTTCTTCGACCGCGGCGGCTACCCCGCGCCGGGCTGGCCGAAGCGCACCACGACCGAGCACTTCCGCAGCGGCGGCGCTCCGCTCGCGCTCGACCTGGTGGGCGACCGGCGCACCGAGGTGGTGGCGATGAACGCCAGCGGCATCCTCGCGGCGCTGGACGGCAACGGCCACACGCCGGCGGGCTGGCCGCTCGCGACCGGGGTCGGCGCGATGGGGTCTCCGGTCGGCGCCGACCTGGACGGCGACGGGTCGCTCGAAGTGGTGGCGCCCGATCACCTCGGGGGGCTCTTCGCCTACACGCTGCCGGCTCCCGCGAGCCCGCCGCCGCCGGACACGCTGCTGCTGGCGAATGCCTGGCCGATGGTGGGCGGCGGTCCCGGCCGCTGCGGCTGGCTGCCGCCGGCGCGCACCCGCGTGGCGCCCGCGCCGAGCGCGGGCCCGCTGGTGCGGGGCTCCCTCAAGGCGTATCCGAATCCGGCGCGGCGCCGCCCGGTCTCCTTCGCGTTCCGCCTGAGCGAGCCGGCCGACGTCGAGTTCCGCATCCTCGATGTGTCGGGGCACGAAGTCGCCTCGTTCAACCGGGCGGGGGTGCAGTCGGACAACCTCGAGGTGTGGGAGCCCGGCAATCTGCCGGCCGGTCTCTACATGGCCCAACTCCGCTTCCGCGGCGGCGGGCGCACGCACGTCGAGATGGTGCCGGTGGGGCTGCTGCGATGAGGCGGACCTTCGCGTGGGGCCTCGCCCTCGTCGCGCTGGCGGCCGGTGCGTCGGCGGCCCCGGCCGGCGCGGTTGCCCCCGCGGGCGCGCCGCTCGCGATCCCGCTGCTCGCGGCCGGCGATTCGCCGCGGTTGCTCCTGGCCCAGCGCGCGATCGAGCGCGAGTGGGGACCGTCGAGCGATTCGCTCTACGCCACGATCGACCTGCCCGGCTGGCGCTCCGAGGGCCTGGCGTTGGCGCTGTCGGCGGGCGTGCCGGGTACCGGGCAGTACTACGCCGGAGAAGGCAGCGGGATCTACTACCTGGTGGCGGAGATCGCGGGCTGGACCGCGCGCACGCTCTTCCGCCGCCGCGGCGACGACCTGCGCCAGGATGCGGAGGGTTTCGCCGGACCGCCCGATCAGTCGGGAAGCGCGTGGTCCTTCCAGCGCTGGGCCCAGGCCACCGGGCAGGATCCCGCGGAGCTCGAGCGCCTCTACCAGGGCGACCCCGAGGCGTTCTTCCGCACCATCGGTGCCGACGCGCGGTATCTCGAGGGGTGGAGCGGCAACCCGCAGGACACCCGATCGCGGTTCCTCTCGTATCGCGGCGATTCCGACAGCGCGCTGCGGCGCGCGCGGGCGGCCGAGATGGGCCTGTGGCTCAATCACATCGTGGCGGCGGTGGACGCGATGCACGCCGCGCGACTCAACAACATCCCCTTGCAGCGCAATCTCGAGCTGCGCATCAAGAGCGGCTGGGGCGGGGGTCATCCGCAGGTCCTGGCCGCGGTGGAGGCGCGTTTCTGATGAGGCGACCGATCGCCGCGGCCCTGCTGGTGGTGGCGCTGGCCGCCGGGTGGAGCGCCGCGGCCGCCGCCGCGAGCGGGATCGAGCCGGCGCCCGGCGCGCGCGCCGCGGCGCCGTTCGCGGCGACCCCGGCAGCCCCGGAGCTGCCGGGGTTGGCCTCGGCGTTCGCGCTCGAGACCGCGGCCTTCGACCGGCTCTCCGGCGGCGATCGCGCGGGGCGCAAGCCGCGCGCGGGGCTCCCGGCGCTCACCGCCGAGCGCGGGCGCATCCTGCTGCGTTCGCTCACCGTGCCGGGATGGGGCCAGGCCACGCTCGGCCATCGCACGGCGGCGGCGGTCTTCGGCGTGGCCGAGGCGGGCATCTGGACCGCGTTCACGTCGTTCCGCATCCAGCAACAGATGCGCCGCGAATCGTACGAGCGCACCGCCATGGTGCTCGGGGGGATCTCGCTCGAGGGGCGCGACGAGGAATTCCGCCGCCTGCTCGGGAACTACCTGAGCAGCGACGACTACAACCAGTACGTCGTCTACCGCGACGCCGCCAACCTCTATTACGACGATCCGGCCGCCTACCGCGCTTATATCGAAGCCCACGTGCTCCGGGGCGCCGACACCTGGGCGTGGAACGACGTGTCGAGCCTGCTGCGTTATCGGGATCAGCGCAAGAACGCCCAGAAGGCCGAGAAGCGGGCCAACACGGCGCTGATTCTGGCCTTCGCCAACCGTCTGGTGAGCGCGCTTCACGCCGCGCGATTCGCCGGTGGACCCGAGCCCCCGCCGCGCTCGTGGGACATCGAGATCGCTCCCGCCGGCGGGGACGACGCCACCGCGTTCCGTTTCGGAGTGCGCACGCGCTTCTGACGGGAGGAGCAGCCCTCTCGTGATCCACCCGCTCGTCCTGGTCGTCGCATGGAGCCTCGCCGCCGTCCCGGCGCCGCCGGCGGCCGTGGGCGACAGCCTGCCGTTGGTCCTGCGACCCGCAGGCGTGGTCGCGACGAGTGCTGCCGGACGCGGGCAGGTCATCGAGCCCTCGGGTGTCGCCACCGACGCCTTCGGTCGGGTCTACGTCAGCGACGCCGCCCTCCACCGGCTGCAGCGTTTCGACGCCCGCGGCCTCTGGCTCGGCGAGGCGGGCGTGCTCGGCAGCGGCCCGGGGGAGCTGCGCCGGCCCGGCGCCGTGGCGTTGCTCGGCACGCTGAGCGTGGCGGTGCTCGACCGCGAGAACCGGCGCATCGTCACCTACGATCTCTTCGGGCGGCTGATCGGCGTGCTGGTGGATCTGCTCGACGACGCGCTGGCGAGCGAGGTGGGGCGGATCGACCCGAGCGCCCTGGCGGCGGATCGCGGCGGCGCGCTCTACCTGGTGGACGCGGACCGCGATCGCCTGCTGGTGTTCGACTTCTCCGGCCGCTTCCTGCGCAGCGTGGGTGGTTTCGGCGCGCGACCGGGCTCGTTCCGCGGGCTGGCCGGGGTGGCGACCACGCCGCGCGGCGAGCTGGTGACCGCGGAGCGCGCCAACCGGCGCGTGCAGCGCCTCGACGCCGGCGGGCGGGTGGTCGCGACCTGGCCGCTCGTCGTGCGGCCGGGAGGCGCCGCGCTGCCGGTGGCGGTGGACGACTCGTCGCGCGTGGCGGTGGCGGACGAGGCCGGCGGCCGGCTGTGGGTGTTCGACGGCCGCGGCCGCCCGCTCGCCGCGCTCGCGGGTCTCGACGGCCCGCGGGCGCTGGCGTTCGCTCCGGACGGAACGCTCCTGGTCGCCGAGGCCTCCGCCGGCCGCGTGAGTCGCCTGAAGCTCGTGCCGGCGAGCCGCCCACCCGTGGCACCGGGCGAGTAGCGCGCTCGTGGCGTCGGGCGGGGGCGGTACGCGACGCGTCGGGCCCGCCGCCGGCGCGACCGCGCGCCGCCCGACGGGGCGACGCACCGGAGGGCGGGCGCTGGGGCTGGCGATCGCGGCACTCGGGGTGGCGGGGGTGGCGGTCGCGCGCGGACCCGTGGAGGATCCCGGCTGCGGCACCCTGGCGCTGCGCATGCGCGCCAGCACGCTGGTCTACCGGCTGCCGCGGACCTTCCTGCGGGCGGGCAGCGACTCGGCCTGGACGCGGTTCGGGACCTGGCGGCGCGGCGTGGACTACGTCATCGAGCCGATGCGCGGCGAGCTGCGGCTGTTGCGCGAGCCGCTGCCCGACGACACGCTGTGGGTGAAGGGGTGCTGGCTGCTCGATCCCCCGCCGCTCGAGCTCAGGCTCAACGCCTACCGACCCGGGCCGGGGGTCGTGGTGGACAGCTCCGTGACGCGCGCGGCGACCGTCGCGTCGCGTCCGGCGACCGCGCACCGTCCCGACGAGGCCCCCGCGGGAACCGTGCTCAGCCTCACCGGCAACAAGACCATCGCGGTGGATTTCGGGTCGTCACAGGACGCCTTCCTGCGCCAATCGCTCGACCTGGCGGTGAGTGGCACGCTGGGCCCCGGCGTGCAGCTCACCGGCGTGCTGTCGGACCGCAACACGCCGCTCACCGCGGGCGGCACCACGCAGGATCTCCAGTCGCTCGACCGCGTGCTGGTCGAGCTCACCGCGCCGGAGGGCAGTGCCACGCTCGGCGACATCAGCCTCAACCTCACCCAGGGCGAGTTCGCGCGACTCGACCGCCGGCTGCAGGGCGTGCGCGGACAGTGGAGCGCCGGCGGCTTCCAGTTCGGCGGCGCGGCGGCGAGCGCCCAGGGGGAATACCACCGGCTGCAGCTGTTCGGCATCGAGGGCCGGCAGGGGCCCTACCGGCTCACCGACGCCAACGGCAATTCCGGCGTGTCGGTGGTCGCGGAGAGCGAGGTGGTCACGCTCGACGGCCAGCGCATGACCCGTGGCGAGAGCGCGGATTATTCCATCGACTACGAGCGCGGCCAGATCACCTTCACCAACCGCCGTCCGATCACCTTCGCCTCGCGCATCACCGTGGACTACCAGTTCGCGCTCAACCGCTACCGGCGGAACCTGGCGGCGGCGGGTGGGCGCTGGACCCGGGGATCGCTCTACGGCTTCACGCAGGTGGTCACCGAGAACGACGACCGCGGGCGCCCGCTCGACCTCACCCTCGACGCCTCCGACCAGTTGGTGCTGGCCTTCGCCGGCGACTCCGCGGCCCGCGCCCTCGGTCCCGGGGTGCGGGCCGGCGGTGGCGACTACGACACGGTGCGCGTCGGCGGCGCCTTCGTGTTCGCCTTCGTCGCCCCCGATTCGGGCCGGTTCGCGGTGCAGTTCGCGCGGGTGGCCGACGGGGCCGGCGACTACGTGGATTCGACCAACGTCGCCGGGCGCACCGCCTATCGCTGGGTCGGGCCCGGGCGCGGCACGCACCGGGTGGGCCGCGCGCTGCCGCTGCCGGAGTCGCACCAGGTCTGGGCGGTGGGCGGCGGGCTGCGCCGCGGCGCGTTGGGGATGGAGGTCGAGGGGGCGCTCTCCAACCTCGATCGCAACACCTTCTCGTCGCTGGACGACGGCAACAACACCGGGCGCGCCGGGCGCGCCGCGCTCCGCCTCGAGGGCAGCCTGCCGGGCGCGCTGGGCGGAGCTGCCGGGCTCGCGCTCGAGGGGCGCGCGGTGGACCGGCGCTTTGCCCCGTTCGATCAGCTCGAGCGCCCGTTCGCCGAGGAGGACTGGGGGCTGCCGCCGGGGGTGAACTTCGAGCGCCAGAACCGCCTCGAGCTTTCGGGATTCCTGCGGCCGCGCCTGGGCGGCGAGGTACGCACGCGGGTCGGACGGCTCGAGACCGCCGACGGCTTCCGCTCGCTCAAGCGCGGCGTGGAGTGGTCGCGCGACGGGCGGCTCGCCACCCAGGCGCGCTGGGAGCGCGCCGACGGCCGCCAGGCGGGGCGGCGCTTCGCCGACGGCGGGCGCGAGCGCCTGAACGGCGAGTTGCGCCTGCGGCTGCCGTGGCTCGAGCCCGCGGTGCGGGCGGCCACGGACGAGCGCCGCTTCCCGAGCGACAGCGGCCGCGTGGGAGATCGCTTCCGCGAGGCGGGCGTGGACCTACAAGGCGGGCGGGCGCTCCGCTGGCGCGCATCGGTGGGCCTGGCGCTGCGGCGTGACGCGCAGGCCACCGCGACCGGATTCGCGGACCAGTCGCAGACCCGCACCTGGAAGGCCGCCCTCGAGAGCCCGGCCGGCGGGCGCGTCGGCGCGGGGCTGCTGTTCCAGCGGCGCGATCTCGAGCCGCTCGGCAATCCGCTGCGCACGCGCAGCGACCTCGCCAGCGCGCGCCTGCGGGTCGAGGATCCGGCGCGCGGCGTGCGCGGATTGCTCAACCTCGAAGTGACGTCGGAGGGCGAGAACCGCCGCAGTCGCACGCTGACCTACGTCGGACCGGGACGCGGCACCTACGACGCGTTCGGCAACCTGGTCGGCATCGGCGACTACGAGTTGGTGATCGCGGTGAGCCCCGACCTGGAACGCGTCGCGCGCGCGGCGAGCAGCGCGCGGCTCGGGTGGGACTTCGGCTCCACGGACGCCTGGCGCGGCTCGCGCGTCGAGTTCACCTTCGAGGCCGAGGCCCGGCGCCGCGGGGAGCTGCGGCTCGGCGACGTCGCGGTGGCACCGGGTGCCGCGCTGGCCGATGCCGGATTGTCGCGCGGCAGCGTGCTGCAGCGCCTCGAAACCGAGCTCGGGCCCGGCTCGGCGATCGGCTCGCTGCGCCTGCGCGGCGAGCGCCGCGTGGCCGCCGACCGCTCGTTCGACAACTACGCCCAGACCACCGACGAGCGCGTGCTCGACGCGCGGCTCCGCAGCCGGACGGGAACGCCGGTGAGCGCGGAGCTCGAGGGCCGGTTGCGCAAGCAGATCGCCGCGCAGACGCTCGTCGGCGGGGGCGCCTTCGATCGCGTGCTGATCGAGCGCCGCGGCGTGGGGCGCCTGGTCTACTCGCCCGACGCTCGCCTGCGCGCGGTGGGGGTGCTCGAAGCGACCTGGAGCCGGCCGCAGGGGCAGATCGAGTTCACGCGCACGCTGCGGATCGGACCCGACCTGGGGCTCGCGGTCGGCCCCCGGGGGCGGCTCGATCTCAACGGACGCCGCAGCTTCGTGGCCGGGCCCGCCCCGGTCGGCCTGCTGCCCAGCGCGGATCCGGCCGGGGCGCCGCGCTGGGAGGGCACGACGCGCTTCGACTACCGCGTGCGCGAGAGCACGACGCTGAGCCTGTCGTTCCTGGTGCGGGAGCGCCCGAACCACCCGGTGCAGTCGACCGGGCGCGCCGAGCTGAGGGCCTTCTTTTGATGCGCGCGCGGGGCTGGATCCCGATCGCCGTGGCGCTGGTGCTGGGGCTCGCCGCCCACGGCGCACGGGCCGCGGCGCGCCTCGAGTACCGCGGCGCGGTGCTGCCGGCGCGGGTGGTGCAGTCCCTGGCCGCGCCGGCCCTGCGCGCCCCGGCGGATTCCGCGGCGCTGGCGGCGGCGCTCGGCGGCGTGATCGGACGTCTGCAGAACCTCGGCTACCTCGACGCCCGCGCCCGCGCCGAGTGGGACAGCTCCGGCCGCGCGACGCTGTCGCTGCAGGTTGCGGAGGGCGAGCGGCTGCGCGTGCGCTCGCTCGCGCTCGACACGCCCGGGCCGGTCGATTCCGCGCGCTTCGCCGGGGCGCTGGGTCTCGCGGCCGGCGCGTGGGCCTCGCCCACGGCGGTCCGCGAGGAGCTCGAGCGCACGCTGCGCGAGGTCACCGACCACGGCTACCCCTACGCGACCCTCGGCGTGAGCGGATGGACGGTGGACTCGTCCGGCGTGGCGTTGCGGCTGAGCGGCGCCCTGGGACCGCAGGTCACCATCTCGCGCGTGCGGATCGTGGGTCTCCAGGTGACGCGGCCCTCGGTCGCCGAGAGATCCATGGGGCGGCTGGTGGGGCTGCCCTACGACCGGGCGGCCGCGGAGGCGGCGCGGGACCGACTCGCCCAGCTCGGGTTGTTTCGCAGCGTCGCCTACGACGGGCTCGAAGGCGAAGGCGACTGGGGGCGCGGCCACCTGGTCTACCGGGTGGAGGAGCCCGCGTACAATCGCTTCGAAGGGGTGGTCGGCGTCCAGGGCGCGGCCGGAACGGTGGGGCTCGCGCGCCTCGATCTCGGCAACCTGCTCGGCACCGGCCGCGTGCTGGGCCTCTCGTGGCAGTCGCGCGGCAAGGGTCTCGCCGACTTCGGCGTGAACTACCTGGAACCGCTGGTGCTGGGGACGCCGCTCGGGGTGGAGGCCTCGCTCGCGCAGCAGGTGCAGGACACCCTCTACGTGCGCACGCGCTGGGGCGCGGTCCTGAGATACGCGCTCTCGGGCCAGGAGCGGATCGAAGGCGGCTTCCAGCAGGAACGGGTGGTGCAGGCCCAGGGCGAGATCGAGGAGGCGGCACTGCAGAACACCCTTTTCGCGCTGGAGCGCAGCACGCTCGAGCCGCCGATCGGCCCGCGCCGCGGCACGCGCGTGCGGGTGAGCGCGGCGCAGATCTTCAAGCGCGAGCGCCTGCGCCCGGCGGGAGCCCGCAGCGCGCGCGCGAGCGCGGTCGAGACCCGCGGCGAGTGGCACCTGCCGCTGGGGCTCGCCGCGGGCCTGTCGCTCGAGCTGCTCGCGGCCGGGCGCTTCAGCTCGCAGCGGCTGCTGCCGGACTTCGAGCGCTATCCGCTGGGAGGTGCGGCGACGCTGCGCGGCTACGACGAGGAGGCCTTCCGCATCGACCGCTACGCGCTCACCCGGCTCGAATGGAGTCGGTTCCTGGGTGCGCGCGGGCAGCGGGGATTCGTGTTCTGGGATCATGCGGCGATGGCCACGCGCCGGCCCACCGTGGACGGCGGCGACCGATTCGACGTGCTGCAGCGCGACGGCATCGGCTTCGGGCTGCGCCTCGAGGCCGCCGGCGGGCTGGTCGGCGTGGACTACGGGCTCGAGCCGGGGCGGCCGCCGCTCGAGGGCAAGATCCACCTGCGGCTGGTCTCCACTTTCTAGACGGCGGGACCCGGTTGCCCGGCGGGGGCCGGGGCGGTAGGACTCCGCGGCACGCGTTCGATGCGGAAACGGGAGGGGGTCGCGGATGGAGCTGCGTCGCCGGGTGGAGGAGCTGCTCGGGCCGGGAGGTGCGGTCGCCTCGCGCTGGCCGCGCTACGAGCGTCGCGACGGGCAGCGTGCCCTCGCCGCCGAGATCGCGCTCTGCCTCGAGCACGGTGGCCTGCTGCTGGCCGAGGCGCCGACCGGCGTGGGCAAGTCGCTCGCCTACCTGCTGCCGAGCGTGCTGCTGGCACTCGAGAGCGAGCAGCGCGTGGTGATCGCGACCTGCACGCGCTCGCTCCAGGACCAGCTGTTCGAGCGCGACCTGCCGGCGCTGCTCGAGGTGCTCGGGGTGCGCCTCGCGGTGGCCCGGCTCAAAGGCAAGCAGAACTACGTCTGCCCGCGCGCGCTCGAGCTGCAGCAGGGCGAGGGTCCCGAAGAGGACGAGGTGCTCGAGACCGTCCGTGCCTGGGCCGCGGCGGATCCCGAGGGCGATCTCGACCGCTTTCCCGCCGCGGACCCCGAAGCCTTCCGCCGCGTGCGCGGGCGCATCGCCGCCGATCCCGCGGCGTGCACCCTCGCCACCTGCCGCCGCGGTCGCGAGTGCGCCTGGGTGCGCGCCCGCCGGGTCGCCGCCCAGGCGCGGCTGCTGATCGTGAACCACGCGCTGCTGGCGATCTCGAGCGGGGTCGAGGGCCTGCTGCCGGACTTCGACGTGCTGGTGGTGGACGAGGCCCACCGCCTGGAGGGCGTGCTGCTCGGCCAGCTCGAGCGCACGGTGTCGCGCCACCGCATCGAGGAGCTGCTGCGGCTGGTGGGCAGCCCGCGCGAGCGCGGGCGGCGCGGGTACGGGCACGGCGGCGCGCTGCTCGCGCGCCTGCGCGGCTACGCGGCGCCGCTGATCTCCGGCGGCGGCCCCCCGGGTGCCACCGAGGCGATCGAGCGCCTGGCGCGGCGGGTGGGCGAGGCGCGGCAGGACCTCGAGCGCCTGTTCGTGGCCCTCGAGCCGCGCGGCGCGCGCCACGAGATCTACGGCGCGCGCGATCGCTACCGCAGCGCGGGCGATCTGCTGGGGGGCGACTTCGAGGCGCTCGAGGCGGTGCTCGGCCACTGCGCGGAGTTCGCGCGCGGGTTGCAGCGCTTGGGCCTCGGGCTCGACGGCGCCGGCGAGGCGGGCGGCGAGCTGGCGGCCGAGCTGGAGCAGGTGGCGGGTCGCTTCGCCGGGGTGGGCGCGGACCTGCAGGGGCTGACCGATCCGGCGGAGCGCGACTGGGTCTACTGGCGCACCGCGGGCGGGCGCGGGGTGGAGCTGCACGGGCTGCCGATCACGGTCGGCGGGCATACCCGGCGCATGGTGCTGTCGAGGGCGCGCGCGGCGGTGCTCACCTCGGCGACGCTCTCGAGCGCGGGCGACTTCTCGTTCATCGCCGGGCGCCTCGGGCTCGGGGAGCAGCACGGCGTGCCGTACGCGACCTGCTCGACGCCTTCGCCGTTTCCCCTCGCGCGCCAGATGCGCGCCTACGTGCACGACGGCGGCCGCGACGAGGCCGCGGCGGTGGCGGAGGTGGTGGTCGCGCTGGCGGCGGCGACCGGGCGCAACCAGCTGGTGCTGTTCACCGCGCACGAGCGCCTGCGGCGCGCGCGCGCGCGACTGCTGGACGTGCTGCCGGCGGGCCGCCTGGTGCTGGCGCAGGAGTGGGACGGCCCCGCGGGAATCGTGTCCGAGCGCTTTCGGGCGAGCCGGGGCGCCATCTTGCTCGGGGTCCAGAGCCTGTGGGAAGGTGTCGACTTCCCGGGGGAGTCCCTGGAGATTCTGGTGGTGGCGAAGCTGCCGTTCTCGGTGCCCGACGACCCCCTGGTGGAGGCGCGCGGCGAGCGGCTGCGCGAGGCCGGTTCCGATCCGTTCCACGACGACGCGGTGCCCGAGGCGGTGCTGCGCTTCCGGCAGGGCGTGGGCCGGCTGATCCGGCGCGGGGACGACCGCGGCGTGCTGGTCGTGTGCGACCCGAGGCTGCTGGCGGCGTCCTACCGGCGTCCGTTCCTGGACAGCCTGCCGGTGCCGCCACGACGGGTGGGCAGTGCCGCGGATCTCGCCGCGGAGGCGGCACGCTTTCTGGCGGGATCGGAGCCGGTGGAGGACAGGTGATCGAGCTGGGTACGCAACCGTTGTCGCTGCTGGACGTCGTCGCCGTCGCGCGTCACGGCGAGGGCGTGAGCCTGTCGCACGAGGCGCGCCAGCGCATGGCCGGCAGCCGGGCGGTGGTCACCGCGGTGCTCGAGGCGGAGCATCCGGTCTACGGCGTGAACACCGGCTTCGGCGTGCTCAAGGATCGGCGGATCCCGCCCGAGCAGGTGCGGGAGCTCCAGGTCAATCTTCTACGCTCGCACCAGGCCGGGGTCGGGCCCCTCGCCCCGCGCGAGGTCGCGCGCGCCATGCTGCTGCTGCGCGCCGCGGCGCTGGCACGCGGCTTCTCGGGGTGCCGGGCCGAGATCGTGACCCATCTGCTGGCGCTCCTCGAGCGCGACGTCACCCCGCTCGTGCCGGAGCAGGGATCGGTCGGGGCGTCCGGTGATCTCGCCCCGCTCGCGCACCTGGCCGCGGTGCTGGTGGGGGAGGGCGAGGCGTGGCTCGGCGACCGCCGCATGCCGGCGGCGATGGCCCTGCGCGGGGCCGGGCTCCAGCCGCTGACCCTCGAGGCCAAGGAGGGGCTGGCCCTGATCAACGGCACGCAATTCTCGACCGCGATCGCGGTCCTGGCCTGCGTCGACGCGATGCGACTCTGGGAGTCGGCGGTGGCGGCGGCGACCCTGAGCGTCGAGGTGCTGCTCGGCTCGCTGCAACCGGCGCGGGAGGAGGTCCAGGCGTTGCGCCCCTATCGCGGCGCGGTCGAGACCGCGCGACGCATGCGCGCCTACGCCGAGGGCAGCGCGCTGGTGGCCTCGCACGCCGAATGCGGCGAGATGCAGGACGCCTACAGCCTGCGCTGCGTGCCGCAGGTGCTCGGGGCCTCGTGGGACGCGCTCAACCACGTCGCCTCGCAGCTCGAAGTCGAGGTGAACTCGGTCAACGACAATCCGCTGGTGTTCGGCGACTCGAAAGAGGTGATCTCGGCCGGCCTGTTCCACGCCCAGCCGGTGGCGCTCGCCGCGGATTACCTCAAGATCGCGGTCGCGGAGATCGGCTCGATCGGCGAGCGGCGCATCGACCGCCTCACCGACGGGCGGGTGTCGCGGCTGCCGGCCGCGCTCACCGAGGCCGCGGGGCTGGAATCCGGGTATATGATGGCGCAATACACGGCCGCCGCGCTAGTGTCGGAGAATAAGTCGCTGGCGCATCCCGCGAGCGTCGATTCGATTCCCACCGGGGCCGGACAGGAGGATCACGTCAGCATGGCGCCGATCGCCGCCCGGCACGCGCGGCGGGTGGTGGACAACGTCGCCCGCGTCGTGGCGCTCGAGTTGCTGTGCAACTGCCGGGCGCTCGAGTTCCGCCGCCCGCTGACCGCCGGCATGGGCTCGGAATGGGTCTACGGCGCGGTGCGCCGCATCGCGCCCGCGCCGCCGGGCGACCGGCCGCTGTCGGAGAGCTGCGAGGCGGTGGCGCAGTGGGTGACGTCCGCGGAGCCCCAGCGCCTGGCCGAAGAGGTGCTGAGCCCGTGAAACCGACCACCGCCACGCACGCGGTCCGCGCAGCACGCGGCACCACGCTGAGCTGCAAGGGGTGGCCGCAGGAGGCGGCCCTGCGCATGCTGATGAACAACCTCGACCCCGAGGTGGCCGAGCGACCGGAGGATCTCGTGGTCTACGGCGGCACCGGGCGCGCGGCGCGCTCGTGGGAGGCGTTCGAGCGCATCGTCGAATGCCTGCGCGCGCTGGAGCACGACGAGACGCTCCTGGTCCAGTCGGGCAAGCCGGTCGGGGTGTTCCGCACCCACCCCGGCGCCCCGCGCGTGCTGATCGCCAACTCGCTGCTGGTGCCGCGCTGGGCGACCTGGGAGCACTTCTGGGAGCTCGAGGGACGCGGGCTCATGATGTACGGCCAGATGACCGCCGGCTCCTGGATCTACATCGGCTCGCAGGGCATCGTGCAGGGCACGTTCGAGACCATCGCCCAGTGCGCCACGCGGCACTTCGACGGTTCGCTCGCGGGTCGCCTGGTCCTCACCGCGGGGCTCGGCGGCATGGGCGGCGCGCAGCCGCTGGCGGTGACGATGAACGGCGGCGTCTGCCTGGCGGTCGAGGTGGACGAGGCGCGCGCGCGGCGCCGCGTGGAGAGCGGCTACTGCGACCGGTTGGCGGCCTCGCTCGAGGAGGCGGTGGCGATGGTGCGCGACGCCCAGGAGGCGAAGCGGCCGCTCGGCGTGGCGCTGGTGGGCAACGCGGCCGAGGTCCATCCCGCGCTGCTCGCCCACGGGGTGGTGCCCGACGTGGCCACGGATCAGACCTCGGCCCACGATCCGCTCCACGGCTACGTGCCGGCCCATCTGAGCCTCGAGCAGGCGGAGGGGTTGCGGCACGAGGACCCGTCGGAGTACGTGCGGCGCGCGCGGGCCTCGATGGCGGACCAGGTGCGGGCGTTGCTCGCGATGCGCGCGCGTGGCACCGTGCTGTTCGACTACGGCAACAATCTGCGGGGCGAGGCCGAGCAGGGAGGTCTGCCCCACGCCGAGGCGTTCTCCTACCCCGGCTTCGTGCCCGAGTTCATCCGGCCGCTGTTCTGCACCGGCAAGGGGCCATTCCGCTGGGCGGCGCTGTCGGGCGACCCGCAGGACATCCGGGCGACCGACGCCGCGGCGCTCGAGGAGTTCCCGGACGACGCGCGGCTCCAGCGCTGGATTCCGCTGGCGCAGAAGCACGTGCCCTTCCAGGGCCTGCCGGCGCGGATCTGCTGGCTCGGCTACGGCGAGCGCGCCCGCCTCGGCCTGCGATTCAACCGCATGGTGCGCGAGGGTCGGCTGAACGCACCGATCGTGATCGGTCGCGATCACCTCGACGCCGGCTCGGTGGCCTCGCCGTTTCGCGAGACCGAAGACATGCGCGACGGCAGCGACGCCGTCGCCGACTGGCCGGTGCTCAACGCGCTGCTCAACACCGCCTCGGGAGCGACCTGGGTGAGCGTGCACCACGGCGGCGGGGTGGGAATCGGCCATTCGATTCACGCGGGGATGGTGATCGTGTGCGACGGCAGCCTCGAGACCGACGGCAAGCTCGAGCGCGTGCTCACCAACGATCCCGGAACCGGGGTGATGCGCCACGCCGACGCCGGCTATCCGGAGGCGATCGAGCATGCGCGGCGCACGGGAATGAAGCTGCCCGGGGTCACGACGTGACCCGGGTCACGAGGCGCTCATGACGACGATGCCGACGCGCAGTCCCATGGACCGGGCGGTGGCGGGACGCACCTCCTACCTGATGATCCACAACACCTCCGAGGTCGTGACCCCGGAGCCGGAAGGACGAGGGGTGGTGCGCCATCCCAAGGGCGTGGTGGTCTTCCAGGACGGGCGGGTGCTCGAGGTCGGGACCGGCGCCGAGGTCGTGCGCCGCCACAGCGAGGCGCGGCCGATCAACGCCCACGGACGCCTGGTGACCCCGGCGCTGGTGGACTGCCACACCCACATGATCTTCGCCGGGCATCGCGCGGGCGAGTTCCAGCGCCGCCTGGCGGGCGAGGACTACGCGGCGATCGCGGCCTCGGGCGGAGGCATTCGCGCCACCGTGGCGGCGACGCTGGCCGAGCGCGACGACGTGCTGGAGAAGACGCTCGCCAACCGGCTCGAGCGCTGGCGCGCGAACGGCTGCACGTCGGTCGAGGTCAAGAGCGGCTACGGGCTGACGCCCACGGCCGAGCTGCGGCTGCTGCACCTGATCCGCGCCGCGGCGCTGCGCGTGCCGGTGCGGGTGCATCGCACCGCGCTGGTGCTCCACGCGCTGCCGGACGACTACCGCGGCCGCCGCGCCGCGCTGCTCGACGAGCTGTGCGGCCAGACGCTGCCGGAGATCCGGCGCCGCGATCTCGCCACCGCGGTGGACGTGTTCTGCGACCCGGTGGGGTTCAGCCTCAAGGAGTGCCGCCGGGTGCTCGAGTGCGCGCGCGAGCTGGGATTCGACCTCCACGTCCACGCCGACCAGCTCGAGCGCACCCGCGGCGCGGCGCTGGCGGCGGAACTGGGCGCGCGCTCGGCGGACCATCTCGAGAACGCGATCGAGAAGGACTGGAAGGCGCTGGCCCGCGCCGGCACCGTGGGCGTGCTGCTGCCGGTCGCCGCCCTGAGCCTCGGCCTGCGCCTGCCGGAGGCGGCGATGCTGCGGCGCAGCGGGGCCCGCGTGGCGATCGCCACCGATTTCAACCCCGGCACCGCGCCGGCCCAATCGTTGCTCGAATGCGGCGCGCTGGCCGCGCGCCTGTGCGGCCTCAACGCCGAGGAGACGCTGCTGGCGATGACCTACAACGCCGCCCGCGCGCTCGGGGTCGAGGCCGAGGCCGGACACCTCAATCCCGGCGCCTTCGGCGACGCGGTGGTGTGGGAGTGCGAGACGCTGGAGGAGCTGTCCTACTGGCTGCCGGCGGTGCGGCCCGACGCCGTCTTCGTGCGCGGCGCCGACCTCGCCCTGCCGACCCTCGAGCGCCGGGTGTGGCCGTGAGCGGCGCGCCGGGCCGCGCCGCCGGCGCGGGCGTGGCGAGGGCCTGATGGCGCGCCTCATCGAATGCGTGCCGAACGTCTCGGAGGGGCGGCGTCGCGAGGTCGTGGACCGCCTGGTCCAGGAGGCCGCGACCGTCGGCGGCGTCACGCTGCTCGACAGCGAGATGGACGCCGATCACAACCGCTCGGTGATCACCTTCGCCGGCGAGCCGGAGCCGGTGATGGAGGCCGCGTTCCGCCTCGCCCGCCGGGCGGCGGAGCTGATCGACCTCAACCGACACTCGGGCCAGCACCCGCGCATGGGCGCCACCGACGTCATCCCGTTGGTGCCGGTGGAGGGCGTCACGCTCGAGGACTGCGCCGAATGGGCGCGGCAGCTGGGGCGGCGCATCGGCGAGGAGCTGTCGATCCCGGTGTTCCTCTACGAGGCGGCGGCGGCGCGTCCCGAGCGCGTGAGCCTGGCGGACGTGAGGCGCGGGGAGTTCGAGGGCCTGCGCGCGGCCATCGGCCGTGACCCGGCACGGCGGCCCGACTTCGGCCCCGAGCGCATCCACCCCACGGCGGGCGCCGTCGCGGTGGGGGCGCGGCGCTTCCTGGTGGCGTTCAACGCCAATCTCAACACCGGCGACGTGCGGGTGGCGAAGGCGATCGCGGCGGCGATCCGCGAGCGCAGCGGAGGCCTCGCCAACGTGCGCGCGCTCGGCTTCTCGATCGAGGGCGGTCGCCGCGCGCAGGTCAGCATGAACCTGGTGAACGTCGAGGCGACCCCGATCCACCGCGTGTTGGCGCTGGTGCGCGACGAGGCCGCGCGCCGCGGCGCTCTGATCTCGGGCTGCGAGGTGGTCGGACTGGTTCCCGAGTTCGCCCTGCTCGACGCCGCCGCGCACGCGCTCCAGCTGGAAGCGTTCCGCCGCGACCAGGTGCTCGAGTTGCGCCTGCGCCAGCCGCCGGTGAGCGAGGCGGTCTCGATCGCGACCTTCTTCGACCAGGTGGCCGCGGCCGCGCCGACTCCGGGCGGCGGCACGGTCGCCGCGTTCACCGGGGCGCTGGCCACCTGCCTCGCCACCATGGTGGCCAACCTGACGGTGGGGAAGAAGCGCTACGCCGCCCACCAGGACGCGATGCGCGCGATCCAGCGCGAGGCCGAAGCGCTGCGCGGGAGCCTCATGGGCCTGGCGCGCCGCGACAGCGAGGCGTTCGAGGCGGTGCTGCGGGCGCGCCGCCTGCCGGAGTCCACCCCGGCCGAGCAGGGCGCCCGGGCGGAGGCGTTGGCTGCTGCGGGGATCGAGGCCGCGCGGGTGCCATTGCAAACTGCCGAAGCCTGCCTGGCGGTGGTGGAGCTGGCCGGCCGGGCGGCCAGCCTCGGCAACGTCAACGCGGTGACGGACGCCGGAGTTGCCGGTTTGATCGCGCGGGCCGCGGCCGAAGGGGCCCTCCTCAACGTGGAAATCAACCTGAAGTCACTTTCCGCCTCGGCCGATAAAGACGACGTGGAGAGGGGCTTGAAGCGTTTACGGGAGGCGCTGGGTCCGGCAGCCCAGCGCGGCCTGGACGCTTTGCATGCCGCCCTAAACGCTTGAAAGATGGAGCTTGAGCACGGGGCGGGAATCCCGCCGTCCCGCGGAGAAAGCCAACTTGGAAAAGGCGATCGAGATCAAGCGTCGGGCCCAGCGCTGCGTTCAGAATGGAGATCTGGACGGCGCTCTCAACGAGTACGAAAAGCTCGTCGCGTCCGACGACTCTGATCCCTACAACTACGTCCTCATCGCTGACCTCCTGTACAAGAAGGGCGATCAGCGCGGGGCCGCCGAGCGCTACCTCTCGGCGGGCGAGGCCTACGAGAAGGCCGGGCTCTACAAGAACGGGATCGCCGTCTGCAAGAAGATGGTGCGGCTCTCGCTCGGCTCGACCGACGTGCTCGAGCGTCTGGCCAGTCTCCACGCGCGCGACGGCCTCTCCACCGAGTCGGCGCTCTACTACATGCAGTATGCGGAGCGCCTGGCCCAGCAGAAGAAGTTCCTCGCCGCCGCCGAGGCGTTGCGCAAGGGCTTCGAAGTCTGCCCCGACAACATCCGCACCCTCGAGCGCCTCGCCGAGGTGCAGGTCCAGCTCGTCGACAAGGACGGGGCGGCCAAGACCCTGGTCGACGCGGCGGTCCACTACCGCAAGGCGGGCGATCTCCAGAGCGCGGAGCGCATGCGCCGCCAGGCCGAGGAGCTCAAGCCGGGAGCGAGCGCCGAGGCCCAGACGGCGCATCCCGCGAGCGCGCCGGTAGGCGGGCGCCCCGTGCTTCCCCACGGGGGTGCCTCCCGCACGGGCGAGGGGCTCGAGGTCGAACGCTCGTCGCCGCCCGCGGCGTTCGCCACCCAGCCCTCCGCCGCCGAGCTGCCGGACATCGAGCGCGGCGACCAGGCGTTCCAGGTGCCGCCGCGCCCCAACCCCGCCGGAGGGCCGCCCCGGCTGCCGGTCCGCGAGCCCGCGGCGGAGGTCAACGGGTCGAGCCCGGGCCCGCCGGTCGAGGCCCCACGAACCGCCGGCGGCATCCGCGGACTGCGGTTCGACGCCCCGGCCACGCAGGACCGCCCCACGCCGCCGCCGCCGGCCGATCCCGAGGGACTCACCGAGGTCGAGAAGCTGCTCAGCCAGGCGCAGGAGTACTTCCGGGCCGGCGACCGCCGGGCCGCCAGCACCGCGCTGAGCCACGCCGCCCAGGCCTACGAGGCCCTCGGCCGACTCGACAGTGCCGCCACGATCTACCGCAGCCTGGGCAAGAGCGCTCACGCCTCGAACGAGGTGATGGAGTTGTGGCTCTCGAACTGCGAGCGGCGCAAGGACCTCTCCGAGGCGGCGCAGGTGGCGTGCGATCTCGGCGACCGGGCCCTCAACAACGGTGACAGCGCCGGGGCTCGCGGCTGGTTCGAGCGCGCCGTCGGCTTCGATCCGGCGAACGAGATGGCGAGCCGCCGCCTGCAGCGCATGGTGCCGGCCGATGCCAAGGCCCGCGCGGCCCAGGCGGGATCGGTGGCCACCGCCGCGCCCGAGACTCCCGCCGCGCCCGTCGCGGTGCCGGAGGGCGACGACGACGCCGGCGACGAGGGCGGCCGCGTCGAAGTGGCGGTGGGCCGCGGCGAGGCGGTCACGTTCGATCTGGGATCGCTCATCAACGAGTTCCAGCGTGGCGTCGAGGCGCAGCTCTCGGGGGACGCGCAGAGTCACTACGACCTCGCCATGGCCTACCGCGAGATGGGCCTGCTCGAGCAGGCGGTGGATTCGTTCCGGGTCGCCGCGCTCGACCCGGCCTACATCGATCGCTGCGCGGAGATGATCGGGCGCTGCCTGCTCGACCAGGGACGGTTCGACGATGCGGCCCAGGAGTTCAGCGTGGCGCTGGAGGGCGGCCGGCTCGATTCCGAGACCGCCAACAACCTGCGCTACCAGCTCGGCCTGGCGCACGAAGCCGCGGGACGAGTGGAAGAGGCGCTGGCCGAGTTCGAGAACGTCTACGCCGCCCAGGCCAGCTACCCGGACGTCGCGCTCAAGATCCGGGTGCTGCGCAAGACGCTGGAGGGCCGCTAGTGATCGATCCGCCCCCGGCCCAGGGCGATCGCAGGGTGGACCTCCACAGCCACACCATCTTCAGCGATGGGATGCTCACCCCCGAGGAGCTGGTGGCGCGCGCCACCGCCCGCCGCCTGGCGGCGATCGCGGTCACGGATCATGACTCGGTCGAGGGGCTGCCGCGCGCGATCGCGGCCGCCGGAGCCGAGATCGAAGTCCTCCCGGGAATCGAGATCTCCTCGGAGATGGAGGGCGCCGACCTCCACGTGCTGGGGTTCTTCGTGGACGTCACCAGCACCACCCTGCTCGAGCGCCTGCGGCAATTCCACGCCGAGCGGCTGCAGCGCGTCGAGACCATCCTCGGGCGCCTGCGGGAGCTGGGCGCCCCGGTGGCCTTCGACGCCGTGATGGCGCTTGCCGGACCGGGCGTCGTGGGCCGCCCGCACATCGCCGAGGCCCTGCTGCGCGCGGGGCACGTGACGACCCTGGACGACGCCTTCCGCCGCTTCCTCGGCGCCTACGCCCCGGCCTTCGTGGCGCGACCGGCGTTTCGCACCGAGGATGCCATCGCCCTGATCCACGACGCCGGAGGGGTGAGCGTCCTCGCGCACCCCGGCGCGTCGATGTCGGACTCGGCGATCGAGCGTCTGCGGGCCGCCGGTCTCGACGGGATCGAGATCTGGCACCCGCAGCACGGCGCGAACACCGTGCTGCGCTTTCGGGCGCTGGCCGGGCGCCTCGGCCTGCTCGAGAGCGGCGGTTCGGACTTCCACGCCGTGGGCCGCGGCGCCGATCTCGGCGACCTGCCGATTCCCTTCGAGATCGTCGGCAAGCTCCGGCAGGCCGCGGGCGCCGCCCACTAGCGCCTCCGCCCGCAAGCGCCCGCGGCCGCGCAAACCCCGGCCCCGAGCAAACGGCCACGCTCGCCAGCGGGCCGGAGCGGGCGGGGACCGGAGCGCGGGCTCCGCAGGCGCGCAGGAGCCAAGGAGGGCGGGCGCGCTGAGGACCAGCGCTCGCCAGCGGGCCGGAGCGGGCGGGGACCGGAGCGCGGGCTCCGCAGGCGCGCAGGAGCCAGGGACTGGCGGGCGCGCCGAGGACAAGCGAGGCCTCGCCAGGAAGGCGAGGCCGAACGGCCCGCGCGGAGGTCCCCGCCCGCGGAGGCCCGCCGGGCACCATGCGCGGAGCCGAGAGCCCCGCGCGGAGGTCCCCGCCCGCGGAGGATCGCCGGGCACCATGCGCGGAGCCGAGAGGCCCGCGCGGAGGTCCGCGCCCGCGGAGGCCCGGCGGCGCCGCTCCCGCGGGTGGGCCCGGCGTTGACTTGCGCGCGAGCGCCCCGCTAATCTCCCGCGTCGCTCCGTCGTCCGGCCACGCCCCGAGGGAGACCTCCACCGATCGCATCCACGCGGTTCTCGCCGCGCCGCCTGTCGTACGCGGCCCTGATGGTGGCGGCAGGTCTGACCGGCGTTTACGCCGAGACCATCCCCAACTTCGAGGTGTTGAGCCTCGTCGTGTTCTTTTCGGGCGTGCTGCTCGGCGCGCGCGACGGCGTGCTGGTGGGCGTGCTCACCATGCTGGTGTATTCGCTGCTCAACCCCTACGGACCGGTCCACCCGCTGGTCACGTTGGCGCAGGTGGCGGGCGAGGCGCTGGTGGGTCTCGCCGGCGGCGGGTTCGCGGCGGCCGCGTGGCCGGCGCGGAGCCTGGCCTTCCGGGCGGCGACCCTGGCCGTCGCCGGCGCGCTGGTCACCGCCGTCTACGACCTCCTCACCAACCTCGCCAGCGGAGTCCTGTTGGGAAGGATCGGCATCACCCTGATCGGAGGCGTTCCATTCGCGCTCTGGCACATCGCGACCAACGCGGTCCTGTTCGCCGTCGTCGGGGCGCCGCTCGCCGGCGTGTTCTGGCACTACCGGCAGCGGCTGTCCTCCTAGTCTTCGCCGCAGCCGCGGCATGCGCTCAGGCTCCGGGGCCGGACCGCATGACCATCGCGGGAGCGGGTGTCCCGAACCTGCCGGCGTGGTGGGCCGACCTCGGACGGGCCGGCTACACCCCGGGCGCCGATCTCGGCACCGCGTTCCCGTGGACCCTGGCGGGCCTGGCGCGGGGCGCCTGGCAGGCCGACGAGCCGGGCCGCGCGCCGAGCGCGCTGCCCTTTCCCGGGGTGCTGGCGGCGGCGACGCCGCTCGCGTTCTTCGATTCGGTCTGGGTCGCCCCGGGAGTCGAGCGCGCCGGGCCGGGATTCGGCGCCCCGCTCGCCTCCGCGGTCGGGCAGCCCGGGAGCGCGCCCGACCGCCGGGCCCGCGCCCTGTTCGCGCATCGGGGCGGATCGTTCGGACTCGACGAGAACGGGCTCATCCTCGAGCGCGGCGACTCGCTGGCGTGGCTGCGCGCGGAGACCTCGGCCGCGAACCACGGCGCGGTGGGCGGACGGGGGGAGGCGGCGCAGCATCGGTGGGGAGGGTCGGGGGCGCTGACGCGGGGCGCGCACCGCGTCGAGGTCGCCTACGCGCAGCGCGGCAGCGGCGCGCGGCTGCGCGACGAGTCGCAGCAGTCCGCCGCCGGCGAGAGCGGTGGCGCCGCCTATCGTTACCGCCGCGCCGGGTGGGAGGGCGGGGTGGCGCTGGCGCGCGGCTACGATTTCCATCAGAGCTTCGGTCCGCTGCTCCCGTACTCGCGGCGCGACGCGCAGGAGGTGCGGGCGCTGGGCGACCTGCGCTACGGCGGGACGGCCGGCGCGCTGGCGCTGGCGATCGAGGGGCGGCGCACCACCATCGTCCGCGCGTTCGCCCAAGCGGCCGCGGCGCAGGCGACGATGGTGCAAGCCCGCCTCGGCCTCGAGCGCCCGGCGGGCGAGGGCCGGCTGCGGGTCGAGCTCGCGGCCGGACGCGACGGCGGCGCCGATCGTTTCGAACTCGCGCCGGCGGCCACCTACCGCTTCCGCTCCGGCGGGTACGACGGCCGCATCCTGCTCGCCCGGCTGTTGGAGCCGGTGTGGGCCGACCTCGCGGCCGGCCAGGCGCCCTTCCTGCAGAGCGTCTGGGCGGGCGGCTTCGAGATCGGCGGCGAGGTGTCCTTCCCGCACCGGGCCCGTGCGGCGCGCGCCCGGGCGGGCTTCCTCGCGGGGCGCGCGCGTGACCGGGCTCTGGTGGGCCGCGCGGCGATCGAGGATCTGTGGCTGCGCGCGGGCTACGTCGCGGAGCCCGACCCCTACGACTTCGGACTGCTGACGCTCTCGGCCGCGGGCCAGCTGCGCCACGTTGGCGCCGACCTCGAAGGGTTCGCCCTCGCGCGCGACCCCGGCGCCGTGCAGCCACAGGTGGATCCCGGCTACGGCGCCCACGCCGGGCTCGAGACGCGGTTCGCGGCGTTCCAGAACGACCTCGGCGTGACGCTGCGTGCCGAGGCCGCGGGGGTGGGGCCGCGCGAGAGTCAGAACGTCCCCTCGCGCCGGCTGTCGGGCTACGTCACGTTCGGGGCGAGCGCTGTGCTCACCCTGGCCGATGCGATGATCACGCTGCAGCTGCGCAACCTCGAGGATCGCCCGCGCGAAGAGGTCTGGGTGGACCCCGCCACCGGCCGCGAGGCGCTGGGTCCGGGCCGCGAGATACGACTGGCCCTGAGCTGGAGGTTCTCCAACTAGCGGCCGACCGCTTCGCCGGTCCGCCGACCATGGCCCGCCCCCGCGGAACGGAAATGAAGGCTCTCACACCCGCCGAGCGCCGCGGCGCGCTGGTGCTGGGCCTGCTGCTGGCGCTCGGCTCCGGGCGCGACCTGTGGCGGGCGGGGCACCCCACGCTCCGCGCGCTTCCGCCCCCGGCGCGTCCGGCGCCGGCCGCGGCCGATTCCGCGCGCGCGGAGACTCCGGCGCCGGCCCCGCCGCTGGATCTCAACCGCGCGAGCGCGGTGGAGCTGATGGCGCTGCCGGGCATCGGCCCGGTGCTCGCCGAGCGCATCGTCGCCCACCGACGGGCGCATGGGGAGTTCCGCGCGGTGGAGGACCTGCTCGCGGTGCGTGGCGTCGGTGCCCGTCTGCTCGAACGGCTGCGCGGGCGGATCACGGTGGGACCCCCGCGCTGACGCCCGGCATCAGGCTCGCGGCCGTGCAATTCGCAACGCGTCGTGCCCGCCGCGTGACGATTCTGGTTCAGTCGGCGCCGCGGACTTCCGATAGAACGCTCGAATCCCCTCGTGATGCATACATTCGCGAAGGCGGGACGTGCGATTCACGGCCCGGCAACCGTGACGCAGCATGGGGGTTGTTCGCGTCCCCACACCGGCTCGTGGCGGCGCATCGGCTCTGGCGTCTCACGCAGGACAGGCGACCGTGCAGGACGACATCATCCAGAAGCTCGTGGACGCGCATCTCATCGAAGAGAGCGCGCTGGTCAAGGCCGTCCAGCAGCAGAAGAACCTGGGCGGCACCTTGGCCGGCAACCTCGTCAAGATCGGTGCGATCAGCGAAGAGGCGTTGCTGGAGTTTCTCTCGCGCCTCTACAACGTCCCCTACATCGATCTCAAGAGCTTCGAGCCCGATCCCAGCCTGACCAAGCTCATCCCCGCCGACGTCGCCACCAAGTTCATGGCGGTCCCGGTCTCGCGCAAGGGGCGGCGGCTGGTGGTCGCGATGGCCAACCCGGCCAATATCTTCGCGATCGACGACATCAAGTTCATCACCGGCTACGAAGTCGAGCCGCGCGTCGCCTCCGAGACCATGCTCAAGCGGGCGCTGGATCGCGCCTACGACTCCAGCGGCACGATGGCCGACGTGATGAAGAACATGGAGGACGAGCTGTCGGTCGTCGAGGAGGACGACTCGGCGGACGTCGACAATGGCCTCGCCGGCATGGACGAGGCCCCGATCGTCAAGCTGGTCAACTCCCTGATCGCCGACGCGGTGCGCAAGGGCGCCTCGGACATCCACATCGAGCCCTACGAGAAGTCGATGCGCGTGCGGTTCCGCATCGACGGCGTGATGCAGGAGATGATGTCGCCGCCCTTCAAGTTCAAGGCGGCGATCATCTCCCGCCTCAAGATCATGGCCGAGCTGGACATCGCCGAGCGCCGCGTGCCGCAGGACGGACGCATCAAGATCAAGGTGCTCAACCGCACCATCGACCTGCGCGTGTCGTCGCTGCCCACGATCTTCGGAGAGAAGATCGTGATGCGAATCCTCGACAAGGCCAACCTCAACATCGACCTCGAGAAGCTGGGCTTCGAGCCCGCGTCCATGCGCGAGTTCGTCTCGGCGATCGCAAACCCCTACGGGATGGTGCTGGTGACGGGGCCCACCGGGTCCGGCAAGACCACCACGCTGTACTCGGCGCTGTCGCGGGTGAACACGCCGGAGGTCAACGTCATGACTGCCGAGGATCCGGTGGAGTACAACCTCGACGGCATCAACCAGGTGCTGGTGAACGACGATGTCGGCCTGTCCTTCGCCGCGGCGCTCAAGGCGTTCCTGCGCCAGGACCCCAACATCATCATGGTCGGCGAGATTCGCGACATCGATACCGGTTCGATCGCCGTCAAGGCCGCGCTCACCGGCCACCTCGTGCTGTCCACGCTCCACACCAACGACGCGCCGAGCGCCATCGGCCGCATGATCGACATGGGGGTCGAGCCGTTCCTCGTGGCCTCGTCGGTGAACCTGGTGCTGGCCCAGCGACTGGTGCGCCGGGTATGCAACGGCTGCAAGCACGAGATCGAGCTGAGCGAGGAGGTACGTCGCGAGCTGCAGCTCTACGACGAGCAGCTCGCCGGGGCGCACTTCTTCGAGGGCGCCGGCTGCGTGGAGTGCAACAACACCGGGTATCGCGGCCGGCAGGGCGTGTACGAGGTGATGCCGATGACCAACAAGATCCGCGAGCTGGTGTTGGAGCGCGCCTCGGCGGCCGAGATCAAGAAGACCGCGATCGACGAAGGGATGTTGACGCTGCGCCGCGACGGACTGGAGAAGCTGCGACGCGGGATGACCAGCGCGGAGGAGATTCTCAAGGAAACGGCTTCAGACAAACTGTAGATCGGGACCCCGCCGGCCGCACGGCGGCGGGGCACCCCTACCGGAGAGGAGATCGCGCCCGTGGTGACGCTGCGCCAGCTGCTGGAAGACATGGTGAACCGGAAGGCTTCCGACCTCCACATCACCGCCGGAGTCCCTCCCGAGTTCCGGGTGGACGGCCTGATCACGCCCAGCGAGTACGACGTGCTCACAGCCGACATGACGACCCAGCTCGCCTACAGCGTGCTCTCGGACGATCAGCGCAAGCGCTTCGAGACCACCAAGGAGTTGGACTTCTCCTTCGGCGTCAAGGGGCTGTCGCGCTACCGCGCCAACGTCTACCTCCAGCGCGGGGTGATCTCGATGGCGATCCGGCAGATCCCCTACGAGATCATCCCGCTCGAGAAGCTGGGTCTGCCGCAGGTGGTGCGCGAGTTCACCACGCGCCAGAAGGGCCTGGTGTTGCTGACCGGCCCGACCGGGAGCGGCAAGTCGACCACGCTGGCGGCGATGCTGGACAAGATCAACGCCACGCGCCAGGGCCACATCATGACGATCGAGGATCCGATCGAGTACATCCATCACCACAAAAAGTGCATCGTCAACCAGCGCGAGATCGGGGCCGACACCTCGTCGTTCCCCAACGCGCTCAAGTACGTGCTGCGCCAGGACCCGGACGTCATCCTGATCGGCGAGATGCGCGACCTCGAGACCATCGAGGCGGCGCTGACCATCGCCGAGACCGGGCACCTGGTGTTCGCCACGCTGCACACGAATTCCACCTACGAGGCGGTCAACCGCATCGTGGACGTCTTCCCCGCCGACCAGCAGCGCCAGATCTTCACCCAGCTCGCGTTCACGCTCGAGGGGGTCGTGACCCAGCAGCTCATCCCCCGCAGTCGTGGGGGTGGACGCGTCATGTGCGCCGAGGTCCTGGTGTGCACGCCGGCGATCAAGGCGACCATCCGCGAAGCCAAGTCGCATCAGATCTACAGCCTCATGCAGGCGGGCCAGAAGTACGGAATGCAGACCATGAACCAGGCGCTTCTGCAGGCGGTGCTCGACAAGGCGCTCACCTCGGAGGATGCACTCGAGCGGAGCCAGGACCGGACCGAGCTGGAAGGCATGTTTGGCAAAGTGCTGCGCCACGCGGCGTAGGTAGGAAGGGGACGTCATGCCAGTCTTTTTGTGGAAGGGCCGGACCCTCGCCGGCGAATCGCAGTCGGGCGAGATCGAGGTCGGGCGCCAGGAAGAGGCGCTCGAGATCCTGCGCAAGAAGAAGATCCTGATCACGTCGATGCGGCCGAAGAGCGGCGGCATCGCCCTGCCCAAGTTCGGCGGCAGCGGTATCAGCACCAAGGATCTGGCGATCTTCACCCGTCAGTTCGCCACGATGATCTCCGCGGGACTGCCGCTGGTGCAGTGCCTCGACATCCTCGCGAAGCAGTCCTCGAAGCCCTCGTTCGGCCGGGTCATCGGCGAGGTGACGAGGGAGGTGGAGTCCGGCTCGACCCTCTCGGACGCGCTCGGCCGGCATCGGGCGGTGTTCGACGACCTGTTCCGGAACATGGTGGCGGCGGGCGAGGCGGGCGGCGTGCTGGACGAGATTCTGATGCGCCTCGCCACCTACATCGAAAAGGCCGACGCGCTGAAGCGCAAGGTTCAGAGCGCACTGGTCTACCCGGTGGTCGTGCTCACCGTGGCGCTCGGCGCGACGGCGTTCATGCTGGTGTTCATCATTCCGACCTTCGCCAAGATGTTCTCCGACTTCGGCGGCGAGCTGCCGCTGCCGACCAAGCTCGTGCTCGGGCTCTCGAATTTCATGATTGGTTATTGGTGGGCGCTGCTGCTGGGGATCGCGGGCCTGGTGGTGCTCGCCAGCCGCTACTACGCCACCGAGGTCGGCAAGCGCACCGTGGACGGCATGATGCTGCGCATCCCGGTGATCGGCGACGTGCTGCTCAAGGGTGCCGTGGCGCGGTTCACGCGCACCCTGGGAACGCTGATCTCGTCGGGCGTGCCGATTCTCTCCGGGCTCGAGATCACTTCGCGCACCTCGGGCAACATGGTGATCTCCGAGGCGATCATGACCGCCCGCACCTCGATCCGCGAGGGCGAGACGGTGGCGGCCCCGCTCAAGTCCTCGGGGGTGTTCCCGCCGATGGTGGTGCAGATGATCTCGGTGGGCGAGCAGACCGGTGCGCTGGACGAGATGCTCACCAAGATCGCGGTGTTCTACGAGGCGGAGGTGGACACCGCGGTGGACACGCTCACCTCGATCATCGAGCCGGTCATGATCGTGATCATGGGCGGCATCGTCGGAACCATGGTCGTGGCGATGTACCTGCCGATGTTCAAGCTCATCAGCGTGGTCGCGGGCGGAAACGGATGACACCCGGAGGCTCCCCGCTCTACGCGCCGCTGTCCCGGCTGGAAACCGCCCCCCCTCCGGGCGACCGCTGGGACGCGCTCAAGACGCTGGTCCGCGCGCGACTGCTGGTCGTGACGCTGGCCCTGCCGATCGGGGTGCTGCTGCGTCCCGACTCGACGGTGGAGGCGTGGTGGGTGCTGGCGGGGTCGCTGCTCGCGGTCGGGCTGCTGTCCGCCGCTTTCTGGCTGGGGGCGAGGATGCGGCGCGGGCTGGGGATCCAGACCTACCTCCAACTCGGAGCCGACCTGCTCCTGGTCACCGCACTCTCCGCGCTGAGCGGTGGGCGCAACAGCCAGTTCGTGCTGTTCTACGCCCTGGTGGTGATCACCGGGGGCCTGGTCGGCAGCCTGGCCGGCGGCCTGTTCGCGGCCGCCGGTTCGTGCATCGGCTTCCTCGCGCTGCCGTGGATCGCCGTCTGGCTCGGCGTGGCGCCCGAGGCGGTGGACTTGGCCGCGGTGCCGCGGCCGGGGATGCTCATCGCGTTCCTCGCCGTGGTCGGCGTGCTGGCCGGCATCCTCGGCCGACGCGTCCAGCGCACGCGTGAGGACCTCGAGCGGACCTCGCGCGAGCTGGATCGCGTGCGGGTGGACAACGACGCCATCCTCCGGCACCTGACGACCGGGGTGCTCACCGTGGATCGCGACGGCAATACGGGCTACCTCAATCCCGCCGCCGAGCAGATGCTCGGTTTGCGCGGGGCGGCGGTTCGCGGCCGCCGGATCCAGGTCGCCCTGCCCGATCGCCTGGCGCGGCTCCGCGACGTGGTGGCGGGGACGCTCGATCGCCAGGCGCCGCGGGTGCGCGTCGAGCTGATGATCACCCACGAGCAGGGCCGTGAGTTCCCGATCGGGGTCTCGACCAGCCTCCTGATGCACGACGGCGCCGTCACCGGCGTCGTGGCCGTCTTCCAGGATCTCACCGAGGTCCGTGAGATGGAGCGCCGCGCGCGGCGCAACGAGACGCTGGCCGAGGTCGGCGCCCTGGCCGCGGGCATCGCGCACGAGCTGCGCAACGGGATCAACCCGATCAGCGGATCGGTCGAGTGCCTGCAGCGCGAGCTGCACCTCGAGGGCGAAAACCTGATGTTGATGGAGCTGATCAACAAGGAGTGCAACCGGCTCAACCGCTTCGTCTCGGACCTGCTGAGTTACGCGCGCGATCGCGAGATGGCGCCCGAGATGGTGGATCTCCATCAGCACCTGGCCGAATTCTGCGATCTGGTGGCGCGCGATCCGCGCGCCGTGGACCGGGTGACGGTGCGCTTCGAGCCCGGGGAGTCCGGGGCGGCGGTCCGCGTGGACCGCGAGCAGATCCGGCAGGTCTGGCTCAACCTCGCCACCAACGCGATCCAGGCCATGGAGACCGGCGGGACGCTGCGGGTGCGCTGGCGCTGCATCGAGCCGGAGCAGGTGGTCGTCGAGTTCGAGGACGAAGGACCCGGGATCGCGGCGGAGGACTTGCCGCGGGTCGGGCAGCCATTTTTCACGACGAAGGACGGCGGCACCGGTCTGGGGCTGGCCATCGCCCAGCGGATCGTCGAACGGCACGGGGGATCGCTGTCGCTGGACAGCCAGCCCGGCCGCGGGACGACCGCGCGGGTGATGCTGCCCTGCGTCGCGGTGAGCGTTGCGCAGGCAGCCTGACCGGCATGCCCTGAACCATCGAGACGAGGTCATAACGATGCCCGCGGAGAAAATCCTGGTTGTGGATGACGAGCAGAGCATGACGCAGTTCCTCGCGATCGTGCTCCGCAAGGAAGGCTATCAGGTCGAGACGGTGAACAGCGGCCGGGACGCCCTGGACAAGGCCAAGAGCGATGCGTTCGACGTCGTCATCACCGACATCAAGATGCCGGGCATCGACGGCATCCAGGTGCTTCAGGGCATCAAGAAGATCGATCCGGCGATCCCGGTCGTGATCATGACCGCCTACGCCTCGCAACAGTCGGCGATCGACGCGGTCAACCTGGGGGCGTTCCAGTACCTGATCAAGAACGCCAAGAACGACGAGATCAAGCTGGTGGTGCGCAACGCGATCGAGATGCGACGGGTGCGGGTCGAGAACCAGTACCTCAAGCGCGAGCTGCGGCGCGGCCACGACGAAAAGACCATCATCGGCTCGTCGGAGGAGATGACCCGGGTCTTCAAGATGGTGGACAAGGTCGCCGACAGCGAGGCGACGATCATGATCCAGGGCGAGAGCGGCACCGGCAAGGAGCTGATCGCCCGCGAGGTGCACTACCGCAGCCGGCGCGCCCAGGGTCCGTTCGTCAGCATCAACTGCGGGGCGATCCCGCGCGACCTGCTGGAGAGCAACCTGTTCGGCCACATCAAGGGCTCGTTCACGGGCGCGGTGCGGGACTCCGCCGGGATGTTCCAGGTCGCCGAGGGCGGCACGTTCTTCCTCGACGAAGTGGGGGAGATGCCGCTGGCGACACAGGTCAAGCTGCTGCGCGCGCTCCAGGAGCGGGAAATCATCCCGGTGGGGGGTACCCAGCCGATCAAGATCGACTGTCGGCTGGTGGCGGCCACCAACGCCGACCTCGACCGCGAGGTGGCCGAGGGCCGCTTCCGCGCGGATCTCTTCTACCGGCTGAACGTCATCCCGATCAAGCTGCCGCCGCTGCGGCAGCGGCGCGATGACATTCCCCTGCTGGTGGATCACTTCCTCAAGCGTCACGCCCAGAACGGCACGCCGAAGACCGTTTCCAAGGAGGCCATGGACCTGCTCATGAAGCACGACTGGGCCGGCAACGTGCGCGAGTTGGAGAACGTGATGGAGCGCGCCCTGATCCTCGACGAGAGCGGCACGATCGAGCCCGAGGACCTGCCGGACAAGATCCGCTTCGGGCAGAGCCAACGCGGCAGCCTGATCATCGACTCCCCGACCATGACGCTCGAGGAGCTGGAGAAGGAGTACATCCTCAAGGTGCTGAACTACACCCACTGGCAGAAAAAGAAAGCCAGCGAGGTCCTCGGGATCAACGCCTCCACGCTCTATCGCAAGCTGATCGCGTACGGAGTCGAGCGGCCCGGTGCCGAGCGCGGCGCCGAGGAAGAGCCCCCGCGGGGTCCGGACGACCGGGAGGCGCACGCGGCCTGAGGCGTGCGGTCTGCACGCCGCGGCCCGGAACCGTGCAGATTGCGGCCGGGCCAGGCCAAACCGGCCGGACATTGCCCGGGCGGGTCCGGCCGGGAGCAGAGGCGCGGTGAAGACCGCCGCCTGCAGTCAGTTGAAAGCCAACGATCTGCGAGGCGGGGGGCTGCCGGACGCATATGGCACATCGGTTGCACTCCCTGGAGCGAGGGTCAGACGCTCGAACGGCGACCGGGCCCCGAACCACACAGGAGGAGTAGCGCACATGATCAAGTCCCAGAAGGGCTTCACCCTGATCGAGCTGATGATCGTGGTCGTGATCATCGGCATCCTCGCGGCGATCGCGATTCCGAACTTCATCGCGATGCAGAACCGCGCCAAGGAAGGCAGCACCAAGGCCAACATGCACACCTTCCAGCTCTCGGCCGAGGACTACGGTGTGCAGTGG